>NZ_SCOT01000060.1 GCF_005502465.1 Sphingopyxis sp. L1A2A
GGGCCAATGTTGCTGAGCAGCGCTGCGGGGGGGCGATAATCGCTGCTCGAATGGGAAACGAGCCAAATGTTCGATAAGTTCCCGAAAAAAATGCGCGGGCGAAATTTTTTTCGAAGATTTTTGGAGGCACTGGAATCGACTTTTGATTCCAGTGCCTTGATTATCCCAGGGTGGTCAGGCCACTGAGCACCGCGAGGCCAAGGAAGGCCAGAAAGCCCATGGAGTCGGTGGTCATGGTGACAAAAATCGAGCTCGCGACGGCGGGGTCCTGATCGAGCCGGTCGAGCAGCAGCGGGATCGCGACCCCGGCGACCCCGGCGACAAAGATGTTCACGACCATCGCTGCGGCGATCACGGCGCCCAGCTGCGGGTTGGCGAACCACAGCGCGGTGGCGCAGCCCGCGATCAGCGCAATCGTCCCGCCGTTCAGCAGCGCGATCTTCATTTCGCGCCAGATGGCGCGAAAACTGTTCGAATCGGTGAGCTGGTTCATCGCGAGCGCACGCACCGTCACCGCCAGCGTCTGGGTTCCAGCGTTACCGCCGACCCCGGCGACGATCGGCATCAGCGCCGCGAGCGCGACCATCTGTTCGATCGCGCCGCCGAAAAATCCGACGATCGAGGACGCCAGCAGCGCGGTGCCAAGATTGGCGACCAGCCAGCGCACGCGGGCGCTGTAGGTTTCGCGGATCGGTTCGTTGATGTCGCCGTCACCGGCCCCCGACAGGCGCAGGATATCCTCGCCCGCCTCTTCCTGAATGATATGCACCACGTCATCGACGGTGATCATTCCGACGAGCCGCCCGGCGCGGTCGACGACGGCGGCCGAGATCAGCGCATATTTCTGGAAACGCAGCGCGACCTCTTCCTGGTCCATGTCGACCGGGATCAACGTCTGTTCGCGCTTCATCACGTCGCTGATCGCGATGTCGCGCGGGGTGCGCAGGATCCAGCTGAGCTGACAGGTGCCGACCGGGCGATGCATCGGATCGACGATGAAGATTTCCCAGAAATCGCTGGTCAGGTCGGTATCTTCGCGCAGCCGGTCGATGACATCGCCGACGGTGACATGTTCGGCGACAGCAACCAGATCGCGCTGCATCAGGCGCCCGGCCGATTCCTCGGGGAAAGAGAGCGCGTCCTCGATCGCGGCGCGATCCTCGGGCTCCATCGCGTCGAGCACCGCCTGCTGCTCGTCGGCCTCCATATCCTCGATGATCGCGACGGCATCGTCGGTATCGAGTTCGGACGCGAGTTCGGCGACTTGCTCCGGCGCGAGCAGATCGATCAGCTCCTCGCGCACATAATCGTTCATTTCCGCCAGCACGTCGGCGGACAGCATATTGCCCAGCACCGCGGCCAGCATCGGCCGTTCGTCGCTGCGCGCCAGCTCGAACAGATCGGCGATGTCGGCGGGGTGCAGACGGCCGATCCGTTCGCGCGCCGCTTCACCTTCACCGGCCTCGGCCAGTTCGATGACGTCGCGGACAAATTCGGGCCTCAGCCGGTCGTCTTCGTCCAGCTCGGTTTCGGTCTCGCGCGCTACGGGATCGCGGTCGCGATCGTCGGTGATGGCGACATCCTCGGCGGACCGGGATTCTTCGCGGTTGTCCATCGCGCGGTCCTCCCTGTCAAAGCCGGCGGTTCGCCGACGGGCCGTGCCTTCCCCTAGTCCCGGCGCCGTCATATGGCAACGCCGGGGGAGGCGGCTGGGGCAATTAATGCGTGGCTTTGGCGGCGCGTCTCGCTATGGCACCGCCAATATTTTTGACAGGAGCCGATCATGACCGACCAGACCCTCACCCTTTCGCTGTCGACCGGCGATGTCGTCATCCGCCTGCGCCCCGACCTGGCGCCGCTGCACGTCGAGCGGATTACCCAGCTCGCCAGCGAAGGCTTTTACGACGGCGTCGTGTTCCACCGCGTGATCCCGGGCTTCATGGCGCAGGGCGGCGATCCGACCGGTACCGGCATGGGCGGCAGCCCGCTGCCCGACCTTCCGCAGGAATTCAACAGCCAGCCGCACGTCCGCGGGGTTTGCTCGATGGCGCGGGCGCAGAATCCGAACAGCGCGAACAGCCAGTTCTTCATCTGCTTCGACGACGCCCGCTTCCTCGACAATCAATACACCGCCTGGGGCGAAGTGATCGAAGGCATGGACAATGTCGACGCGCTGCCCAAGGGCGAGCCGCCGCGCGAACCGGGCAAGATCGTCAAAGCGACGGTGGGCTGAACATCCATTCTTCCCCCTTGATGGGGGAAGGATACGCAGCCTTGCCACGAATGTGGCTAGGCGAAGTTGGATGGGGGTGACGGCGCGATTTTGTGGCGCCGCTTCAGGCCAAGAGCGCACCCCCACCACTGCGACTAGGCGGCAAGCCGCCAAATCTCGCTGCCTCCCCCATCAAGGGGGAGGGTGCGCTACTATTCGCCGATAAAGCCGTTCAGCCGCTCGCACGCGGCGATCCAGTCGGCCTTGAATTCCTGCACGACCTGGCCGGCGCTCATCGCCTCGTTCATCAAGCCGACGCCCTGACCGACCCAATAGGTCGCCAGCGCCTTGGCGCCCTCGTGGCCGCCTTCGGCCAGCTTATCGACTTGGCGCAGAGCGGGTTCGCTGACCAAAGATTGCAGCGGCATCGGCAGCGGTTTCGGCGCTCCCTCGGCTTCCCACGCGTCGGTCCATGGCGAGCGCAGTTGGCGCGAGGGTTTGCCGGTGCGGCTTTTCGATCGCACCGTGTCGCGCGAGCTGGCGAGCAGCATCTTTTCCTTCACCACCGGGTTGGTCTCGGCCTCGGCAGTGGTCAGCCACACCGATCCGGTCCAGGCGCCGTGCGCGCCCATCGCCATCGCCGCCGCCATCTGGCGCCCGGTGACGATGCCGCCCGCGGCGAGGATCGGCGTGGTGGCGCCGACCGCCTCGACCGCCGCCGCGACCTCGGGCACCAGCACCATCGTCGCGACTTCGCCGCAATGGCCGCCCGCTTCGCCGCCCGCGACGACGAGGATATCAACCCCGGCACGCACCTGCGCCAGCGCATGGTCGCGGGTGCCGACGAGCGCGGCGACGGGGATGTTGTGGCGTTTGCCGAGTTCGAGCATCAGCGGCGGCGGGACGCCGAGCGCGTTGGCAATCAGGCCGATGGGGTGGCGAAACGCGACTTCGAGCAGCGCCGCGGCGCCGTCGTCGGTCATGTTGTCGCCGAGACCGCCGCCGACGGCGGGGCGCGCGAGATGGCCGTCATCGACCCCATGCTTGCCGAGCAGGTCGGCGACGAACGCCTTATGTTCAGCGGGGATCGGCGGCGGCGCGCTCCGGCTCTCGCCCTTGCCCGCAAAGCTGTTGGGGACGATCAGGTCGACGCCATAGGGGCGCCCGCCGATATGCGCGTCGATCCACGCCAGCTCTTCCTCAAGCCGTTCGGGCGGCAGCGACGCGGCGCCAAAGACGCCCATGCCGCCCGCTTTCGACACCGCGACGACGACGTCGCGGCAGTGCGAGAAGGCGAGCAGAGGGAATTCGATGCCGAGCATCGCGCAGATGGGGGATTGCATGGTTTGTTTCTCCCTAAGCGGCCAACCATCCCATTCGTCATTGCGACCCCGGCGAAAGCCGGGGGAAGCAATCCAGAGCGGTTTATGCACACTCTGGATTGCCGCGTCGCCTTCGGCTCCTCGCAATGACGAGCTTGGGTTCGTGCCTTGCACGCCATCTCGGCCATAGTTTACGTAAACGTCAAGTTGATTTGCTGGGGCCGCCCATTATCGCAGGGTCATGACCCAATTTTCCCTGCCCGATTTCGACCTCGATGCCTTTGTTCGTGCCACCTTGGCCGAGGATCTGGGGGCGGGGGGCGACATTACGTCGATGGCAGTGATTCCCGCCGACGCGCGCTTCGGCGGGGTGATGGACAGCCGCGATGCGATCATTGTCGCGGGGCTGCCGATCGCCGAAGCGTTTTTTCGCGCGCTCGAACCGGCCATGGAAATCGAAATTCTGGTCGCCGAGGGCGCCGAGGTGGCCGCGGGCAGCGATTTGATGCGCCTGTCGGGCAATGCGCGCGCGATGCTGACCGCCGAACGATCGGCGCTGAACACCGTGCAGCATCTGTCGGGCATTGCGACGATGACGCGCCAATATGTCGACGCCCTGGCAGGGACCGGTGCGACCTTGCTCGACACCCGCAAGACGATCCCCGGCCTGCGGGTGCTGGAGAAATATGCGACGCGGATGGGCGGCGCGACCAATCACCGCATGGGATTGTGGGACGCGGCGATGATCAAGGACAATCATGTCGCGGTCGCCGGGTCGGTCGAGGAAGCGGTGCGCCGCGCCGTCGCGGCGGGGATCGAGCGGATCATCGTCGAGGTCGACCGGGTGGCGCAGGTCGAGCCCGCGCTGGCCGCCGGGGCGACGCACCTGCTGCTCGACAATATGACGCTCGATGACTTGCGGACCTGCGTCGCCATCGTTGGCGGCAAGGTGCCGACCGAGGCTTCCGGCGGGGTAAGGCTCGATACGATCGGCGCGATCGGCGCGACCGGGGTGACCTATGTGTCAGTCGGGCGGCTCACCCAATCGGCGCCGGCGGCGGATGTCGGACTCGATTTTGCGCTGGTCTAACCTCGCCGCGCTGGCGCTGCTCCTCGCGCCTACCGCGGCGCAGGCCCAGGCGCTTGGCTGCAAAATTCCCGATCGCATCACGGTGCCGCGGCTCGAACAGCCGCGCCGCGGCGAGCCGGTGCGCAAGCCGCCGATCACCGGCTATCTGCTCAGTATGAGCTGGTCGCCGCAGCATTGCGCCGATGTCCGCAATCCGCGCGATACCCGCGACCGCCTGCAATGTTCGGGCGACAATGGCCGTTTCGGCTGGGTGCTGCACGGGCTGTGGCCCGAAACCGACAGCCGCGATTACCCGCAATGGTGCCGCCCGGCGAAGATCGTCCCGCAACCGGTGCTCCGCCAGCATCTGTGCATGACCCCGTCGCCGCAGCTGCTTCAGCACGAATGGGCCAAACACGGCACCTGCATGAGCCCGCACCCGGCCGCCTATTTCCGCTCGGCCGCGATGCTGTTCGGCGCGGTGCGCTTTCCCGACATGGCGGCGCTGGCGGCGCGACCGCAAACCGCGGGCAGCGTCCGCCGCGCCTTTGCCGCGGCCAATCGCGGGGTGTCCGCTCCGATGATCGCGGTGACGACCGACCGGCAGGGCTGGCTCAAAGAGGTGCGGTTGTGCCTCGGCCAGCGGATGCGGCCGCAACGCTGCAAGCCGTTCCAGGCGGGGGCGCGCGATCCGCGGCCGGTGCGGGTCCGTCCGATCCCGAAAGACTAGTCGCTGTGCCGCTTTGACACGCCGCATCCGTTAACGATCTTTTAACCTTACCAAGTCGTTAAGACCGTCTTAGGTTGCCGGGCATGGACTCGGATCACATCGATATTCGCCGCCGTCTTCAGGCGCATAGCGCCCGCCAGCTGACCATCGCCCGTCTGAGCGCGCCCGCCGATTGGCAGGGCGAATTGCGGCAGGCGCTCGCGGTGCACCGCGAACCCGTGACGATCTTTGCAGGCAGCGACCTGCGGCTGTTTTTGCAGAGCTTCGCGATGTTCTTCACCGCGACGATGATGTTTTTGATTTAGCGGCAGCTAACGACCGGTTGCGGACGCCTTCTCTTCCCTTCGTCATTCCCGCGAAAGCGGGAACCCAGCGAGCCAGCGTTGCGCGCTGGGTTCCCGCTTTCGCGGGAATGACGAGGAAGGCGTAGGGCCGCTTCCCGCCCCAAAGCCGAAGTTGGCTGAATCCCCGCCTCAATCACACGCCCGGTGCAGCTTGACCGCCAGCCAAGCGCTGATCAGGCACATCACCGCGCTCATCAGCAGTTGGTCGACGACGCCGATGCCCGCAAAGCCGAGCCCAATTGCCAGTAGCGAGCCGACGACCATCGCGCCCGAGTTGACGATGTTATTTGCCGCGACGGTGCGCGCGGTCTGGTCCTTGGGGACGGTGGTGGTCAGGAAGGCATAGAGCGGCACGACAAACATCCCGCCGCTGATCGCGATGCCGAGCAGGCTGGCGAGCAGCGGGATGACGTCGGCGTGGTTCAGGAATCCGGCGATGCCGTACATCGCGCCCGAAGGATCATGCTCCCAGTTGCGGCACACCCAGTAAAAGGCGAGGACGAAGGCGCCCATCACCAGCACGCTGGCGGGGCTGTAGCGCGCCGACACCTGTCCCTTGAGCAGGCGGTTTACCGCGACCGAGCCAATCGCGATGCCGATCGAAAAGACGGCCAGGAACAAGCTGGCGACGCTTTTGTCGGCGTGGAGGATATTCTTCACGAGCGGCGGGAACTGGATGAACAGCACCGCGCCGATCGTCCAGAAAAAGCTGATCGACAGGATCGCGAGGTACAGCCGCGGGATGTGCATCGTGCCGCGGACGAGGGTGACCGACGATCGGATGATGTGCCAGTCGATGCCGGTTTCTGCATGTTCGGGCGGCGCCGGCGGCACCTTGCGCCCGGTCCAGTAACCGACGGCGGCGACGAGGACGACCCCGAGCGCCGCCCATTCGACGTCAATGACCCCCGCCAGGATGGTCCCGGCGAGGATCGCGATATAGGTGCCTGCCTCGACCAGTCCGGTTCCGGCCAGCACTTCGTCGCTTTTCAGATGCTGCGGCAGGATCGCATATTTGATTGGCCCGAAGAAGGTCGAGTGAATGCCCATCGCGAACAGCGCGAGCATCATCAGCGGGATGGCGATCAGATGCACCGCAAAGCCCAGCCACGCGAGGACGAGCCCGGCGCCGCCGACGATCATGATCAGGATCTCGCAGAATTTGACGATGCGGATGATCCGCGCCTTGTCGCGGGTGTCGGCCAATTGCCCGGCGAGCGCCGAGAGCAGGAAGAAGGGCAGGATGAACAGGCCGGTCGCCACCGCGCTGAACGCGGTTTCCGATGCCTCGTCGTTGAACACCCCATACACGACGAAAAGGACCATCGCATTCTTGAACAGATTGTCGTTGAACGCGCCGAGCAGCTGGGTGACGAAGAGGGGGAGAAACCGGCGTTGCTTCAACAGCGCAAAGGAGCCGGTCATGCGTGATCCCATCTCTTCAGATAATTCGGTCACCACGCGATTTGCGGGCAATTCGGTTGTCGCTGGTGGGACTTATCGGCTAGGGCTGGCAGGGTCAAAGCCCATTTTGGGACTAGCGCGCCATCGCGGCGGGAATCAGGGGTCATGCTCAGTCTTCCGAACATTCTGACATTGTCGCGCATCCTGGCGGTGCCGATCCTGCTGTTCCTGCTGTGGCCGGGGGTCGTCGAAGGATCGCACCAGCCCAAGCCGATCGACTATGCGCTGGCGTTCGTGCTGTACTGTCTGATGGGCATAACCGATTATTTCGACGGCTATGTGGCGCGGTCGCGCGGGATCGTGTCGCGGCTGGGCGCGTTCCTCGATCCGATCGCCGACAAGATCATGATTGCCGCGGTGATCCTGCTGCTCGTCTTTACCCGCGACATCACCGGCTATCATGTCATCGCGGCGCTGATGATCCTGCTGCGCGAGATCATCGTGTCGGGACTGCGTGAATTTCTGGCGACGTTGCAAGTGTCGATGCCCGTGACCCAGCTGGCGAAATGGAAAACGACGTTTCAGCTCGTTTCGTTCGGGGCGCTGATCCTGGCCGGGGCGCTGCCCGCGCTGGAGTGGGTCAAGACGGTCGGGCTGGCGACGCTGTGGGGCGCCGCGGTGCTGACGCTGATCACCGGCTGGGATTATCTGCGCGTCGGCCTGAAGCATATGGATTGAAGGCGCATGGCGCTGAACATCGCTTATTTCGCCTGGGTGCGTGAGCGGATGGGGGTGGCCGACGAGGTCGTCGAGCTGCCCGCCAAGGTGACCGACCTGACCGCATTGCTGGCGTGGCTGGCGGCGCGTGACGCGCGCGGAGCTTTGGCCTTTGCCGAACCGCATCGCATTCGCGTCGCGATCGACGGGGTGATGATGGGCCCTGACGCGCCGCTGATCGGGGCGCGCGAGGTTGCGCTGTTTCCGCCGGTGACCGGCGGATGATCCGCGTCGCGGTCCACCCCGCGGCGATCGACGTCGGCGCCGAACTCGACCTGCACGATGCGGGGGGACACGGCGCGAGCGCCAGCTTTATCGGGCGGGTGCGCGGCGAGGGCGGGCTGGTCGAACTGTTCCTCGAGCATCATCCGGTGATGACCGAAGCGGGGCTGGCCGATCTGGCGCATGCCGCGGCAGATCGCTGGCAGCTCGCGGCGCTGACGCTGATCCATCGCGTCAGGGCGATGGCGCCGGGCGACACGATCGTGCTGGTGCTGGCGAGCAGTCCGCACCGCAGCGAGGCGCTGGCGGCGTGCGAGTTTCTGATCGACCGGCTGAAGACCGACGTGATGCTGTGGAAGCGCGAGACGTTCGCCGACGGGCGGGTGGCGTGGGTCGAGGCGCGGGCG
>NZ_SCOT01000061.1 GCF_005502465.1 Sphingopyxis sp. L1A2A
AGGGGTCGGGGGTGGGTGGCCGCCGAAGGCGGCGCTCTGCCTCGGCTCGCTAGCGCTCGCACCCACCCCTAACCCCTCCCTGAAAGGGAGGGGAACGTCTTAAATCCAACCCACTGCAGACCTTCAATCGCGTGATCGCGAGGCGCCTAGCTCTCCTGCAATTTCGCCGACGAGCCAGCCGCGAAAGCGCGCCATCGCGTCGCTTTCGGGACGCGACATCGGGCGGGTGAGCCAGTAGCGGCCGGCGTCGATGGTGACATCGAAGGGCTGGACGAGCTGTTCCGACGCGAGCTCGCGGGGGAACATCGCGGGCGGGGCGAGCGCGACGCCGAAGCCTGCCGCGGCGGCGCTCGCCATCAAGGCGCTGCTGTCGAAGACCGGGCCGCGGAGAACGGGGGCGGCGACCCCGGCGGCGGCGAACCACAGCGCCCATTCGTCGGCGCGGTACGAGCGCAGCAGGCGTTCGGGGATCAGGTCGGCCGGGGTTTTGAGCTTTGCGGCGATGGCCGGGGTGCAGAGCGGCGCCATCGGGGCGGCGAGGAGCGGTTCGGCGTGGGTGCCGTGCCAGGCGCCATCGCCAAAGCGGATCGCATAGTCGAGCGCCTCGCCCGCCAGATCGACGCGGTTGTTGTTGGTCGAGATGCGCAGGTCAATGCCCGGATGGGCGCGGGCAAAGGCGTCGAGGCGCGGGAGCAGCCAGCCGGTGGCGAAGGTGCCGACGACCCCGACCTTCAGCGCCTCGCGAAAGCGGCCGCCGCTATATTGATCGAGCGTGGCGGCGACGCGGTCGAAGGCGTCGGCGACGACGGGGACCAGCGCATGCCCCTCGTCAGTGAGTGCGAGGCCGCGCGGCAGGCGGTGGAACAGGCGGGTGCCGAGGCGGCGTTCGAGCTGGGCAACCTGATGGCTGACCGCGCCCTGGCTGACGCACAGCTCGATCGCGGCGCGGGTGAAGTTGAGGTGGCGGGCGGCGGCGTCGAAGGCGCGCAGGGCGTTCAAGGGCAGTTGGGCGCGGTCCACCGGTCATCTCCAGAAATTCGTCGCTATTTCCTGCGCCTCGTCACCCCGGACTTGATCCGGGGTCCAAACGCACGGGCGCGGCGCCAATCGATCCCGGATCAAGTCCGGGATGACGAGAGATATGAGAAACTCTCATGGCTTTGTCGAGAAATGATGCTTTGCCGGACGCGCCGCCGCTGGGCATTTTGACTGCGAAGGAGACGACAATGTTTGAAGCCATCAGCCTGTTCACCTGGCTTGCCGCCGCCAGCGGGGCGCCGGTCCCCGCGGTCGATCCGCTGACCCAGCCGATCACGACGTCGCGATCGGCCGAGTGGCTGGCGCCCGCCGCGCCCGAGAAGATTTACGGGCATAGCTATCTGGTCGGTTTTGGCGGGTTGAGCGTGGCGCTGATCGATACCGGCGCCGGGCTGGTGCTGGTCGATGGCGCGCTGCCGCAGGCGGCGCCCGCGATCCTGGCGAATGTCCGCAAATTGGGGTTCGACCCCAAAGACATCAAATTTATTCTGAGCACCGAGCCGCATTTCGACCATGCCGGCGGGCTGGCGGCGCTGGCGCGCGATACCGGCGCGACGGTGGTCGCCAGCGCGCGCGGTGCCGAAGGGCTGCGGTCGGGGCGCCACGCCGCCGACGATCCGCAGCTGGCCTATGGCGGCAGCTGGCCCGCGGTGACCACGCCGATGCGGGTGATGGCGGACGGCGAGGTGCTGCGGCTGGGTAAGGGGGCGATCACCGCGCACGCAACCCCGGGGCATACGATCGGCAGTATGAGCTGGAGCTGGCAGGCGTGCGAGGGCAAGACGTGCAAGGCGATCGTCTTTGCATCGAGCCTGAACCCGGTGTCGGCGGATGGTTACCGGTTCAGCAGCGCCGCAGGGGCGCCGTTTGTGGCGGGTTTTGCGCAAAGTTACCGCACGATGGAGGCGCTGCGCTGCGACATCCTGATATCGGCGCATCCCGACAATGCGGGCGAGGGGCGGTATAATGCGAGGCCGGGGGCGTGCCGGGCCTATGCTGATCGGTCGCGTCGGGCGCTGGCGAAGCGGTTGACGGCCGAGAAGGCGGAGGTTGCGAAGTAGCCGGTTGTTGATCCTCCCTGTCGCGTAGCGATGGGGAGGTGGCATTCCGCAGGACTGACGGAGGGGCTTTGGCGCTACCGTCGCTGCCCCTCCACCCCTTGCTTCGCAAGCGGTCCCCCTCCCCATGACTTCGTCACGGGGAGGATGTGGCGTTATTTATCGACGACCAGACAGGCCTGCCCGCTCTTGCTGAGCGCGGCGCAGAAGTTGTTGGCTTCGCCCTTGTTGGCAAAGCCGCCGGTCTGGAGGCGGGTGACCTTGCCGGTCTTGACGTAGGTCGGCCGGCGTGCGGCGACGGCAGGATATTTTTTGCCGAGCGACGCCCAGAGGTTGCGCGCATTGGCCTCGACCCCGAAGGCGCCGAGCTGGGCGCGCCAGGGGCTGGTACCGCCGGTGGCACGCGCCGGGGTCGGGGTTTCGCGGACTGCGATAGGCGCGTTGTTGGCGGGCGGTTTGGCTTTGGCCGGAGCGGGCGGCAGCGCGCCACTTGCGGGCGGCGGGGCATAGGTCGTACCCGGCTTTGCTTTGGCCGCGTCGGCAGCCGCGGTGGCTTCGGCGGCGGCGAGTGCGGCAGCCTGCGCGGCGGGCGTCGGCATGGTAGTGACGCTGGGCAGCGGCGGCAGTTCCACCGGCCGCCCGCGCGGCGGTATGGCAGGGATCACCGGCGGCGGCGAATAGTTCGCCCCGGGGACCGAGGCGGGCAGGCTGGCGGTCCGGATCGGCGAGGCGGGGGCGGGTTTTGCCGCGGGCGCCGCCGCGGCGGTTACCGCGGACAGGCGCGCGCGCGCCTCGTTCTTTTCGATTTCGGGCAGCATCGCGAGGCCGCGCTGGCGCTGGTCGAGCGGGATCAGGCTGTCGAGCTGCGCCAGACGCGCCGACGCGATGCCGAGCCCGGCGTCGCTGGCGCGTTTGGTCAGCGCATAGGCGCGCGGCAGATCCTGCGGCGCGAGGTCGCCGTTGAACAGCGCGGTGCCAAGGACATATTGGGCGCGCGGTTCGCCGCGTTCGGCCGAGCGGCGGATGAACGGCATCGCCTCGTCGCGGCGGTTGGCGGTGAACAGGACAAGGCCGAGATTATCCTCGGCCTGCAAATGCCCCTGTTTGGCGGCGCGGCGATACCAGGCTTCGGCCTGGTCGAGGTCGGCGGGAACGCCGCGGCCGAGCTTATAGGCCTGACCCAGGTTGAACTGGGCATCGGCATCGCCCGCCAGCGCCTCGGGGCGCCACTGCGCGACCGCGCCCTGATAGTCGCCGCGCTGCCACGCATCGACGCCATCCTTGACGTCGGCATAGGCGGGCGCGGTCAGCATCGTTACCGCGAGCAGCGGCAACGCCAACGAAACGGCGGTGCGGAAGTGACGCATCATATTCTCCAATGACTGGCATTGCTGCAGTCCCCGGGGGTTTCTTAGCGTGGAATGGCTAACACCGCGTTAGCAACCCCCGCCTTCTAGCATATTTGATCCATTTCGGGACAAGTGTCTCTTGAGGCCTTGTTAACCATGATGGCGAGCGAGCCGTTCACCTTCTTTTTATCATCGTTAACTCAATTTTAGCGCCCCGCATGGCATTCCACCGCCAATTCGTGGTTTTTCAGGGGGACAGCTGTGCGCGTTTTGGCATTGGCTTCACAAAAGGGCGGGTCGGGAAAAACGACCCTTTCGGGGCATCTTGCGGTGCAAGCGCAGCTTGCCGGTGCGGGGCCCGTCGTCCTGATCGACATCGATCCGCAAGGCTCGCTCGCCGATTGGTGGAACGAGCGCGAGACCGACCTTCCCGCCTTTGCCCAGACCACCGTGGCGCGGCTCGCGTCCGACCTGGAAATCCTGCGTCAGCAGGGCTTTAAGCTGGCGGTCATCGATACGCCGCCGGCGATCACGATGGCGATCCAGAGCGTGATTTCGGTCGCCGAACTGATCGTTGTCCCGACCCGGCCCAGCCCGCACGATCTGCGCGCCGTCGGCGCCACCGTCGACCTGTGCGAACGCGCCGGCAAGCCGTTGGTGTTCGTCGTCAACGGCGCGACCCCCAAGGCCAAGATCACCAGCGAGGCCGCGGTTGCCTTGTCGCAGCATGGCACCGTCGCCCCGATTACCCTGCACCACCGCACCGATTATGCCGCGTCGATGATCGACGGCCGCACGGTGATGGAAGTCGATCCGAACGGCCGGTCGGCCGAAGAGATCCGCCAGCTGTGGACCTACATGAGCGACCGGCTCGAAAAGAATTTCCGCCGCACGATTTTTGCCGCGCCGATCCCGACGCAGGGCAATTATGGTGCGGTTCGTCCGATGGGCGGTGGCTTTGGCCGCCGCATCGCTGGCCAGTGACGGGAGGGATCGGAACCATGGGCGAACCCAAACCTCTCGCATCGCTGAGCGCCGGACTGCTGGCCCGCAAGGGCGGCGCACGGCCCGCCATGCGCCGCCAGCCGCTGGGCAGCGGCCCCGCACCCACCAACGCCGTCGGTTATGATGACCTGGGCTGGAACGACATGGGCTATGACGTCGATCCCGATCAGTCGGGTGAGCCGGCGCGTATGCTGGATCTGAAGCCGTTGCTGACCGGTTCGGTGCCCGCGCATAATGTCGAGGCCGAACATGCGGTCGACGACAGCGTCGGCCATGAACTGACGGACGCCGTTGCCGACGATTATGGCGCCGAAGCCTATGGTGCCGAAAATTATGGCGCTGACGCGTTTGAGGCAGAGGCGCACGAAGTCCCCGAAATCGTCCGCCAGCAGGAATCGCTGATCGACCGGGTCGCCGCCGTGGCGCGCAAGGTCGAAGCCCGGCCGGTGCCGAAACCGAAGAAGGAAAAGGCGCCGCGCGCGCTGCGTGCCCGTGAAAAGGCGGCGTTCACGCTGCGCCTCGATGCCGAACGCCATCTGCGGTTGCGGCTGGCGAGTGCGGTGACGAACCGGTCGTCGCAGGTGATCCTGACCGACCTGCTCGACGAATATCTGTCTTCGCTGCCCGAAATCGACGCCATGGCGAGCCGCCTGCCGGCCGCACGCCCGACGCGCCAGACGATGCCGCGCTGACCGCAATCAAGGGGGACCTGACATGAACCGCAAGATGCTGATAAACTTGGCCGTTTCGGGCTTTGTCCTGAGTGTTGCCACCGGATGCAGCGGGATGGGCGCGATGGCCGAGGCGCCGTCGCGCGCCGCGGGCAAGCCCGCGGCCGCCGCCAAATCGGCGACGCAGGCACGCGCCGCGCTGGAGGCGGGCAAGGTCAGCAAGGCGGTCGGTCTGGCCGAAACCGCGGTGGCCGCGAGCCCGCGCGACGCGAGCTATCGCGCGCTGCTGGGGCAGGCGTACCTCAACGACGGGCGCTTTGCATCGGCCACGAGTGCGCTCACCGAAGCGATGGAATTGGGCGCGAGCGACAGCAATACGATCATTGCGCTGACGCTGGCGCAGATCGCGCAGGGCAAGACCGCCGAGGCGATCGCGCTGCTGCAAGCACACCGCGATACGGTGCCCGCGTCGGACATCGGACTGGCGCTGGCGCTGGCCGGCGATAGCGAAGGCGCGATTTATGTGCTGAGCGAAGCGGCCCGCGCCCCCGAAGCCGGCGCGCGCACGCGGCAGAATCTGGCGCTCGCCTTTGCCCTGTCGGGCCGCTGGGCGCAGGCGCGCATCCTGGCGTCGCAGGATTTGTCGGCCGCCAAGCTGGAAGCGCGGATGGCCGAATGGTCGAAATTGGCCGAAACGCCGAACTCGCCGCTGCGCGTCGCCAGCCTGATCGGCACCAGTGTGCGGGCGGACGCCGGTATGCCGGTCCGCCTGGCGCTGAGCAATTTTGGTGACACGCAGATGGCGGCCGCCGCACCCGTCGGCGCACCCGCGGTCGAACTGGCCAGCGCCGATCCGGCGCCGGTCGCCGCCTATGCGCCGCCGCCGCCGGTGGTCGCCCCGGTGCTGGCTGATGCGAGCAGCGCCATTCGCAGCGTCGAACTGCCGATGCCCGAGCGGAACGCCAATGGCGCCGTGCCGGTCACCGAATTGCCGCAACCGGCCCCCGCCGCCGAAGTCATCATGGCCGACGCGGCTCCCTATCGCGCCGCGCCGCGCGTCGCGGGTGAGGGGCGTATCCGTCCGGCGCAGCAGCAGGCGCTGGAACTGGCGACGGTGCTGATCCCGAAAGCGATCGCGTTCAACGCCAAAAAGCCGACCGGCTGGGCGGTGCAATTGGGCGCCTATGACAGCCTGGGCATCGCCAAGGAAAAATGGGGCGGGCTGAAAAAACGCAGCGCCATGCTGGCCAATTTCCCGGCATCGAGCCACGCCGCGGCGGTCAAGGGCCGCACCTTTTATCGCCTGACGGTCAACGGTTTGGCGACCCGCGCCGATGCGAATAATCTGTGCCGCGAGCTGAAGGCGCAGGGTCAGACCTGTTTCATCCGCGCGATGGGCGGCAGCGAGAGCATCCAGTGGGCGTCGAAAGTCGGCCCGCTGCGGCTTGCTTCACGGTGATTTGAGCTTCCCAGCCTGTCGGCGGGATACACGGAAAAGGGGTGCGGACGCAGAGCCGCGCCCCTTTTTCTGTTGGGGGAGAGCGATCGGTTGCGACCGCAAAACCCTCCCCATCGCAAGTCGATGGGGAGGATTCGCCGGCTTCGTTTCCGCCTTGAAGCTCCCACCACCGCCTTGCCCCTGTCCCCGCCGCGTGCAATAGGCG
>NZ_SCOT01000062.1 GCF_005502465.1 Sphingopyxis sp. L1A2A
CTTCCCCTCCCCCATGGAGCCCCCATTTGGCCCGCAAATTTCTTTACGTCATCGCCGCCATCATCCTGCTGATCCTCGCCGCCGGGATCGTGTACCAGCTCTATCCGGGCTGGCTCGCGCGCGTCGCCTTTGTTCCCAGCGCCGAATTCAAACAACAGGCCGCGGTCGAACCCAACGCCTATGACGACCCCAAAATGTGGTTCGCGCGGCCGGGAATGGACAAGGATCCGTCGGCCTGGCGCCCCGCCGTCCAGAGCGAAGACGGAACCGCGCCCGACAGCGCCGACGCCCAGTCGCGCGACCAGCTGATCCCGCCCGCCACCGCCGCCGAAGCCGCCCCGCCGCCCGGCGATGCCGCGGTCTTTTTTGTCCACCCGACCAGCTATTACAGCCGCTCGAGCTGGAACGCCCCGCTCGAAGACCGCGATTCGGACCACCGCGCCAATCTGTTCGTTCAGGGCATGGCCAGCGCCTTTGCCGACGCCGGCGAAATCTGGGCGCCGCGCTATCGCCAGGCGACGCTCGGCGCGTTCCTCGCCGAAGACCGCGTCACCGCGGGCAAGGCGATCGACGCCGCCTATCGTGATGTCGAGGAAGCCTTCGACGCCTTCATCGCCGCCCAGCCCAAAACCAAACCGATCATCCTCGCCGGGCACAGCCAGGGCGCGCTCCACCTCACCACCTTGCTCAAGAACCGCATCGCCGGCACCCCGCTCGCGAAACGCATCGTCGCCGCCTATGTCATCGGCTGGCCAATCAGCCTCGATACCGACATGACGGCGCTCGGTCTGCCCGCGTGCGAGACCCCCGAACAAAAGGGATGTATTCTCGGTTGGGCGAGCTTTGCCGACCCCGCCGACCCCGAAATGGTCACCGCCGCCTATGACGGCACCATCGGCTTCGACGGCCGCCCGCGCGCCGACACGCGGATGCTGTGCACCAACCCGCTGACCGGCACCCGCGACGCCGCGGCAGCACCCGACGCCAATCTCGGCACGCTGGTCCCCACCGAAGGCTTCAAAAGCGGGTCGCTCAGCGTCGGCAAGATCGGCGCCACATGCGATGACACGCGCGGCCTGTTGATGATCGGCGATGCCGAGATCGCCAAAAA
This sequence comes from Sphingopyxis sp. L1A2A, assembly GCF_005502465.1. Classification (GTDB taxonomy): domain Bacteria; phylum Pseudomonadota; class Alphaproteobacteria; order Sphingomonadales; family Sphingomonadaceae; genus Sphingopyxis. The sequence goes on from NZ_SCOT01000062.1 coordinate 1,112, forward strand.
CTATGTCGTCGCGGGCTATGTGCTGCCCGGCAACAATTACCATGTCTATGACATCACCCTGTTCTGGGCGAACGTCCGCGCAGACGCTTTGCGGCGGTTGGCAACCTTCGAGGGCAAGCCGTCGCCGGTGCCGCCTGCGGCGACGCCTTTGGCAACACCGCCTACGGTCGCAGCACCGAATACCTGACTCCGTTCGTGTCGAGCGAAGTCGAGACACGCTTGGCACGCGCAACCCTGCGACGTGTCTCGACTTCGCTCGACACAAGCGGTTAGAGAGGGTGATATGATCACCACCGCCGCCCCCGACTTCGCCGCCCATTTCCCGACCGGCGGCCGCCTCGCAGGTCTCGACGTCGGCACCAAGACCATCGGCGTCGCGACCTGCGATGTGAACTGGAGCTTCGCGACCCCCGACAAGACGATCAAGCGCACCAAATTCACCGCCGACCTCGACGCGCTCAAGGCCGCGCTCGCCGCCCACAGCATCGTCGGCCTCGTCGTCGGCCTGCCGCTAAACATGGACGGCACCGACAGCCCGCGCACCCAGAGCACCCGCGCCTTCGCCCGCAACCTGCTGCCGCTCGGCCTGCCCATACTGCTCTGGGACGAACGCTGGTCCACCGCCGCGGTCGAGCGCGCGATGATCGCCGCCGACGTCAGCCGCGCCAAACGCGCCGACCGCATCGACAGCGCCGCCGCCGCCTTCATCCTGCAAGGCGCGATCGACGCGATGACCCGATAATCCTCCCTGTGACGAAGCCATGGGGAGGATCAGGCTTGCGATTTTCGCAACTCCTGCGTAGACGCTCGGCTTTAATGACAACCTCCACCATCCGACCCGCCAGCGACTATCCGCCCGGCGGCGATGCCTTTCGCCATCGCCACCTGATCGGCATCGCCCAGCTGACCCCGTGGGAGATCAGCTATGTCCTCGACGCCGCCGAAGAGTGGGTCGATCTGAACCGCGCGGGTGCCGCAAAACACAATGACAAGCTCGCCGGCCTCACGATCATCAATGCCTTTTTCGAAAATTCGACGCGCACGCTCTTGTCGTTCGAAATCGCCGGCAAACGCCTCGGCGCCGACGTCGTCAACATGCACGCCGCGCAATCGAGCGTGAAGAAGGGCGAGACGCTGATCGACACCGCGATGACGCTCAACGCGATGCGCGCCGACGCGATGGTGATCCGTCACGGCAGCTCGGGCGCGGTGCAGCTCATCGCCGATAAAGTCGATTGCCCCGTCCTCAACGCCGGCGACGGCCGCCACGAGCACCCGACGCAGGCTTTGCTCGATGCGCTGACGATCCGCCGCCGCCTCGGCCGCGTCGAGGGGCTCACGATTGCGATCTGCGGCGACGTCCTCCACAGCCGCGTCGCGCGCTCGAACATCCTCGCGCTCACCCTGCTCGGCAACGAGGTGCGCGTGGTCGCGCCGCCGACCCTGACCCCGCCTGCGATCGAGCGCATGCATGTGACGACTTTCACCGACATGGACGAAGGGCTGAAGGATGCCGACGTCGTGATGATGCTCCGCCTCCAGAACGAGCGCATGGACGGCGCCTATCTGCCCAGCGCCCGCGAATATCACGCGCTCTACGGCCTCACGCCCAAGCGCCTCGAAAAGGCGAAACCCGATGCCATCGTCATGCACCCCGGCCCGATGAACCGCGGGGTCGAGATCGACAGCAGCATCGCCGACCACCCCACGCGTTCGACGATCACCGAGCAGGTCGAAATGGGGGTCGCCGTGCGCATGGCGTGCCTCGATATTTTGACGCGCCGCCAGCGGGGGGTCGCGGGATGGAACTGAAACCGCTTCTCATCACCAACGCGCGGCTGATCGACGGCGACACCCCGCGCCCGGGCAGCCTGCTCGTGGCGGGCGGCCGCATCGCCGCTATCGACCCGACCGACATTCCCGACGGCACCGAAACCGTCGACGCCAAAGGCCAATGGCTCGCCCCCGGCATCATCGACCTCGGCGTGTTCGCGACCGACAAACCCGCTTTTCACTTTGGCGGCATCACCCGCGCGGCGCTGATGCCCGACGCCGGGCCGCTCGACGACCCCGGCCTCGTCGAGCGCGCTGCCAAGGGCGGCAAGCCCGACCTGTGGGTCCATCCTGTCGCCGCCGCCACCAAAGGCCTCGCAGGCAAGGAACTCGCCGAAATCGGCCTGATGAAAAGCGCCGGCGCCCGCGCCGTCGCCACCGGCCGCACCCGCATTGCCGATGCCGGGGTGATGCGCCGCGTCCTGGCCTATGCCGCGTCGCTCGGTCTCGTCACGATCATCCACGCCGAGGATGAAGGCCTCACCGCGGGTGCGGTCGCGACCGACGGCGAAATGGCGACCCGCCTCGGCCTCGCCTCAGCCCCCGCCATCGCCGAAGCGATCGCGATCGCGCGCGACCTTGCGCTCGTCGAGGAAACCGGCGCGCCGGTCCATTTCCGCCAGGTCACCACCGCGCGCGGGCTCGCGCTTGTTCGCGCCGCCAAGGCCAGCGGCCTCCCCGTCACCTGCGGCATCACCCCCGCGCATCTGTTCCTGTCCGACACCGCGATCGGCGATTTCCGCACCTTCGCGCGCCTGTCGCCGCCGCTGCGCTCCGAGGACGACCGTCACGCCTGCCTCGCCGCGGTCGCCGATGGCACGATCGACATCCTGTCCTCGGGCCACGACCCGCGCGGCCCGGAAGACAAGCGCCTCCCCTTTGCCGAGGCGTTGCCCGGCATGGCGGGCGCCGAAACCCTGCTCGCGCTGGGCCTGAACCTGGTGCGCGACGGCCATGTCGCGCTCGGCCGCCTGTTCGACATGCTTTCCGCCACCCCCGCCTGCGTGCTCGGCGTCAACGCGGGCCGCCTTGAGCCGGGCAAGGAGGCCGACCTCATCCTGATCGACGACGGCACCCCGTGGCAGGTCGATGCGAAAAAGATGGCGGCCTACGCGGGCAACACCCCGTTCGACGGCATGCCCGTGCAGGGCCGCGCAACCGCGATGTGGAAGGGCGGCTTGCGGGTTCGGTAGGCTGGTTTGGGGGTCGGCCCAACTTCCCTATCTTCGTCATCCCGGACTTGATCCGGGATCCATAGCCACGGCCGCCGCATGGACCCCGGATCAAGTCCGGGGTAACGAGGACGTGTAGATCCTCCCTGTGGTGAAGCCATGGGGAGGATAAGGGCTACGTCCGGTCAACCCCCATCAAGCCGCCCACTCCCCCGGATCATCCTCCTCACCAATCAGCGCCAGTCCATGCGCGATCGACGTCAGCTCGCCCCCGGTCGCGATCCGCTCCGCGCCGAACCGCCGCTCGAACAGCGCCCCGATCGCGGGGATCAGCGACGATCCGCCGGTCAGGAACACCCGGTCGATGTCCTCCGGCGTCACCGCCGCGCGGACCAGCGCCGCATCCATCGCCGCCTCGATCCGCCGCAGGTCATCGGCGATCCACGCCTCGAAATCGGCGCGGCGCACGACCGCCTCGATCTCGACCCCATCGCCCGAAAAGCAAAACTCGGCTTCCTCCGCGCTCGACAGCGCGCGCTTCAGCCGCCCTACCGCGTCGTACAGCGGAAACCCCTGCTCATGCTCGATCAGCGCGATCATCCGCCCGATCGGCGCGGGATCGACCACATCGCGCTGCAACCGCTCGAGTTCGTTCAGCGTGCGCCGGTTGCGCATCAGCGCCAGCCGCGACCAGTCGGCAAAATCGCGGAAATGCCCGCCCGGAATCTCGAGCAGCTTGTCGAACGAGCGGTACAGCCCGCCCTTGCCGAGCAAAGGCAGCACCAGCCGGTCGACGATCCGGTAATCGAAGCGGTCGCCCGCAATCCCGATCCCCGCCGATGCCAGCGGCACGCAGCGCCGCGGGCTTCCTGGCGCCGCGACCCGCACGATCGAAAAGTCGGTCGTCCCGCCGCCGAAATCGGCGACCAGGATCGTCGCGGGTTCGGTCAGCCGCGCCGCATAGCTGTGCGCCGCACCCAGCGGCTCGTGGACATAATATATTTCGGTGCCGAACGCCTCGAGCATCGCATCATAGCGTTGCCGCGCCAGCGCCGCGTCGGGCCGCGCCCCGGCATATTCGACCGGCCGCCCGACGATCACCCGCTGCGGCAGCGTGTCGAGCCGCCCCCCGGCGTGCGCGACCAGCCGCTGCAGGAACAGCCGCCCCATATCCTCGAACCGATACGGCTTGTTGAAAATGAGCGCGCGCTCGAACGACGCGCTCGCCACAACGCTCTTGAACGACTGGACGAAGCGGCTGTCGAGCGGCGATTGCAGATATTCGGCGATCGCCCACGGCCCCGCCTCATGCGCGATCCCCTGCCACGCCCGCTCCTCTTCCCAGAAACATAGCGCCGACCGGAACACCGCCCCGGTCGCTTCGCCCCCGGCAAATTCGACCAGCTCCGACCCGCCCTGCCCATCGGTCAGCGCGACGACGCTGTTGGTCGTCCCGAAATCGAGCCCGAGCGCGCGCGGCGTGGCATGGCGGGTCATGGCGGGCTCCTGTGGGTCGGCGGGGGCGGCGCCTATTGCAC
>NZ_SCOT01000063.1 GCF_005502465.1 Sphingopyxis sp. L1A2A
TGATCAAATCGGAATGGTGCGCAGCTTCAAATCGGAATGCTGCGCGAGATCACGTCGGAATGCTGCGCACGATCAAATCGGAACACTGCGCGTGATGACCTCGGAATCCGCAGACGCCCTTGTCATCGATGGGGATCTCAAAAAGGCCAAGAAGATTGTGGAGAAAATCCGCGATACTGAAGTATGGCCGATCGGGCACTGGAGAGATGACGGCCAAGGGACTTTCGGCGTTAAAAAGTACCTTGAAGACGTGAAGAAGGGCATCACGCCCATGACTTACTGGTCAGACGATGACTATGACTCTCCCCTTGTCACAGATAGCACTTCGTGGGACCATGAACAGTCTGGCCATAGCCAGTCGGGCATCAACGAGCTCACAGCGATCGTCGGCCCGGGCCATGGGTTCGAGACCGTTAAACCGCTAAAGCTTATAAAAAAGATCATTCAGATTTGGTGCCCGCCATCGGGCATAGTTCTCGACCCTTTTGCCGGGTCGGGAACAACTGGCCATGCGGTGTTAGGCCTCAACCACGAGTCCGGTGCATCGCGCAGATTCCTGTTAGTGGAGCAGGGTCGGCCGGAGCGCGGAGATGCTTATGCTCGGACTCTGACCTACGAGCGGCTAAAGCGTGTTATTTCCGGCGAACGTGCGTCGAAGGATGGCAAGGTGTCTCTCAGCGCCGAACCACTACCGGGAGGGTTCCGCTTCTCCAAGCTAATGGATCAGGTCGATGCCAGCGCCGTCCTTGCCCTTGAGCGCGAGGAAATGGTCGACCTCCTGCTAACGTCATACTGGGATCAACGCGACCGATCTGCTGGGCACTTGCAACGTATGCCAGCGGGAAGTCACGTCCACCTGTTCGCTAAAAGCGGCAAGGGGGAAGGATTTTTCCTCGTGTGGAATGGGCCGGATCAACCCTCAGTGCTCAACCGTACGGCATTTCGCGCCATTGCAGCAGAGGCAGAAGCGGAGGGCATAAGTCAGCCGTTCCATGTATATGCCCGCATTTCGACCTATAGCGGCCCGAACGTCGAGTTTTACCAGATACCAAACAAGATCCTAGACGTACTAGGCTTCAATGAGGCCATTCATCCGTATGGCGTCAATGAAACTGCCGATGTTGACGCGGCGGAGAGTGGCGCATGAGCATTTCTCTTTTGCCATTTCAGACCAAAGCCAGTCTCCAGATTATGGAGCGTTACCAGTTGCTCGTGACAGATAAGCGGCGACCGATGGAGTATATGGGGTGGCCAACCCCATTCTATCAGGCACTCGCATCGCTGACCGGATCGGGAAAGACGGCCATCCTAGCTGACGCAGTAGCGTTGATGCGGGCAACCATGCCGCTCGAACCGATAGTGTTGTGGATTTCAAAGTCCAAGGCCGTTGTAGATCAAACGTACGCAAATTTTGAGCCAGGGGGAAAATACGCTCATCTGATATCTGAGTTTGTAACGGGCTATCTGGCTGAAGTTAAAATAGCGCAAATCCACGACGATACTCAGGCATTGCTGCTTCTGGCGACGGTCGGCAGTTTCAATCAAAAGTCTAAAGGCGATGGCAAACTGAAGGTCCATCAAAAAGACGAGGATGAAAACGATGGTGCGCTGTGGGAGATACTCGGTGAACGAAAATCGCCGGGGGCGCCTGCACGACGTCCACTAATCGTCGTCTACGACGAAGCGCACAACCTTTCAGATCAACAGACAAATCTAATTTTAGAGCTCGAGCCAGACGTGATCTTGGCGGCCTCCGCAACGATGCGGACTCCCGGTAGGCTGGGACAAGTTGTAGAGCGTTTAAAGCAAGTCGGTTGGGATGATACCCCGCATACTGACCTCGAGGGATCACCTTCAAGGTGCCTCATTACGGCGATTCGTTCGAAAGAGCCAGTCGAAGCCGGGCTTGTGAAACGCCAGATAGTGCTTGGCGGGTATGATACGGAGATGGAAACCACCCTGAACGACATGGTGGAAGAGTTTCAGCTTGCTACTGTCAGAGCACAGGATTTGGACGCCGGTTTTGCTCCGAAGGCGATCTATGTGTGCCGCACTAACGTGAGCCAAGACGATGGCACAGCGGACAATCCGAACAAGCCTTTCAATGACAGAAAAGCTCCGCCGATCCTCATTTGGCGGTATCTAGTAGAGAGCAAAGGCATTCCTGCCAGCGAAATTGCTGTTTATTGCGATCTAAAAATGAATCAGAAGGACTATCCAGCCCCCTCTGATTTCAAGCTTTTTTCCGGCGGAGAAGACGATTTCAATGTCTTTTCTGAAGGAAATTTTCGGCACATCATTTTCAACCAGAGCCTCCAAGAAGGCTGGGACGATCCGGCTTGTTGCTTTGCATACATTGACAAGTCGATGGGCTCCGCCCTTCAGGTGGAGCAAGTTATCGGGCGAGTTCTCCGGCAACCCGGTGCGCGCCATTATACCGACCCACTACTCAACACGGCGAATTTTTATATTCGCATCGACAGCAAGCAAGAGTTTCCTCGCATACTTGAGGTCGTTCGCCGGAAGATAGCCGCTGAGATGCCCGACGTTAAGCTGGACGGCTACAGCGATGCGAGGGATCGACGCCGAGCTCGGCTTGAGCCGAGGAAAATGCTTACGGTTCCCGAGATCCATATTGATGCGGATGAGGCGGTGGTGCCATTGTCAGACGCGATTCGTGCGATCCACGATTACACTGCGGATTCTCCAAATGTGCGGGGCGCTGGCGAGTTGACGCGCGCTGTTCAACAAGTCGGAGATGGATCTAAACCGAACATACAGACTGTTCAGAAAGAACACTCCAATCGTGTTATCGCTCGTTGGCTCATACGGCGGCATATGCAGTCCCGCTATCCTGAAGCCGCTAAAACCATCGATTGGGCAGACCCTAAATTCGAGGCCAAAGTTGAAATCACGAGCATTGCAGCGCAGCAGCTGCGTGATGATGGCGAGAGGCTCGTTGACACATATCTAGCTCACGCCGAACTCGCGTTCGAAGATTACAATCCGTATGTTGTCAGCGCGGCAATGACGAAACCCGATGTAATGGAAATTTTCGTCAACTCCGGACACGATGGCTATAGCGATCTCAATGGGCCAGAACTCGATGTGGCGCGCGAAATAGATGCCACAGGCTATCCATGGGTCCGCAATCCGGTAAACGGCGGCTACTCAATCCCGCTCTTGGAGAAAGGCGAAAGCCGGAGGTTTTTCCCAGATTTCCTCGTCTGGAAAGACGAAAAGGTTTTCGCGCTAGATCCGAAAGGCGGCTTCCTTTTGCAAACTGAGGCGGGCAGGAAACTTCTCGCGATACGAGACGAAAAGGGCCAGCAGCGTGTGCTCGTCCGATTTCTGACTGAAGGATCCTGGTCTAATGACACGATGAAGCAGACCAGTAAGTCGGGCTTCGCGGTCTGGCGCATGACGACGACGGGGCAGATTCGTTGCACCAATCATTCCTCTTTGAAAGAGGCGGTCACGCGCGCATTGGAATCTAAATGACCTTGCTTCTCGGCTACATGCCGCACCGATAGCAGCCCATCGACCGGATGACATCAATACGGTCGCAATGCGGCTGTGGCGAAAGTAGCAGTGTGCCACAACTGCGCCCGCCCCCAAATTATCCGGGCCAGATACGGTTTTCAGGCTTGCTCCGCCGCTTGCGCTCTTTCTCTATTTTTTTGATTTGTCGGCGTATATCAGGGAGAAACTCGCGACTGAAATCATCTTCATCTTCGGTCATTCGATCCCACCCCTCGTCGATCCAGTCGACAAAAAGCGGCGCGATTTCCTCGGATGCTTTTCGGTGAGCATGCGTTTGATGAAGGAAGCCTTCCAAAAATGGCGGCGGCACGAAGTGCTTGAACGCGAACATCAACTGTTCACCGAACCGCTCTTGGTCGCGAGGATTAAGATTTACGGGTCGGTGCGCGAAAATTGCCTTCAGGCCCGACTGGAAGATATTTGGATTGCCGTCTCGGCCTCGTTGTGAGGGTCGATGACGTTTTATGCGATCAAAAAGTAGCTCGGTGTCCCCTTGCCGAATGAGACGCCTGACGAGCGCATAGGCGAAACGACGAAGCCAAACGTGGTGCGAATCTTCATGGAGAGACGCAGCTTCTGCCCGAGTCCAAAGCCCCCTCCGGACATATTCGCGCTCAATCGCGTGACATGCCCGGTCAAATTCATCTTCATCCACGGAAAATGATCTCACCCCAAAAATATTTGCTTCCAGCTTCGAAATCTCTGTCACCAGCTTGACTCCTCGCGTGGATATTATCCCATCCCGTTGGGATTGTATATCGAGGTAAGTCCAAGGATAATCGGCCCTTCAGCGCGAAATATATTCGTTTTCAAAGCTTGATCCGTGTGTAGATCACTACGCCTCCCAACCCCAATGGAGGCTAACATGACTAAATCAGAACTCAGTTTTAACGCTCTCTCGGCACCACAGCCAAACTCGATATTTCACGCTCATGCCGCCAGTTTACCTGCACTGATCAGCATCGCAGAATTTTGTCGTTCTCTGTCGATAGGAAAGACGACCGCCTGGTCCTTGGTCAGGGCCGGTGACGTGGAGGTTTGCCGAATAGGTCGGCGGACCTTGGTGAAGGTCGATAGCATCGCGAAGTTTGTGGCAGCGCGAACGTCGTCGAAACCAGCATGCGTGGGAGATGTGTGATGTCTCGGCGTAGCATCGTAACCGTGTCCTGAAGGCCACCTTGCGGGAAGCTGCTGCGGGGTGCTGATAGCCGCTCTTTGCGAGGAGCGGTGATGAGCGAGGATATCGGAGCGTCGGGAGCGAGTGT
>NZ_SCOT01000064.1 GCF_005502465.1 Sphingopyxis sp. L1A2A
CCCCCCGCATCCTGCCCATAATGGCGCAGGCAGAACATCAGCAGCGCATCATTGTGGCGACGGCGAAAGCCCATCAGCTTGCCCGCCACGAACACCGGCACCAGATAGCCGTCGATCGCGCGCTCGAACGCGATGTCCTTCAACCGCGCGACCCCGAAATCCAGCGCCGCCTCCCACGCCCGCCGAAAGCTCTCCGCGCCGGGCGCGCGCCGCAGCGTATAGCAATTCACCTGCGCCATATTGACCATCGCCGCCGCGCGCGTGACCGACCCGGTATCGGCCAGCGCGGCGATAAACGCCTTCTGCCGCTCGGGCGTCCACCCGTCGTGCCGGTATTTGCGCGGCACCGGCGTAAAATCAGGCAACGGCGGCCGCGCCTCCTTCGCAATCGGGGTGCGGTTCTGCATGTTGAGTCCTCCTGTCCAAAACCAACCTCCCCGCGCGCCGATCGCACCGCGCGCAGCCTGCGCTGCGCGGGTAGAAACGGCGGAGGCCGAGGCCAAACCGGACAGGATATGTCAGACGGGAATTTTGTAGGAAAGGACTTTGTTTATGGTTTGTTCTCTATGTCGTGAGCTAACCACTACTGACGAAGTTTCAACTTCCGCCAGCCTGCCTCAATTCGATTTGGAGGATTTCGTGCTTGCTCCTGACCCCGCTCCTCGCCAAACTCATAGCTTGGGGGAACTAATCATGTCCGAGGCATTCGACATTTCAAAATTTACGTCGGGCGCTCAGCCGAGTAATCAGTACCAGCGTCAGTTGCAGCGTTTGCGCGACGTTGGCAATTCGACGGAATGTATTGAGTTAGCTGTTCAAGGTGCGCTCAAAAATCTCTCCGGTCCGAGTCAGAAGTCATTCGTTGTCTATGGCGAGCCGCAAAGCGGTAAAACCGAAATGATGATTTGCTTGACCGCCAAACTTCTGGACGAGGGCTATCGTTTTATCGTCCACCTCCTCAATGACAGTGTCGATCTCTTGGGGCAAAATCTGGGGCGGTTTCATAGTTCAGGATTGGCACCATCCGCCCAAAATTTCATGGAGATTGTTGATCCGGCTATAGATGTTAAGGCTGGAACATTTATCGTTTTTTGCAAGAAAAACGGAAACAACCTTCGCGATCTCATTAACAAAATCGGAAAGATGCCGAAAGTCGTCGTCATTGATGATGAAGCGGACTATGCTACGCCAAATTCTTTAGTAAATAAGAATGACAAGACTCCGATCAATGAATTGATTGGTAAAATAATTGGTGAAACGGGACAATACATTGGGGTAACCGCAACACCTGCACGACTAAATTTGAATAACACATTCAATAACGATTCGAAGTTGTGGGTTAAGTTTCCGCCACACAGGATGTACACAGGGCAAGACGATTTCTTTCCTATGAATATAGATGAGATCGGTATTGCGGGCCTAAAATATAAACTCTACTTAATGCCAGATAAAAATGATGATTTTCGACATGAAAGAGCCGCCCTATTTCGGTTCATGATAAATGCTTCGCACTTGAATCTGACCAATGTCGAAGAAAAAAATTATTCACTTTTAGTTCACACAAGTGGAAAAAAGATAGACCACAAGGCGGATTTAGAAAATATTAGAAAGATATTTTCAGTTTTGTCAGATCAAAAAAGTGGCAAATTTGCAAAATACCTTAAAGAAATTTGGGATCTAGCGAAGTCGACTTATTTAGATGTTTCAGCCGATGATATTACGCGATACGTTCTCTCTAATATTAGCAGGAGAGCTATTATAGTACTCAACAGCGAGGCGGCGTTTAAGAATTTTGGGGGAAGCGCAACAAACCCGTCAGCTTTATTCACGGTAGTGATCGGCGGAAATATCGTTTCGCGAGGAGTCACTTTCAATAATCTTCTCAGTATGTTTTTTACAAGAGACGTAAAGAATAAGCTACAGCAAGATACATATATTCAGCGGGCTCGAATGTTCGGGAGTCGAGGTGCATATTTGGCCCATTTCGAACTGACAATCCCAATTTCTCTTTATGCAGACTGGCACAGGTGCTTCGTCTATCACCGCCTAGCGCTAGCATCTATTGATAGCGGCTTGGGCTCCCCGGTGTGGATCGCGGACCAGCGGATTGCAGCGGTGGCAAACGCCAGCGTCGATAATTCGACGGTTGATTTGGACCGCGGGGAAATGAGCTTCGCGATTTTCGATTTCACTTCGGAGATGGACGACATTGCAGCCTCTTCTCTCTCCGCTGCCGACAAAGTGAATCAGATCGCAGACAAGTTGGGAGATGCTGCTTTTCCTCGCTATCTCCGAGAGTTCATTCTGCACTCGCTTTCTCGCGGAAAAACAGCGCTCAAAGTCTTTCAAAGCGCAGGCATGTTCCCGAGCATGAGCGAGCAGGAAAAGGCTGACATCCAAAGAAGGCAGGGTTTCCTTACCATCCGTGATGGCGACAGAGCTGGAAACACGGTTCATTTCCTCCGCGTATTTAGGAATGATGCAGGAAAGGCTCGACTTTTTTACAAATTCGATGGCTCAGTGCAGTTCATAAAGAATCTGAAATGATCGGAGAATTTGAGCGATATCACGGAGCGGCAATTAGGGAACTTATTGTCGGATCAAAATGCCCGCTAAAAATCGAAACCTATGATGATAGGGGGCGCGTCAACACATACAGAATCAACGATTCCTTGGGTGTTCACATAAAGCATAGTTCCAAACGCCTGCCGCCTTGGCAGTTTACGTATCTCGGTGAAAATTTGTCTGAGATTGAGCGGTTAGCAGAACGCTGCAACAGCGTTTGGCTAATTCATGTATGCGGCCAAGATGGCGCAGTCGCCCTTTCCCTGGTAGAATTTCGGTCTGTTAATCCGATAAGTGCTGAAACAACTAGCTTTGTCCGAGTGGATCGTGATCGAAATACGATGTATCGGGTCAACGGCACAGGAGGCAAGCTTTCGCGTCCGAAACGGCGTGGCCTGCACGATATCTTTGACGAATTGCAGGGCCAGACATGACACCATCAATACATCCTTTCCCGGCGCGGATGGCGCCAGAGCTTGCTTTGAAATCTCTGGAGAGCTTATCGTCGGGAATCGTGCTCGACCCTATGACGGGATCGGGAACGGTCGCCCGGGTAGCAAAGCAACGCAACCTTGATGCGATCGGCTTCGACCTTGATCCCTTGGCCGTCCTCATCAGTAAGGTAGGGACTACGCCGGTAGATGATGACGTCCTTACTAGCTGGGAAGCAAGATTTCTAGACATTGCTAAAACAGTCGATGCAGACAAGGTCTCTCTCCCGTGGATCGACGGCGACCCAGGGGCTGAACGATTTGTTACATATTGGTTTGGAGAGCCGCAGCGTCGTGACTTGCGTAGGATCGCCTATCTTCTTTCTAACAGCGACGAAGTTGGTCTCCCGTCGGACGTTGCAGACATATGGAGGATCGCCCTAAGCCGTATTATTGTAACAAAGAAACAAGCTGCATCGCTCGCTCAAGATACATCGCATAGCCGGCCACATCGCGTCTCTCTGGAATCAAGTTATGACGTGATTGCAGGCTTTGCGAAGTCGCTTCGAGCTGTCCGAAAGCGCGTTTCAGCGATTCCAAATCAGGGAAGTGCTACTATAAGTAGAGGTGACGCTCGAAGAATGTCGGGACTAGCCGATGAAAGCATTGATGCGGTTTTAACATCCCCCCCCTACCTTAATGCTATCGACTATATGCGCGGGCATCGTATGTCGTTGATATGGCTGGGCCATCGCTACGGCGAATTGTCAGCCACAAGATCAGCCAGCATTGGAAGCGAGCGTAAGCCCGACAGTCCATTCGATCAAAACGCATTCCAGTCGATCAAGGATGCGATGGGTTCGGTGTCATCTCTGCCCAGTCGACACCAAGGTATGATTGAACGCTACGTCGTTGATCTACATGCAATGGTTGCTGAGATAGCGCGGGTTATGAAAACAAGAGCCACCGCGACCTTCGTTATGGGTAATTCCTGTCTAAAGGGGGTCTATATTCAGAATTCTGAGGCTATTGCCCAAGCAGCGAACATCATCGGTCTTAAGATGAAGGCCAAGATCGAAAGAGATCTCCCTGCTGGCAGTAGATATTTGCCTACGCCGACATCAGGCGCACTCAGTAAACGGATGCGCAAGGAAATCATTATGACTTTTGCAAAAATCTGAAAAGCGGCTAGCTTGACGTCCCACCGCTCCCACAGGCCCGGCTCCCCGACCTACTACCCTCCGTTTACAATGCTGACAGACGGGGTTGGTCCCGACTTTTCGGCGAACGTCAGTTCACTCCAGCTGTCTTCAGTGTCCATACGGTTGCGGTTGCACGGCGCGGCATAGACGCGCCACGGCTATGCCGCGCAGGTTCTGGTCGATCTGCGCGAACGGGACATTATTGGGCCGCACATAAAGAAAAACCGGCGGCCTTTGGGGCCGCCGGTCTGTATCTTATGCCGCTTCCTTCTTGCGCGACGCCTTCTTGCGCTCGTTCGGGTCGAGGATCGCCTTGCGGATGCGAATGTTTTTCGGGGTCACTTCGACCATTTCGTCGTCGTCGATGTACGCGATCGCCTGCTCCAGCGTCATCCGCTTCGGCGGGGT
>NZ_SCOT01000065.1 GCF_005502465.1 Sphingopyxis sp. L1A2A
GTTGGGGGGGGGGGAGCTGCCTCCAAAGACCGCTGCCACCCCTCGCGCACTTGCATTTGCCGCGCGTCCCCGCTAAGCGCCGCCGCTTCCGACCATGGTCATCCCTGGAGGCGTGGCGGACTTTGAAACTTTTCTCGGAGAAAAATGATGAGCGACCAGCTGGTGCTGTCGGCCGAGACGCGTGATCGGGGAGGCAAGGGAGCCTCGCGTGAACTGCGTCGCGAAGGCCGTGTCCCCGCCGTTGTCTATGGCGGCAAAGAAGAACCCCTGATGATCCACGTCGAAGAAAAGCTGCTGATGAAGCAGTTGATGACGGGTCACTTCATGAACTCGGTCGTGATGATCGACGTCGGCGGCAAGCAGATCCGCACGCTGCCCAAGGACGTCGCGTTCCACCCGGTCAAGGATCGTCCGATCCACGCCGACTTCCTGCGCATTTCGAAGGATTCGAAGGTCCAGGTCGCGGTGCCGGTGCTGTTCATCAATGAAGAAGCCTCGCCGGGCCTGAAGCGCGGCGGCGTGCTGAACATCGTTCGCCACGAGCTGGAACTGATCTGCGACGCGGACAAGATGCCCGACGACATCCAGATCGATGTCACCGGTTATGATGTCGGCGATTCGATCCACATCAGCGCCGTGACCCTGCCCAAGGGCAGCGAAAGCGCGATCACCGACCGCGATTTCACCATCGCGACGATCGTTGCGCCGTCGGCGATGAAGTCGACCGCCGGTGACACGACGGTGGACGAAGGCGAAGCTGCCGAAGGCGGCGACGAAGCCTAAAATCATTCGGGCGGCCCCTCCCCTGGCGGGAGGGGCCTTCCACGAAAGGCGGTTGCCATGCAGCTCTGGGTCGGCCTCGGCAATCCCGGGCCCCAATATGCGATGCACCGCCACAATGTCGGCTTCATGGCCGCTGATGTTATCGCCAACGTCTACGACTTTCCGGCACCCGCGAAGAAATTCCAGGGCTGGATCCAGGACGGGCGGATCGGGTCGCAGCGTATCCTGCTGCTCAAACCTGGCACCTTCATGAACGAAAGCGGCCGCAGCGTGCGCGCCGCGATGGATTTCTACAAACTCGAAACGCCCGACGTGACCGTCTTTTACGACGAGCTCGACCTGGCGCCGATGCAGGTGAAGGTGAAGCGCGGCGGTGGCGCGGCGGGGCATAATGGCATCCGCAGCATGATCCAGCACATCGGCGGGGATTTCCGCCGCGTCCGCATCGGCATCGGCCATCCGGGCCATAAGGATCGCGTTACCGGCCATGTGCTGGGCAATTATCACAAGAGCGAGATGGAACCGCTGATCGACCTGCTGGGCGCCATCGCCGCCGAAGCGCCGTGGTTGGCCGAGGACAATGACGTGCGCTTTCAGAGCGATCTCGCGCTACGTTTGCAGGGCTGACGATCGTGCAACGTGTATTGATCATCGGGCCGTGCGGCGCCGGGAAATCGACGCTCGCCGCGCAACTGGGCCAGACGCTCGACCTGCCGGTCTTTCATATGGACCAGCTCAACTGGCGTCCGGGCTGGGTCGAAAGCAGCAAGGATGACATACGCGCCAAACTCGGCAGCATCACCGCCGGCGAACGGTGGCTGATCGACGGCACATATGGCGGTACGCTCGACGCGCGATTGGGGCGCGCCGACACCGTCGTCTATCTCGATTTTCCGATCCGGCTGTGTGCCTGGCGCGTACTGCGCCGGATCTGGACCTATCGCGGGCGCAGCCGCCCCGACATGACCGAAGGATGTCCCGAGCGCTTCGATCTCGAATTCTTCCTCTATCTGCTCGCCTGGAACCGCGGCCCGCGGCCGCGTACCGAAGAAAAGTTGCGCGACTATCATGGCACGCTGGTGCGGCTCAAAAATCCGCGCGCGCTGCAGGAATGGCGTGGGTCGCTGAGCAAACAGGCCGTCTGACTGCGGTTTGGCGTCGGCGTAAAATTCAGGCATGATCGCTTCCGAAAAGGAGTCCGCCATGCCCACCCCTTCCCGTCCCAGCCGCCGCGAGTTGATCGCCGGAGCCGCCGCCCTGACCGCCGCTGCCCCCCTCGCCCTAAATGCTGTCACCCCATATATTGCGCCCTTTCTGAAAGGTCGGACAATCCTTATCACCGGCGCGTCGAGCGGGTTTGGTCGGGTCGGCGCGCTACTCTATGCCAGGCTCGGTGCCAAGGTGATTGCCACGATGCGCGGGCTACCCCGCCCCGAGGCCGAAACGCTCACCGCCGAAGCCGCGGAGGAACAGCTCGACCTGCATATCGTCGAAATCGACGTGACGAGCGATGCGTCGGTCGCGGCAGGAGCCACCAAAGCGCTCGAAATTGCGGGCGGGCGGATCGACACGCTGATCAACAACGCCGGGATCGGCATTACCGGTCCGGTCGAGGTCCAGGACATGGAAGCGACGCAGCTGATCTTCGACACCAATATATTCGGCATCCAGCGAATGCTCCGCGCGCTGTTGCCGCAGATGCGCGCAGCAAAAAAACGGGCAGATTTTCAACATCTCGTCACAGCTCGGGCGCGTCATCGTGCCGGGCGGCGGCCATTATTCGGCGACCAAATTCGCGGTCGAGGCCTTGTCCGAACAGCTGGCCTATGAACTGGTGCCGCACGGCATCGAGGTGACGGTCATCCAGCCGGGCGGCTATCCGACCAAAGTATGGGTCAACCGCAACGCCTATACCGGCGCGCTGAAAGCGCGCAGTGATGCGGCGCTGCTTGCCGCCTATGCGCCGTTCACCCGCGGCATGGGGACCGAGGATGGCAGCGGGCGCAGCGCGGATCCAATGGACGTACCGATGGCGATTGCCGAGATCATGGCGATGCCCGCGGGCAAGCGCCCGCTGCGCCGCGCGGTCCATCCGGGGAACAAGCCGCAGGAGGCGATCAATCGCGTGTCGGCCGAGGTGCAGGTCGCCTGGCTTGGCGGCGGCGCGCTGGGGCCACTGGTCAAGGCGGTCCATGACTGAGCCGCGGCTATGTCACCAGAACGTCATCGAAATCCTGCCTTTCTGACTTGGTGAAGCCATTTAGCTGACACCTCCCGCTGCCATCGGTGCGCCACCTCATTCCGGACAAGCCAGTCCGGAGGCTCAACCGAAAACAGGGGGACTGCATGTCACATCTTACCGACGACGCCCGCGCGCCGTATCGCGGCGAAACCGCCAGCCATCACGCGCCGGGCAGCCTGGAGGCGATCGTCGCCGAAAATCCGACGCGCCGCACGTTGCTTCGTAACGGCCTGCTCGGCCTGTCGATCCTGCCCACCATGGCGCTGGCGGCATGCGGCGACACCAGCGGCGACCCCACCGTCACCCTGCCCCCGACCGC
>NZ_SCOT01000066.1 GCF_005502465.1 Sphingopyxis sp. L1A2A
GTAACCGTGTCCTGAAGGCCACCTTGCGGGAAGCTGCTGCGGGGTGCTGATAGCCGCTCTTTGCGAGGAGCGGTGATGAGCGAGGATATCGGAGCGTCGGGAGCGAGTGTTCTCGTGAGTGGTCATATGAGTAATCGTATGAGCAGTCGGATCGCGGTCGTGGGCGGGCGTCGCCGTTGGTCGGTAGATCAGAAGCTGGCGATCCTGCGCGAAGCGTTCGGCCCCGACGGCTCGGTCTCGGCGACGTGCCAGCGACACGCGGTCGGCAGCGGGATGCTCTATACGTGGCGCCGACAGGCATTGGCGGGCGATCTGACGGGAGCGAAGCGCACGTCGGTGCCGTCGTTCGCCGAGGTCGAGGTGTCGGTGCCGACCGCGGCGACGGCAGGGAGCGGCCAGATCGGGATCGAGCTGCCGTCGGGCGTGCGGATCACCGTCGATGCGGCGGTCGATGCCGACGCGCTGGCCCGGGTGATGTCCGTCCTTGCCCGATGATCCCGTTACCGCCGACGACACGCATCTATCTGGCCTGCGGCGCCACCGATATGCGCAAGGGGTTCGACGGCCTCGCGGTGCTGGTGCAGCAGGTTCTGGAGAAGAGTCCGCACTCGGGCGCGCTGTTCGCGTTCCGCGGCAAGCGGGGCGATCTGGTTAAGCTGCTCTGGTACGACGGCCAGGGCCTTTGCCTCTTCTCGAAGCGCATGGATCGGGGCCGGTTCATCTGGCCGATCACCAAGGCGGGCAAGGTCAGCCTCACCGCGGCGCAGCTTTCGATGCTACTCGAAGGCATCGACTGGCGGCGTCCCGAACGCACCGCGGCGCCCTTGCTTGCAGGGTAAAAAGTGGCGGATTAGTGTGGGTTTTACTGGCATCGCGGAGCCCGTTTTGCTAGGTGTTCCGGGTGTCGGAACCAGCCTCTTCCAGCATCGACAAAGACGCCCGGATCGCCGAGCTCGAAGCCGCTCTCGCGGCTCGCGATACGCTCATCGATACTCTCCGCCACCAGCTCGCTCAGCTTCGCCGCATGACCTTCGGCCAGTCGTCGGAGAAGCTCGCGCTGCAGATCGAGCAACTCGAGCTTGCCCTCGAGGAGCTCGAAGGCGAAGCCGAGGTCGCCGATAGCCGAACGACCGAACGGGCACCCGCCGAGCGACCCTCACCGGTGCGCGCACTGCCCGATCATCTGCCGCGCGCCGAACGGCGGATCGAGCCCGAGGCCGGCAGCTGCACCTGTCCCGATTGCGGCGGCGCGCTGCGGCCGCTTGGCGACGACAGCGACGAGCAACTCGACATTGCTCCGGTTCAGTGGCGCGTCATCCGCACCGTGCGGCCCAAGTATAGCTGCCGCGCCTGCGACAAGATCGTCCAGGCGCCCGCGCCAGCGAAGGCCATAGCACGCGGCAAGGCCAGCTTCGCCACGCTCGCCCATGTCGTCGTCCACAAGTTCGATCATCATCTCCCGCTTTACCGCCAGGCAGAGATGATGGCGGCGCAGGGCATCGACATCGACCGCTCGACCCTCGCCGGATGGGCGGGCCAAGCCGCGCATCTGCTCGATCCGATCGTCAGCCGTATCCGTGAGGAAGGATTGAAGGCCGCCAAGCTCCACACCGACGACACGCCGGTGCCGATGCTCATGCCCGGCAAGGGCCGGACAGCGGTGGCGCGGCTCTGGGCCTATGTCGTTGATGACCGCGCATCGGGCGCCGCCACCCCGGCGCTCGCCTGGTATCGGTTCACCCCCGATCGCAGCGGCATCCATCCGCAGAGCGAGCTAGGGTCATTCACCGGCCTTCTCCAAGCCGACGGCTATGCCGGATATGACAAGCTCTATCAGGGCAGTCGCATCCGCGAGGTTGCCTGCTGGGCGCACTTCCGCCGCAAGATCTTCGAGAACCACCAGACGAGCCCGACGACGCTCACTTGCCTCCTGCTCGATCGCATCGCCGGGCTTTACCGGATCGAAGAGGAAGTCCGCGGCCAGCCGCCCGATGTCCGGCGCCGACACCGACAGGAGCAAGCCAGGCCGCAGATCGACGCGCTTCGCGGCGCGATCGACGACGCCCTACGCCGCCTGTCGCCCAAGTCCGCGATGGCGAAGGCGCTCGCCTATGGTCGCAAGCGCTGGGACGCGCTGACCCGCTACATCGACGAGGGCATGGCGGAGATCGACAACAATATCGCCGAGCGCGCGATCCGGTCCATCGCCATCGGCCGCAAGAACTGGCTGTTCGCCGGATCGAAGACCGGCGGCGAGCGCGCCGCCGCCATCTATTCCGTCATCGAGACGGCCAAGCTCAATGGCGTCGAGCCGCAGGCCTATATCACCGACGTCATCGAGAAGATCGCCTCAGGCTGGCCCGCCTCCCGGTGGGACGAGCTCATGCCGTGGAACTGGACAGCGCAAAGCACGCCCGTCAGCATGGCGGCATGACCGACCAGATCGCCCGGATTCGCATCACGCTCGAAGACTTGAAGCCCGCCATCTGGCGCCGCGTCGAACTTCCCGTCACCAACAGCCTCAAGACCCTGCACCTCGCGATCCAGGCCTGCATGCTCTTCGAGAACTACCACCTGTTCCGGTTCGATATCGGCGATGCCGCCTATGGCATCCGCTTCGACGATGACGATGCTTTCATGATCCGCACCCGCGATGCCGCCCATATGCGCATCAACAAGCTCGTCGAGCGCGGCATCACCAGCTTCACCTACACCTATGATTTCGGGGACGATTGGCGCCATCGCATCGAGATCGAAGAGATCATACCCGCAAATCCCGGCATCGATTACCCACGGTTTGTCGATGGCGAACGTCGTGCTCCACCCGAAGACGTCGGCGGAGCCCCAGGATTTGAGGAGTTCCTCAATGCCATGGCCAAGCCGCGCCATCCCGAGCGCGCGTCCATGGTGCAATGGTATGGCGGCGTCTTCGATCCCACCGATATCAGCCCCGACGAGATCAACGCACGCATGGCGAAGCTCGCCAAGCGACGGGCACAGGGAAGAGCCGCCTACACCGACGCTAAATCCCGCGACAGCTAAGCGATGGCGGTTTCCTGACCACGCTTAC
>NZ_SCOT01000067.1 GCF_005502465.1 Sphingopyxis sp. L1A2A
GAACTCGATGCCTTCATCGACG
This sequence comes from Sphingopyxis sp. L1A2A, assembly GCF_005502465.1. Lineage (GTDB taxonomy): Bacteria > Pseudomonadota > Alphaproteobacteria > Sphingomonadales > Sphingomonadaceae > Sphingopyxis. Next base: position 23 of record NZ_SCOT01000067.1, read on the forward strand.
CCGAGATCAAGCCGCTCGAGGACGCCGACGACAATATCCGTTTCTTTGACCATCGCCGCGAACATGCGCGCACCGATTGGGACAATCAGGGACTGCCGCGTCACGAGTGGGAACAATTGCTGCGCCAAGCCACGCGCAAGGCCGATGCCGCGGGGCACTGGCGGTTCTCGGCGCCGAAGAAATATGGCGGGAAGGACGGCTCGAACCTGTGGATGGCGGTGATCCGCGAGCATTTCGCCGCCAAGGGGTTGGGCCTCCACAACGACCTGCAGAACGAACATAGCATCGTCGGCAATTTCCCGTTTGTGGAGATGTTCGAGCAGTTTGCGACGAGCGAGGCGCAGAAGCAGGAGTTCATCCTCGGCGGGTTCGAGGGCAAGCGCCGCACCGCCTTCGGGCTGACCGAGCCCGACCATGGCAGCGACGCGACGCATATGGAAACGCGCGGCGTTCGCGAAACCCGCGATGGCGTCGACGGCTGGCGGATCGACGGGCGCAAGATGTGGATCACCGGCATGCATGTCGCGACCCACTGCGCGACCTTTTGCCGCACCGATGGTCAGGACGGCGATGCGAAGGGGATCACTTGTCTTCTCGTGCCCACCGGCACGCCCGGGATGACGGTCGACGAATATATGTGGACGTTCAACATGCCGACCGATCATCCGCGGATGACCTTCGACAATGTTTGGGTGCCGGATAGCATGCGGCTTGGCCCGGTCGGCGGCGGGCTGTCGATTGCGCAGAGCTTTGTCCACCAGAACCGCATCCGCCAGGCGGCGTCATCGCTGGGCGCCGCGGTGTTCTGTATCGAGGAAAGCGTCAAATATGCGCGCCAGCGCAAGCCGTTCGGAGAGGCGCTGGCGAAAAATCAGGCGATCCAGTTCCCGCTCGTCGAGCTGGCGACGCAGGCCGAAATGCTGCGCCTGCTGATCCGCAAGACCGCATGGGATATGGACAACACCCCGCACAAACAGATCGAACACACGCTCTCCGACAAGGTCAGCATGTGCAATTACTGGGCGAACCGGCTGTGCTGCGAAGCCGCCGACCGCGCGATGCAGGTCCATGGCGGCATCGGCTATTCGCGCCACAAGCCGTTCGAGCATATCTATCGTCACCACCGCCGCTATCGGATCACCGAGGGGGCGGAGGAGATCCAGATGCGCAAGGTGGGGGCGTATCTGTTTGGTTATTTGGGGCCAAGGCGGGAGACGTTGGGGTAAGGTGCGAAGCGGATCCCGATGCTCCCGATGCCTTCGATTTGCGCCTGAAAGCAGTCACCGGACGTTGCGGGAACCATCGGGCCGAGCGCGCCCGACAGGATGATGTTGCCAGCCTTCAGCGGCTCGCCGCGGGTGATCCGCATTGATGCGAGCCAGGCGAGGGCGTTCAGCGGATTGCCGAGGCAAGCCGCGCCGCTCCCTTCGGCGGCGCGCGCGCCATTTTTTTCGAGCTGCATCGTGCAGGTAGCAAGATCGAGGCTCCGAATGTCGACCGGTTGCGTGCCCAGAACAAAGAGGCCCGCCGAAGCGTTGTCGGCGATCGTATCGACCATTTTAATGTCCCAGTCGGCAATCCGGCTGTCGACGATTTCGAGCGCCGGAAGCGCATAGGCAATCGCGTCGGCGAGGCTCGCCGAGTTCTCGTCATCGGCGTCGATATCACGGCTGAGCACGAAGGCGATTTCGGCCTCGACCTTTGGCTGCAGCAATCGGCCTGCGGGCACGCCGTCCTGTTCGCCGACCTGCATGTCGGCGAACAGGACGCCGAAATCGGGCTGGTCGACCCCGAGTTGCTGCTGCACCGCCTTCGAAGTAAGCCCGATCTTGGCACCGACGATCCGCCTGCCGCTCTGCACCCAATGATTGCGATTCAGCGTCTGGATCGCATAGCCGTCGTTCATCGTCGCGAGCGGTTCGGCGAAGCGGATCGGTGCGAGGGGCTGGCCAGTATAAGCGGCGCGTATGCGGGCGGCATAATCCTTGTGATCGACCAAGCAATGTCTCGCAAAAAGCAGGAAGGAAATACTTAGCTATCTAAATAAAATTCGCCTGTCCACCGCGTAGCGGCAACCGAGACCGTGAAAATCCTTGCCCCATCATTCGCCCAAAGGTTATAGGTTAGTTAGCTAAGCATTTTTTGCTTGCGGGGAGCGACGGGCTTCGAGAGGATGGGCTGTGATCGAATCTGGCAATAGTGGATTGCGCGCAGAGGTGATCGTCGAATGAAGCAGTCGCTCGCGCGCACGCTCTATGACAAGATTTGGGACGCGCATGCCGTCGCAGAAGACGATGGCGAGACCCTTCTCTATGTCGACCTGCATCTGCTGCACGAAGTTACCTCGCCGCAGGCCTTCGCCGGGCTTGCTGCCGCGGAGCGAACGGTGCGGCATCCCAAACGGGCACTCGCGCTCTCCGACCATAATGTGCCGACCACCGGCCAAGCGACCGGACCAGCCGGGGTCGCCGATGCCGAGGCGCGGGCGCAGCTTGAGGCACTGGTGCACAACACGCGCCGCTTTGGGATCGAGAATTTTCCGATGGGCGATCCGCGCGGCGGGATCGTCCATGTCGTCGGACCCGAACAGGGGCGGTCGCAGCCCGGGATGACGATCGTCTGCGGCGATAGCCATACCTCGACCCACGGTGCCTTTGGCGCGCTGGCGTTCGGGATCGGAACGTCGGAGGTGGAGCATGTGCTGGTGACACAGACGATCCGCCAGCGCCGGTCGCGCAACATGCGCGTGACGGTCGACGGGGTGCTGGCACCGCACGTTCACGCCAAGGACCTCGCGTTGCATCTGCTCGGTGCGATCGGGGTCGACGGGGCGGGGG
>NZ_SCOT01000068.1 GCF_005502465.1 Sphingopyxis sp. L1A2A
TGCGGATTCCGAGGTCATCACGCGCAGTGTTCCGATTTGATCGTGCGCAGCATTCCGACGTGATCTCGCGCAGCATTCCGATTTGAAGCTGCGCACCATTCCGATTTGATCATGCGCAGCATTCCGATGCGATGCCGCGCGGGTGAGAATGTCAGAGCCTTGTCGATTAACGGCGCCTTCTTTGTGGAAGGAGCCGCTGATGCCGACGAGGAGGATGGATATGCGCCATGTGCGCGAACTGATGAGACTGCACCGGGAAGCGGGGCTTGGGGTGCGCGAGACGGCGCGCCGCGCTGGGATTGCTGAATCGACGATGCGCGAGATGGTGAAGCGGTTTGACCGCTCGGGCCTCGAATGGCCGCTGGCGGCGGATCTCGACAATGCGCAGCTTGAGGCGAAGCTTTACGGTGCGGCTGGGGTCAAGCCTGGACGCCGCCGGCTTCCCGCGCCGGACTGGGCGGCGGTGCACCGCGAGCTGAAGCGCAAGCATGTGACCCTGCAGACTTTGTGGGAGGAATATATCGAGGCGCATCCCGACGGCTATCGCTACAGCCGGTATTGCGACCTGTACCGCGGGTGGGAAGGCCGTCTGCCGGTGACGATGCGCCAGACGCACCTGGCGGGCGACAAGCTGTTCGTCGACTACGCGGGCGACAAGCTGGGTGTGGTCATCGATCGCCGGACGGGCGAAAGGCGCGCTGCGCACATCTTTGTCGCAGTGATGGGTGCATCGAGCCTGTCCTTTGCCTGTGCGACCTGGACTGAGACGCTGGCGGACTGGACCGATGCGCACGTCCAGGCCTTTGCCGCCTTTGGCGGCGCGCCCAGACTGCTGGTGCCCGACAATGCGAAGGTCGCGGTGATCAAGGCGTGTCTTTATGATCCGCAGGTCAATCGCAGCTATGCCGAGATGGCGCGCCATTACGGCACGACGTGCCTTCCGACGCGGCCGCGAAAGCCGCGGGACAAAGCCAAGGTCGAGGCGTGTGTCGGGATCGTCGAGCGGTGGCTGTTCGGGCGGCTGCGCAACCAGATATTTTACAGCCTTGCCGAGTTGAATGCCGCAATCGCAGCGCTGATCGCACGGCTCAACGACGAGCGCGTGCTGCGCCAGTTTGGTCGCACCCGTCGCCAGCTGTTCGAAGAGCTCGATGCGCCGCTGCTGATGCCGCTGCCGACTGAGCCTTACGTTCATGCCGAATGGCAAGCCAGGCGCGTGGGCCTCGATTATCATGTCGAGGTCGCGCGTCATTTTTACTCGGTGCCCCACCGCTATGCGCGCCAGCCGGTTGAAGCGCGACTGACGGCGCGGACGGTCGAGATCTTCATCCGCGGCGAGCGGATCGCGGTTCACATGCGCGGCAGCGGCAATGGCCGGCATACGACCTTGCCCGAGCACATGCCGTCATCGCATCGCCGCTTTGCCGACTGGACGCTCGCGAAGATCCTGACCGAATCTGGACGGGTCGGACCTTGCGCGCAGCTTTTATGCGAAAAGATCCTCGAGGATCGCCCCCATCCCGAACAGGGCTTCCGCTCGTGCATGGGCATCCTCGGTCTTGAAAAGCACTTTGGCGCGCAGCGCCTCGAAGCTGCGGCGCTGCGCGCTCTCGAGATCGGCGCGCGCAATTACGGCTCGCTCAAGTCGATCCTTGAAAAGGGGCTCGATGGCCAACCGCTGCGGCCCCGGGACAGCGACCACCAGCCCATCGATCACGGCAACATCCGGGGTCCGGACTATTACAACTGAAGGAGAAGACATGCTTACCCATCCCACGCTCGATCAGCTTAATCACCTCGGCCTCTATGGCATGGCCAAGGCGTTCGGTGCCATGGCGACAAACGACGATGCGCGAACGCTCAGCCATGCCGAATGGCTGGGCTTGATCCTCGACCATGAGCTGACCTGGCGTCAGGAAAAGCGGATGGCAGCGCGGCTACGCCACGCCAAACTGCGCCACCGCGCCGTAGCCGAAGATATCGACTACCGGACACCGCGCGGGCTCGACCGGCGCTTTATGGAAACCCTTCTCAGAGGTGACTGGATCAAAGGTCACGACAATCTCGTCATCACCGGCCCGACCGGAACGGGCAAGAGCTGGTTGTCCTGTGCCATTGGGCACCAGGCCTGCCGCGACAATCTGTCGGTCCTCTACGTCCGGCTTGGCAAGCTGCTTGACGAGCTGAGCGTGGCGCGCGGCGATGGACGTATTGCGGTACGGCTGAAAAGCCTCGCGCGCATCGACCTGCTCATCCTCGACGACTGGGGACTTGAGCCGCTCAACGCCAATGCCCGCCATCATCTGCTTGAGATACTTGAGGACCGGTACGGCAATCGATCCACCCTCGTCACCAGCCAGCTTCCCGTGACAAAATGGCACGAACTGATCGGCGACGCGACTTACGCCGACGCCATCCTGGATCGCCTCGTTCACAACGCCCACCGCATCACTCTCGAAGGTGACTCGCTGCGACGCCCGCACCCACAGACTGCTTGACCAAAATACGAATAGCGTGAAAGCAAATCACGTCGATGACGGCTCTGAGCCGTGCGCGGCATCAGATCGGAATCCCGCGCGGGATCAGATCGGAACGATGCGCGTGATCATGTCGGTATCCCTGCGCGGGATCGTCGGAATCCGCA
>NZ_SCOT01000069.1 GCF_005502465.1 Sphingopyxis sp. L1A2A
CCCCTTTCCCCTGGTCCGACGTCGCGATCATCGCCGTCCTGATCCTGCTCAACGGCGTTTTTGCGATGTCCGAACTGGCGATCGTCTCGGCGCGCGCGCCGCGGTTGCAGGCCGCCGAAAAGCGCGGCAGCCGGGGCGCGGCGGTCGCCCGCCAGCTCGCCGCCGACCCGGGGCGGTTCCTGTCGACGGTGCAAGTCGGCATCACGCTGATCGGCATTCTCGCGGGCGCCTATTCGGGCGCCAGCCTGGGCGGCCCCGTGGGCGACCGGTTGCAGCCGCTGTTGGGGCTCGACGATGAAACCGCGCTCACCGTCGGATTCGCGGTGGTGATTGCGGTGACAACCTATTTCTCGCTGATCGCGGGTGAACTGGTGCCCAAGCAATTCGCGCTGCGCGCGCCCGAACCGATCGCCATTTTCATGGCGCTGCCGATGCTGTGGCTGTCGAAAATCGGCGCGCCGCTGGTGTGGTTGCTCGATCGCAGCTCGGCGCTGGTGTTCCGCCTGCTCGGCCTCAACCGCGAATCGGAGGATCGGGTGACCGCCGAGGAACTGCACCTGATCGTCGCCGAGGCGTCGAAATCGGGGGTGATCGAGGAAAGCGAGCGCGCGATCATTTCGGGCGTCGTGCGCCTTGCCGATCGTCCGGTGCGCGAGGTGATGACCCCGCGCAAGGATGTCGACTGGATCGACATCGCGCTCGACGCACAAGGGGTACGCGACAAGCTGGTCGAAACCCCGCACAGCCGCCTGCCGGTGGCGCGCGGGTCGGTCGATGACATCGTCGGCGTGGTGCAGGCGCGCGACATTGCCGCGGCGCTGTTTCGCGGCGAGGCGCTCGACCTGGAGCAATTGATGCGCCCGGCAAAGGTCATCCACGACCAGATCGACGCGATGGACGCGCTTGAAGCGCTGCGCGTTGCCGATGTGCCGATGCTGTTGGTGCACGACGAATATGGACATTTCGACGGTTTGGTGACCCCCGCCGACCTGCTGTCGGCGATCGCCGGCGAATTTGCGTCCGATCAGGATATCGGCAGCGAGCCGTTCGTCGTCGAGCGCGACGACGGCAGCCTGCTGATCGCGGGGTCGATGCCCGCCGACCAGATGGCCGAACGGCTGGGGATCGAGCTGGGCGAGGACCGCGACTATGCGACCGCGGCCGGCCATGCGCTGGCGATCCTGAGGCGCCTGCCCAAGGAAGGCGAGACCTTTGCCGACAAGGGCTGGCGGTTCGAGATCATCGACATGGACGGGCGCAAGATCGACAAGCTGCTGGTCACCGAGATCCGCAAGCCGAAGGATGATTCGGACGAGGCATAGGCGCGCTGGCCGACGCAAGCCATGTGCTGCGAATAATGTAGGGTAGCGGTTTGTTCGCGCTGGCGCGATGTCCGCTTGGGGTTGGGGAGCGGGCATTGCCGTCTTCGGTCATCGCGGGCCGGGGCCGCGATCCGGTCGGCGCATGGGCCGCGTCACCATTCCAAAGTTCAGGAAAATTCAGCCTAGTGCAGCGCCCGATTTGTCGTCTTCGGCGAACAGATTGCGGCCGGATCCTGGCCCCATCCGGAATCTGGGCGGCGACCGCTTTTGCTTACAAATTGAAAGAGCTGCGATGAAGGCTGGCACAGCGGAATAATGTAGGACAGCGTTTTTTAGCTGCGGATGGCAGCTTTGGGGTGGGGAGCGGACATTGCATATCCTCCCCATCGACTTGCGATGGGGAGGGGGACCGCCGCGAAGCGGTGGTGGAGGGGCAGCAACGTCGCAGCCCCTCCGTCAGCCCTACGGGCTGCCACCT
>NZ_SCOT01000006.1 GCF_005502465.1 Sphingopyxis sp. L1A2A
ATGATCAAATCGGAATGGTGCGCAGCTTCAAATCGGAATGCTGCGCGAGATCACGTCGGAATGCTGCGCACGATCAAATCGGAACACTGCGCGTGATGACCTCGGAATCCGCACCAGCTGCACCGCGCGGCAGATAGATCTAGGCCAAGCCATGGTCGAAGCGGGTCTTGCAGTTGCGTTGCCTCAGTTTAGCGATCGCTATCTCGGCGCCGAGGCGCGCGCCAAGTCCCTCAAACTGGGCATCTGGAGTTCCGACTTCCAACAGCCGGCTGACTATCGGGCCGCCAATCCCAGGGTTCATCGGCCTAAGCCGAAGGCATCCGCCGTGCGCCAGCCTATTGCATCGCCGGCGCCGTCCGGCGTCTTTTACCGCAATTGCAATGCGGCATGGGCAGCGGGTGCCGCACCATTATACCGCGGTCAGCCCGGATATCGGCCAGAAATGGATGGCGACGGTGACGGGGTGGCTTGCGAGCCATTTCGGCGTCGCTGAGCATTTAGGCTGGGTTGAAAGGCCTTCAGCCAAAGTTTCTGGCGCGGTGTTGCGACTTTGCGTAGGCCAAAGACATGATGATCATCGGCACGAGAATCGAAGAGACGGGAACCTTGCTCCGCGACGCGGGCGGTTTCTCACTTCGCCGTGACCTTGGCGGCCGGTGGCGCCTCGACTTGCACCGCGTTCCGGTCGACCATATCGAAAAGCGTGTTCGCATTACGGGCATCGTGGTGGGTGAAGACCTTGTCGATGTCGACGGTGTAGCGCCTGAGAACATTGCTCCTTCACCGCTCGCCGCTGGCGCGTAGCCCCAGTGCGCCACCTGCACCGCTAGAACAAATATTTGAGGGCCTGCCACGCCCCGACGAGGAACGAGCCGCCTACTAACGCGGTCGCGATCCAGAATTCGATAGCGAGCGCCCGGTCGCGCCATTTGGGTCCGCGTTCTTGCATAGGCTCGGCATGACAGCGCGAAATATTGTAGGAAAGCGAATAATCGACGCTTGGCGGCTTCAACATCCTACGGAATATGCATCATAACCCGAACGCACATACAGGCGTTCGATACCGCTGACTCTTTTGCAGAATGCCTGCTTACAGCCTAATAGGTGAAAAGCAGACATTGTCGCTCGTCGGCCATTCGTGGGTCGGCGACTGAATATCCATATCCGACCGCCGATCGAGAGCAGGCCGAAGTTGTGTAGCTGGATAATTTCTGGTGAAAGCGGCCCGGCCGGCGGATGGTGTTTTCTAATCTCGGTCACTACGAATAGATGAGCGAGATCTGCTGGCGAAAGCGCTGGCGCGTTTTTCGTCGAAATCATTCTCCGAATTGCCTAAGCTCAAGACAGTCTTCTCATTGGAAGCGAGACATCGACAGGTAAAGTTTTGCGCGATGCCTACCTTACGTCAGCTTGAGTATCTCGTCGCGGTTGCCGATCTGCGCAACTTTGGGCGTGCCGCGCAAGCATGCAATGTATCACAGCCTACCCTCAGCCAGCAGCTGCGCTCGCTCGAAGACCGACTGGGTGTCGTTCTGATCGAACGGCACATGTCGGGCGCCGAGCTGACGCCGGTAGGCCGCGAAATCACCATTCGGGCGCGGCGCCTGCTCGTCGACGCCGAGGATATCCGCGATCTGGCCCGTCGCAGCGGGGAACGTCTCGCCGGGACGCTACGCTTTGGCGTTACCCCGACACTGGGACCCTATTTGATGCCGCCGATCGTTGCTGCGCTGCATCGCGAGCAGCCTGACCTTCGGCTACATATCAGGGAAGGTATTCCGGAAGAGCAGGCGCTTCAACTTGCGCGCGGTGCGCTCGACATGCTGCTCGGTCCCCTGCCCATCGAAGGTCGCGGACTCACCGTAGAGCCGCTGTTTCGCGAACGCCTGTTTCTGGTCGCCGCCACCGACCATCCACTGGCGAAAATTCCAGACCTGCATGTCGACCATCTGCGCGGCGCGCCGGTTCTGAGCCTCGACCGGCGTCACCACCTCCATCGCCAGGTCGCGAATATTTGCTCCGAGTTCGGCATGGAGCTGCTGCGCGACTATGAAGGCACCAGCCTCGATAGCGTTCACCAGATGGCGACCTCGGGAATAGGACTGGCAATACTCCCCGAACTATACTTCCGCTCCGATGTCGCTGGCCGAACCGGGGTGGTTCTGCTTGAGCCCAAGGGCTTCGAGCTGACGCGCAGCATTGCGGCCGCGTGGCGATCGGGCGCAGCTTATAGCGGCGACTATAGCATCATAGCCGACCGCATCGCAGCCGAGGCTCGGGCGCTGCTTTGATTATGAGCGCGTTCAAACGATAGTTTTCTTCTATCGGTTAGAGCAGAAAATCGAATTGGCCATCTATGGCCTTGCCGCTTATCACTTCTCCCGCGGCCCGGGCCCCTCTGGCGGCTGTCGTTTTGGCAGCTGCGATGTCGGACCGCATCGGATCGGTGATCAGCTCGTGAGTCCGTCAGGGAGTTCTGCACCTTTCCGATCGACCGAACATCGAGAGGAGAGAGGCTATGAATTCTATAACGTATCGATTGGCGCTCGCGCATAGCAAGCTGGACGCGGAGATAAACCGCGAACAGAAGCGCCGAATACCCGATAGCTGGCGGTTACTGCGGCTTAAAAAACTGCGGCTTGTGATCAAGGATCGCTTGCACCGGCTGATCCATTCGCCCCGTCAGGCCAAGGCCTGAGCCATGCGCACTGCCGATGCGGTGTCCGCCATGCCGTGCCCGAATTGCCGGACGGGATTGACCTTGTCCGAGCGTTCGGGCGTCGAAATCGACTATTGCCAGACATGTCGGGGCGTCTGGCTTGATCGCGGCGAGCTCGACAAAATCATCGAGCGCAGCGCCCGCGACGCCCTCCCAGAGCCCCGCCAAGGCGATCACCGGCGGCAAGACAATCGTTCGGATGGCTACCGCGGCGACGACGATCGCCACTACCGCCCAGGCCCGCGAAAAAAGTCCTTCTTGTCGGACCTGTTTGACTGAACGCCGCCGTCGCCGACTTGCATCGGCGGCGGCTTGCCTGCGCATCAATTCCGGGCCCCTCTGGCGACCTTGATGGGTTGCGATGTCGGACAATCATCAATCGCCTGACGTCAGGCCGACCCGGATCGGATCATATTTATGGAAACTCTCGAATATCTATGGTTGGGCAAGCCGCTCTGGATGTGGCTCGCCTTCATTGCCATCGTCGTCACCCTGCTGGCGCTCGACCTCGGCGTCCTGCACAAAAAGCAGCGCGAGATCGGAGTGAGCGAGAGCCTGATCCTGTCGGCGGTCTATATCGGCCTCGGCCTGCTCTTTGGCGCCTGGGTGTGGTGGTACATGGGCGAGACCGCCGGGCTTCAATATGTCACCGGCTTCGTCATCGAAAAAAGCCTCGCGATGGACAATGTCTTCGTGATCGCGATGATCTTCACCTACTTCGCAATTCCGCGGCAGTATCAGCACCGCGTGCTATTCTGGGGGATCCTTGGCGTTATCGTTCTGCGCGCGATCATGATCGGCGTCGGCGCGACCTTGGTCGAGCAGTTCAGTTGGGTGCTCTATATCTTTGCCGCCTTCCTCATCCTGACCGGCATCAAGATGTGGATGACCGCGGGCAAGGACTATGATGTCGGATCGAGCGGGGCACTACGTTTCATCCAGAAGCACCTCCCCGTGACGGACAAGCTCCACGGCGAGCGCTTTTTCGTCCGGCAGCCGGACGCGACGACCGGCAAGGCGAAGCTGTGGGTGACGCCCCTGTTCCTAGCGCTGGCGATGGTTGAAATCGTCGATGTCGTATTCGCGGTCGACAGCGTGCCGGCGATCTTCGCGATCACGACCGATCCGTTCATCGTCTACACCTCGAATATTTTCGCGATCCTCGGGCTACGAGCCCTGTACTTCGCGCTCGCGGCGATGGTGCACCGGTTCCACTATCTCAAATATGCGCTCGCGCTGCTGCTGATCTTCATCGGATCGAAGATCTTCGTGGCCGATGCGCTCGGTCTTGCAAAAATCCCGCCCGCTGTCTCGCTCACGATCACCTTCGCAATCTTGGCAGCTGGGGTCGGCTGGTCGCTGTGGAAGACGCGCCAGCCGTCCACGGCAAGGACAGCGTTGCCTGAATGATCGAACCCGCTTCTCCACCACCTGAAAAGACCAATTCGCAGGCGAACGAACGCCTCCAGCGGACTTTACTAAATCCGCCGGACCCATGAGAAAGGACGCAAGAATGACCTACTCCCGATTCAAACTCAGCCTCTATGCGGGATGGGCAGCTACCACGGCCGTTCTCGTCGTTGCGGTGGCGCACGCATGACGATGAGTCCCAATGAAGCGCTGGCGCTGCTGCGCGATGGAAATCTGGCCTTCCTGAACGACGAGCCGATCATGCCGCCCCTCGATCGCGATACCCGGCTGCGACTGGCCGCTGGGCAGTCGCCATTCGCAGCCTATATCAGCTGCTCGGATTCGCGCGTTCCCCCCGAGCTACTTTTCGGGCGCGGCCTAGGAGAGCTTTTCATTGTTCGAAACGCCGGAAACACCCTCGATACCGCCGCGTTAGGCAGCCTCGAGTTTGCTGTCTCAGTGCTTGGCGTCCCGCTTATCGTGGTGATGGGGCACGAAGGATGCGGCGCAGTCCAAGCGGCTGTCTCGGTGGTCAAGGATCAGGCCCGGTTTCCGGGAAATATCGGCAAGATGATCCAGCCGATCATCCCAGCGGTTCTGGAGGCAGATCTGTCGGAAGGAACCGGGATCGAGTCCGCCGTCAGGCAAAATGTGCGGCGGGTCGTCCGTGAGCTGCGCGACGATGCGTCGCCGTTGTTTCTTCAAGCACAGGCCGAGGATAATCTAATCGTCGTTGGCGCCTATTACGAGCTTGGAAGTGGGAAAGTAGATTTTTTCGATCTTCCGGCGTGAACGCCCTTTAGCCCTCGCATTAACGTTACCATTGTGAGTATGCGCGCGTGAAACAAATTGCCGAAGCGATATGCCATCCATTGGGCGCGTGCGGCTGTCTTGCACCTGGACCTGCCTGATTGCAGTCGGACGCTCTGACCGGCCCCCACCGAGTGGTCCGGGTGGATTGTTAGTGCATTGACGCCTCCCTCGCCAGTGTTGCCCTCCGGTTCCGCTTCGCTCCACCTACGGCCAACACTGGCGAGGGAACGGCCTCCGGCGCCGGTGGCCGATATCCGAGCGAGCTGTGCGGCCGGACGGTGTTGTAATGTCGGCGCCAGGCTTCGATCAGGATCCGGGCCTCGGCGAGCGAGTAGAAGATTTCGCCGTTGAGCAGTTCATCGCGCAGCGATCCGTTGAAGCTTTCGCAATAGCCATTCTCCCAGGGCGATCCGGGCGTGATGTAGAGCGTCTTCACACCGACCTTCGCCAGCCATTCCTGCACCGCCGTGGCAATAAACTCCGGCCCATTGTCAGACCTGATATGCGCTGGTGGCCCGCGCGTGACGAACAGTTCGGCCAGCGCCGCCAGCACGTCGTCGCTCCTGAGTTTACGCGCCACGGGCAACGCCATGCACTCCCGGCTCGCCTCGTCGATGATCGACAGGATACGATATTTGCGACCATCGTGGGTGCGGCCCTCGACGAAGTCGTAGGACCAGACATGGCCGGGATACTCGGGCCGAAGCCGGATGCACGATCCGTCATTCAGCCAGAGCCGCCCGCGTTTCGGTTGTCTTTGCGGCACCTTCAGCCCCTCGCGTCGCCAGATGCGCTCGACTCGCTTGCGGTTCACATGCCACCCCGCATCGCGCAGCAACGCCGTCACCCGGCGATAGCCATAACGACCATATTGCCGCGCCAGCGCAATGATATCCTCGGTAAGAGCCGCTTCGTCATCTGCCCCGCGGGGCGCCTTGCGCTGTGTCGATCGGTGCTGCCCGAGTACGCGGCAGAGCCGCCGCTCGGACACCGGAATCATCGTTCTGATGTGGTCGATACAGCGCCTTCGGCGCGCGGGGCTCAGAAGTTTCCCCGGGCAGCTTCCTGCAATATCAGCTTGTCCAAAGTGAGGTCGGATATCGCACGCCGAAGCCGAAGATTCTCCTTCTCCAGGTCCTTCATCCGACGCGCCTGGTCGGTTTTCAGGCCGCCATATTCCTTGCGCCACCGATAATAGGTCTGCTCGCTGACCGCGATCCGGCGACACGCTTCAGCCGTCGTGGCGCCCTGCGCCAGCACAACCTCCGCTTCACGCAGCTTGCCAATAATCTCTTCCGGGCGATGCTTCTTGCTCGGCATTCATAATCTCCTTCGTAATCCAAAATATCATCAATTTTGGACCACTCAGAAGGGGGCAGATCACTTCCAAAATTAATTGTACACAATCGGACAATGAGTCGAAGGACCGCTAACCTTGGGCTTCGAGCGAGAAAGGAAGCATCTAAATTGAACAACCTGAACCCATGATTGATTGCCGATCACTTAGTCGCACCGAAGTGCCGAAGCTTCCGTGATATCCAGCAAGTTCGCTTGTCGATGCCCGACGAGCAAATAAAGTTTCGCCGTCTGCTCGAGCTCCTCAATCGCGGCTCCTGCCGCCGTCAGTGATAATCCAGAAACAACAGGGCCATGATTTGCCAGCAAAATCGACGAATATCGACCTGCCAATGCGTCGATCGCATCGGCCACGCGGGGGTCTCCGGGTCGAAAATATGGCAAAAGCGCGGTGCGTCCGACCTTCATCAGATAATAAGCTGTGAGCGGTGGAAAAACATCGGCGGGATCAAGATCGGGGAGCATCGAGGCGGCGACCGAGTGGGTCGAGTGCAAATGAACAATTGCTCGAGCTGCGCCGCGTGTGCGGTACAATGCACTGTGCAATGGTAGTTCTTTCGTCGGCGCACGGCCGTCCATGGTGCTGCCATCGGAGCCAAGCAGCGTGAGCGTAGCAGGATCCAGCTCGCCAAGCGATGAATCGGTCGGCGTCACGATCATTCGTCCATCGTCCAACAGCACACTGATATTGCCCGACGTTCCATGGGTATATCCCCGATCGAAAAGCGATCGTCCCAAGCGGCAGATGTCTTCGCGGATCGGCGAGAGGCTCATGGCATGGTCTCCATCATCCTGAGAGCTTTCGCGAAAAATTCATCGTCGCCGAAATTGCCGGATTTCAGGGCGAAGCTGATCCCGCTTGCAGAAAGAAGCGGAACGCCCGGGGCAACGTCTGGCCCTACTGCCATTGCGCCGGGACGAAGCGCCTCAACGACCGCGCCGGACGTTTCGCCGCCAGCAACAACCAGACGTGCAACGCCACGATCTCTCGCTCGCAACGCAAGCTTGGCCATAAGGTTTTCGATCGCCGCCGATACCGCGCCAAAACCGGCTCGCGTGCGACCGCTGGCAACGGCGTCAGGCGTGATGGTCGAATAGATCAAGGGAGCCTTGTCCTGATATTCGCGCGCGAACGCGTCAGCATATTCGAGAACGGGATAGCCTGCGAGCAACGCTGCACCATCAATCGCAAAGGCAGGATTATCTTGTTTATATCTGCTGACCTGCGCGTTCGTCGCAGCTGAGCAACTTCCTGCCAGAAGGAGTGCGGGTCCGCGGCCCGCCTCGAACTCGGAACTGCTGGCCGACAGTTTTGCTGCGGCACGGAAATTGTCGGGCAGTCCAAGGGCCAGCGCCGAGCCACCGGTGACCAGTGCCATCGCTTCGGCCGCGTGGCCGATCGCACGCAAATCATCGTCCGTAACGGCATCGCAGACGATAAGGCCCCCCGGCGCAGCGTCGATAGCCTGCTTGATGGCGTCGATCCCAGCCGTGATGATCCGGTGGGGGACGTGCCTGACCGCGCCGCTGGCTTGATGCCCAAGCCAGCGCCGGATGTCGCTATCGGTCATCGGTGTGACGGGATGATCGCGCATGCTCGATTCCGCCAGAAGGGTATCGCCGACGAACAAATGCCCCTGATAGACGGTGCGGCCATTTGCCGGGAAGGCAGGGCACACAATCGCTTTTGTGACGCCAATTTCGCGCATCAGTGCTTCTGCAACGGGTCCGATATTGCCGCTGTGCGTAGAATCGAATGTCGAACAATATTTGAAGTAAAATTGCTCGCAGCCAGCATCGCGCAGCGCCCGCAGCGCGTCAATCGATTGGCTTACCGCGTCAGCGGGCGCGATCGATCGCGTCTTTAGCGCGACGACGCCCGCATCCGAGCGTGCGCCCTGGATATCGCTGGTTGAAGTCAGCAGGCTGGTGCACATACCCTGCCCCGTCAGGATACTCGCGAGGTCCCCCGCTCCTGTAAAGTCATCGGCAATGCAGCCCAAGATCATAAGTCGTGCTCTTTCAGAAATAGCTCGATAGCTTCGGCGCATGCGGCTGGCGCTTCGAGCGGGAGGAAGTGCCCAGCGCCTTCGATCATCGTCAGCGTCGCGTTTGGAGCGCGTTGCAAATCCCGATAGCGATCACTCGGGCAGATATGGTCATCCACCCCCGCAAGCGCCAAAATTGGTCTTTCTGATGCGGCCACGACGGCGCGAAGATCGGGCCGACGGATATTCATTTCGGCCTGCCGCGCATGAACCGAATGACCCTCGGCCTCCGCCATTTCGGCAATCATGTCCACCACATCATTGGGTATTGCACAGGACGGTGACACAAAGGCGGCCCCCCGCCTCTTCATCAGCGCGCGCAACCCTTCGCGGCGCCCCGCCGCAACGTCGTCGCGGCGGGCTCTGGCGTTAGCCGGGTCATCGGGAAAGGCGTTGCCAGAAATCAGGATCACGCCGGCAACCTTGTCCGGTGCCAAGCGAAGCGCGTCGAGCGCGATAAAGCCGCCAAGCGAGAAACCGATCGCAACAAACTCTTCGGACAGCGCATCCAACAGACCGACCGCGGCCTTCGGAATGCACTCAAAACGGCTGTGCGACCAAATGGAGGCGGAGCGCGACAGGCAATTGAGCAGCGGCGCAAACACGCGTGCGTCACACAGCGTGCCGCCGAGGCAAATCAGTGGACGCGCAGCCCCGGTCATGCCCGGCTGGCATTGACGGCATCGCGCATGACCCCGCGCAGCAGCGCAGCATCATTGCCAGGCGTTACCAGGTCGAAGCCCTGCGCGACACGCATGGCCGCGGCTGGTCCGTTCGAACAGAAGATACCAGCAATTTTGCCCGCCTCCACGGTGCGTCGTCTTACCAGCTCAATAGCATCGGCGACTTCGGACACGCTGCTTTCATTTTCGGGCCGATGGCCCAGCGCCAGCGACAGATCATTTGGACCCACGTAAATTCCGTCGAGGCCTTGCACCCCCAGAATATCTTCGAGATTGTCCAATCCCGCCCGGGTCTCAATCATCCCAAACACCAGCAGCTCGCGATTGGCGCCATCCAGATAATCAGCGCCTCCGTACAGCAGTCCGCGTGCCGGCCCAAACGATCGCGTGCCATCGGGGGGATAACGGCAGGCCGAGACAAGATCCGCGGCGTCACGCGCTGTCGAGATCATCGGGCAGATTATGCCATATGCTCCGGCATCGAGGAACCGCATGATTTCCGACGGCACAAGCCCCGAAGGGCGGACCAGCGGAATTGCATCCGTGCTTGAAATCGCCTGCAGCATCAGAATCGCGGTTTCAAAGCCGATCATCCCATGCTGGCAGTCAACCGTTGCAGCGTCGAAGCCCTGATGCGCTACGGCTTCCGCCGCGTAGGCCGAGCCGATTGACAGCCAGGCATTGACGATCGGTCGTCCTTCCGCCTTGAGTTGGCGCAGCTTGTTCGAACGCATGTTTAATTCTCCGGCAGCAAGTTCGCGGGTGCGAGATAACCGTTGGGATCGCGCCCAAGGTTCATGGAGAAAGCGTAAGCGACGAGGGCAGGCTCCCATTCGATGATTGCACGCGCATCGCCGGTGGTCGTAACACTCATTAGCACCGGTTTGTCGCCGACCGATCGGTACGCCCGCCAGCAGTCGCCCGGGACCGAATAGGTCGACCAGGGTTCGGCTCGCGCGCTGGTTTCAGCGTCCTGCTGGCCCAGCACGACTTCGAGGGAGCCTTCCCGAATAATCAGAACCTGCTTTTGCGAAATGCGGAACGGGCCGACCTGCTGCCCCGGCTCGATCCGCATATATTCGAGACCGAACCCATGCGGATTGCGGATTTTGGCGTCCGCATTGCGGTCTTCGGACATCCCGTTGCCGATGACGGGCGCGATTTCGCAACCATGTCCCGGAACGACATGATCCAGCGTGGCGGCGTGCGACCAGACAAGTTCGTCTGCCGCGACCATGCGCGCGCGCATCTGCTCGGGGGTATAGGGCCGCATCGCCGCAATATCGGCCTCGGTCAGCGGTGTAATCAAATCCTTGTCCGCGGGCTTGGTCGCTCCGCTCGCGGTATCGACCATCATATTGTCGCGCGTGAGAAAGAGGCCGTGTCTTGCGGCATTTTCCAGGATGCTGGGATGCCAGACCACCCCGCCCGACTCATCCTGCCCAAGGAGCGTGAATATCCAGCTGTCATCGGGTCCCGTGTTGGTGAAGCCGCGAAAAATCCAGGTCGGGATCGATAATGTATCACCCGCGCGTCCGACGACTTCGCCGTCCTTGCCGTCGGGACCCCAGCGAAACGTCCACTCGCCGCGATAGATCATAAAGACCTCGGCGGTGTAATGCATGTGAAGATTGTTGGTGACGCCGTGCGGCATCGCCGCCACGCCGAGCGCAAAGCCGTGGGGCTCGGCTAGATTTACGACTTGATCGGCCGACTGCGTCACACCGGGCCCGATAATCGAGTAGTTCAACTTGCGATCAGACCCGGGCAATTTGCAATCGATGAAAGCGAGTTGGCAGGGTACCAGATCCTCATATCTGATCAGCCGACTTTCTGCGCTCACAACAACGCTACTCTTCGCATTCATGGTTTGCCCTCATCCCAGCTTGTGATCGCTCACGCCGTGCGACCATGCTGCGCTTTATCACTGCATTCGAATGCACACAATACACTGTTGCGCCAATTCCTGTTTTGCTTCGCGGCGCGAGGGAGATAAGGACCGCAAACCTGCTCCAGCGGGCGGCGACCTCATGATGGATCCAGGATTATGGCGAGAAAAGCGGCACAGACGACCAGTGATGGCGTGGATAAGAACAAGCCGGTCACATCCTATGATGTGGCGCATGAAGCAGGCGTGTCGCAATCCGCAGTCTCTCGATATTTTACGCCCGGCGCCAGCGTGTCGGCCCGTACCCGCGCCAAGATATTAAAAGCAGTCAACAAGCTTGGATATCAACCAAACGCGATCGCGCGCAGTCTCATCACGCGCCGGTCGAGCCTCGTTGCCGTGGTCGTAGCCAATCTCAGCTTCAACCCGGAATTTACCTCGGTCCTTGGCCAGGCGTTGAGCGCGCGTGGGCTCAACACGCTCCTGTTCACGCTTGATCATGAGAGCGACGCAGATCATGTGATCGACCAGCTCTGGCAGTATCGCGTCGCTGGCGTTGTCGCCGCCGTGACCCTGCCCCCCCGCCATGTCGAAATGCTCTCGCAGCGCGAGATTCCTGTCGTTTTTGTCAACCGCGTTTATGAAGAGGTCGCCGTGAATAGCGTCTCCTGCGACCAGTCGGAGGGCGAGCGCTGGCTGGTCGATGAGCTTTGTGCCGCAGGTCACTGCCGTATCGCAATCGTCTCCGGGCCCGAGGATTCGCCCGTCAGTCGGCAGCGCGTGTCGAGCGCCGCTGAACGGATGGCAAACGTCGGGGTCAAACCCGTCGAGATCGTCGTTGCCGATTTCACCTATCAGGGCGGACGCGAGGCCATGCGCAAACTTGCGTCCAGCGCGAACCGGCCCGACGCGATCATCTGTGCCAACGACATGCTCGCCATCGGCTGCATGGACGAGGCTCGTCATGGGTTTGGCCTTAAGGTTCCCGAAGATATCTCGATCGTGGGCTTTGACGGCTCGGCGGCTGGCCAGTGGGCAAGCTATGATCTCGTCACGATCCGGCAGCCGACAAATTTGATGGTCGATGCTGCGATCGATATGCTGATGGCGCGCATAGACGACCCACAGCTTATCACCGAGAAGCGAGTCTTTTCTGGCGAGCTGGTGCGAGGCGCATCCGCCAGACTCGCCAGCACTTGAATTCTATAGGAGAAAAGTTTAGCATTCGAATGCAACAAATGAGGATGCATGATGCCAGACTTTGACCCACTCGCCGACCTCGAACCAAGTGCCTATGCGCCATTTCGTGACCCCCGCGATTATATCCTCTCCTGGACCGACCAGATCTGGATCGACAAGGGCCTCGGCCGCCTCGGCGAGCATTATGCTGACGATATCAAGGTGCATACTGCTTATGGCGAGACCTATGACTTCGAGCATGTAATCCTCAACAGCATCCAGAAAATGAGTGCATTCCCGAACGGCGGCGGTGGGTCGGGAGAAGATGTTGTCTGGGAGCAGCGCGGGCCGATGGGCTTCATCAGTTCGCATCGCGTGCTGAAGACCGGTACCAACCTCGGATATTGGACCTATGGTCCGCCGACCGGCAAAAACTGGGTGTCACGCACGATCGCACACTGCCTCGTCCAGGACGGCAAAGTCGTAGAGGAATGGCTGGTGCGCGACGAATATGCGGTTCTGCAATCGCTCGGCATCGATCCCGAGATGGTCGCCGCGGATTTGGCCAAAGCATCGCCGGTAACCGGCGAGATCATGGCGATCGCTGACGACGCCGGCCCTTTTGCGGGTTCCTACCCCCATCCGGTGCGCGAAGGCGTCTCGGGCGTTCGGCCAGAGCGTTTCGATGCCGCATGCCGGACCATCCTCGATATGTATGACACGGTGTGGAATCGGCGCCGGTTCGATCGTGTCGTCGATTATTGCGACCCAAAAGTCGTTTGTCACACAGTACGCCTGCATCGCGCGCAAGCCATTGACCCTTACCAGCAGCAGATTATCGACCTCCTTGCGGTCTTTCCCGACGGCAAAATCGAGGTGCGCGACCTTGTCGTCTGCCAATCGACCGAACTTGGCCAGCGGATAGCCGCTATCTGGGTTCTTCATGGCACCTACTCCGGCGTACCGCTTTACGGGCCGCCGACGCGCAGTCCGGTCAAGATACTTGGCGCGACACATTTCGAAATGAGGGACGGAAAAATCTTGCGCGAATGGCGGTTGTTCGACGAAATCGCGGTGCTCGCACAGATTATCGGCGCGCGCGCCAACGCCGCAAAGGCTATTGGCGCCGCCTAAAACGCGCCCGGGTCTCGAAATCTATCGACATCGAGACTTCTGCCTTTTGCAGCCAAATAAAAAGGGGGGCGGATGCCCCCCTTTTCTGTTGGTTGTTCGGTTCGCTTAAAAGCGGATCTTGACACGCGCGCCGTAGTTGCGCGGCATGCCCCAGTTCGCCTGCTGCAAGCCATCGCCACCGGTCTGGGTGCGCTGGTTAAGCATTTCGTTTTCGAGGTTTTCGGCAAAGACATCGAGCGTCCATCGTTCATCGGCCGAAAGGAACGACAGGCGCAGGTCGGTCTGCGTAAAGCTCGGCTGGAACCCCGACAGATCGAAGGGCAGTCCGCCATGCGCGAAATAGGAGTCGCTGTAGCGGAACTGCACCTGAGGGGTCAGCGTGCCGACGCCGATGTCGAAGTCATATCCCGTAGCGATCGAGAAAGTGAATTCGGGCGTATAGGGTGGGCGCTCGCCGCGCAGGTCGATAAACCGGCTGGCAGGAACCGCACCGTTAACGACCTGGAAGCCGCCGGGCAGATTGATCCCGAAGCGCGCGTATTTCGCATCGAGATAGGATGCGCCGATCGAGATTTTCCAGGATTCGACCGGAAGCAGGGCGAGCGAGACTTCGGCGCCGCGAGCCTTCAAGACGCCGCCGTTCGAGGATAGCGTGATGAACGAGCCCACATTGGCCGGGTTCGGGATCTGGAAGGTGGTTGCAAGATCCGAATAGCGCACGTCGTAAAGCGAGATGTTGAGCTCGGCCCTGCGGTCCCAGAAGCGTGACTTCATGCCAAGCTCGTAAGAGCGAGACTTCTGAGGCTGCGTGACGGTTCCATTCTGGTTCATCACGCCCGAGAGGAAACCGGTCGAGGCGGTGGCGTAAAGCATGACGTCGGGATTGACGTCGAATTCGGCACCAGCGCGCCAGGTAACATTTTCAAATGTTGCCCTAACATCTGTTTTCGCCGTCGCTGTAGCGGGATTATACGGAAAGATCGTCCGCGGATCGGTGGGCGCCACGCTTGGGGTCAGACTGCCAAAATAGGCCGCATTGCCATTGATCGCGTGCTTGCGTTCGTTGTTGTAACGGATCCCGCCGATCACCCGCAGCGCGTCGCTTATCGAGAATTTGGCTTCACCGAACACGCCGAGATAGCGGCTGTTGATGAACTGCGTATTGTTCGACGCGGAATTGATCGAATTCGCCAACGACACCAGCGGGGTGCCGGTTTGCACCGGCAGGATAACTCCGTTGGTCGAGGTCGCCGTCGGCCGCGCGGCAAGATTGTCCAACGTATGCCGCAGCGACGAGTAGGAAAAGAGCAGCTTGTCATACGACGCATAGCCGCCGGCCGTCAGCTCGAGCGGACCGTCCCACTGCGAGATCAACTGGAGTTCCTGGGTGTAGGATTTGTTATTCTCCTCGACCCACTCGCGCCCGTGCGCATTCGAGCTGTAATCCGAGTCATTACCCAGCAACGAGGAATAGTTGGTGAAGGAACTGATTGATTTAAGGGCCACCGGGCCGAAATCAAAATTGCCTTCGAGCGTGACGTTCGACTCCCGCAGGCGATCGTCATGGACATAATCGCGAATGACGGTGCGCTTGTCCTTGTTGGAGAGGCCCGGAGTACCGTCGATGAGATCGAAGCGGGGCGTTGCCCCCGAACCACGACGAGGATTTTGGCAATCGAGTACCGGACCGAATGGATCGGTCAAGCCATTGGTCGCCGTCGTGCGACAAGCGCCGTTGATCGCGAACATGCCGGCCGGGTTGCCATCTTCCGCTATGCGTGTGTAACGCAGCGTCAGGTCAACGCTATCGCTCGCGCGCCAGAGAGCCGACGCGCGGAACGACAAAGTGTCGGCAACGCCTAGGTTCGGTCCGATCAAATTCTTGACCCAGCCATCGCTGTTGTTAGTCAACAGGGCGAAACGGGCAGCGAAATTGTCGCTGATGCCCGCGTTGACAACCAGTTCGTTGCGAAGGTCGTTAAAGCGGCTGTATCGGGTATCGATGCTGCCGCTGAGGCCCGGCTCGGAGGTGTCGGGCGCATTGGTGTATATGTTGATCGCGCCGCCGAGCGTATTGCGCCCGTACAGCGTCCCCTGCGGCCCGCGTAGAACCTCCAGACGCTGAACGTCGAAGAACGCGCGCGATTGCTGTGACGAACGCGGCTTGAAGACGCCGTCGACAAAAAAGCCGACGATTGACGTGTTGTCCGCGAACGTGCTGTTGGAGTTGGCACCGCGCAATGCGATTTTCGTATCGTTGCCGCCCTTCGCGAACACGAGGCCCGGCGAAAGCTGCTCGAGGCGCGAGACATCGTTGACCCCATTTTTCGCCAGATCCTCGCCAGAAAGAGCCTGGACGGTCGCGCTGACGTCCTGCAAATTCTGCTCGCGCTTCTGTGCGGTGACGACGATTTCCGTCAGTCCGCCTTCATCGACTGTATCAGCGGTGACCGCGGGCGTGGTTTCCTGCGCCGCGACCGGCAGAGCAGTGAGCAACGCCGCAATGGTAAGGCTACCGGCTGTCCAAAGACGCGTGCGATTTGTGCAGTTCATGATTCCCCCTAGGTCTCAAAAGGACTCGAAGTGGCCCCGACGAGATTTTTGTACTTCGAATGCAAAAATCAAACAAGATGTTTTCGACCTGCGTCATGATTATCCAGAGCCCGCGTCGACAAATCCCCGCTTACGGACGATAAATTGCGATATTTCTCAACCAAATTCTCAATAAACTAATTGCATTCGAACGCAAATGAACGCAGAAATCTCTCCGGGAGATGACGATGACCGAATCCAGCGACACCCAATATCCACGCGCAGAAGATATGTCGCTAACGCGCCGTCTAACCGCCCTCGCCTTCCTTGCCGTCGCCTATATTTTTTACGCTTGGGCGTGGAATACGGTCGATGTCCTTCGCCCCTATATTGCGAGTGACTTGAAGCTCTCCCTGACCGAGGCTGGATCGCTCTACAGTGTCCAGGCGCTTGGCGCCCTCGTCGGCGCGGTCGTGAACGGTCAACTTGCCGACCGCTTTGGGCGGCGCAATGCGTTGATGGTCGTCATGATCGGATTTGGGACCGTCCTCGCGCTCGGAACGATCGTCACCAGCTATCCGCAGATCCTCACTCAGCGCTTCGTCCTCGGATATTTCACCGGGTCGATGTACCCGATCACGGTCGGCATTTATGTCGGGCTGTTCAGTACCGAAGTTCGAGGCCGGGTTGCGTCGGTTATCATGGGCTCCTCGTATCTCGCCGTCGCGCTGCTCGGCGCCGCAACCACCCTGATCTTCGAATTCGAGCTTGATTGGCATTTACTGTTATGGGCTGGAGCCGTGCCGGTCGTTCTCGCCTTTCTTGCACCGCTTGCGGTCCCGAACGATCGCAAGATGATACCATATGGCGGTGCCATCTTATCCAGCACGGCCAAGGGCAAGTTACCGATTAGCGAGCTCTTTTCGCCACGCTTTCGGCGCCAGACAATCATGCTGACGATGGTTTCGGGTTTCAATTTCTTTGCCTATCAAGCTTTTAGCGGCTGGGCGACGACCTATCTCAAAACCGTCCGTATGTTCAGCGACGGCGCGATCGGGATATCCGTCAGTTGGATGTTTGCAGGCAGCGTGATCGGCGGCTTCTTCTGGGGCTGGGTGGGCGATCGCTTCGGACGACGGGCGGCAGCGATCGGTTTCTTTCTCGCGGCAGCGCTGATCCTCGTTTATCTCTATGCGCCGATCAGCCCCGCTGTGTTGAATATTGTCGCCTTTGGTTATGGTGCCTGCCTTGCGTGCAGCGTCGTATGGGGACCGTGGCTCTCCGAGCTATACCCCCCTCACCTGCGATCGACCGCAGCGTCGATTTTCAACTGGGGGCGCATATTCAGTTTCTTCGCTCCGTTGCTGACCGGCCAGATCGCCGAACATTTTGGGCTCGCAGCGACGATGACAATCGCCAGCGTCGTTTTTTCGATCGCGGCAATCATCTGGCTCAGCTTGCCCGAAACGCTCAAGCGAAACGCGGAACCGGTCCGGTCTGCGCCCCTGCCCGCGGAGTAAACCCATTGGACATGGCCTCAACGCGGCCGCGAACCATCGGGATTTTCTCCATGGGCGGTACCATTGCGATGACCGCAAACGCCGGCGGGCGGGGCGTAGCCCCGCAAGTGGGCTTCGATCTGTTGTCGCCCATGCGGCGCCTGCATCCCGATCTGACGCTGGCGCATTTCGAACTTTTCGCCAAGCCCAGCCCCAGCGTCTCCCTCGCCGATGTCCAACTGCTTTGCGACCAGATCGAAGAGAAGTTCCGGCTGGGCCTTTGTGGCGCCGTCGTCACGCATGGAACCGACACCCTGGAAGAAACCGCCTTTGCTCTGTCGCTGTTGATGGCGACAGCAAAGCCGGTTGTCGTAACCGGGGCAATGCGGCACCCGGAAGCACCGGGCGCCGATGGACCGGCGAACCTGGCATCGGCCATATTGGTCGCCGCCAGTGGCCAAGCCGATGGACTGGGACCCCTGGTCCTTTTCGGCGACGAAATTCACGCGCCTCATCTGGTCAGGAAGATTCACAGCAGTCGGCCGCATGCATTTACGTCGGATCCCTTCGGACCGATGGGCCATATCGTCGAAGGCCGACTCGACCTCCAGATGCAGCCCACGCTGAAGCACCGGCCGCTGCGTGTGGAAAGTCCGGTGCTGGCCGTACCCGTCCTTCAGGCGGGACTTGATCTCGAACCTGAAACCGTGGCCGCCTTTTCAGATGCCAACATCGGCGCTCTAATCATTGCAGGTGTGGGCGGCGGGCATGTTTCGTCTCGCGCCGTCGATGCCATTGCAGCGCTCGCAATGAGGATGCCCGTGATCATCACCAGTCGCGTCGGCATGGGCCACACCTTGTCGAGAAGCTACGCCTATGGCGGAAGTGAGATGGATCTCGCGCAGCGCGGTGTGATCAACGGGGGCCGCTGGCGACCGGCGCAGGCCCGGATCATCGTGCAGATGCTTTTGTCCGTTGGCAAATCACGCGACGAGATCGCGGTCTGGCTCGCCCGATAGCGCAGCGATCATTTATCCGGCGCGGATAGACGCCGCACGGCGTGATATGGCGGCCTCAAAGGTGTTGAGCAGCAAGCAGGCGATCGTCATCGGACCGACGCCGCCGGGAACCGGGGTAATTGCCCCGGCAACGCCCGCTGCCTCTTCGAACGCCACGTCGCCGACAAGCCGCTTCTCGCCATCGCTTGACGTGATGCGGTTGATCCCCACATCGATCACGATCGCGCCGGGCTTGATCCATTCGGCGCGCACAAGCCCCGGCTTTCCAACGGCTACCACGACGATGTCGGCGCGCCTGCAGATTGCCGGCAGCCCGACGGTCTTGATGTGCGCCACAGTGACGGTGCAGCCTGCAGAGAGCAAAAGGTCCGCCATTGGCTTGCCTACAATATTCGACATGCCGATGACGATGGCGTCGAGTCCCTCGATATTGGCCCGGACCGTTTCGATCAGAAACATGGCCCCCATTGGCGTACAAGGGATTATCCCGCCTGCACCTGTGACGCGCTCGCCGACATTGGTCGGATGAAAGCCATCGACATCCTTCGCAGGATGCACGGCTTTCAGCACGTTGGTGACATCAATATGCTTGGGCAACGGCAGCTGGATGAGAATGCCGTCGGTTTCCGGGTCTCGGTTCAACCGCTCGATGAGGGCTAGAAGCTCGGCTTCGGCAAGCTGCGCGTCCAGTCTGTGCTCGACCGTGGCGATCCCGACCGCGCGTGCTGCCCGGCTCTTGCTGCGCACATAGGTATGGCTGGCCGGATCATCTCCGACCAGGACGACCGCGAGGCACGGTACGATACCGGTCGTGGCGAGCACCTCGACCTTGGCCTTGAGCTCGCCGTTAAGGCGACGCGCAAGCGCGGTTCCGTCGATCAGCGCCGCTGCCATTTCAGTCGCGAAAAACCACGGTGGTCGATCCGTTGAGTAGCGCCCGACCTTCGAGATGGAACGATAGCGCCCGCGCCAGCACCCGGCGCTCGATATCGCGCCCTTTTCGAACCAGGTCGTCCGGACTGTCCGAGTGACAGACGCGCTCGACATCCTGTTCGATGATCGGCCCTTCGTCGAGGTCCGCGGTAACATAGTGCGCCGTTGCGCCAATCAGTTTGACGCCGCGGCTGTGCGCCTGATGATAGGGCTTTGCGCCCTTGAAACCCGGCAGGAAGCTGTGGTGGATATTGATGCAGCGCCCGGACAGATAGACCGACATATCGTCCGACAATATCTGCATGTAACGGGCGAGAACGACCAGATCGACGCGTTCAGTCTCGATCAGCTCGCGGATCTGACGCTCTTGATCGGCCTTCGTTTCTTTTGAGACTGGCAAATGATGAAAGGGTATCGACCCGAAATCAGCAGGGCCAAACGTCACGCGCGGATGGTTCGACACAATGCCGACAATATCCATCTTCAGCTCACCAATACGCCAGCGATAGAGGAGGTCGACCAGGCAATGATCGAATTTGGACACGAGCAGCAGAACGCGCTGCCGCGCCGTGTCCCGGCGCAGTTCCCACTGCATTTCCAGTTCGTCTGCTAGCGCGGCAAGATCCGTGTGCAGCGCCGCCTCGCTTGCGGGTGCGAGGTCGAACACAACGCGCATGAAGAAATTGGCCGTGGTCGTGTCATCATATTGATCGGCTTCGAGGATGTCGCCATTCGCACGAAAGATGGCGGTCGATATCTTCGAGACGATCCCCCGCTGATTGGGACACGAGATCGTGAGGATGAATTTCTCGGTCATATTGCCTTCGTTTCGAACCAGAGAGAAGAAAAAGCGGCGCTATCGCCCAATCGGGACGCCTTCGGCCGCTGCGGCCGTGCGGAGCCAGTGCCAGAAGCTGCCTGCAAAGCTGCGCGGCACAGCAACCGCGATCGTGTTGGGGGACGCACGCCACGCAATGACGTTGATATACCCGATCACGCTGCACACGCAGGCACCGACGGAGGCCAACGTGGCTTCGAGATCTACGAAAATGCCCTTCTGCAGGACGGTCATCGCCGCCGGTCCGTCGAGCTTCAGGAAAGCAAACCCATCGCCCTGATCAAAGGTCGCTGCCGCATCGCCGAGATCGGGGAACGCGCCGTCGCATAGCGATAGCCAGGTTCCGGGTCCGATTTGCAACATTGTGACGGCGGGCGTGTTGCGGGCGAAGCGCCCCAGAACTTCTGCAACGGTGCCCTCTTCGCCGCGGTACGCCATGGTCACGACGGTTCGGGCCGCAGGCCAGGCCGCCACCTGCACACCAACCAAATCGATGGCGCCCAGATCCTCCAGCATCGGATCAAAGGCGGAAGGGCGACGATCAGGCACGAAGACGCTCTCCTGCTGCGTCGAAGAAGACAGGATTACAGACCTCAACCTCGATGCGGGTTCCCCGCATCGGCGACGCGGCGACGATTACTTCGCCAATGCGCTGCGGGCCGTGCGCCAGAACGCCAAGGGCAATCCATTGATCGAATACGCCGGAATAGGCCACCGACGTCACATGACCCTGGCTTTCGCCCGCAACATGTGCGGCTCCGCTGCGAAACAAATGCGAGCCGGCGCTGAGCCGCTGGGTAGGATCGACCGGTTTCAACCCAACAAGGGCTTGCCGACCCGGATCGACAAGCATCGGTCGCTCCGCCATCGCGCGGCCGATAAAATCCTTTTTCCTGGACAGCATCCGCCCGAGACCCAGGTCGTGCGCGGTCACCTGTCCATTCAGGTCACCGCCCGCAACATGCCCCTTTTCGATGCGTAAAATGCCGAGCGCTTCGAGACCATAAGGTGTGCATCCATAAGTCTGCCCCAGCCGTGCAAGCGTACGAACGAGGGCGTCGCCGTGATTGGTCGGGACCGCAATTTCATAGGCGAGCTCTCCCGAAAAACTCAGGCGGAAAAGGCGCATTGGAATGCCGTCCCAGGTCCCGGCAACTGCGCCCATGAACGGAAAGGTCTCGTTGGACAGGTCGATATCCGGCAACAAATCCTGCAGGAGGGCGCGCGATTGCGGACCGGCAACCGCGATCTGCGCCCAGCTCTCCGTCACCGAGCAAGCGTGGGCTCGGAGGTCGGGCCAGATGACCTGCAGCGCGAAATCGACATGGCGCATCACGGCCACGGCATTCACCGTCGTGGTGGTGATCACGTAACGGCTTTCGTCAAGGCGCGCGACGGTTCCATCGTCAAAGACGAAACCATCCTCGCGCAGCATCAACCCGTATCGGCATTTTCCGACCGGCAGCGTCGACATCATATTGGCGTAAAGACGATCGAGCAGCAGTGCTGCGTCGGGGCCTTCGACTTCGATTTTTCCGAGCGTCGACACGTCGCAGATTCCGACCGCAGACCGCACCGCCTTCGCCTCACGAACCGCACTCGCCAGCCAATCCGCATCGCCCGCCCGGGTAAACCATTGGGCGCGCTTCCAGAGGCCAGCATTGACGAAGCTCGCGCCATTTTCTGCTGCCCAGCAATGTGTCGGTGTCAGCCGTACCGGCTTGAGATGCTCGCCGCGGTGCATGCCCGCCAGAGCTCCGATCGCAACCGGCGTGTGCGGCGGACGCGCTGCAATCGTGCCGACGGCGGCCATTTCGACACCGCGATGCTGCGCAAGTACGGCATGCCCGAGAACCTGTCCCGCCTTGCCTTGGTCGGTGGCCATGCCAAGTGTCGTATAGCGTTTGAGATGCTCGACCGAGCGATAGCCTTCGCGGTCGGCAAGCAGGATGTCCTCGACCGTGACATCGTGCTGGAAGTCGACAAAGACCTTCTGGCCGATTGCCCTGACGACATGAGGCGAAGCCTGCGCAGACGTTCCGATGGGCGGCATGCTCGACGCAGGGCTCATAACGCGTGCCGCTGCAGCTTCGCCGCTCGCGAGCGCGTCCGTCAGGGTCAGGGCGCCGTCGGCGGCGCCGGCGAACATCATGCCATCGGAAAGCTTTTCCTGGCGGAAGGCCTGGAGGCTTTCGTTCCAGTCAGGGCGGTTACCCAGATGACTAGCGAAGCCGATATTCGGGTTCCAGCCGCCAGCCATACCGAGAAGGTCGACAGCAATACGCTCTACGCCGCCGTCGTAACGTCGCACTTCGATCGCTGTCAGGCTCTTGCCGAAGGTCCGAACGATTTCCCCAGAGATGGCGGGCGCAAACGCCAGAGACCGTCCCGGTTGGCGGCGCGCATCGATGACGGCCGCCACATCGACACCGGCAGCGGCAAGGTCGGCTGCCACTTCATATCCGGTGTCACAAACAGTGAAGATTGCGGCACGCTTACCGGGCGCGACGGCATATCGATTGATATAAGTCTGGATCGCCGATGCCATCATTACGCCCGGGCGGTCATTGCCGCCGAACGCGATCGGCCGTTCGGTCGCGCCCGTGGCAAAAATTGCCTGCGCCGCCACGATCTTCCAGTAACGCTGGCGCGGCCGCCCGATGGCTGCCCCCGGCAAATGGTCCGACACGCGCTCGACCGCGGCGAAGCTTTTATCGTCATATGCACCGAACAAGGATGTGCGCGTGAGGATTGTTACCCGTTCATTCGCAACCAGTTCCTTGAGTGCAGCGTCTGCCCAGGCCGTGCCCAACTCGCCGTCGACCTTGTAGCGCTGCGAAAGCAGGCGACCACCGACCCGGCTGTCATTCTCGATCAGCAGAACGCGAAGTCCCCCGCGCGCCGCACACAATGCCGCCGACAACCCGGCCGGCCCCGAGCCGACGACAAGCAGGTCGGTAAAGGCATGACTACGATCATAAGTATCGGGATCAGGATCGCCGCTAAGGCGCCCCAGTCCCGCGGCGCGACGGATCAGCGGCTCATAAAGTTTTTCCCAAAGGGCCGCCGGCCACATGAACGTCTTGTAATAGAAGCCAGCCACAAAAATTCTCGACAACAGCCCATTGATCGCCATCAGGTCGAAGTTCGGGCTGGGCCAGCAATTCTGGCTATATGCTTCGAGACCGTCGAACAGTTCCACCGAGGGCGCCCGGCAATTGGGCTCGGCACGCGCGCCGCTCCCCAGCGTCACCAGCGCATTGGGTTCGTCGATCCCGTCGGTCAAAATCCCGCGTGCGCGGTGATATTTGAACGACCGCCCGACGATTTTGACGTCATGAGCAATAAGCGCCGAGGCCAGCGTATCCCCCGAAAATCCTGTCAGCGTCCGCCCATTGAACCGAAACGCGATCGGTTTGCCCCGGTCGATAAGGCCTCCGGCCGGCAGCCTCGTCACCGCCCCTGCTCCGACGCCAGTGTCACCGACAAGAATTTGTGCGTGCGGGTGTCGCGTTCCACGAGCAACCAACTTCGGCACGCTGCAGCATGATACCAATGCTCTTTCTGCGGTCCGGCGGGATTGATCCGTCCATAGACATAGCCCGTTGCTGCGGCGGTACCTGCGTCATATTCCGGGCGTGTGGGGGTGGCTTCTCCCCGAAAGTAGAATTCGCTGCTGTCGCGCGGGCCGCAATGCGGACAAGAGATGATCATCGCGGCAACCTCACTGCAGATTTGCCTGGGCGCCAGCGCCCTTTTCGTCGAGGAGTTGCCCGCTCGCAAAACGATCGAGCCGATAATGTGCCGCGACGGGATGCGGCGCATCGCGGGCGAGCAGATGCGCGAAACACCAACCTGATGCCGGCGTCGCCTTGAACCCGCCGTAACACCAGCCACCGTTGAGATAGAGACCGGGCACTGGCGTCCGATCGATGATGGGCGAGCCGTCGAGCGTCATGTCCATGATGCCCCCCCACGACCGCAACACGCGGGCGCGCCCGACCATCGGCATGATGGCCATCGCCTCCTCGCAAACATCTTCGACGATCGGCAGATTGCCCCGTTGGGCGTAGCTGTTGTAGCCGTCGAGGTCGCCGCCGAAGACCAGCCCGCCCTTGTCGGACTGGCTGATATAAAAATGTCCGGCCCCAAAGGTGATAACGCCCGGGATGACCGGCTTTAGGCCTTCGCTCACAAAAGCCTGAAGCACATGACTTTCGATCGGCAAGCGCAAATCCGCGAACGATGCAACACGCGATGTATTTCCAGCAACCGCCATTCCCACTTTGCCCGCAAGGATCTTGCCGCGGCTCGTTTCTACGCCGGTGACCCGTCCGCTCGGGTCGCGAACGAAACCGGTGACTTCGCAGTTTTGAATGATGTCAACGCCGCGATCCGACGCGGCGCGCGCAAAGCCCCACACGACGCCATCATGCCGCGCGGTGCCCGCGCGCTTCTGGAGCAAGCCCCCGAAAATGGGGAAGCGCGCATTGTCGAAGTCCAGAAACGGCGCCATTCGGCGGACTTCCGCCGGGCCGAGTAAGTCGGCATCGACGCCGTGGAGGCGCATCGCATTACCACGCCGCTCGAACGCGTCGCGCTGCTCGTCGGAATGGCACAGGTTCAAGATGCCGCGCTGGCTGACCATCGCATTATAATTGAGGTCTTGCTCAAGGCCCTCCCACAGCTTCAGCGAATGCTCGTAGAAGGGAATATTGCCGGGCAGGAGATAATTTGACCGAATGATCGTCGTATTGCGACCAGCATTGCCGCCGCCGATCCAGCCCTTTTCGATGACGGCGACACTCGTGACCCCGAATATTTTCGCCAGGTAATAGGCGGTGGCAAGTCCGTGCCCCCCGCCACCGATCACGACCACATCGTAGCGATCCTGCGGCGCCGCATCGCGCCAAGCCGGCTGCCAGCCCCGGTGACCGGTGAGCGCTTGGCGGGCGAGCGTGAACAGGGAATAATGTTGCCGTTCCATCGAAGGCCGGCTTACGCCTTGCCAAAGAAGACCGCATGCCTCATACCGACGCTTCCTTATCCTGTAGCGACATGGGTTTTGAATTTTGACGACCCGGCTCGGCTTCCTGCTCATCGACGGTTTTGCCCTGATGTCGTACGCGCCGGTGATCGAGCCTTTTCGCGCCGCCAACCGGCTTTCCGGTGAAACACATTACAGCTGGCGCCACTATTCGGTTGATGGCGCGCCAGCGCTCGCTTCGACGGGCACTCCGCTGGCGGTCGATGGTCCGGTCGATGCAATCGAAGATACCGACATGCTTTTTGTATGCGCGGGAGGAAATCCAGCGCTGTTCGATGACGCGAACACATTCGCCCAGCTTCGCCGCGCATCGCGTTTCGGTGTGCAGTTGGCCGGCGTATCTGGAGGCCCTTTCATCCTGGCAAAGTCAGGCCTTCTCGACGGGTACCGCTGCACCGTTCACTGGGAACATGAAGCAGCTTTTCTTGAGACTTTCACGGCCCCGCGGCTTGAGCGCGGTCTTTTCGTCATCGATCGCGACCGGATAACCTGCGCCGGTGGATTGGCCGGGCTTGATCTGGCGGTCGCGCTGATTTCCCAGGAGCTTGGCGCTGGCTTGGCCCGCCGTGTCAGCGACTGGTATATCCAATCGGAACAGCGTGAGGGAGGCGGCGCGCAGCGGGCGAGCCCCGGGCAGCGCTACCGCGTCTCCAGCAGTGCTCTCGCGCGCGCCTTGGCAGAGATGGAAGACAATCTTGGCGAACCAGTTGACCGCCGAGCGCTGGCCGCAGCCGCCAACATCTCGGTCCGGCAATTGGAGCGCCTGTTTTCGGCGCAACTCGGAACGACCATAGCGGCACATGACCTGGCGTTGCGGCTCGAAAGATCGCGCCGTTTGTTGGTCGAGACCACGATGGCGATTACCGACGTTGCGACGGCGTCAGGCTTCGCAAGTGCCAGCCATTATTCGAGAGAATTCAAGCGGCGATACTCCACGCCGCCGTCGTCCGCCCGCGTCAGATCGATCGCGAAGTCTATTGCTCACGCGGATCAGTGAGAATTGGAGTACGCTCATGGCCGGCACGAGACGGTCCGGTCGTCGGCACAAAGTGGAGAGAAGCGGACATTCGCTTTGCTTGAGAGGTTCTTCTACGACGAGTTAACAAAGCGGCATTAGATGGTAGGCCAGATTGCCGCGATCATCGCGCACGCCGCCTCAACGTTAGCGATACGTCGAGCCGGATTATCAGATATTCGTGTCGGAACCAGCGGCCAAATTCGCCGAGCGCTGCGTTGGGATATGCCTTTGCAGGTTGTGGATTGCGGGTAGTATGAAGAGTAGCTGTGTTTATACTCGATGCGCGGCCCGAAGGTCGCTTCATCGTCTTCAAATCACGCTTTGGCGGATCATGCTGCATCGCTAGACGAAACGGAGCGGCCCATATAATCAACAAGGCTGACCGAATGGACGGCAGGGTTTCGTTCAAGCTGGGCAATCAGCCGTGATGGCAGAGGGGCCGTCCTGCTATCGAGTAAGATAACGATCCGCTGCGATTTGTCGTCACGGTCGATCGTCAGATCGACCATAGGCTCCTTGTTTGCGCTCACTTGCTTCAGGAGCGGGGCAATCACTTCAGGCGAAGGCTCCGCTTCAATATGGAACGAAACCAAATGCTCTCGTGGACATTTGGCTGCCATTGCGAAACTCCTTGACCCATATTGCGCAAATAGGCCGCCGGGTGCCACCGGCTGCGGCTTTCGACATCAGCCGCAGCCTTCACAGAATTAGTAACGAACCGTCAATTCCAGGCCGATCGTCCGCGGCGTGACGACTTCTACCTGGGTCATGGGTGTGAGTGAGAACGGGTAGAAATTGCGGTTCGTCCGGCCACGGCTTCCGCCGAGATTTTCCGCAAATACTTCTACCGACCATTGATCGGCATTCACGCCCAGACGGGCATTGACGATCGTATAGGCCGGCAGGCGGCTGTTCGCAGCCAGCGTCGGATTAAAGCGCGTGTTGCGGTCGCCGGTGTTCTGCACGCTAAGGAACGCAAAGCCCTCGAGCGTTTTGGACAGCGCATGCGTATAGTCGATCGAGCCGTTGAATTGCCATTTGGGCACGAAGGGCGCCCGGTCTCCTTCCCGGCCACCAACAAAGCTCAGATCTTCGGTCAGCTTGCTGTCGGTGTACCCCAGGCCGCCGCGCAGTGTCAGCCCTTCGGCGGGCCGGATGATCGTCTCAAGCTCGGTGCCCGTGATGTCGAGGCCCCCAGCGTTGACGAAGACGTTGAAACCGCATCCCAATTGCGCAGTGACCTGCGGGTTCTTCCACTTGATCTTGTAGGCGGACACATTGACCGTAAGCGCCCGGTCGAACCAGCTGGTTTTGGCGCCGACTTCATAATTCCACAAGCTGTCAGACTTGAAGCTGTCGGGAGCGGCGCTCAGGCCGCGCGCCGCGAGATCGGCTGCGCAGGTCGTGGCGGGGACCGGTTCGTTGGTACCGCCGAGCCGGAACCCCTTCGCCGCCTGCGCATAGACCATATGATCGCGGTCGAATTCATAGGCGAGGTTGAACTTGGGGTTGAACCCGTTTTCCTTGTTCCGGAAGGGAAAGGTGCCGGTGTTAGGATCCGCGAAGATGCCTGCGAACTGGACGATAGAGCTCTGTTTCGCGTCGAAGTAACGACCGCCAACCGTGGCCTTGAGTTTGTCGCCGATCGGCACGACGATTTCGCCGAACAACGCGATCTGCCGTTCTTTCAGATTGATGTCGCTGGCGAACAGCTGGTCACGATTCGCCCCGAATGCCGGGCTGCTGAAACCGCCCGCCGCATCGACGCCCGCCACAGTCAGGTCCTGATCAAAGTGGTTGCGCTTGTTTTCGTAAAAAGCGCCCACGGTCCACTGTACCGGCGAGCTCGATTTGGACGACAGGCGAAATTCGCCGCTATAATCGCGCTGGTCCGCATTGTTGCCGATCACCCCGAGCGGCAAATTGCGATAGGTCGGCGCCACGAAACTGACGAAGGTGCCAGTTTCGATCAGATAGCCCAGGTCCTTCTTGCGATAGGACCCGACCAGCGTGACGTCGAACGGGTCGAGTTCCTGGTTGACCGTCAGCGAGGCGATAAGATTGCGGTCGACATAAGGCTCGTTCACCGCGACCGTCGTGTTCAGATACCCCGCCTCCTCGGCATAGACACTACGCGCAGCATGACGGGATTTCTGATAGGAGACAAAACTGTCGATCGTTGTGTCGGCACTCGGCGTAAAGCGCGCGGCGATCCGTCCGCCCTTGCTCACTTCGCTGTTCACATTGTCCTCGCCGGTCACGACATTGTCGATGAAGCCGGCGTTATGCTTGTAGAAACCGACCGCGCGGATCGCGAATTTATCCTGTACGACAGGGATGTTGACCATCGCGTCGATCGTACGCGTCGTGCCGCCATGGTCGATGCCCGCCAGCTGGCCTTTGGCGCTCGCTTCGAAATCGCCGGCGTCAGGCTTTCTGGTGATCAGGCGAATGGCTCCAGCCATCGAACCCGCACCATATAAGGTGCCCTGCGGCCCGCGCAGCACCTCGACGCGCTCAAGGTCATAGAGCTTGAGGTTGGGGCTGAAGCGCTGGACCGCGATCGGCGTCTCGTCGATGTAGAGCCCGACCGTCTCCTTGATCTCGGCCTGGTCCTGATTAACGGGTCCGGTCGTGACCCCGCGCACGACGACCTGCGTGTTGGCGCGATTTCCGGTCAACGACAGACCGGGGGTCTGCCCGGCAAATTCTTCGATCGAGTCGGCACCAAGCTTCGACAATTCCTCCGAACCAAGCGCACGAATGCTTGTCGGGACATCTTGGACGGTCTCCGAGCGCTTGCGTGCGGTCACCACGATTTCGTTGCCGCTGGCTTCGCCCACCGCCTCATCGGCGGCTGGAGCAGCCCCCTGCGCCTGAGCCAGCGCGTGCGAGCCATGCATGCTGATGAAGCCGACGGTCAGCATCAGCACGGCGCGGTTTGAGAATGAAGCCACGGGGTCCCCCTTTTTCGATTTCCAACGGTGTTTTCGATGACATGTCATTATTGTGTATTTTATCCAATATCAACGAGAATCTTTGTCGACGTCGAAGCACGGACATGCCTGCGCGGATGGAGAGCGCATTAAAATTTCAAATGGATTCGATCTATATATTTGATATTAATGTATAATATCTCGACCTCACACTCGCCTCCGCCCGACAGAGCAATTTTAGGAATGGAGATTTTATCCAATTGAACTTTCACGCCCTTAGCTGTATCAAAAGTGAAGAGACTGCCTTCCGGCATCCTCACGGGTCATTTTCGGGCAAGGATATGATGGACACTCTCGTCAAACGGCCGACTGGCAAGCTTCGCCGTATGACGGTTGCCGACTCGGCGACCGACGAAATGCGGCGCCGGATACTCGCGGGCGAACTTGCCGACGGAACACCTGTTCGGCAGGACGCGCTGGCGGAAGAACTCGGCAGCAGCCGCATTCCGATCCGCGAGGCGTTATCGCGCCTCGAAGCCGAAGGCCTGGTAGCGAGCTACCCGCATCGCGGATATGTCGTGACGGCGCTGTCGCGCGACGAGATCAAGGAGTTGTTCGAGCTGCGCGCGATGCTCGAGCCCGAACTGCTTCGCGTCGCCATCCCCCGGATGACCGAGGAGCATTTTGCGGAAGCACAGGCCGTGCTCGATCAATATACCGCCAATCTCGATAGCGAGGACGTCCATTTATGGGGTGAGCTCAACACCCGCTATCATCTGGCGCTTTATGCGGCATCGGAGCGGCGCAAGACGATCGAAATCGTCCGCAGCCTGCTGGTCAACACCGACCGCTATACACGGCTCGTCATCACGCTCGACCACGGCGTCGACAGCGCCAAGGATGACCATGGCGGCCTGCTGGATCTGTGCCGGCGCGGCGCAATCAACCAGGCGGTCGCGTTGACACGCGACCATATCCAGCGCGCCGAGGCTGGACTGCTCGACATGCTCGACAATCAGGCTCCCTGACGCATCATGACATCACAGAAAATAATCGATGTCGCCGTCGTCGGGGGCGGCATCATCGGCATCGCATCGGCGCTTGCGCTGCAGGCCACTGGCCGCTCGGTCGTCTTGATCGACCGTAGCGAACCCGGTGGCGGCTGTTCGGCAGGTAATGCGGGTGTGATCGCCACCTCGTTTGTCCTGCCGCTGGCGAGCGTCGCGCATATTCTTGCGGCACCGCGTATGCTCCTGAGCGCCACTGGCCCGCTATCGATGCCCCTGCAACACACGGGACATTATGCTTCATGGATGTACCGTTTCGCACGAGCGGCGACGCCGAAACGTCGGCTTCATGCGATCGCGTTGCTGAAACTGCTCAACGGCCGGGCCCTTGTCGCATGGCGCGATCTGTTGGGTCCGGGCCTTGCGGCTCAGTTCTTGCGCGAGAAAGGCATGCTCGACATCATTCGCGCAGATCGCCCCACGAAGAAACTATGGGCACACGCCGAAGCGCTCGCGTCAGAAGGCATCGCGCTCGATCGGCTTTCTCCCGACGAGGTTGCGGATCTTGAGCCATCGCTCACGCGGCGAATAAGCGCCGGCGTTCTGCACCGGGATGTTGCCCATGTGACCAATCCGCTGGACCTCTCGCGCGCTTTGGTGACCCGCTTTCGGACCGGCGGCGGCGAGGTGCTCCAGCGCGATGTCTCCACCGTGGCGCCTGAAGGCGACGCGGTTGCGATCCGCTGCGCCGATGATCGAATTCTGGCGGGCAAGGCGCTGATCGCGGCAGGCTGGTGGTCGCGCCAGCTCGTCGAGCCGCTAGGCCTCGCCTGCCCGCTGCGGGCCGAGCGCGGCTATCATGTCATGCTGCCCGGCAACGCCGATCTTCTCGGCAGGCCGGTGTCGTTTCATGAGGAGTCCTTCCTTGCCACCCCCATGTGGGGCGGGCTCCGCCTCGCCGGAACCGTCGAGCTGGCCCCGCCGTCCGCCAAACCGGATTGGCGGCGCGCGGATATGCTGCCCGATCTTGCCGAAGCCTATCTCCCGCCGCTCGACCGCGAGGGCAGCTTGCGCTGGATGGGCAGCCGGCCGTCGTTCGCCGACTCGCTGCCGGCGATCGGGATCGTGCCCGCCGCGCCGAACATCCTCTACGCATTCGGCCATCAGCATCTCGGGCTGACCCAGGCGGCGGTGACCGCAGAATATATTCGCGAACTGATCGCTGGCTCGGCGCCCGCTAATATCGAAAACTTCTCTCTCGCCCGGTTCGGCAGGGCTTCTGCACGCGCATTCGCAGACCAGGAGCTGGCAGCATGAAGCTCCTCGACGACCGACAGATCCTTGCGCTCGCGCTCCCCGACGAACTGATCGATGCCATCGAACATGCCTTTGCCAGCCCATTTGGCGCACCCCAGCGGATGCATTGCCACTTGCCGGGCGATGACAACGCAACCTTGCTAATCATGCCAGCATGGCAATCGCGCAGCGAACTCGGGGTCAAGATCGCGACGGTTGTGCCGGACAATTCGGTCAAAGGGCTTCCGACGATCAACGGCATCTACCTTCTGCTCGACGGCGATACCGGCATCCCGCAGGCCATATTGGATGCGCCTGCGCTGACTGCCTTGCGCACCGCCGCCGTCTCGGCCGTCGCGTCGCGTCACCTCTCACGCCCCGACGCGCAGTCGCTGTTGCTCGTCGGAACGGGTGCCTTGATTCCGCATCTCGCCCGCGCGCATGCCGCTGTCCGCCCCCTCGAACGCATCATGATCTGGGGCCGGAATCCCGACAAGGCGCGGCGCGCTGCGGATATGCTCTCCGGCGTGGCGGATCGGATCGAGGCCGTCTCCGATCTCGCGCGTCATGTTGCGAAGGCCGACATCATCAGCTGCGCGACGCTCAGCCGCGTCCCGCTAGTCGAAGCCGACTGGGTCGTCCCGGGTACACACATCGATCTCGTCGGGAGCTTCGCGCCGGATATGCGCGAAGCCGATAGCGACCTCTTCGCGCGCGGCCGCCTCGTGGTGGATACGCAGACCGCGCTTCGAGAAAGCGGTGACCTTATCGAGCCTTTGCGCCGGGGTCATATCGCCGATCCTGCCGTGGACCTTGCTGCATTGCTGGGCGACGCCCGCCTGGGGCGCCGGCATGACGCGGACATCACGATCTTCAAGTCCGTCGGGACCGGGCTCGCGGATATTGCTGCCGCCCGATATCTTCTGGCGAAGTCCGAGGCGGCAAACCGGACGATGGAAGTTCAGGCATGACTGGCACCCCGATGACATACCCGCCGAGAGAGCAAGCCTGGTGGATGGTTGCCGTCTTCTGCTTCGCCGGCTTCATATCCTATACGCACCGGCTGATCCTGAGCGTGCTGGTCGACCCGCTCCAGATCGACCTCGGCATCGGCGACGCCAGCATCAGCCTGCTGCAGGGGGCGGCCTTTGCCATCATCTACGTTCTGGCGGGACTGCCGCTCGGACGGCTGGCCGACCGTGGCCGCCGCCGCCGTATCCTGATCGGCGGCGCGCTGATCTGGTGTACCGGGTCGATCCTGTGCGGTCTCGCGCCGGGCTTCTGGACCCTGTTCGCCGCCCGCGCGGTTGTCGGTATCGGCGAAGCCGCGCTGGCCCCCGCCGCAGCGTCGATGATCGGCGACGCCTTTCCTCCGCATCAGCGTGGCACCGCAATCGGCGTGTTCTTCATGGGCATGGTGGTGGGCGGACCGGCGGCGGTCGGGATCGGCGGCGTCCTGCTGGGAGCGGCGCAAGACGGTGCGTTTCTGGCCGTCCCGTTGCTCGGCACCCTTGCGCCCTGGCGGATCGTGCTGATCCTGATCGGGGTGAGCGGGCTCCTCGTGCCGATCCTTTTGCTGACTGTACGCGAGCCCCAACGGTTGGAAGCGATTGAGCAAGCCCCACTTTCCCA
Organism: Sphingopyxis sp. L1A2A; assembly: GCF_005502465.1. Classification (GTDB taxonomy): domain Bacteria; phylum Pseudomonadota; class Alphaproteobacteria; order Sphingomonadales; family Sphingomonadaceae; genus Sphingopyxis. The sequence continues at coordinate 32,988 of NZ_SCOT01000006.1, forward strand.
CGTCATCGCGCGGCTTGCCTCGGACCGTCTGGTCCTCGGTACATTGCTGATCGCGATCGCGCTGCTTTCGGTTGGCGACTATGGCCTGTTGTCCTGGGTGCCATCCGTTCTCTCCCGCCTGTTCTTGTGGAAGCCGGAGCAGATTGGTTCGATTTTTGGCCTTGTCACCGCCATCGCCGGTATCTTTGGTGCGTTGCTCGGCGGTGTGCTCTCCGATCTTTTCGCGCGACGCGGCGGCGTGCGCGGAAGGCTTGGCTTCAGCATGGCGGCGGCGTCTCTTGCAGGTGTTGGCGCCCTGCTCGTTGCAGCGCCGCATCCCGCGTTGGTGCTGCTCGGCCTGGGTCTGTGGACTTTATGCTCGGCGATCGCGGCAACCGCGGGCGTCGCGGCGCTTCAGGACGTCATTCCCGGCGACCTGCGCGGTATCGGCATGTCACTTGTGGCATTCTGCAACACTCTCCTCGGCCTGGGCATGGGGCCTACGGCTGTTGCCTTGGTCACCGAGCGCGGGTTCGGCAATCCTCTGGCAGTCGGTTATTCGGTGGCCTGCATCGTCGTGCCGGCGGCGATGCTGTCGATCGGACTATTCCATATGTCGCGTAGCGCACTGTTGCATAAACGAGGAGGACGCGATGGCTGAAACGACGAACCCGCTGCCACGCGGAATCCCGCAAGACGCGATGGTGTGGGACAATCACGCCTGCATGCCGCTGCGGCCCGGCGATGATGCCTTTCTCGATCAGCTCGCGCGATGCCGTGATGCCGGTTTGACCGCGATTTCGCTGAATGTCGGTTTCGGCGATCAAGGCATTGCCGAACATGTCCGCATGCTCGGTCATTTCCGTTCGTGGCTCGCAGCGCGGCCCGACGACTATATGCTGATTGGGTCTGCTCAAGATCTTCGCGATGCGAAGGCGAGCGGCAGGCTGGCTGTGCATTTCGACATCGAGGGCATGAATGCACTGGGCGAACAGGCGAGTCTCGTTCACCTATATTACGACCTTGGTGTCCGCTGGATGCTGATCGCCTATAACCGCAACAATCCGGCGGGCGGCGGATGCCTTGACGACGACGGCGGGCTGACCGCGTTCGGACGCGAAGTGATCGGCGAGATGAACCGCGTCGGCATGACGCTGTGCTGCACGCATACCGGTTATCGCACCGCGCGCGAAGCGATCGACCTGTCAGCCGATCCGGTGATCTTCTCCCACTCAAATCCACGCGCGCTGTGGGACAATCCGCGCAACATCCCCGACGACCTGATGCGCGCCTGTGCGGCGCGTGGCGGCGTGATCTGCCCGAGCGGCATCGGCATCTTCCTCGGCGACAATGACAACAGCACGGAAACCTTCGTCCGGCATATCTTGCATGCGCTCGATGTGGTTGGCGAAGATCATGTCGGGATCGGCCTCGATTATGTATTCGACCCCGCCGAACTCGACGAATATGTCACCGCCAACCCCGCCCTTTTCCCAAGCAAAGGGCAATATGGCGCGGGCATGAAAATGATTGCGCCGTGGCGTCTTCCTGAAATTTGCGACGCGTTGCGCGACCGGGGAGTAAGCGATCCAACTCTTTGCAAGCTGCTCGGCGGCAATCTTTTGCGGATAGCCGATCGAGTATGGCGCTGACCTGATGCCATCGTTGTGATCTCTGGTGCGGCCCCCTTTAATACTTGATCACCGCAGGGATAGTTGGCCGATTGCGGTCGGACAGCTTGCAAACACGAGTAGTGAAAAGCAGACGTGCCGGCGATCATTCAATCGCATGTAACTGCGACGCGTTCCGGACTCGACGCTGCCTCTTGCCGACGGGATCGCGGCCATAGGCGCCGGTATTGCGGCGCCACGCACAAGCCAATCCGACGCAAAGACGTGAAACGAAACTTTGTACCGTTATGAACCGGATCGTGGCCGACGTGATTGCAAAACCGCAATATTTGGTTCAAATATGCAAATGGTTCAACGAAACCAGACGCTATTCTCGCGCTATTCGAACGCGGAGGGGGACTTGGAATATAAATGTGCGGCTCGTTCGGGCCACACCCTGAAGAATGAAGAAAGCGGTCGCGGTCAATTGATCGGGGCCGTTGTAAATGCACGCGAAAGCAATCATTTCTTTAATCTTGAAGGCTATCGATCGCCGCCATTGCACGGGCTACCCTGGCAGCAACGGTGTCCGAGCAACCTTGACGCAGGCTCGGCATTGCGCATAGGGGCCACGCCGTGGCTATTGACTCAGGAGTCGAAAGATGAACTTCTTCGAGCAGAAACGGGGGGCCACAGCAACTATGTCGCAAGATACAACTGCACGGCAGCTCACACCGACGACATCGCAGCACTCGGTCGAACTGTGCGATGTCCGTCTCGACCTTCAATTGTCGCGCGAAACCTTGTCGCGCATGAGCGAGGTCGATCACCGCACGACGCGCGCCTTCACCACGGCTACCCGGTTCGCCTTTCGCTGATCCGTGCGGCATCGCCTGCCGCATGACGCAGCCCGAACTGCTCATTACCCAGCCTGTCGGCCTTCACGGGTTCGCCATCGACGATAGCGGTCGGTCGCAGCTCGCGGAAATGCTGAGTGCGGGACCCGGCAATGAAGCGGCCGGAGCGATCCTCGACCATGTCGCGCGTCTCGGTGGCTGCTACGCGATCGTCGAGGAACCGTACACCGACCAGGATTACTCGTCGGACTACGTCAATTTCTACGCGTCGGCGTTCAAGGACTATTCGCGGCGAACGAAGCGCAACCATTTCTTCAACGCCGACGTCGCCGACATTTTCAAGCAGTCGATTTCGGCGCAGATCGAGGCGCTTTCCGGGTGCAAATCCTATCTTGGCTTTACGGTTGTGCGTCCGATCCGCCAATCGCCTATCGGGCGGACCATCCTCCGATTCCCGGACAAGATCGCGGGCCACACGGTTCGTTGCGCAGCGCGGGCGAAGTTCCGTGCGCATTTGCTGGGGGCGGAGCTGCACGTCGAAGGGGCGCCCTTCATCCAGCAAGACGCGCGGGTAGGCGCCTGCGCCCAAGCGGCGATCTGGATGGCATGCCGGCCGATCCACGAGCGGCACCGCCGATCAGGATGGCATGCGGTCAGCGATATCACCCGGCTCGCGACCACGCCGACTGACAATGAATTGAGCGCGGCGCTGCCGCATGGGTCTAAGGGGCTCAGCCCTCTTCACATCGTTCGCGCCCTCCGCGGCATGGGGCACCAGCCCTATTGCGCGAACTATGGCGACGAGGATGTGGATGGTTCCGACGCTTCGGCGGTGGCTGATGTCGTAGAAGCGGATGCTTCCGCAACGGGCGATCCGGCAGCTCTAGAGGCCGGCCTGCTCGACACTGCGATCCCCACCATCGTGCGCTATCTCGATTCTGCGCTCCCGGTGATTCTCGGCATGGCGAATATTCATCATGACGAGCGGGACGGTCATGCGATTACGGCGGTCGGCTATGTCGAGTCTTCGGCACCGGTCCGTGCTGGCGATAGCTACGATTGCTTCGTACGCGCGCTCGTCGTTCACGACGACCAGCATGGGCCGTATCGCCTTCTCGCGCTTACCGCCGACGACGTCGCCGCACTTCCCGCCGACCAGCTCTTGCGGATCGATGGAGAACCGGTGATCGCGGCCGATGAAGTCACCCATATTTTTGTGCCGCTGCCGCCAAGGGTCGTGCGGCTTGGCGATCACGCCGACCTGATCGCCAAGGAGGTGGTCGGCAAGATACGCGATCAGCACTTGCAACTCGGACAGGCGCTTAAGTCCTTGCCCAAGGAGGCGATCGACACGCTTCAGGCTTTCTTCGATCTCAAGGACAGCGGGCAGCTCGTCTTTCGGACCTATCTCACGACTGCCGCGCGTTATCGCCACCATCTCGCGGCGGCCGCGCTTCCCGAGGACGTAAAGATCCGGGCAATCAATCGCGAACTGCCGCATTTCATCTGGGTTACCGAGATTCTTGATCGCGACGCCTCGCCCGGAGCGCCGGGCGAACCGCGCGAACTGCTAGGTCATACGGTAGTCAATGCCACGAGCGCGATCGAGAACGACACCGACCTCTTGTTCGCGCACCTGCCGCATCTCGATTTTCAGCGCGACGTCAACCCGAAGGACGGCGAAGGCGACTTCCGCGACCACTTCACGGGCGTGAAGCTCGGTGGTTCATACCGTCAGCGTATCCGCAGCTAGGGGCGCGGCATAACCGACGGCAGGCTAACATTGTCCGGAAGCATCGCGCTCGTCGCCACCACCGCTTTGGGATTACGCAGCGTGAGATCGACAAAATCGCAATAGGTCCCGCTCGCGAGCGCCCGGCAGAGCTGTCCCACCTGAAGCGCGGCCGCGACGACCGCGGTCGATGGCACGCCAAGGCTCTGACCAGCGATCGCGAGCGCGCCGCATTGCGGGAGCCGACCTTCCACCACAAGCTTTTCGAGGCCGGGGTTGAGGGCAGCCTCGGTCGGGCCGGTGACATCCGGCCAGGCGGTCTGGGGAGTCATTCGGCCTGGGAAGGCGTGAAGGCGCAGATCGAAAATTTCCTCCGCGCTGCTGCCGAGCCCGGCGTCGATCACGAGGTCAAAGCGGCCATCGGCGGCGAGCCGCCGGGCGTCGAGATTATCGACGCCGGCAAGCGCTACTCGCGGCTCCCCGTCTTCGGGCCGGCTAGATGCCCCGAAACTGCGCTCGCAGATCCGGGTCTCGAAACCGAGGCGATCGGCATAGGCGCCGAGCATGCGGGCCTTGCGATGACCGATCCATGCCGGTTCGGTCAGGATTTGCGTCAGCCGATTTTCCTCACCGACGCGATCGCGATCCTGGACGAGGAGGTGGGTCAGCCGACGGTCGGCAAACGGCAGCAGCTCGAGAAGAAACATTGTCGCCTGGCCAAGATTTCCAAGACCGAGCAGCCAGAGCGACGCAGGCAGGCGCGTAATGTCGCCCGGGTCGATTTCGGGCGCGGCAGGATCCCACAGCGATAGGGTCAGGGGCTGGCGGCCTGCCAGCAGGTCGCCCAGAATATGTCGGCGAAAGGCTTCGCTGACCGCAAGGGCGCCGGCCGCGGCGCCGGCAATTACATTGCCCTTGCCTTCGCTTTGGGCGGGATAGGGTGCGACATGGGCTCGCCAGCCCGACACCGTCAAATAGAGATCGGCGGCCGACTGCGGATGGCTGCCGATGTGAAGGCGGTAGGGCTTGGCCGGGATATTGCGGCTACGGCATCCGGCCGCTTCCAGGGCGCGCATGAGCGGCGCCCCGACATGACTGCCGACAATCACGGGCACCGGATCGAGGCCACCGATAAAGACCCCGCCGCGAAACATGCGCGAAGCGGTAGCCGCGATGGCCAGCGCTGCAGCTTGCCCCCATTGCGTGGCCGCCGCTGCCGCATCGATCGACAGCTGGACCTGCCCGCCCTCGAGCCGCGCTCGCGCCAGATCGACGTCGGTTCCGATATCATGTTCCAGAAGCAGTTGCGCTATCCGGTCGTGCTCGAACTGAACGGTCATGCGAACCTCCGCAGACGAAAGAAGCCGGGGCCGCGGGCACTGTGATCCGCCCAGTCCGCACCGCCGAGATATTCGTAAATTCCGATTTCGCCCGGCCCCGTCCGGCGCGACGCGAAGTCGGGGACGATTAGCGCGAGATGACCGCGCCGGGGCATCATGGGGTGCGCCCGGTCGGTGCTGCTCTGACCATAGCCGCCGGGATGCGTGTGAACATCAGCCACGACGCGCCAGCCATGGCGCGCGCAGACGTCCCAGACCTTGTCCATCTGGCCGCCGTCGAACAGGATGATGCCCTGCAAGGCGTCCGGGTCGATATCGTCGTAGAGAAGATAGCCACGCACGAAGCGGTGGTCGCCTTCGATTGTGCCAAGCAGGAAGGCTCCGCTTTCGCGGCGGCCTTCGCCGCGCTGCGCAAGATCATGCAGCAAGCGGGACCACAGCCGCGCCGGGCAGTTCAAGCGAACCGGGGGCGACAGACGCGCCGCAATAAAGCGGATCAGCGAGAAGATCATGAACGGTCTCCAGATAATCGGTGATGTCGCAGCCGGCGCGCCAGGCAAGGTCGGCATATTGGTCGGGCCAGTGCGTTCGCCCGATCCGGTCGATGGGATGGTAGAGGCACGGACCCCAGGTCGAGAAGCTGGGCAGATACGCTCCGCCGCTCTGGCGGGGCCGCTCCTCCTGGATCAGCGCCCGGTCGAGCGCGCCGTGCCAGAGCTCGCCGGTGGGCGCGAGCGCGGGATAGCCGTCGCAGCGCAGCCGGAGCAGGAACCACTCGGGACTGTCCGGCATCGGCGGCGCCGCGATCTCGAAAAAGGCGAAGGGAAAGGCGAGTCGCGCGAGCCGCCAGCGGCCCCGCTCCTCGCCGATCCGAAACGCCCCGGCGACAAGATCGCGCCGCAGCGCGGCCTCGTCGGGCGGAAAGGCGGGCAGTTCCACGAGTCAGCCCTGCGGCTTCACATTGTGGACCAGCACGCCTTCCAGCGCGCAGGATCCGTGCGCGGCCTGACCGAGATGGGTATCTGGGGGCACAACGCGCCCGTCCACCTTCACCTGGAACTGGGCCGGCTTGCCTTCCAGACCGAAGGCCTCAGGCGAAATCGCCCAGCGGATGACGCGGCGGATCGTCGCATTCGGACGAAAAGCGCGCTCGTGCGACTGACCTTCGTAGGACAGGCGTACCTTGATACGCTGGCGCGTCGACGCGTGAAGGACACGGAACTCGCGGCGCAGGTCTTCGATGATCGTCGCCGCGTCGGCCAGCGGCTCGTCGGCATCTTCGAAAGCAAGCTCCTCGATGTCGGTACGGCCGGTTTCCTCGCGGATACGAGCGAGGATATGCGCCACGTCGGCGTCATCGGGAACGGCAAGCTCGATCGGCTTGGCCATGCCCTGCACGGTGAGGATGAGAGAGAAAGCGTTGATGGCGGTCATGTTGAAGGGCCTCCTTTTGAACCCTGCCGCCGCTTCACCATATTCCGGAACCGATGTCAATAACACAAACATCATGTGCCCGTTTTGCAAACCGTTTGCGTTGCAAACAAGGCCCTTGAGCTTGGCTCAACTGTTTGCTACGTTGACGAACCGCTCCCTAGAAACGGCCAACATGCAAGATCCGCTCTACACATTTTTCGGCAGCCGCGTCCGCGCGCTGCGCGAACGCCGGCAGGTCACGCAGGAAGAACTGGCGCGACGCGTCGACCTCTCCCGGACCTCGATTACCAATATCGAGAAGGGTCGCCAGCGCGTCCTGCTCCATCAGATCGTCGATCTGGCGCACGCCCTCGATGCGAAACCCGGGGACCTTTTTCCTGCACCGGCTGCGGCTGAAAAGCCGCTGCGTGACGATGTTGCACAGCTCGTCGAGAAGCTGAAGAACGAAACACCCGGACCTTGAGCGAATTGCCTATCGCCTATGCGCGGATACGCAAGGCGGCTTCGGACCTGATCGCCGGACAGGATGCTCCGCCGCTCGCGCTCGAACCTATTTTGGCAACACTGGGCGTCGAGCTAAGGCGCATCGACGTCGCCGACGATATTTCCGGAATATTGATCCGATCAGCGGAACGGAACGTCGTGGTCGTTAACGCCAAGCATTCGGAGGTCCGGCAGCGCTTTACGATTGCCCACGAAATTGCCCATCTCATGCTGCACGAGGGCGAGGAAGTGCATGTCGATTCGGCGTTCCGCGTCAATTTACGCGACCCACGCTCGGGCACTGCTGAAAACATTGAAGAGGTCGAGGCGAACGCGTTTGCTGCCAATCTGCTGATGCCCGCTGAATGGATACGCAAGGCGCTTGTCGGAACCTGGATCGACGTCAACGATGACAGCGAAGTCGCCCGCCTTGCCGACGTCTTCGCCGTCAGCCCGCAGGCCATGCTCATCCGGCTGACAAATCTGCTGCGACGCTAGTCCGCTAGGGGTTCGCGCGGTGCCACGATATCCAGCCATGACTGGATCGCCAGCGGAACATCGCCGCCATCGCGCATGTCGAACGTTACCTCATTCTGCTGTTGAATTCGGCACACCGAAAAAGCAAGTTTCTCTTCGCGGCTGTTGTCGACAAGGATCGCAGCATCGGCGACCGTTGCAGCGAGCCTGATGGCCATCTGAGTGCGCGGGAATCGGTCGGCAAGCTTGGCGGCGTCGACCGCGTGGCCGCCGCGGGCGACACGGGTCTGGACGCGAAGCGTGGAAAGTACGGCATTGGCGAGCCCGACGAACAGCAACAAAACGAAATAGCCATTGGCTTGCATCTGTTTGATCTGATCGATCTTTGACTCGATGCTGCCGTCCTCAAGCTCGCGCCAGTGAGAGAATACCGTCTCCATCGCAAAGGGCACGCCGTTGCTGAGCGCTTCGGCAACGAAGGCCTGTACGCCATTTTGCGCAACCTTCATCCAACTTTCATTCTGATCGCGCAGCGTTCGCGCCCACTCCGGGAGCGGCGCAGACGCGCTCGTCTCGGGAAGGATCGACAGCATCATGCGGTCGGCGTTCACCAGCGGAATCTGGAGTTGCGGTGCCAGATGCTGGTACCACATCGTCGACTTGCCCGACCCGTTATGACCCGCGAGGATGATGGCGAGCGGTTTGCCCGACGCGAGTTGCGCCGCCAATATGCCGTCGACCGCCCGGGCGAGGGACGTCATAGTTTCTGGAAGGTGCCGTTCACAAAGTGGCCGCGTTCGACTTTTCCATCGAGCTTGCGGATAACCTCCTCGGGCTTATCGGCGTCGACGTGATAAAGCGGAACATCCTTGCGCGGCGAGATGCGGACGCCCGGCTTGATGATCTTCATGCGCGCGCGCTTCAATGCCGACTGACCAAGAGCGACGTTAGCGGCGACTTGCGCTTTGGGGGGCACAGCCGCGCGAACGGTCACCGACCCGAAAGTAACAGAGCGCGTTTTTCCAACCGACTTTTTAACGGTCATGCGAGCCATTTGACACCTAGAATGTTTGCTTTGCTGACAATCAATTTGGCGCCTGCCGCGCATTTGTGCAAGCTAGAAAGTGTAAAGGCAATGTTTGCAACATAAACCAAGCCCCTACCGGAGCGTCGTCGACCCATCCCGTCGCGCGGCGCACAACTATGATCACAGAGCCCGATCACTGCCACTGGGATCGACGATCCGCATCGTGTCGGGGTCGATCAGCATGCGATAGCCACCCGCCTCGGCGAGCTTTTGCGCATAGGCATCGAGGTCGGGTACGTCGGCGCTGACGTCGAGGGGTTTGAAAGCGGTCGAGCGATAGAGGCCGGCCTCCTCTACCGGCTCCATCCGAATTTCTACGGCAAAGCAGATCGTATCGCCCGCAAGTTCGGCCCGGTTGTAATAGAGCGCTTCGATCGCCTCGCCCTCCGCCCCGTCCAGCTTCGCACCCTCGAAACTATCGATCTCGAAGCGCGCCACCGGCGTCTTGTTCAGCAAAAGATCTCCGGCGATCGCTGCCAGCTCGGACTCCCATATCGCATCGAAGCGAAAGCTCTCACCGGGCTCGACCCCCGCCCGCTCGAGAAGCTGGCGCCAGCGCTCGAGAATCGTGGCGATCTCGGGCATTTCATTAAGATAGGGGCCCGTCAATGGCTCGGTTAGCGCCGCCGTGACCGGGACCGCGTTATCGCGCCAGCGGTCGATCGTAAGCGATCCGCGCCCTTCGGCAAGATAGGTCAGCGCGCGCGTCAGCTTCATCCACGCATCGAGCGACTTGCGGCCGTCGTCGAACAGACCGACCGTCTGAAAATGCAGCCCGTCCCGCGACATCCGGATCGTGAAGTCGGCATGCTTCACATACAGTATCGCATCCGCCTCGATCGGCGGGATGACGACGATTTCGGCCTTGAACCGCACCGGCGGTACGAAGGAATCACCGCGGATGACGATCTCACAGTCCCCAACTTTTGGCGGGTCGACCCGAAACTCCTCGATCCGAGCAAGCAGCGGACCTTGATAGGGAATGCGGATGCCAAAGCGACGGTCGAACATAGTGAGGCGCTCGGGAACGAGCGGTGCAATCCCGAGCATCAGGTCCTTGAGATGATCCTGGCCCTCGATGCGCACCACCGCTTCGCCTTCCAGATGGCCATCCTCATATCCGAGTTCGGCAAGCTGGCGCTGCTTCTCGAAGACATAAGCCACCGGATCGTCACCCATCGCGGCGGCGAGCGCCATTTTGAGGCCCTCCGGCGTAAGCTCGAACGGCACGCCGATGCGGCGATAGTCGAAACTGATCGAAGCGCGGTTGATCGCATAGTCCTGTCGTGCCTCGGCCAGGCGAAGGCGCCGCAGAATGCGAGAGAGCTGCGGTCCGAGCAGATGGATAAGATAGCCGCGAAGCGGGTCGCCAGCGGGCGTCAGGCGAAAGACGATCACGAAAGCAGGCTGCGCGTTCTTCGCAATGAGGTCGACCGCCGACAGCTTCGCGGAGACGCGATTCCCGCGCTCGCCCGCCGTCGACTTCAGCTGGATGATACAGGTGGAGGGTTGGCGCTGATCGAGCGGCGTCGCGCGCCCAGCCTCTTCGAGCAGAAATTCGACGAGAAAGTCCCAGCCGGTGACGTCCTGTAAGCTCTTGTTTTGCCTCAGACGGGCACGATCGCAAAGATGGGCGAAGAGAGTCTCGCCGGCACGACCGAGTTCGTATGATGGAAGCGCATCATTCATGCTGCCCCGCTACCAGCTTTTGGGCGCCAATCGAAGCGGTCGCTGGACCATGTTCGATGAATTGCGGCGCCCGCCCTTGATGCGGCGACCGCGATTCTGCAGACACGGACGACATGGGCTGCTCCTGCCCGCTCTTCCCTAATCATCAGGACATTCGCTCCATGATCTCGACCATCTCAAATTGGCAGACCCTCATCGGAAGCTTCTTCGCTGTCGGCGCCGCTTTCGTCGGCGGCACTTATATTACGCGTCAGATCCATCAGGCAGACCGCCTCGAAAGCGGGCGGCTCCGTCGGCGTTTGCTCGCCGCGCGCGCGGTTCTGCCACTCGCCCTGAGCACGCTTTCGCATTACGCGCGCGATTGCGCGATCGAACTACAAAGAGCTTTGGGAACGATGCGCGGCGATCATCTCGGTCGGGCCGAAGTGCTCGTTTTTCCCGCGCCGCCTGCAGAAGCTATCACCAGTCTAACCGAGATCATTGAAGCCTCTGGCGACGATGACATCTCGTTTCCGATCTCCGAGCTTCTTTCCCGGCTTCAGGTACAAAGCGCCCGTCTCGCCGGTCTCGAGGACCGCGAACCGAGAAGGATCGTCGCAGAGCGCGAGCTGCGCGATCATCTGCTCTACACCGCTGAACTCGCAGCGCAGGTTGCGAACATGTACGAATACGCGCGCCGCGAGCGCGACGACATTCCTCTTCACCTGCAGCGCGGCGATGTGAACCGATCGCTCAGCATTTTCGGCATTTACGGCGACGAGCGCGAGGAGATGGCGGCGGCCGCCCTTCGGAGCTGGGATCGTGCGACGCTGCGTCGCCTGAAATCAGGCGAAAAGGATCCGGCGAGCCTTCTCACTCTGGTCGAACACAACCCCGACTATATCCAAGAGCAGCTCGGCATCGAAGCCGTCGACGAGCAATTCCGGTTCCGCGGCCATCGATACGACCGGCTGATCGATGCAGCCGCTTACGCTCTCATTCTTGAGTCCCGATCCGCTGCGCGCTCGATATAGCGGCGAAATCCGCACACCAATTCACTCGATTGTGAAGCGAAGACAGAAATTCATCATGAGCGCCTTGCAGTCAACCTGCTCGACAGGGGCGAGGAATTCTGTGCCATCGAGCGTGCCGCCAATCGAGGCGATGCCTGAACGTTTGTAAGTCGGCAGCGAAAAAGAATAGAGCAAAACATAGCCGCATTTCGTGCGTCAAATCCTATGGCCGCTTTCGCACTCAGGTTACTCGCTGTCGAATGCCAGTATGCAGGCGCGTTCCTGCCGGTAAGTTCTGAAAGGCCCGAAGGGCAGCTCTTAGGCATCGGTTTCGCGGCCGGCTATGACTGGGATCAGGCGCAAAGCAGCCTTTACAGATCACCTCACCAACGGCTATCGCGGCAGCGTGCTCGCAATCGTGAGTACACCTACTGAGTACACATGCGTCGTTTCACGTCGCGGAAAATGGCGGAAAACCGTGGGCTTCCAGCCCATCCGACCCCTCCCGTAGGGGTCACCAGCTCTACTGCCGGTTTCAAACGGGGCGCGCGGCGGCTGCGGACCATCCGGGCGCGCCGAAGCGGCGCCGGAAACTGGCGCGCGAACGGGCTTGGCGACGAACAGTCGGCGCCGCGGTTACCGATCAATCCCCGGTCAGTCGAGCGTCAGCGGCCCATGATCCAGATGCGGCAACACATGGCGCGCGAACAGGTCACATTCGGCGGCGTGCGGATAGCCGGAGAGGATGAAGGCGTCGATGCCCTCGGCCTGATAGGCGCGCAGCTTGGCGAGCACCTGATCGGGATCGCCGACGATCGCGGCGCCGCACCCCGAACGCGCCCGGCCGATCCCCGTCCACAAATTATCCTCGACAAATCCGTCGTCGCCCGCCGACGCGCGCAGCTCGGTCTGGCGCGCGACCCCGGCGGTCGCGGTGTCGAGCGATTTCTGGCGAATCGCCTCGCCCGCTCCATCATCGAGTTTGGACAGTAGGCGGGTGGCATAGGCACGCGCTTCGGCCTCGGTTTCGCGGACGATGACATGGGCGCGATAGCCGAATTTCAGCGTGCGCCCCTTGGCCGCGGCGCGCGCGGTCAGATCACCGACGACATCGCGCACCTTGTCCATCGTGTCGGGCCACATCAGATAGACGTCGGCCGCCTCGGCGGCGGCATCGCGCGCGGCGGGGCTGAGCCCGCCGAAATAGAGCGGCGGGCAGCGGCCCGACAGCGTCGTCATCCGCGGCGGGTCGAGTTCCAGATCGTAAAATTCGCCGCGGTGCGACAGATGCTGCCCCGACAACATCGTCTTCAGGATCTGCATCACCTCGACCGTGCGGGCATAGCGGGGTTCGCTGTCGAGCGTCTGGCCCGGCAGGTCCGACGAGATGATGTTGACCGTGAGGCGTCCGCCGAGGATGCGGTCGAGCGTGGCGATGCGCCGCGCGAGCTGCGGGGGCCAGTCCTCGCCGATCCGCACCGCCATCAGCAGGCGCATCCGGTCGAGGAACGGCGCGATCGCCGCGGCGAACACCGTGGTATCGAGCCCCAGCTGATAGCCCGATGGCAGCAATATATTGTCGAAGCCGCCCTTTTCGGCGGTCAGGACGATGTTGCGGCAATGCTCCCAGCTCGATTGCAGCATCGGATCGGGCTGGCCCAGAAATTCATAATCATCGTCGCACAGCGCCGAGAACCAGCTCACTTCGCACGACCGATGCGTTTCACCCTGGGTCATGGCAGTTTCTCTCCTCGTGCCGCGACAAACACCTCATACCAGCTGGTTCGTGTCCAGCGGACGGCAAAGGCGTCGGCCGCCTCGCCGATCCGCGCCACATTCTGCGTCCCGACGATCGGGATCGGCCGCGCCGGATGCGCCATCAGCCAGCTATACGCCGCCGCGGTGCGGCCGACGCCATGCGCCGCAGCGACGGCATCAAGCGCCGCGACGACCGCGCGTTCGCGGTCATTGGTCGGTTCGGCCAGACGCCCGCCGCCCAGCGGCGACCAGGCGAGCACCGCCATGTCCATCTGCAGCGCCTGATCGAGTTCGCCATTTTCGAACGGCGCGATGCACAGCGGCGACAGTTCGGGCTGGGTGCTGGCGAGCGGGACGTCCAGGAAATGCTGGAGCGCCGCAATCTGCGCGGGCGTGCAGTTCGAAACGCCGACGGCGCGGATCTTGCCCGCCGCCTGCGCCTTGCGCACCGCGCCCGCAACCTCCTGCGGATGGGTCAATATGTCGGGCCGGTGGATCTGCCACAGGTCGATGACGTCGGTCTTGAGCCGCTGCAGCGAGACGTCGATCGCCTGCTCCAGATAGGCGGCGCTGCTGTCGTAGGGCAGCGGCGGCATGATGCCGCCCTTGCTGGCCAGCACCATACGCGCGCGCAAGCCCGAGTCGGCGGCAAACAGTTCGCCGAGCAGGCTTTCGGCGTCGCCAAAGCCGCCGCTGCCGTCAAAGCCATAGATATCGGCGGTGTCGAACAGCGTGATCCCGATATCGAGCGCCGCATCGACCAGCTGGCGCGCGGCGCCGACGGGTCCGGCAAAACGCCACATCCCCCATGCAAGCGAAGAGACGGTAATACCGCTTTGGCCCAAGGGGCGGGTGGTGGGGACGGCGGGGAGGTCGCTCATATGCCAATCTATTCCTTATTTGGTCGCGGGATCGCGCGCGCGCACCGAATCGCGCTCGACGAGGTCGTGTTGCAGGCGGCGGTGAACCAGATTCTGCCCGGTCAGCAGCAGGTCGGTCGCGGTGTGCGCCAGATCGAACACCGGCTGGCGGATTGTGGTCAGCGCGGGCCACACCATCCGCGCCAGCGTCGTATCGTCGAACCCCGCCACCGACAGGTCATTTGGCAGATCGAACCCGGCGCGGTGCGCCGCCGCCAGGACTCCCGCCGCCATATCGTCGTTCGCGGCAAAAATGGCGGTCGGGCGGTGCGGCATCAGCAAAAACCGCTCGCACGCCGCATAACCGCTGTCGAAATCGAACAACCCGTCGGCAATCATCTGCGGTTCGAAGGGCAGCCCGGCGCGATCGAGGGCGCGGCGATAGCCGAACAATCGTTCGTCCGACGCCATATGATTGGGGTGGCCCTTGATAAACCCGATGCGGCGATGCCCCATGTTGATGAGGTGGGTGGTCATGTCGTCCGCCGCCTGCGCGTCGTCCATGAACACCGACGACGTCATCGCATGATTGGTGCCGGGCGAAATGCGAACAAAAGGGATGCCCAGCTGTTCCAGCGTCCGCAGCACCGGGTCGCAATCGGTCACCGGCGACGACAGGATGATGCCGTCGACATGGGTTTCGCTGACCAGCCCGCGCACCTGATCGCCGACGTCGGGATCGTCGACATCGACCGGCTGGCCGAGCAGGCGAATGCCGTCCTGATGGCAGCGCGCCCAGCACCCGGCCTGGATCTGGTTGATATAATAGGGGCTGTGGTTGTCATAGATCAGCGCGATCTGCGCCGATTTGGTCCCGGCCAGGATGCGCGCCGCGACGCTGGGGCGAAACTCGAGATCGCGGATCGCGGCCTCGACCTTTTCGCGGGTATCCTGGCTGACATAGGGATGGTCGTTGAGCACCCGGCTGACGGTCTTGACCGACACCCCGGCGCGCGCCGACACGTCGCGGATGTTGCTGCGCTGGCTCATCAAACAAGCTCCCCCCGATGCACGGACAGTGACTGGAACAGCGGTGTAAAGGCGCTGCCCGTCCGATAAAAGACCGGCGGTGCGCCAAAAGGCGCCGCAACCGTGGACCGTCCACCCGCCATCACGTCGCCGGTCCACACATGGACCCATGTCTCGCCTGCAGGGATCAGAACCTCGCGGTCCAGCGCGCCCTCGTGAAGGATCGGCGCGACCAGCAAATCGCTTCCAAGCAGATATTGATCCTCGCAGGCATAGCAGGCGTCGGTCGGATAATGCAGGAACAGCGGCCGTTGCAACGGCAGCCCCTGCGCGGCGGCTTCGTCGCACAGCGACCGCAGATAGGGGGCGAGCGCCGCGTGGACGCGCGTCATCGCCGCGAAATGATGCAGAATATCGTCGTCGCTGTCGATTTGCAGATTGTCGTCGGGGCGATTGCCCTCATGCGTCCGCATGACCGGCGAAAACGCCCCGAGTTCGGCCCAGCGCTTGAGCAGGTCGGCGGTGCGGACCAGCCCGTGGAGCGAGGTGTAGCCGCCGACGTCGCTGTGGCTATAGGCGTTGCCGACCAACCCCGCCGACAGCGCGGCGGTGATCACGGTGCCGATGCCGTCGTGGCGCGAGAAATCGACGCACTGGTCGCCGGCCCACAGCAAGGGGCAATGCGCCTGCACCCCCGCATGGCCGGCGCGCATGAAAAACAGCGCATCGCCGGTCAGGCCCTTCGCCGCGATCGCGCGCGCGTTGACCTCGGCCCACAGCACCGGCCAGCGGTTGTGCGCCAGCATCGGATCGCTGCCGTCGTGCAGCCGCAGGTCGGTGGGCAGATATTCGCCGAAATCTGCCATCCAGCCCGTCATCCCGATGTCCAGCATCTCGCGCCCGATCACGCGGTCGGCGAACCAGCTGATCGCCGCCGGATTGGTAAAATCGACGATAGCGCAGTCGAACTCGCCAAAGTCCACCAGATAGGGATCGTCGCTATCCTGGCGCAGCGCCAGCAACCCCAGGTCGCGCGCTTCGCCGAACATGCCGCCGTCGATCGCCAGATAGGGGTTCACATAGCCCAGAAAGCGGATGCCCTGGGCGCGCAGCTGCGCGATCCGGTCGGGCAGATCGGGGTAGCGCGCCGCGCTCCAGCGCCAGTCCCAGAACAGGCGGCGACCAAAGCTGGTTTCGCGGATGCCGACCCAATCCTCGCACCACAATCCCGACACGGCGGCCCCCGCATCGCGGATCTTCTGCAACCGGTCAAAGCTCTGGACGCCCTGCTTCAGCCCGATGATTGCGCCCTCGATGGCCCAGTCGGGCAATTTCGGTTGCCGCCCGAAATGGCTCGACAAAATCCCGACCAGCGTCGGCAGGCTGTCAGCGAAGGTAAATTCGATCCGCCCGCACCCTTCCCACCATTCCACACGGTTCACACCGGGATCGGCAAAGTCGAGCACGGCATAAGCGGTGCTGGTCAGATGACAGGCATAATGGTGCGACGAAAGAAACGTCGGCTGCGGATAGTTGGTCGTCCAATAATCGCCGCCCGCCATGCCCTCGCGGTCCATGATCTGCGTCAATTCACGATCTTTATCGCGCCCCACCCCCGGTTCGCTGGTCCAGATCGGAAAGCGGCGGCCGTTCAAACGCAGATAGCTCATCTGCTCGCCGCCGCCCCAGATATGCTCGTCCGGCTGCGCCAGCAGGTCGACGGCCAGCCGATTGCAATCGGCGTCATGGCTTTCGAGGTTCAGCGCGAAGCCATGGCCCAGCGGGACGAGGGTGAGCGTCAGGCCGGGCGGCGCGCCCGCATGGCGCCGCAGTTCCACCCGGTCGGGCCTGACATCGACCATCGGCAGCGCCGCCAGATCGGTGCGCCGATCGTCCATCCGGAAATTGCCGCGGTGCATGACGACATCGGGATCGCCGATGGCGGCGGTGATCGCCGGGTCCGCGGCGCGGTGGCGCAGCAGCGTCATTGCGCCCGCCACCAGGTCGAAACCGTCCTTTTGTGCTCGAAACTCCGCCTTCACGGTCGCTTCCCATCCCCCATCACCATGTTGCCATCGCGCCACAGGTCCCGAATAAAAGGCCGTATCGCGTCGATATGACAGCCATTGTCTATATGACACCGCTTGACATATCAATCGCCATATTTCATCTCAGCGACGGTTGAAGGCCAACAGGCCGCCGCCCGCGACATTCGCTCGGGCACCGATATTGGGAGGGATATGACATGAATCGCAAGTCCGAAATCACGGCCCGCGCGCACAAATTCTGGCTTGCCGGATCGGCGTCGCTGCTCGCCATCGGCGTGGCCGCCCCGGCCGCCGCCCAAGTCGAAGAAATCATCGTAACCGCACAAAAAGTCGAAGAAAATGTGCAGGATGTGCCGATTTCCATTACCGCCGTCACCGGCGACCGGCTGATCCAAAGCGGCACCAGCAGCCTCGAGAATATCGGCGACCTCGTCCCCTCGGTCACCTTCCGCAAGGGCACGACCAGCGCCAATAGCGCGATCATCATGCGCGGCGTCGGCACCATCACCTTTTCGGTCGCCGCCGAGCCCAGTGTGTCCACCGTTGTCGACGGTGTGGTGCTGAGTCGGTCGGGGCAAGCGTTCAGCGACCTGCTCGACATCGACCGGATCGAAGTGCTGCGCGGACCGCAGGGGACGTTGTTCGGCAAGAATGCGTCGGCCGGCCTTGTCAACATCGTGTCGAAAGGCGGCACCGAAACGCTCGAAGCCGATCTGCGCGGCGAATATTATGAAGGCAGCGAATATCGGCTCAAGGGTTCGGTATCGGGGCCGCTGGCGACCGACCTGTCGGCGCGGGTCACCGGCTTTTACGGCAGCTATGACGGCAATATCCGCAACGTCTTTTTCGACACC
Source organism: Sphingopyxis sp. L1A2A (assembly GCF_005502465.1). Taxonomy (GTDB): domain Bacteria; phylum Pseudomonadota; class Alphaproteobacteria; order Sphingomonadales; family Sphingomonadaceae; genus Sphingopyxis. The sequence continues at coordinate 51,217 of NZ_SCOT01000006.1, forward strand.
GACGTCAACGGTTACGAGCATTATGGCGCGCGCGGCATCCTCGATTATGACGGCGACGGCGCGCGCATCCGCGTCATCGCCGACTATTTCAAGGCCAATGACGATTGCTGCGCCGACGTCACCGGGGTCAGCCGCGGCGCCGTTCTCGATGCCGAACTGGGCTTTCCGGTCGCGCTCGGCACCGACCAGCGCACCGTCAATCACAATCTGATCACCCGCACCCGCGACAAGCAGTGGAGCCTGACCGGCAATCTCGATCTCGACGTCCCCGGCGAACATGTGCTGAGCGTCATCCTCGGCTATCGCAACTGGCAGAATACCGAAATTCGCGAGGGCGACTTCCTGCCGCGCGCGATCGTCGGGACCGCCGAACTGCACGACAATGGCTTTGTCAAAACCGATCAGATGTCGGCCGAAATCCGCCTGTCGTCCGATCAGGCGATGCCGTTTTTCTATCAGGTCGGCACCTTCATCTGGCATTCGAACAACCGGCAGGATTTCACCCGCCGCGACATCGTCTGCGCGTCATCGACGCTGCCGCTTGCGCCCAGCGGGGCGCGGCCGTGCAACCTCAATGATCCGGTCAACACCACCTATCCGACCGCGACGTCGTTCAGCGACGTCAACAGCAACAATTTCGCGGTGTTCGGACAGGCGACCTATCGTCTGACCGACCAGCTCAGCCTGACCGGCGGCCTGCGCTGGACGCGCGATACGCTGAGCTATACCCACACCCGCGCGCCGGGGATCAACGCGGCCACCGGCCTGCCGCTCTCCGGCCCCGGTGTGTCGGGCAATCCCGCCGGCGGCACGATCGCGGGCGGCGGCACCGGGCTCAACACTTCGAGCGGCAGCACCCAGAACAACAATATCTCGGGCAAGGCGTCGATCCAGTTCGAACCGACCGACGACCTGTTATTCTATGGCAGCTTTACCCGCGGCTATAAGGGTCCGGCGTTCAACGTCTTTTTCAACTACACCGCCCCGACCAACGCGGTGCCGATCGATGAAGAATCGTCCGATGCCTATGAAGTCGGCATGAAATCTCAATTCTGGGATCGCCGCATCCAGTTCAACGCCGCGTTGTTCCAGGCGACCTATGACGGGTTCCAGGCGAACAACTTCGTCCTCTTGAACGGCCAGATCATCACCAATCTGACCAACGCCGGGACGGTGCGGACCAAGGGTTTCGAGGTCGATACCATCGTCGCCCCGGTCGATGGGCTGACCCTGCGCGGCAGCGTCGCCTATGCCGATGCCAAGGTGCGCCGTTTCAATCCCAATCCGCTGACCAACGCGCCCGACGCCCGCGACGGGACGCGGCTGCCGCTGGCGCCGAAATGGAGCTGGAACGTCGGTGCCGATTATGAAACCCCGATCGGCAGCGCGCTGAAATTCTATGCCGGGACCAGCTACAGCTACACCGGCAAGCAATTCTCGGACCTGGGCGAAGGCGGGCCGCTCGACAGCTACGGCATCTGGAACGCGTCGGTCGGGTTCAGCGACGCCGAAGACCTCTATCGCCTGACCTTCCACGCCCGCAACATCGGGGACAAAAGCTATGCCCTGCTCAACGTCGGCAATGGCCAGCGCTATCAGATCCCGCGCGACGCCGACCGCTATTTCGGGGTCAGCCTGAGCGCCAAGATCCGCTAAGCGCGCGATCAGCCAACGCAAAAAAGGGGCGTCGCGGGATAGACCGCGGCGCCCCTTTTTTTATTGGCCCGTTTTGTCGGGCGGCGGGCCGCGCGGCCCGCCTTCCTTATGCCTCCTCGCTGTTGACCACGACCAGCCGCGGCTGCATCAGGTGGATCCAGCCCAGCGCCAGCAGATAGGCGCTCGCCGACATCAGGAACATCGGCGCATAGCCAAGCCCGGTGTGGAGCGCCCAGCCGGTGAACTCCAGCATCGCAGCGCCCGACAGATTGCCCGCCAGCGCCCCCATCGCGATCACGCTGCCGACCTGACGCGCCGGGACAATGTCGGCGGTCATGCCAAAAATGTTGGTCGAAAAGCCCTGATGGGCAAACAGACCCAGGCCGATTACCAGCGCCGCGGCCCATTGGTTCGGCGCCAGCAGCGCCAGCGGCAGCGGCAGGATGAGCAGTGCATAAAAGAACATCGACGATTTGCGGGCGCCGTTTTCGCTCATCCCGCGGCTGAGCAGCGCCGGAAACAGAAAGCCGCTCGACAGCGCGCCGGCCGCCGCCATGACATAGACGATCGCGGTCGGATAACCGATTTCGCCCTGCCCCAGCGAGAATTGCCGGGCAAAGAAATCGGGGGCCCAGAACAGGATGAACCACCACACCAGATCGGTCAGCGTCTTGGCGCCGATGACCGCCAGCGTTCGCCGATCCTTGATCAGTTTGCGCCACGGATCGGCGCGCTCCTGCGGCGCATCGACCGCCGCCTGCGCGCCCACCGGCCGCAGCTTCGCGGTGCCGAGCCACCAGAAGAACAGCCAGACAAAGCCCAGCGCCCCGGTGATCAGGAACGCCGCCTGCCAGCCCAGCGCCAAAGCCAGCACCGGCACCGCCAGCGGCGCGAGGATGGCGCCGATGTTCGACGCGCTGTTGATGACGCCCAGCCCGACCGAGCGTTCCTTGACCGGCAGATAGGTGGCCGCCGCCTTGATCGCCGCCGGGGTGTTGACCGATTCAGCGATGGCCAGCGCGACGCGCGCCGCGACGAATTGCTGGACGCTGGCCGCCAGCGCATGCGCCATGCCGGCCAGGCTCCACACCCCGACCGCGAGACCATAGCCCCAGCGTACCCCGACCCGGTCAATGAACCAGCCGACGCCGAGCAGCGAAAAGGCGGCCGCGATCTGAAACGACGAGCCGAAATGGGCGAAATCCTGATCGCTCCATTGGAAATCGGCCTGCAACATCGGCTTGAGCAGCGCCAGCACCTGGCGGTCGAGATAATTGAGCGCGGTCCCAAAGAAGATCAGCGCGATCAGGCCGATACGAATGGCGCGCTGCGCGGCGTCGGTCGCGGATGCGGTAGTTTCAGCCATATCGGCCCTCTCTCGTCAGGGTCGCGCGCTATGCGCTGCGCGTCGACCGTTCCAGCCCAATTAGGGCTTGCGTTACGCCGTTTCACGGGCCTAGAGAATCGTATGACACCGCGAGACATAAGGCAAGCCGCTTTGCCGTCCGTATCCCGCCGCGGGCATCGAACAGAGGAGCCAAGCCCATGAGGTCCATCGTTGCGCTCGGCGGCACGCCGCGCCCCGGATCGTCGACCGAAAAAATCCTCGAGATATGCTGTCGCGCCGCGGCGGCCGAGGGTGCGGTCATCACCCGCTTCGACGGCGCCTATATGAGCGCGCTGCCCTATTATCGCGGTCCGGGCCACAGCGATCAGGCGGGGGCCGAAATGGTCGCCGCGGTGCGCGATGCCGACGGGTTGATCATCGCGTCGCCCGGCTATCACGGCAGCATTTCGGGGCTGGTCAAAAACGCCCTCGATTATTTCGAGGATTTGTCGACCGATGTCCGGCCCTATTTCCATGGCCGCCCGGTCGGGCTGATCGCGACCGCGTTCGGCCATCAGGCGGCGATGAGCACCTTGTTAACCCTGCGCAGCATCACCCATGCGCTGCGCGGGTGGCCGACGCCGATCGGCGCCGCGATCCGCACCACCCCCGAAACCTTTGACGATCTGGGCGAAATATTGGACGTCGGGGCGCGGATGCAGCTGGAACTGGTCGGCAAGCAGGTCGTCGGAGCGGCGGGCATCCTGTCATGACCGCCTCCGGCGACAGCGCGCTGGACGCCATCGGCCAGCATCTGGCGGACGGCGGTCTGATCATCCTGGCGGGCGATGCGCTGCGCCATGGCGACCTCGACTTTGCGATGGCGGCCAGCCGGGTGACGCCGCAGGCGATCAATTTCATGGCGCGCCATGGCCGCGGCCTGATCTGCTTGGGGCTGACTCAGCCGCGGGCTTGGAAACTGGGGATCACGCCGCAAAACAGCGGCGAAGGCGGCGACAGCGGACGGCCGTTCGGGGTGTCGATCGAAGCGCGGCACGGCGTCGAAACCGGCATTTCGGCGCATGATCGCGCGCATACTATCGCGGTCGCCATGGCGCCCGACGCGCGCGCCGCCGATCTGGTCAAACCCGGTCATGTCTTTCCGCTGATCGCCGACCCGGGCGGCCTCGCCGCGCGGCGCTCGACGCTCGAGGCGGGGATCGCGCTATGCGATCGTTTCGATCTGGGGGAGGGCGTCGTGCTGTGTGCGATCATGCGCGACGACGGCACGATGGCGCGCTGCGCCGACATGGCGGGCTTCGCCGCCGAGCACGGCACGCCGATCGTCGACATCGGCGATCTGCTCGTTGGATAGCGGGCGTCAGGCAGAGCGGGTCGGCGCCGATCTCTATGGCGAAATCTGGCTCGCCGACGCTCTAACCCGCAAGGCGCGATGGTCGGCGCGATTGTGGCTTCCCGGCCTTTGCGTCATCGCCATCGCGGCGGCGGCGGCGGCGTGGCTGTCCGACCATTATGCAATGCCGGTCATTCTGGCGGGCTTGCTGATCGGCCTCGCGCTCAATTTTCTGGCCGCCAATCCGCGCCTGCATCCCGGCATAGATCTGTGCGGCACGGCGGGGCTGCGGTGGGGGATTGTGCTGCTCGGCACGCAGGTGACGGCGGCGCAGATCGCCACGCTGGGCGTTGCCAGCTTTGCCGCCCTGATCGCCATCGTCGCGCTGGTCATCGCCGCCGGCCTCGTGGGGGCGCGGCTGAGCGGCGACAGCCGGTTCGTCGGCCTGCTGGCGGGCGGCGCGACCGCCATCTGCGGCGCGTCGGCCGCCCTGGCCATTTACGCGCTGATCGGGCGCGAGCGGCTGGACCAGCACCGCTTCACCTTTACCCTGGTCGGGATTTCGCTCGCCAGCGCCATCGCAATGTCCTTCTACCCCCTGCTCGCGGCGCAGTTTCACTTCACCGACCGGCAAGCCGGATTTCTGATGGGCGCCGCCATTCACGACGTCGCCCAGTCGCTGGGGGCGGGCTATAATTATTCGGCGGGCGCCGGCGAGGTGGCGGCGATCGTGAAGCTCACCCGCGTCGCCTTGCTGGCGCCGGTGGTGGCGGTGCTGGCGCTGATCATCGGACGATCGGATCAGGCGGCACGGCGACGTTTTGAACCGCTGGGGATGCCTTGGTTCATCTGGGCGTTTTTGGCCCTGGTGCTGGCCGGATCGCTTTTTCCGCTGCCCGCGTGGCTCAAGGACTATGGCCTGTTGGCGTCGAAAGCGCTGCTGCTGTTTGCGGTCGTTGCAACCGCGATGCGATCGCGCCTCGACACGCTGCTGTCGGACGGCTGGCGGGGGCTCGTCCCGATCCTGGTCGCAACCCTGGTCTCGCTTTTCGCCGCCTTCGGCTTTGCGTGGCGATATCTCTGACCCAGCTTTGGCGGGCGCGTCATCATAAGCAATCGCGGCCCGCGCACCGGTTCATTGCAACTCGCTCCGCATCGGCGCCAATGCCGCGCGATCCGGGCTGTTCGCGGTCGCGCGGTCGCGGCAGGGACAGGGGGTGAGCGATTTTGCGGGCCATATCCACCTCGTCCTGCCCGACCCCACCGAGCGCGCCGCCTGTTTTCGCGCGCTGGCAGGGGGCGGGGCGCGGATCGTGCGCAGCTTTGCCAGCGCCGATGCGTGGCTGGAGGCGGAGGGCGATAGCGGCGGCGCGATCCTGCTGTTTCGCTGGCACCAGCCGGGCCGGATCGATGGCGCGGCGCTGCTCGACCGGGTCGCCGCGCGCGACGACATCGCCGCCTTTGTCGTCGCCGAACAGCTGAGCATCGCCGAATCGCGCGCGATCCTGCGCGGCGGCGCGCGCGACCTGCTGCCCGCGCCGCTCGATCCGCGCGTCGTTTGCCGCGCCGTCGACGCCGAACTGGGCGACTGGACCGCTCGCCAAGCGGCGCGGACCCGGCGCTGCGAGGCCGCAGCGCGGCTGGCGGCGCTGACCCCGCGCGAGCGCGATATCCTGGCCGCGATCGCCGCCGGGCTCGGCAACAAGGCGATCGCGCGGCAGCTGGCGTTGAGCCCGCGGACGATCGAGGTCCATCGCGCCAACATCATGCGCCGCGCCGGCGCGGGCAATGTCGCCGAGCTGCTGCGGTTGCAGTTTACCGCCGAACAGGCGCGCGGCGCGGCGGGTAATCCGGTCCATTATGGCGCATGATCAGCGCGCCGCGCGGCCAGCGCCGCCGTACCCCGACTATAAGGCATTTGAACGGTGCCCCGCCCTTGTGTTGGTCCCCATGGGCGCTGCCGTTCATTCGCAACGGGTCAACCCCACCTGACCCCGCGCAACCGACAGGGCCGACAGAGGATGTTCCTTCCTCTGTCGGCCCTATTGATTCCCGGTCACGACCGCGCGCTGCTCGGCGCGGCCCATCGCAAGCAGGATCGGATCGGTCGCCTGCCGCGCGGCAAAGTCGGCCTTGCTGGCGATCCCCTGCCATTCGATGCCGATCAGCGCCTGCGCGATCGCGCCGCCCAGCGTGTCGCCGGGGCCGGGCAGGATGAGGACATCGGGGGCATATTCCTTGACCGCGACCTGCACCGAGCGCGCGAAATCATAGGGCGCGAGGATCTGGTGGCCGAAGCTATAGTCCCAGACGGCGGCGGGGTCGCTGGCAAAGCGGCGCCAGATATGGCCGCGGCCATCGACCATCGGGATCGCGGGTGCGCCGAACAGCGCGGGCGCCAGTTCGGCCTTTGCCTTGTCCGAGCTGCCGAACATCAGCGGGGTGTGGAACGGACCATGGCCCGCAAGGCGCAGCGGATCGCGGCCGGGGATCGGCGGCGCTTCGGCGAGCAGCGCGGCGAGGCCTGCCTCATTGCCCGCAAAAACGAGCATGCCGGCGAGGTCGATCGACAGCGCGAGCGCGTGATCGGGGCGCGCGGTGATTGCGGCGGCGAGGCCCAGCAGCTGCTCGCGCAGGCCGGGAACGGGGCGCCAAGTCTCATCGACGACTTGCAGCAATATCTGTCCGCCGGGGCCGTGCGTCTGGCTGTTGAGTCCCATCGCGTTCGCGATGCGAAAACCATCCGCGACCGACACCGCGCCGCCGAGCGCGAGCGCGCTGTACCAGCCCATCGAATTGCCCGCGACCGCCACGACGTCGAATTTCTCGCGGTCGATGCTGAGATAGTCGAGGACGGTCGCGGTATAGATCAGCGGCGCCGCTACATCGCCGCGCATATGCGTCGCGACGCTGAAGCGGTCGGCACCGTCGAGTTCGCTCACCGTCGGCTGGCCGCGCGCGCGGCGCTGCGCGTCGAAATCGGCGATCAGGTCGGCAAAGCGCGCGCCGTGCAGCCGCGCGATGCTGCCCAGCTCGCCCTTGCCATAGGTGCCGCGGCCGGGCGCGACGACGAGCGCGGTCTTGCGCGCGCTCATGCCAGCAACGCCCGCGCCGCCGCGGCGATGCTGTCGCGGCTCGGCAGGGTCAGCGTCGCGGCGCGGCCCAAGGGAATGAAGCTGTCGTCGGCGGCAATGCGCGCGAGCTTCTTGTCCGGGACGCGCTCGACGAACAGCGCCATCAGCGCCTCGCTCTGCGACCCGGTGATGCGGCATTCGTCGACGATCAGGATGCGCGTCGCATCGCCGATCGCGGCGACGAGCCTGTCCGCGTCGACCGGTCCGAGCCAGCGGAGGTCGATGACGCGGGCCTTCACCCCTTCGGCGGCGAGCAGCTTTTCGGCTTGGCGCGAATAATAAGTGCCGTTGCCATAGGTGACGATCGCCAGATCGGTGCCGTCGCCATGTACCCCGACGTCGCCGAAGCGGATCGGCGCGCCGTCACCCGGCGCCTCATAAACGCTCGTCCACAGACCATCGCCCTCCTCGTGGAGGTCGCGGGTCATATAGAGCGCGATCGGTTCGACAAACACGACTACCCGCTGCTCCTCACGCGCCAGCCTTACGCACTCGCGCAGCATCGCCACCGCATCGCGGCCGTTCGAGGGCACCGCGAGGATGACGCCGGGGATGTCGCGGAAAACGGCCAAGCTGTTATCGTTGTGGAAATGACCGCCGAAGCCCTTCTGGTAGCCAAGCCCCGCGATGCGCAGCACCATCGGGTTGGTATATTGGCCGTCCGAGAAGAAACTCAAAGTCGCCGCCTCGCCGCGAATCTGGTCCTCGGCATTGTGGACATAGGCGAGGAACTGGATTTCGGGCATCGGCAAGAAGTCGTTGTGCGCCATGCCGATCGCAAGCCCGAGGATCGCCTGTTCGTCGAGCAGCGTGTTGACGACGCGCGCCGACCCGAACCGCTGGTGGAGCTTGGCGGTGACATTATAGACCCCGCCCTTCGGCCCGACATCCTCACCCATAACGGCGATTTCCTGATGCGCGAGCATCAGGTCGGCGAGCGCCCAGCTGAGCAGCCGCGCCATATGCTGCGGCTTGTCCATCGCACCGGCGTCGCTGCCGAACATCGCCTTGCGATCCTCATCCGACGGCGTGTTGGCGCGCGCGATGTCGCGCCGGGGCGGAACGATGCTCGCCATCACATGCGCGGGGGTGGTGATCTTGGGGCGCAGGATCGCCGCCTCGGCCTGCCGCGCCAGTGTCGCGCCGATGTCATCATAGGCATCGGCGATTTCAGCTAAGGTCATCCACCCCTGCTGCGCCATCAGCGCCGCCCCGGCGAGCAGCGGATCGCGCGCCTCGTCGGACTCGATCAGCGCCTTGGGCAGATAGGCGCCCTGGACGTCGGACCCGGCGTGACCATAGAGCCGCACCGTCGCCATGTGGAGGAACACCGGCTTGCGATACCGCCGCGCATAATCGGCGGCTTCGCCGGCGCCAGCATAGGCCGACACGAGGTCGCTGCCGTCGCATTTTATATAGTGCAGCCCGGCGCGGTGCCGGAACTGCGCCTCGATCCAGCCGGTCGGGGTGCGCGTCGAAATGCCGATACCATTGTCTTCGCACAGGAAAATCAGCGGCATCGGCGAACCCTGGAACGCCGCCCAGCCCGCGGTGTTGAACGCGCCCTGCGCGGTCGAATGGTTCGCCGAGGCGTCGCCGAAGCTGGTCAGCACGACCGCGTCGTCCGGCAGCGGCAGCCCGGTCATGCCGAGGCGGCGCGCGATGCCGATCGAGAAGGCCGCGCCGACCGCTTTCGGCAGATGCGAGGCGATCGTCGAGGTTTGCGGCGGGATATTGAGCGGTTTCGACCCGATCACCTTGTGGCGCCCGCCCGAAATCGGGTCTTCGCTCGACGCCGCAAAGCTCAGCAACATGTCCCAGGTCGGGGTCTGCCCCGGCACCTGCCGCGCGCGGTGCAGCTGGAAAGCGTTCGAGCGATAATGGAGGAACGCCATGTCGGTGACGCGCAGCGCCGCGGCGACCGCGGCATTGCCCTCATGCCCCGACGATCCGATCGTATAAAAACCCTCGCCGCGCGCCTGCAGATGGCGCGACAGCCGGTCCATCTGGCGGCTGGTCAGCTGCGACAGGAAAATATCGGTGGCGTCGGCGCGCGACAGCCCGATCGCGGCAGGATCGGGCGCATCGCCGCGGCCCGGCAGCGTTCCATTCGCCAGCGCGGCGAGGAATTTCTCATGTACTGCCTGCGCCGCGTCCACCGACATCCTCCCGTTCGGCCGTGCCTGGTCTGGCAGCTGGTTACGCGCGCAACCATCGGACCCATGCGTCCGCGCGCTATAACGGGGCAGACCGGTACGCAAGCATCTCTTGCCTTGGCGCGCCGCCTCGCGCTACCACCGGTGCGATGACGATGCGGGGCGGATCAGTCTTTTGAGTATGATGGCCTTGTGGATCGCGCAGGCGTCGGTGGCGGCCGATGCGCCGGGCGCCGATGGGGGCGCCGGGGCAAGCCAGGGATGGCTGATCGATCCCGAACTCGTCGATCCCGCCTTTAGCCAGACGATCGCCGGGGGCGGAATCCAGACCGGCTTTCCGCCGCCCGAACCGCGCACGCCGCCGCCCGAGTGGCTGACGTCGCTGTTCGACGCCATCGCGCGCTTTTTCGAGTGGAGCGCCCCCGCCGCCAAGCCGCTGCTGTGGCTCTTTGTCGCGCTGGTGGCCTTGTTCCTGCTCTATCATTTCGTCCCCGCCTTTGCGCGCTGGGTCGATAATCTGCCGTTCCGGCGCAGCGCGGACGATGGCGACGGCGAGGACGCGATCGGGCTGGCCGAAGCCGGTGCGGCGCGCGCGTTGCTCGCCGAGGCGGACGCGCTGGCCGCGGCGGGGCGCTTTTCCGAAGCGGTGCATCTGCTGCTCTATCGCAGCGTCGAGGACATTGAGGGCCGCCGTCCCGGGCTGGTCAAGCCCGCGATGACGTCGCGCGACCTGGCCGCGGCGCGCGATCTGCCGGTGGTGGCACAGGGCGCGTTCAGCCGCATCGCGCGCGCGGTCGAAATCAGCCTGTTCGGCGGGCGCTCGATCGACGCCGACGCGTGGCAACAATGCCGCAGCGCCTATGCCGAGCTGACGGTGCCCAAGAATTGGGCGCGGGCATGAGCGGTCCGGCGGCAAATGACGGCGGTTTCAACCCGCGGCTGATCGCGGGCGTCGTCGCGATCGGGGTGATCGCGTTCATCGCGCTGTGGGCGCTGATCGCGCTCGGCCCGCAGCTCAGCAGCGGCAACGACGGCGGTGGCCACGCGCTGTCGAAAGCGGCGCCAGGCTATGCCGGGATCGTCGATCTGCTCGAACGCAGCGACGCGGTGATCGATCTGCGGCGCAGCGAAGAGGCGCCCGAATATGAGGAGGAATGGCGCGAACTGCTGGTGCTGACCCCGACGCACAGCACCAAGCCCGACGATCTGGCGCGGGTGATCAAGGGGCATCGCGGCGGCCCGATCCTGATCGTCCTGCCAAAATGGCAGACCGGACGCCACCCCGAAAAAGCGGGCTGGTCGGGCAACGGCTTTCCGATCGCCCCGTCGCCCAAGCTGTTGCCACCGACCATAGGTTCGATCGACAAGATCGCCAGCGAGCCACATGCGCGGGGCGCGGCGGCAACGGGCGTTTTCGGCGGGCGCGACGTCACGCTGCCGCTGCGCGGCCTGCGCGCGCAGGTGGTGACCGCGGAGGGATATGAGACGCTGATCGGTTTCCCGCACGGCGGCGCGCTGCTCGCCAAGCGCCCGCGCGACGACATCTACATCCTGTCGGACCCCGATTTCATCAACAATCTGGCCTTTTCGAGCCGCGATCGCGCCCGCACCGCGGCGATGCTGGTCGATGCGGTGGCCGAGGACGCCGACGCCGACGGGCTTGCCTTTGACCTGACGCTCAACGGCTTCGGCAGCCAGCGGTCGCTGCTGCGCTTTGCCTTTGTGCCGCCGTTCATCGGCATCACCTTGTGCCTGATCGCCGCCGGGCTGCTTGCGCTGTGGCAGGCGTGGATGCGCTTCGGTCCGGCGCTGAAACCGGCGCGCGCGATTGCGGTGTCGAAAGCGGCGCTGATCGCCAACAGCGCCGACCTGATCAAACAGGCGCGGCGCGAGCTCGACGGCGCCGACGCCTATGTCCGCAGCCAGCGCAGCGCGATCGCGCGGCGGCTGCACGCGCCCGGCGGGCTCGACGAGGCAGCGACCGACCGCTGGATCGACAAGCATCTGGATGGCCACAGCGCGCTGTTTTCGGCGCTCGCGCGGCGGTTGCCGCTGGCGCGCAATACCCATGAGTTTTTGGCAGACGCGCAGGCGCTGCACGACATCAGGAAGGATCTACTGCGTGACAGCTAACCCCATCGAAAGCGTCCAGGCGCTCGGCGCCGCGATCGAGGCCGAGGTCGCCAAGGTCGTGTTCGGGCAGGGTCCGCTGACCCGCATGGTGACGATCGCGCTGCTCGCGGGCGGCCATGTGCTGCTCGAAGGCCCGCCGGGAACCGCCAAGACCCTGCTCGCGCAAGCCTTCGCCCGCGCGACCGGCCTCGATTTCGGGCGCATCCAGTTCACGCCCGATTTGATGCCTGGCGACATTTTGGGGTCGAACCTGTTCAATTTCCAGACGTCGAGCTTCACCCTGACCAAGGGGCCGATCTTTACCGAACTGCTGCTCGCCGACGAAATCAACCGCACCCCGCCGAAAACGCAGGCGGCGCTGCTCGAAGCGATGCAGGAACGCCGCGTGACGATCAACGGCGAGGCGCATGTGATGAGCCCGCGTTTCACCGTGCTGGCGACGCAAAATCCGATCGAACAGCAGGGCGTCTATCCGCTGCCCGAAGCGCAGCTCGACCGCTTCCTGTTCAAGCTGGTCGTCGACTATCCCGCCGCCGACGAGGAGCGCCGCATCGTCGCCGATCATGGCGGGCGCTTCAAAAGCCCCGCGGTCGGCGATTTTGGGGTGACCGAAGTCGCCAATGCCCAGGCAATCGAGGCGGCGATCGACACCATCGCGACCGTCCGCCTGGCCGACGAGATCGTCGATTATATCGTCCGCCTCGTCCGCGCGACACGCGAGAGCGCCGATCTGGAGTGCGGGGCGTCCCCGCGCGCCGCGACGCTGCTGGCGCGCGCCGCCTGCGCCGCGGCGGCGCTCGACGGGCGCGACTATGTGATCCCCGACGACATCCAGCGGCTGGCGTCAGGCGTGCTGCGCCACCGCGTCATCCTGTCGGCGGCCGCCGAGATCGAGGGCCGGGGCGTCGAACAGGTCGTCGCCGCGCTGCTCGACCGCGAAGAAGTGCCGCGGTGATCTATCCGACCCGCCGGGCGATCTATCTGCTGCTGCTCGGCGCCCCGATGGCGCTCGCGCTCGGGCTGGTGCGGCCCGAGCTGTGGCTCGTCGCGCCCGGCTGGATCGGGGTCATCGCCGCGTGCCTGATCCTCGACACGATTGCCGGCGCCAATCCGCGCCACCTCAGCCTCGACGCACGTTTTCCGCACCAGGTCGGGGTCGGCGACGCCTTTGACCTCTCGCTTGCTGCCAGCGGCGGCGCGGTGCCGCCGCGCGCCGAACTGGCGCTCGCGCTCGACGATCGGCTCGCCGAAGGCGGACGGCTGGCGAGCGACATGCGCGCCGTCGCGGTCGATGGCGGCGCCGCGCGCACGCTGGCCCGCACGCTTTCGCTCACGGCGTCGCGGCGCGGGCAGGCGCTGGTCGAGGCGCTGTGGATCCGCTGGGCCGGGCCGCTCGGCCTCGTCTGGAAACAGCGCAAATTTGCCATCGGCGGTGCGATCAGCGTCGTCCCCAGCCTGCGCGCGGTGACCGAGGAAGGCAGCCGGTTGTTCCAGCGCGACAGCTGGTTCGGGCTGCGCCAGCAACGCCTGCGCGGCGAAGGCACCGAATTTGAGGCGCTCGCCGAATATCAGCCCGGGATGGACCGCCGCGCGATCGACTGGAACGCGTCGGCGCGCCACGTCAAACTGCTGGCCAAGGAATATCGCGTCGAGCGCGACAACCGCGTTGTCCTGGCGATCGACAGCGGGCGGACGATGGCCGAACCGGTCGGCGGCATGCCGCGCGTCGACCGCGCGGTGTCGGCGGCGCTGCTGCTCGCCTATGTCGGGCTGAAACTGAATGACCGGATCAGCCTGTTTTCGTTCGCGGCCAAGCCGCAGGCGCTGACCCCCGCCTATATGCATACCCAGGATTTCCCGGCCCTGCAGCGCGCCGCGAGCCTGATCGACTATGCCCATGTCGAAAGCAATTTCACCCTCGCCCTCACCACCTTGTCGGCGCAGCTCAGCCGCCGCTCGCTGATCATCCTGTTCACCGAATTCACCGATGCGACGAGCGCCGACCTGATGATCCGCGCCGCGGGACGGCTGGCCAGGAAGCACCGGCTGCTGTTCGTCGTCATCAAGGATGACGAGGTCGAAAGCGAGGAACGCCGCCGCCCCGAAACCGGCGCCGACGTCACCAGGTCGAACGTCGCGGCGGCGATGCTGCGCGATCGTCAGCTGGTGATCGCGCGGCTCCAGCGGCTGGGCGCCGACGTCGTCGAAGTGCCCGCCGACGCGATGGGGGCGAGCGCGGTCGAGGCCTATCTGGGCATCAAACGGGCCGGTACCCTATGACCCCCGCGACCTCCACCACCCGCGCGCTCGATGCGCCGAGCTTTTCGACCAGCCGCTTTCGCGCCGAACGCGAAGCCGACTGGATCGCCTTCGACCTGCTGCTGACCAAGCTGGAGAAAAAGGGTGCCAAGGCGCTGACCAGCGATGAACTGCTGCAACTGCCTTTGCTCTACCGCGCCACGTTATCGTCGCTGTCGATCGCGCGCGCGACCAGCCTCGACAAGGCGCTGCTCGATCATCTCGAGGCGCTGTCGATCCGCGGCTATTTCCTGGTTTACGGGGTGCGCGAGAGCCGCCGCAACCGTCTGCGCCGCTTCTTCCTCTACGACTGGCCCGCCGCGGTCCGGTCGGTGTGGAAAGAGACGATCATCATTTCGCTGATCATCCTGCTCGGCGCGTTGACCAGCTATTCGCTCGTCGCGAGCAACCCCGAATGGTATTTCAACTTCGTCGATGAGGAGATGGCGGGCGGGCGCGATCCGCGCGCGACCGCCGAATTTCTGAAATCGACGCTGGGCCAGGGCAAGGCGGCGGCCGGCGACAGCGAAAGCGGCCTCCACGTCTTTGCGACCTATCTCTTCACCCACAACAGCCGGGTGTCGATCCTGTCCTTTGCGCTGGGCTTTGCCTTTGGCGTGCCGACGATGATGCTCGAATATTATCAGGGCATCGGGCTGGGCGCGATGATCGCGGTGTTCGCAGGCAAGGGGCTGGGTTTCGATTTCGGCGGCTGGCTGTTCATCCATGGCACCACCGAGCTGTTCGCGGCGGCGCTGTCGGGCGCCGCGGGGCTGCGCATCGGCACCGCGGTCGTCTTTCCCGGCGCCAAGGACCGGTTGCAGGCCGCCGCCGACGCCGGGCGGACCGCGGGCAAGGTGATGGTCGGGGTCATATTGATGCTGTTCGCGGCCGGGCTGCTCGAAGGATTCGGGCGCCAGCTGATCACCGACACGATGCTGCGCTATGCGATCGGCTCGCTGATGCTGCTCGCCTGGATCGCCTATTATTACATCCCGCGGCGCGAGGATGTCACATGACCGCCGCCGCCACCAACGCCAAGCTGCAAGCGGCGGGCGCCAAGAAAATCCGCCAGTTCATTACCCCGGAGGGGGTCGACCTGGAATTGAAGATCGCCAGTTCGGGGCTGCGCTTCGGCGCGCTGATGATCGATGTCGTGATCATGCTGCTGGTGCTGATCCTGTTCACGCTGCTGATCGCATGGTTGGCGCCCGCCGCCGACGGCGAGCTGACGACGATCGTGTGGATGCTCGGCGCCTTTGTCCTGCGCACCTTCTGGTTCATCGGCTTCGAGCTCGGCTCGCGCGCCGCGACCCCGGGCAAGCGGTTGATGGGCATCCGCGTCGTCGCGCGCGACGGCGGCCGCCTGACCGCCGATGCGGTGGTGGCGCGCAACCTGATCCGCGAGCTTGAACTGTTCCTGCCGCTGATGATGCTGGGGGTCAGTGCTGCCGAGGATATGGCATCGACCTGGACCATCGTTGCCGGGGTCGCATGGTCGCTGACGCTCAGCCTATTCCTGCTGTTCAATCGCGACCGGATGCGGATGGGCGACCTGATCGCCGGCACCTGGGTGGTGATGGCACGGCGCGCCAAGCTGGACGCCGACATCGCGGTCGATGCAGCGGGCGACGCGATGCTGTTCAGCGAGGCCGAGCTGGCGGTCTATGGCATCTTCGAACTGCAGGAGCTCGAACGCGTGCTGCGCGGCCGCGATCCGCGCGCGATGCGCGAGGTTGCCGACGCGATCCGCGCCAAGATCGGCCGCCCGGTCGCCGAAGAGGATGACGTGTTCCTGCTGAGCTATTATCGCCAGCTCAAATCCCGGCTCGAACGCAAATTGCTGTTCGGCAAACGGCGCGAGGATAAATATGCCAGTGACTGACCAGCTTTCCGTAACCGCCGCCCTGCACCAGCGGCGATCGATCCGCAAATTTACCGATCAGCCCGTCGATCCCGCGCTGCTCCAGGACATTTTTGCCGCGGCGCAGCGCGCGCCATCGGGCGGCAACCTCCAGCCGTGGCAGGCGACGCTGCTGACCGGCGACCCGTGGCAGGCGGTGCAGGACGCGGTCGCCGCGCGGCTGGCGATGGGGCGCGCGGGATATGAGCCCGAGTATGACATTTACCCCAAGGGACTGACCGATCCGTGGGAAGCGCGGCGGTTCGGGGTGGGCGAGGGGCTTTATGCCGCGCTCGGCATCCCGCGTGAGGACAAGGCGGGGCGGCTCGCTCAGTTCGTGGAGAATTACCGGGGTTTCGGCGCACCGGTGATGCTTTTCCTGCATTGCTCGCGCATCATGGGGCCGCCGCAATGGGCGGACATGGGCATGTGGCTGCAATCGGTGATGCTGCTGCTCGTCGAGGCCGGGCTCGCCAGCTGCCCGCAGGAATGTTGGGCGATGTACGGGCGGACGGTGCGGCAAGCGCTGGCGCTGGACGACGACCAGATTTTGTTCACCGGGCTGGCGATCGGCTATGCCGATGCCGATGCGGCGGTGAACCAGTGGCCGGTGCCGCGCGTTGCACCGAATGATGTGATTGATTGGCAGGGATTTTGAGGATGACAGCGCGGCGGATGTGGACACAAATTGGCTTGGTGCTGCCGGTGATGCTGGCGGTTGCCGGATGCGCTGCGGTCCCGACCGCGGCGCCGCCACCGCCGCGCCCGGCACCCATCGCCGCCGCGCCGACCCCCGCCCCGCTGCGGACACCAACCCGCGGCTGGGAGGATCGCGCCGTCGATGCCGGCGCGTGGCGCTATGACGCGGGGGGCCGCGCCGCTACGTTCGTCCCGACGGGCGGCGCGGGGCCGCTGCTGACGATGGCGTGCAGCGGCGGCGGCATCCGCCTGACCTCGGCGCTCGCGGGCAATGTCAGCTTGCGGACCAGCGCCGGGACCGACCAGATCCGCTTCGACGGCGGCAATGCGACCCTGCCCAACCGCGACCCGCGGCTCGACCGCATCGCGTTCAGCCGCGGACGGTTTGCGCTGGAGACCCCAAGCGGCGGCGCGTTGACGTTGCCGGTGCAGTCCGAAATCGGACGGGTGATCGAGGATTGCCGGTAAAGAAAATCCTCCCTGTCGCGAAGCGATGGGGAGGGGGACCGCCGCCGTAGGCGGTGGTGGAGGGGCGACACCCTAGCGTCATTGCCCCTCCGTCAGCACTTCGCGCTGCCACCTCCCCATCGCTACGCGACAGGGAGGATTGGAGGTTAACCCCCCAGTTGCACCGTGCCGCCCTTGATCCAGCCCCAGCGGCATGGCCCCTGATATTCGCGGGCGTTGCGGACCGATTTGCCGACCCCGCACATGTCGGGATCGGTCCCGGGGGCGGCAAAGACGACCCCGAACCACGCGTCATTCTCGGCGGCTTCGCACAGCGACACATTGGCACCGCCGGCCAGCTTCGCCTTGACCGCGCGCGTTTCGCCGGGCGCCCAGAACACGTCGGTGCCGCCGGGCTTGACCCGGCTGATGCTCGAACAGGCGGGCAGGCTTGGCCCCTCGGTGCCGACCATCACCGCCCGCGTCGCGAGCGGCTCACCGCTGACGACGGGCGCATTTTCGGCGGGCGGCGCGGGCTGGCTGCACGCGGCGAGCGGCAACGCCAGCGCGGCGATCAGCGCCCGAAACGGACGGGACGAAAAGCGGGGGGGAGGGTTGGTTTGCATGTCCCGAATCTAGCCGCCGTCGCCTGACCTTGCAACGCTCGTCGCGATAGCACCAAGACCCGCATTTTCGCTTGGGTTTTGCGGCCTTCGACCCTATATAATCGGCATGACGGACACCCCTGAAAATATGGCGCCGAGCGCCAACGCCAACCTGCCCAATGCTAACGCTTATGGCGCCGATTCGATCAAGGTTCTCAAGGGCCTGGATGCTGTCCGCAAGCGCCCGGGGATGTATATCGGCGACACCGACGACGGGTCGGGGCTGCATCACATGGTGTTCGAGGTGTCGGACAATGCGATCGACGAGGCGCTCGCGGGGCATTGCGACCTGGTCCTGATCACGCTCAACAGCGACGGATCGGTCAGCGTCGAGGACAATGGCCGCGGCATCCCGACCGGCATCCATGCCGAAGAAGGCATTTCGGCGGCCGAGGTCATCATGACCCAGCTCCACGCCGGCGGAAAGTTCGAGAACACCAGCGACGACAATGCGTACAAGGTGTCGGGCGGGCTGCACGGCGTCGGGGTCAGCGTCGTCAACGCGCTGTCCGAATGGCTTGAACTGACGATCTGGCGCGACGGCGAAGAGCATTGGATGCGCTTTGAACATGGCGACGCGGTCGGTCCGCTCAAGGTTAACGGGCCCGCTCCGGCAGGCAAAAAGGGCACCCGCGTCACCTTCTCGGCCTCGACCGACACCTTCAAGAACGTCCTTGAGTTCGATTTCGACAAGCTCGAACATCGCTACCGCGAGCTGGCGTTCCTCAATTCGGGGGTGCGGATCAAGCTCGTTGACGCACGCCATGCCGAACATGTCAGCCACGACCTGTTCTACGAAGGCGGCATCGCGGCGTTCGTCAAATATCTCGACCGCAACAAGGCCGCTATGCTGCCCGATCCGATCGCGATCAGCAGCGAGCGCGACGGCATCGGCATCGACGTCGCGCTGGAATGGAACGACAGCTATTATGAAAATGTGCTGTGTTTCACCAACAACATCCCGCAGCGCGACGGCGGCACCCACCTCGCGGCCTTCCGCGCCGCGCTGACCCGCACGATCAACGGTTATGGCGACAAGTCGGGCATCCTGAAAAAGGAAAAAGTCTCGCTGACCGGCGAGGACATGCGCGAAGGGCTCACCGCGATCGTCTCGGTCAAGCTGCCCGATCCCAAGTTCAGCTCGCAGACCAAGGACAAGCTGGTCAGCAGCGAGGTGCGCCAGCCGCTCGAAAGCCTGATGGCCGACCGGATGACCGAATGGCTCGAAGAAAATCCCGCTTATGCCAAGGCGGTAATTCAAAAGGTTATCGACGCCGCCGCGGCGCGCGAAGCCGCGAAAAAGGCGCGCGAACTGACGCGGCGCAAGGGCGCGATGGACATTGCGAGCCTGCCCGGCAAGCTCGCCGATTGCCAGGAACGCGACCCCGCCAAATGCGAACTCTTCCTCGTCGAGGGTGATTCGGCAGGTGGATCGGCCAAACAGGGCCGCGACCGCCACGTCCAGGCGATCCTGCCGCTGAAGGGCAAGATCCTGAACGTCGAGCGCGCGCGTTTCGACCGCATTATCTCGTCGAAAGAAGTCGGGACGCTGATCCAGGCGCTCGGCACCGGCATCCGCGACGAATTCAACCTTGAGAAACTGCGCTATCACAAGATCGTGATCATGACCGACGCCGACGTCGACGGCGCGCATATCCGCACCCTGCTGCTCACCTTTTTCTATCGCCAGATGCCCGAGATCATCGAGGGCGGCCATCTCTACATCGCCCAGCCGCCGCTGTACAAAGTCGCCAAGGGGCGCAGCGAGGTCTATCTCAAGGACGACACCGCGCTCGAAAATTATCTCGTCGACGGCGGCATCGACGCGCTGATGCTCGAAACCACCGGCGGCGCGCGGTCGGGCAAGGATCTGCGCGACCTGATCGAGCACGGCCGCCGCCTGCGCGCACTGATGCGCTATGTCCCGCGCGGCCATAATTATGAACTGGTCGAGGCACTGGCGCTGAACGGCGCGCTCGATCCGGCGCTCGACAGCGCCGGCCGCACCGCGGCGGGCATCCGCGCCGCCGAGTGGCTCAACGCCGCCGAACGCGCGTTGACCGGCGGGGTCGAGGCGAAATGGACGATCGTGGCGAGCGACGGCGGCTACACGCTGGAGAAGCGCTGGCGCGGGGTCAGCGACCATCATGCGATCGACGCGGCGTTCCTCGCCAGCCAGGAAGGCCGCCGACTGCACAAGCTCGCGGCCGAACAAGCGGAAACCTATGCCCACCCCAGCCGGTTGGTAAAGGGCAGCAGCGCCGCGGCCCAGGCCGCCGAAGCTGCCGCGCTGGCCGCGGCGGATGCGGCGGACGAGGACGCCGATGCGAGCGACAGCGACCTGCCCGCTGCCACCGTCGGCAAGGTCACCCCGATCACGCGGCCGTCCGAACTGCTCGAGGCGATTTTTGCACACAGCCGCAAGGGGCTGGCGATCAGCCGCTACAAGGGGCTGGGCGAGATGAATGCCGAGCAATTGTGGGAAACCACGCTCGATCCGGCGAACCGCACGTTGCTCCGCGTCGAGGCCGAGCAGGCCGACATCGCGCATGAAATCTTCGAACGCTTGATGGGCGACGAGGTCGAGCCGCGGCGCGATTTCATCCAGACCAACGCGCTGTCGGTGGCGAATCTGGACGTATAGTTTCGATTGGTTCCGCTGAAACGGCGCCGATTCCAACCTCCGGACGCAAATAGACGTCAGTCCAACGCGCGGTGGCTTGCCTTGCCGGACCACCGCTGCTTTTGGCCCTCCCACGAAAAGGGGATGATGTCATGCGGGTCTTTTCAGCCATGCTGATGCCGCTTCTGCTCACGGTTTCAGCCGCCGCGCAGGAAGTCGAAGTCACGAACGCGAGCATCGTCGAGATCGATGCTGAAACCGAAATCGGTGGCGGCATGGCCAGCTATTATGGCCGCGAACTCGCGGGCAACCGCACTGCGAGCGGCGAACGCTTCGATCCCGGCCAGCTGACCGCGGCCCACCGCACTCTGCCCTTCGGCAGCATGGTGCGCGTCACCAATACCGCCAACGGCGACAGCGTGATCGTCCGCATCAACGACCGCGGCCCCTTTGCCCACGGCCGCGTGATCGACATCAGCCACGCCGCCGCGCGCGAAATCGGCATGCACCGCAGCGGCACAGCGCGGGTTCGCATGGCGTTGCTCGACGATTGATTGGCGCAGAGTATCGGTCGGGTAACGACCAGTTGCGGACATTCTTCTCCCCTCCCTTCCAGGGAGGGGTCGGGGGTGGGTGGCCGCCGAAGGCGGCGCTCTGCCTCGGCTCGCTAGCGCTCGCACCCACCCCTAACCCCTCCCTGAAAGGGAGGGGAACGTCTTAAATCCACCCCATATCGGACATTCGCCGCCAATTGGTCAGTCGAACACCGACCATCCCGCCGCATAGGCGAAATGTTCGAGCGCCACCGCGCCAGCGAGCGACGTGCCGGCGTCATTCAGCCCCGGCGACCACACCGCGATCGATCCCTGCCCCGGCGCGATGCACAATATGCCGCCGCCGACCCCGCTCTTGCCCGGCAGACCGACGCGGAAGGCGAATTCGCCCGAATTGTCATAATGGCCGCACAGCATCATGATCGCGTTGATCCGCCGCGCGCGGTGCGGCTCGACCAGCTGCTCGCCAGTCAACGGATCGCGGCCCTCCATCGCCAGGAACAGCCCGGCGCGCGCGAGTTGGCGACAGCTCATCGCGATCGCGCATTGGCGGAAATAGACGCCGACGACGGTTTCGACCGGGTGCTGCAGGTTGCCGAAGGCATCCATGAAATGTGCGAGGCTGCGATTGCGCGCACCGGTTGCGGATTCGGAAAAGGCGACGTCGAAGTCGATCGCAACGCTATCGTCGCCCGCCCGCGCGCGCATGAAATCGACAATTTCTTCTGCCACGGCGTCGCCGTCGCGCCCGTCGATCAGCCGGTCGGTGGTCGCAATCGCCCCCGCGTTGATCAGCGGATTGCGCGGGATGCCGGCCTCGTTTTCGAGCTGGACGATCGAGTTGAAGGCGCTGCCCGACGGCTCGCGCCCGACGCTGTCCCACAGGTCGCTGCCGACGCGGCGCAGCGCAAGCGCCAGCGTAAACACCTTCGACACCGACTGGATCGAAAACGCCTCGTCGGCGTCGCCCGCCGTGTGGACCGTCCCGTCGGGCAGCGCGAGCGCGAAACCCAGCTTGTTCGGATCCACCTGCGCCAACGCCGGAATATAGTCGGCGACCCGCCCCTGGCCAAGCTGCGCGGCGGCCAGCGTCATGGCTTCGTCGATGTGGCGGCGCAGATCGTCGGTCATGGCGACCGCCTAGCATAGTTGCTCACGCGATGCGCCTGTGACACGACAGGCCGGTGTCGATCCCCGCCTCCTTCACCGACTGGTTCGCGGCGCGCGGTTGGCGGCTGCGGCGCCATCAGATCGACATGCTCAGCGCCGCGCGGCGCGGCGAGCACGCGCTGCTCGTTGCGGCGACCGGGGCGGGCAAGACGCTGGCGGGGTTCCTGCCGACGCTCGTCGATCTTGCCGCGCATCCGAGCGACCGGCTGCACACGCTGTATGTCTCACCGCTGAAGGCGCTGGCGGCCGACGTCGAGCGCAATCTGCTTGGCCCGATCGCCGACATGGACCTTGCGATCAGCGTCGAGAGCCGCAGCGGCGATACCAGTTCGGACAAGAAAGCGCGCCAGCGGAGCCGGCCGCCGAACATCCTGCTGACCACGCCGGAATCGCTGTCGCTGCTGATCTCCTATCCCGACAGTTTCATGATGTTCGCCGATCTGAAGACCGTGGTGATCGACGAAATCCATGCCTTCGCGCCCGGCAAACGCGGCGATCTGCTCAGCCTCGCGCTCGCGCGGTTGCAGGCGATCGCGCCCGGGCTGCGCCGCGTCGGCCTGTCGGCAACGATCGCCGACGCCGATGCCTATCGCGGCTGGCTGGCGCCAAACGCCGAGGCCGAAAGCGTGACGCTGGTCGAGGGCGAGGCGGGCGCCGATCCCGATATCCAGATCTTGCTGCCCGAAGGCGCGGTGCCCTGGTCCGGGCATTCGGGGCGTTATGCGGTGCATCAGGTGATGGAGGAAGTCGCCAGGAATCGCACCACGATCATCTTTTGCAACACGCGCGGGCTGGCCGAACTGATCTTTCAGGAGCTGTGGAAGGTCAATGACCTCTCGCTCCCCATCGGCATCCATCACGGCAGCCTCGACCGCGAGGCGCGCCAGCGCGCCGAGGCGGCGATGGCCGAGGGGCGGCTGCGCGCGCTCGTCGCGACCTCCAGCCTCGATCTCGGGCTTGACTGGGGCAATGTCGATTGCGTGATCCAGATGGGGGCGCCCAAGGGGTCATCGCGGCTGCTCCAGCGGATCGGCCGCGCCAATCACCGGCTCGACGAGCCGAGCCGCGCGCTGATCGTGCCCGGCAACCGTTTCGAATATCTCGAGGCGCAGGCGGCGCTCGACGCCGTCGAGGCGGGCGAGCGCGACGCCGACCGGTTTCGCCCCGGTGCGCTCGACGTGCTCGCACAACATGTCATGGCGCTCGCCTGCGCGGCACCGTTTCAGGAAGCCGACCTGCTGGCGGAAATTCGTTCGGCGGCGCCCTACCGCTGGGTTAATGCCGCGCTGTTCACCCGCCTGCTCGGTTTTGTCCGCGACGGTGGCTATGCGCTCAAAAGCTATGACCGCTTTCGCCGTCTCGCCCCCGACGGCCCCCCCGGCCCCACGCGCGGCTGGCGCATCGCGCACCCGCGGCTCGCGGCGCAGCACCGGCTCAACGCGGGGATCATCGTCGATGCGCCGACGCTCGACGTCCGGTTCAAGAACGGCCGGCGGCTGGGCACCGTCGAGGAATATTTCGCCAGCACCCTGAGCCCCGGCGACACCTTTGCCTTTGCCGGGCTGAGCCTGGAGGTCGAGGGCATCCGCGACACCGATGTCCTGGTCCGCGCGACGGCCAAACCGGCGCGCATC
Source organism: Sphingopyxis sp. L1A2A (assembly GCF_005502465.1). Taxonomy (GTDB): domain Bacteria; phylum Pseudomonadota; class Alphaproteobacteria; order Sphingomonadales; family Sphingomonadaceae; genus Sphingopyxis. Next base: position 74,970 of record NZ_SCOT01000006.1, read on the forward strand.
CCGTCCTATGTCGGCGCGCGGATGGCGCTGTCGACGCGGCTGGCCGACCGGGTGCGGAGTTTCCTGGCCGATCCAGCGAGCTGGCAACGCTTTCCGCCCGACGTGCGTTTCTGGCTCGAAATGCAGGCACTGCGTTCGGTGCTGCCGCGTCCCGGCGAGCTGCTCGTCGAAACCTTCCCGCATGAGGGCAATCATTATCTTGTCGCCTATCCGTTCGAGGGGTGGAACGCGCATCAGTCGCTGGGCATGCTGATCACCAAAAGGATGGAGCGCGCCGGGTTGCAGCCGCTGGGGTTCGTCGCGTCCGACTATGCGCTGGCGATCTGGTCGCTGCGCCCCGTCACCGACCCGGCGGCGCTGTTCGACCCCGCAGTCCTCGAGAAGGAGTTCGTCGAATGGGTCGAGGGATCGCATCTGCTCAAGCGCGCCTTTCGCGAGGTCGCGGTGATCGGCGGTCTGATCGAGCGCCAGCACCCCGGCAAGCGCAAGACCGGCAAGCAAGTCACCTTTTCGACCGACCTGATCTTTGACGTGCTACGCAAATATGAGCCCGACCATCTGCTGCTCGAAGCGGCATGGGCCGATGCGCGCGAACGGTTGACCGATGTCGCGCGATTGGGCGACCTGCTCGACCGCGCGGCAGGGACGATGTTGCACCAGACGCTGGAGCGGATCAGCCCGCTGGCGATCCCGGTGCTGGTGCTGATCGGCCGTGAAAGCGTCGCGGGCGCCGACATCGACGATGCGCTGCTCGGCGAGCTGGCGGACAGCCTGGCCGATACGGCCATGCGCCCGGATTAGCGCAGGCGACACCCGGCGCCGACGCCGCTTGCCGCCAACCCGCAACAGGCGTAGATTGCCGACAAAGATAAAGAGGATGCCCGCGATGACCCACCTTTTCAGGCGGTCGATGTTCTGGACGGCACTGCTCGCCGCGCCGGTGCTGATCGGCGCCAGCCAAACGCCGCCTGCGCCGCCCGTCGTCGCGATTCCGGCCGCGCCCGACCCGATCGACGACGTCGTCGAACCCGGCATGGCCAGCGAGATCGTGCCGTTCATCCAGCCCTTCGACCTTGATGCGACGCGGCGAATGTCGGTGAAGGTCATGGTCGGCGGCAAAGGGCCGTTCGCCTTTCTGGTCGACACCGGCGCCGAACGGACGGTGATTGCGCGCGAACTTGCCGCGCGGCTCGGCCTGATCGAGGGCGCGAAGCTGCGGCTGGCGACGATCGGCGGATCGGCGACGGTGCCCAGTTTCCGCGTCGCCGCACTGCGAATGTCGAACCTGCACCTCGCCGCGGTCGATGCCCCGGCGTTTCACGGCCGCCACATCGGCGCTGCCGGGTTGATCGGCGTCGATATGCTCGAGGACCGCCGGGTGCTGATCGATTTTCGCAAGGAAACGATGCAGATTCTGGAAACGCGCCGCCGTGCGCCTTCGCTGATCAAAGACGATGACGCGATCGTCGTCACCGCCCGCAATTCGGCGGGGCGCCTGATCCTGTCCGATGCGCGGTTGAACGGCAAACGCATCGACGTGATCGTCGATACCGGCGCTCAGACCAGCGTCGGTAATCTGGCACTGCAGAAAATGGTCGCTGATCGCCGCGCCAATCGCTTCCCCTTCATTGCCACCGAGCTCAGCGCGGTGACCGGCGAGGCCGTGCCAGCCTTGCGCACCGCGATCAAACGGATCGTCATCAACGGCATGGACGTCAACGACCTGCCGGTCAGTTTTGCCGACAGCCAGGCGTTCCGCGCCCTGGGGCTCAATGAACGGCCCGCGCTGCTGCTCGGCATGGACAGCCTGTCGCTGTTCGACCGGGTCGAGATCGATTTCCCGAACCGGCGCGTCGTGTTCGACCTGCCCGACGCAGCAGGCCGCCAGACCCGGCAACGCATGGCATTGAATATCATCGCCAACGGCGGATAGCGCGCTTGCCGGTCGCGGGCCGCGGCGTCATAGCGACACGATGACCGCCGCCACCGCTTTCGATTTTGGTGGCCATCGCTTTGTCGCGCTGGCCGACCGGGCGCTTTATTGGCCGCGGCACGGCGCGTTGATCGTTGCCGACCTGCATCTGGAAAAGGCCAGCTGGTATGCGGCGCTCGGCCAGCCGCTGCCGCCTTATGACAGTCACGACACGCTCGACCGGCTGGCGCGGCTGGCAACCGAAACCGGCGCGCGCGCCATCTGGTGCCTGGGCGACAGTTTTCACGACCGCGATGCCGCCAGCCGCATCGTTCCCGCCGCCGCCCAGCGGCTGCGTGCCCAGGCCGCCGCGACGAAGCTGTTGTGGATCGCCGGCAATCACGACGGGCTCAGCGGCCGCGCGTGGGGCGGCGAGGTCGCCGACGAGTTGCTGATCGACGGCATCATCTTGCGCCACCAAAGCGATCCGCACGAACGGCGTCCCGAAATGTCGGGGCATTTCCACCCCAAGTTGCGGCTGACGGTGCGCGGACGCAGCGTCGCCCGCGCCTGCTTTGCGGCCGATGATCAGCGCCTGATTCTGCCCGCTTTTGGCAGCTTGACCGGCGGTCTGGACGTCAGCGATCGGGCGATCGCGGTCAATTTTCGGGATCATTATCGTGCGATGCTGGTCGCGCAGGGCAAGTTAATTTCTTTTCCGTACCGCAATGGGCAGGAAAATGACGCTACGGCAAGCGGCATAGCCACCGGTTGACCGTCGTCGCGGCGTCCCGCGGCCCCGTTTCTCGCCTGTGGCGCAAAAGCCTCACCCATCCAAAGAATCGCGAAAATGCAGGGCTCTGGCTGGATTGGCGGCGCGTTTCGGTTATGAATTGCCGCCTAAAAATAATGAAATTGAGAGAGGAGTGCCCGACATGAAATCATCTTCCCTTTGTGCTGCCCGCTTCATGCGCACCAGCGCGCTCGGCGTTTCGCTGGCGATTGCCGTCGTTGCCGCGCCCGCCTTTGCCCAGGATGCGGCGACCGACGAAGTCGTCGACGACAGCGACAACACCCCGATCATCGTCACCGCGCAGGGCCGCTCGCAGCTCCTGTCCGACGTGCCGGTCGCGATCTCGGCGGTGAACGCCGAAACGCTGCAGAACAGCGGCGCAAACGACATTCGCCAGCTGAACCAGGTGGCGCCGTCGCTGCTCGTCTCGTCGACCGGATCGGAAGCCAATGGTTCGGCGCGTATCCGCGGCATCGGTACCGTCGGCGACAACCCCGGCCTCGAAAGCTCGGTCCCGGTGTTTATCGACGGCGTCTATCGCTCGCGTTCGGGCATCGGCCTTAACGAGCTGGGCGAAATCGACCGCGTCGAAGTGCAGCGCGGACCCCAGGGCACGCTCGGCGGCCGCAACTCGTCGGCGGGTCTGATCAGCATCTATTCGAAAAAGCCCGAGTTCGATTTCGGCGCCAATGGCGAAATCACCTATGGCAATTATGATTTCCTGCGCTTTACCGGCAGCGTGACCGGCCCGATCAGCGAAACGATCGCGGCGCGCCTCGACGGGGTCTATGTCCAGCGCGACGGATTCTATCGCGACACGACGAACAACACCGACGTCAACGACCGCGACCGCTATTTTCTGCGCGGCCAGATCCTGTTCGAACCGACCGACGCGCTGTCGATCCGGCTGATCGCCGACTACACCTATCGCAGCGAAAAATGCTGCGCCGCGACCTATGTCGATAACAGCGTCAATCCGTTCATCGGCAACCTCAACAACCCGTCGACCCCGCTGGCGCCGTTGCAGACCACCGGCAACAACATCATCAACGTCCTGCGCGATCTGGGCCAGCCGTTGTCGGCGTTCAACCAGGGCTATGGCCGCGCGATCTCGGTCAGCCCGGGGCGCAGTTTTGAAGGCCAGACCAAGGATTACGGCTTTTCGGGCCAGATCGATTATGATTTTGGCGGCGCGACGCTGACCTCGATCACCGCGTACCGCCAATATCGGTCGGGCCAGGCGTCGGACACCGACTATGGCGCCGTCGACATCCTCTACCGTGCGCCGAGCGACGACGCCTATCGCCAGTTCCACACCTTTACGCAGGAGCTGCGCCTGCAGGGCGAAGCGTTCGACGGCACGCTCGACTGGCTGATCGGCGGCTTCTACGCCAACGAAAAGCTGACCGTCCGCGACAATCTGCGCTTTGGCCGCCAATATGGCCGGTTTGCAAATTGCCGGATCATTTCGGGCGGTGGGCTGGCCGGTCTCTATTCACCGACCAATCCCTCGTGCGTGGTGCCGGGTGTCGGGCCAGCGACCATCGCCGGGGCGAGCGGACCGATCTCTGGGGCCGATATCGTCGCCGCTTTCACCGCGCTCGATGGCCTTAACGATCGCGGCACGACCAACGACCGCTATTTCCAGAACGGCACCAACTGGGCGCTGTTCACCCACAACATCGTCCACATTACCGACCAGCTCGATCTGACGCTGGGGCTGCGTTACACGAACGACAAGAAAAAGTTCGACGCAACCTTCGGCAATGACAACAATGTCTGCACGACGGTGCAGGGTCTCGTCCTCGATGATGCCACCAACCCGTTGACCACCGCGACCGCCCGCGCACTTGCGGGCGCCCTGATTGGCCTCAGCTGCCAGGGCAATTCGACCGCCGAGCTGAACGGCGTGTCGATCAACGACGAGCGGAGCGAGGATGAATGGACCGGCACCGCAATCCTGTCGTACAAGCCGGTCGACGACCTGCTGCTCTACGCCAGCTTTGCGCGCGGTTATAAAGCGGGCGGCTTCAACCTCGATCGTTCGGCGCTCAAATCGCCGATCGTGCCGTTCGGCGGACAGGCTGGCGCACAGGCGCTGGTCGGCAATCTGCAGTTCGACCCCGAGTTGGTCGACAGCTATGAACTCGGCGCCAAATATTCGACCGGTCCGTTCAGCCTCAGCGTGTCGGCGTTCCGCTCGGATTTCAGCAATTTCCAGCTGAACACCTTCAACGGCACCGTGTTTCTGGTCCAGACGATCAACGGCTGCGACAATCTGGTCGGTGGGCCGAATGCCGATACCGACCTGAGCAACACGACCGGAACCTGCGCCCGCGACGACGTCACCTATGGCGTCCGCACTCAGGGGTTCGAGCTGGAGGCGCAGCTGGCCCCGGCGCGCAATTTCCGCATGGCCGCCGGCCTGACCTATGCCCGCACCAAATATCGCGGCGACCTGGTCGGCAACAAGAGCGGCTCGGCGCTCGACTCGGCGCTGCGCAAGCTGCCCGGCAACAACCTGTCGAACGCCCCCGAACTGGTCGCCACCGGCAGCGTGACCTGGACCCCCGACATCGGCAGCAGCGGGCTGACCGGCCTGGTCTATATCGATGGACGCATGACCAGCGATTACAACACCGGCTCCGACCTGTTCCCGCAAAAGGCGCAGGATGGCTATGCGCTGTTCAACGCCCGTCTTGGCATCCGCGGCCCCGACGAGAAATGGGGCGTCGAGCTGTGGGCGCAGAATATCTTCAACAAAAACTACGCCCAGGTCGCGTTCAACTCGCCGTTCCAGGCGGGGACGACGTCGGCACCGTTCGTCGACCCGCAATATCCGGGCGGCCGCCAGATCTTTTCGCAGTTCCTGGCCGAACCGCGGACCTATGGCGTGACGCTGCGCGGCAAATTCTGATCGCACATCGTCTTTGGCGACATGGAGGGCGGGGCCGTTGGTCCCGCCCTCTTTTTTTGCCCGAAGCGCCCAGGCGCAAGCCAAGTCGTCCGATGAGGCAGCTGTGGCACAAAAGCCGCGGTTGGCGAGCAATGACGCAGCGTCAGCGGCTGGCGCTAGCCTGCACCCGCAATGTCGTGATACGCTCGCGATCAAAGATAATATCGTGCCGCTCTCCCACAAAAAATGACCGTGTGTGGAGGGCCATCATCATGAAAATCAAGTTCAGCCGTACCGCCTGCCTGCTGCGTACCAGCGCCGCCGGCCTGTCGCTTTCGTTCGCCATGCTGTCGGTGCCTGCCATCGCGCAGGATGCCGGGGCGGAGGCGAATGACGAAACGATCATCGTCACCGCCACCCGGCGCAGCGAAGCCCTGTCCGATGTGCCGATCGCGGTATCCGCGGTCACCGGCGAAACCCTCGAAAAGACGGGTGCGACCGACGTCCGCGCGCTGGGCCAGGTGGCGCCGTCGTTGCTGGTATCGGGGGCGACCAGCGAGGTCAATTTCTCGGCGCGCATCCGCGGCATCGGCACGGTCGGGGAAAACCCCGGACTGGAATCGTCGGTCGGCCTGTTCATCGACGGGGTGTATCGCAGCCGCACCGGGGTCGGCCTGTCCGAGCTCGGCGATATCGAACGCGTCGAAGTGCTGCGCGGGCCGCAGGGCACCTTGTTCGGCCGCAACTCGACCGCCGGGTTGATCAACATCGTCACCAAAGGCCCAGAGCTTGGCGCGTTCGGCGCCAAGGGGTCGATCAGCTATGGCAATTATGATTATTGGCGCGTCGACGGCATGGTCAACGCCCCGCTGGGCGACAAGGCCGCGGTGCGGGTCGACGGGGTGTGGCAACAGCGCGACGGCTTTATCGACAATGCGACGGCTGGCGAACCCGACATCAACGACCGCGACCGCTGGCTGGCGCGCGCGCAATTTCTGCTCGAACCGAGCGACAGCCTCAAGCTCCGCCTGATTGCCGATTACAGCGAGCGCGACGAAAATTGTTGCGGCGGCGTCCTGCTCAATCCGGTCCGCAACCTGACCCGCGGTGCCGACGGTTTTCCGGTCGCGTCGGCGAACACGCTGCTGCCGGTGTTGCAGGCGCTCGGCGCCAACCATCAGGTGCCGCCCACGGGCACCAACTTCGTGCGCCGCCAATCGACGACGCCGGGGGTGACCTATCGTTCGGATACCAAGGATTGGGGGGTGTCGGGCGAAATCGGTTGGGAGCTGGGCGGCGCGTCATTGACCGCGATCACCGCCTATCGCGATTACAAAAATGCCCAGGGCCAGGACGCCGACTTCAGCGCCCTCGACGTGCTGCGCCGCACCGACCTCGACCGCCGTTTCCGCCTGTTCACGCAGGAACTGCGGCTGCAGGGTGAGGCGTTCGACGGGCGGCTCGACTGGCTGGTGGGCGGCTATTATGCGAACGAAAAACTCAATGTCGACGACGACATCGTCTACGGCAACAATTACGAGCAATTCGCCAACTGCCTGTTGTTCGCCAGCGCGCTGCCGACCGCGGTTCTGCCGTCGAACCCGCAATGCGTCAACGTGCCGGTGGTCCAGGGGACAATCACCGCGCTGTCGGGATTGCCCGTCGGCGACCCGCGCCGCGCGTCGATCCCGCTGCTGTCGGCCCTGATCGCCAATCCCGCGCGCCCCGGCTTTGGGTCGCTCGCCGCCGCGCTCGGCCAGCCGACGCTGGCGATCAACGGCACCGGCAACCAGGGATCGACCTTTGCCCAGAAAAGCCGCAACTTTGCGGTCTTCACCCACAATAGTTTCGACATCATCGAGGATGCGCTGACCCTGACCGTCGGCGCGCGCTATACCAGCGAGCGCAAGACGCTGGATGCCGACGCCAATTTCAACAATGCGATCTGCCCGCTGGTGGTCAATTCGCCGTTCCAGTCGCTCGCGACCCTGCCCTGCGTGATCAATGGCACCGCGCCCGATCTGCCGCGCGGCAGTGCCGGGACCAAATTCAAGGACAACGAATGGACCGGCACCGCGGTGCTCAGCTGGAAACCGACCCCCGACGTGCTCGTCTATGGCTCGGTGTCAAAGGGGTATAAGGCCGGCGGGTTCAACCTCGACTTCTCGGCGCTCGACCGCACCTGCAACGCCACCTTCGACACCGCCTGCGCAGCGCGGCTGGCGCTGCCCGCGAACACCGGCGGCAACGGCCGCCCCGAGGCGAGCGACCTGCAATTCGTCAGCGAAAAGGTCGATGCCTATGAACTGGGGGTCAAATATGACGGCCCCGGCTTCGATCTCAACGTCGCTGCCTTTTTTCAGGAATATAGCAATTACCAGCTCAACACCTTCAACGGGGTCAATTTCGAGGTTACCAATATCCAGGCATGCAAGGACGATCTGAACGGCGCCGATAGCGACGGATCGGGAACGACGGGCGCCTGCGCGTCGAACCGGCTGAAGCCCGGGGTGCGATCAAAGGGGATCGAGATCGAGGCGTTCCTGCGCCCGGCGCGCTATCTGTCGGTGAACATGGGGCTGACCTATGTCGACACCCTCTATCGCCGCAACCTGGTCGGCACCGGCGGCCGGCCGCTGTCGCCGGTGCTGTTCCAGCTGCCCGGCCGCGGGGTGTCGAACGCGCCGCGCTATGTCGCGACCGCGGGGGTCAGCTGGACTCCGCCGATCGGGGGTTCGGGGATGAGCGCGCTCGTCTATTTCGACACCCGCCTGCAAAGCGACACCAACACCGGATCGGACCTCGATGTCGAAAAGATCCAGGATGGTTTTGCAATCTTCAACGGACGGCTGGGCCTTTATGGGCCCGATCGCCGCTGGGGCGTCGAGCTGTGGGGCCAGAATCTGTTTAACAAACGCTATTACCAGATCGGCGCCGACATGCCGCTCCAGGGCGGCGGCACCTTCCGCGCCGTCGCGGCCCCGGCATCGAGCGGGCTCAGCGGCACCGCGAACCAGCTGTTCGTCGGCTTTCCCGGCGAACCGCGCACCTATGGCGTGACGCTGCGCGGCCAGTTCTGATCCGACCTCTCCCTCTCCCCCACATGGGGGAGGGCGCGGCGAGGGCCTGTCGCAGCCGGGCACTGTTGCGTCAGGCCCTTTCCTTTGGATGCTCGGTAACTGCGCCTGCTTCGGGTGGGAAGCCGCCCTTCAAACATCGTCATGCTGAACTTGTTTCAGCATCCATGGCCTGACCTCTCATCAAGCGCTGCGCCAAAGGAAACGGCAGGCCATGGATGCTGAAACAAGTTCAGGGTGACGAGATAAGAGGTGTCGGCTTTTGGTCGTCAGCAGCCCGCTGCTACCGCGCGCGCGCCGCCTGATGCGCGATGTCGGTCATCAGCTTGCGGAACAGCACCGCGCCCGGTGTCCCCGACGATTTGAGCGCGCGCTCGCAATCGATGAGGCGGCTCATCAACCGGGCGACGCGCACCGAATCCCAGATCCGTAGCTGCGCCGTCACCGCATCGCGTTCTTTCCAGAAAATCCCGCTGGTTCGCGCCGCGACGACGGTCGCCGGATGTGCCCCGGCATCGACCTCGGCGCGCAGCCGCGCGAGCGCCATGGCGCGGATCGCCAGCGCGCGGATGATACGGATTTCGGCAACCCCCACCGCCGTCGCTTTCGCCAGCATCGCCGGCAGGTCGCGCACCTTGCCGCCCAGCGCGACGTTGATGCACTCGCTGACGTCTTCCTCATGCGTCGCGGCGCCCAGCGCGGCGATGTCGGCGGCGGTGACCTGCCGCTGGCGGTCGGCCGCAGCGTCCAGATAAAGCGCCATTTTTTCGATCTCACGCCGCATCAGCGCCTGGTCGCCCGACACCAGATCGACAAGCAATTGTGCCTCGGCATTGGCCAACCGCAGCCCCTGGTCCTCGGCGGCCGCCATCGCAATGCCGACCAGCGCGCGGCGGTCGGGCTGATAACAGATCGCGGCGACGCCATGGTCGGAGCCCTCGACCAGCTTGATCAATTTCGACTTGGCGGTGATCGATGCGCCGGTGGCGATCACCGGATTGATCGCGGTTTCGGCGGCGAGCAGCGCCTCGACCGCCGCCACGCTGTCGTCGCCGCTGCCGGTGATTTCGAGCCGGATGACCCGGCGCGGCGAAAAGAGCGACATCGAAACGGCTTCGGCGGCCAGCAGCGACGGGTCCTGCGCCATTTGCGCTCCCGACAGGTCGAGCCGTTCGGCATCCTTGCCGGCAAGCGCGACCAGATGGCCCGCGACGGCTTCCATCGTCGCTTCGTCGGGGCCGGTGAGCAGGATGAAGCGGAGCGCGGGATCGAGCCGGGACTGGCGTTCGAGGTCGGCGGGCTTGACCGTCTTCATCGCCGGTTACGGCGTCGGCGCGGGTGTCGCCGGTGGCAGGGCCGATGTCCGGCCGCCGCCGCGATCGGCAAACACCGCGAGCCGCGCGACGATCTGGTCGGAAATCCCCGAGGCGAGCCGTTCGAGCGCCGACGATTCGGCGGCGATCGTCGCATATTCGCTGCCCACGACATCGATCCCGGCGTCCTGGGCCGCGGTCGCGTCGAGCAGCACCTCGCCCGATGCCGCATCGACGAGTTGGTAACGGGCGCGCAACGTGCGGCGTTCGCGCGTCACCGCGTCATCGGCGCGGACCCCGAAACCGGTGATCGAATCCTCGAGCCGGACGTCGAGCCGCAGCCGCTTGCCCGCGCCTTGCCCGCCCTGCGTCGCCTGCAACCGGTCGCGCAGCGCGTTGCGGACGAGCCAGCCACTATGCCCCTCGATCGGGGCGACATCGACGTCGGCCAGCACCTGCGCCACCGCGCCCTGGCTGCCGTTAGCATATAAAGGACGCAGCCCGCAGCCGCCGAGCATCAGCGAAGCGGCAACAAGCGAGGAGGTGAGGAGGGTGCGCATCAGGGAACGATATTCACCAAACGGTCGGGGACCACAATCACCTTCTTCGGCGCCGCCCCGCCGAGCAATTCGGCGATGCGCGGGCGCGCGAGCGCCGCGGCTTCCACCGCGTCTTTGTCGAGGCCTTTGGCGAGCGTCATCGTATCGCGCAGCTTACCCGCCATCTGGATCGCAATTGTCACCTCGTCATCGACGAGCAGTGCCGGATCGGCGGCGGGCCATGCGGCATCGGCGATCATCGCGGTCGTGCGCTGACCTTCGGGAAGCGCGGCCCAGGCCTCTTCGGCCAGATGCGGCATCATCGGTGCGACGAGGCGGATCAGCGTCAGACACGCCTCGGCGCGGGTCGCCGACGGCTTCGCCTTCTCGATCTCGTTCGCGAGCGCATGGATTTTGGCGACTGCCTTGTTGAAGCCGAGCGATTCGATGTCAGCGGCGACCCCCGCGATCGCCTGATGCAGCTTGCGCGCCAAGCCCGCATCCACGGTTCCGTCGCCGAGATTTTCGGTGTCACCGAACAGGCGCCACAACCGCTGGACAAAGCGCCACGCGCCCTCGATCCCCGCTTCGCTCCACGGCAGGTCGCGTTCGGGCGGACTGTCGGAGAGCATGAACCAGCGCGCGGAATCCGCGCCGTACTGGTCGAGGATGGCGTCGGGATCGACGACATTTTTCTTCGACTTCGACATCTTGATGACGCGGCCGATCGCCACCGGCGCGCCGTCGGCGGCCAGCGTCGCGCGATCGGCGCTGCGCTCGATCTCATCGGGCGTGAAGTACAGCGGCGGCAAGCCTTCGCCCTGATCGCGGCTGTACGTCTCGTGCGTCACCATGCCCTGCGTGAACAGGCTGGCGAAGGGTTCGACGATGTCGATCATCCCCATCTTGTGCAGCGCGCGGGTCCAGAAGCGCGCATAGAGCAGGTGCAGGATCGCATGTTCGATGCCGCCGATATACTGATCGACCGGCAGCCAGCGGCGGATCACCTCGGGATCGAACGGCTTGTCGCTGGGCGAGCTGGCGAAGCGCAAGAAATACCACGACGAATCGACGAAGGTGTCGAGCGTGTCGGTTTCGCGCAACGCGTCGCCGCCGCAGGTCGGGCAGGCGACATGTTTCCACGTCGGATGACGGTCGAGCGGATTGCCGGGGACCGAAAAATCGACATCTTCGGGCAGCACGACGGGCAGCTGGCTTTTCGGAACCGGCACCGTGCCGCAGCTGTGGCAATGGATGAACGGGATCGGGGTGCCCCAGTAACGCTGGCGCGACACGCCCCAGTCGCGCAGGCGCCACACCGTGGTCCCCTTGCCCCAACCCTCATGCTCGGCGCGCGCGACGACGGCCGCTTTGGCTTCGTCGATGCTCATGCCATCAAGGAAATGGCTGTTCACCAGCTTGCCGGGGCCGGTGTACGCCTCGGTGCCCGTGAAATGCTGCGCGACCTCGTCGCCATCGGCGATGACGCGGTGGACTTGCAGGCCATATTTATGCGCGAAATCAAGATCGCGCTGGTCGTGCGCCGGGCAGCCAAAAATCGCCCCGGTGCCATAATCCATCAACACATAATTCACGACCCACACCGGCATGTGCCAGTTCGGGTCGAGCGGATGTTCGACCGACAGGCCGGTATCAAAGCCCAGCTTTTCGGCGGTTTCGAGCTGCTCGGCCGAGGTGCCCTGGCGGCGGCATTCGGCGATGAAGGCCGCCAGTTCGGGGGCATCCTTCGCCAGCTGTTCGGCCAGCGGATGGTCGGGAGAAATCGCGGCAAAGCTCGCGCCGAACAGCGTGTCGGGCCGCGTCGTGAAGACATCGAAGCCCGGTGCGCCGCCGGCCATTTTGAAGCTGAATTCCAGCCCCTGCGACTTGCCGATCCAGTTTTCCTGCATCAGCCGCACCTTGTCGGGCCAGCTGTCGAGGCTGCCGAGGCCTTCGAGCAGTTCCTCGGCGAAGTCGGTGATCTTCAAAAACCACTGCGACAATTTCTTCTTTTCGACCAGCGCACCCGAACGCCAGCCGCGGCCGTCGATCACCTGTTCATTGGCGAGCACGGTCATGTCGACCGGATCCCAATTGACGTAGCTGTGCTTGCGCGTCACCAGCCCGGCGGCGAACAGGTCGAGGAACAAGGCTTGTTCCTGGCCATAATAATCGGGCTCGCACGTCGCGAGCTCGCGGTTCCAGTCGATCGCGAGGCCAAGCCGTTTGAGCTGGCCGCGCATCGACGCGATATTGTCGCGGGTCCAGCCGCCGGGATGAACGCCCTTTTCCATCGCGGCATTTTCGGCCGGCATCCCGAAGGCATCCCAGCCCATCGGATGAAGGACGTCATGCCCGGTCATCCGCTTGAAGCGTGCCAGCACATCGCCCATCGCATAGTTGCGGACGTGACCCATGTGGATGCGCCCCGACGGATAGGGGAACATCTCGAGGATATAGGCCTTGGGCTTTTCGCCGCCATCGGTGGTGGCAAAGCTGTTCGCCGCCTCCCACGCCGCTTGCCAGCGAGCATCGGCGGCCAAGGCGCCAAAGCGCGGTTCGCGGGTCATTCGTCGGTTACCCCGTTTGTCTGTCTGGGCGGCGCGGCGCCGCCGGATTAGCCTTCGATGGCGCTACGGCGCAGATCGCGGGCGCGGGTGAGGATGATTTCCTCGAGCTTTTGCACCGTCGCCGCCTGCACCGGCGCATCGACCCAGGCGCCGCCCTGTGCGACCTGGCGCGAGGCGACGACGCGCAGCGCATCGGCACGCAGATCGCGGTCGAGGATCGACACCGTCACCTTCATCCGCTCGCCGGGGTTGCCCGGGTTCGCATACCAGTCGGTGATGATCACCCCGCCCGACGAATCGGCCTGGAGCAACGGCATGAACGACAGCGCGTCGAGCGAGGCGCGCCACAAATAGCTGTTGACGCCGATCGTCGTGACCTGGCTGGCGGCGAGGTCGGCGCGCGGCCGGTCCTTGCCGGCGCAGGCCGAAAGGCCGAGCGCCGCGAGCCCGAGCAGCGTGAACACGACCGGACGGCGACCGCGCTGGGCAAGGACGGAAAGCTGGGACATGCCGATAACACCTTATCTCTTGAGCGCCGCCGCATCACGAAGACCGGACCGCGCAGAACGGAATTGCGAGCGTCTCTATCGCCCTTGCCGCCGCCCCGCAAGCGCGGCAATTTCGGCTTTGCCGCGGTTCAGAGTCTGGTCAGATTTGAGATGCAGTGTGACGATCGCGCAACAATTTCGGTGAAAAGCGGGCCTGGTGCGATAAATCGGTGGGATTCACTGGCAATATCGCCGCCGCAGTCCTATCTCAGGATTCGATTGGGGTTGGAGTCGCAGCAACATGGCGCGGAAATCGCGACATTTTTGGAAGGGAAGTCTCACCGCTTTGGCGGTGGTTTCGCTTGCCTTGCCGCCAGCCCTCGCCGCCATGTCGCGGTCTGACCGCATCCGCGACACCGCTTTATCCGAAACCCTGCTCGGCCAGTTCACCCCGGCATCGGGCGATCCGCGCCTGATCGCACGCTATGCCAAAATGTCGGCGGAACAGCGCCGCAGTTTCAGCTTCACGCCCGCGCTCACCGATGACAGCCGCAAGAACCGCGCGATCACCGTCGTGATTCGCGCCCGCGACGACGCATCGAGCGCCGCGCGGACGTCGGCATTGGCGGCTGGCCGCACCGCACCGATCGCCATTACTCCGGTCGCCTACAATTTGGGTGCCTCGGTCGGGTTCGAGAAATTCGTCACCCCGTCGCTGCCGCGCGGCACCGACCTGCGCAACCTGCCGGTCGCCAAGGCGCCCGAACAGGCCGAAAAGAAATCACGCTTTGCGACGCGCATGCTTAACCGGCCGAGCGATCCGAGCGGCGCGACCGACCGCATCACCACACCCGGCGAAGCCTCCGCCGTCGATGTCGTCAGCAGCTATCGCCTGACCAAGAATATCGATGTCACCGCCGGCGTCCGCTACAAGAGCGACGACCGCGTCGAACCGCTGACCGATACGCGCCGCGACAGCCAGGCGGTCTATGTCGGAACCGCGTTCCGCTTCTGACGCATCCGGCGCTTCACCGCCGCATTTTCCCAAGCATCGATCGCGGCCCACCCGGGTCTGACGTGACGCGTCCGGCGGTTCAGTTCGCGCGCCAGCGCGGGCGTCATTCCGCCAAGCGCGACCGGCTGCGCCCCCGCGAGACGCGCCAGCCGCAACCACGCAGCCGGGCCGAGCGCCGCAGCGCCGAGGTGCGAGCGTGTCGAATGCAGCGGCGAGATGAAAGCGCCGTTGGCCCCTACGCGGCGCGCGCGGCGCGCCTCGCGCGCGTCATGCACCGGCATCGTGACGATCAGGCCCAGCCGGTGCGCCTGCGCGGCGCGGTGGGCGTCATGCTGGCGCAGATGAACACCACCGGCGCCCCAGCGCCCCGCCCTATCGGGCGTCCCGGCGAGCAATATCGTCAAGCCGCGCGCCCGCGCCACCCGCATCAGCCGCCGCAACAGGCGCCAGCGCGCGCCGCGGGTCAGGCTGTCATGCCGCAGGACGATCCCGCTGCCCGGCGGCAGCGTCGCCGCCAACTGGACGACCCCGACCGTCAGCCGTTCGTCGCTGAACAGCCATTGCGGCGGCAGGGGGTGGCGTCGGACCATCGCCCTTCCTATAGGCGCGTCGCGGGCGCAAGCAACGCGCCGGGATAGGACGATCAATGAGCGACGCGGCGGACAGACTGAGCGAAGTGCAGGCCAAGATCGCCGACGCAGCAACGCGCGCGCAGCGGCGCGCCGACGATATCTGCCTGATCGCGGTGTCGAAAACGCATGATGCTGCAGCGATCCGCCCGCTGATCGCGGCGGGCCAGCGCCATTTCGGGGAAAACCGGGTGCAGGAAGCCGCCGCCAAATGGCCCGACCTGCGCGCCGAAACCCCCGACATCAAACTGCACCTGATCGGCCAACTGCAATCGAACAAGGCCGACGAAGCCGTCGCGCTGTTCGACGCGATCCATTCGATCGATCGCTCGTCGCTGGTGCAGGCGCTGGCAAAGGCCTGCGAAAAGACAGGCAAGCAGCCGCAGCTGTTCGTGCAGGTCAATATCGGCGACGAGGAGCAAAAGGGCGGCTGCAACGTCGCCGACCTGCCCGCGCTTTTGGCCGAAGCTAAGGCGACCGGGCTGACGATCGAAGGCCTGATGGCGATCCCCCCCGCCGACATTGAACCCGCGCCCTTCTTCGCGCTGCTCGATGAGCTGGCAGAGCGGAACGGCCTGCCGGGGCGGTCGATGGGGATGAGCGGCGATTATGAGACCGCGGTGATGCTAGGCGCAACGCATGTGCGCGTCGGGACTGCGCTGTTTGGGGTGCGGGGATAAGTGGAACTATCGGCTCCATTGTTGGAACTGCAACCATGACCCTCCGTCGCTCCTTGTCGACTCCAATACCCGAGATATTCTTCGCCGCTGAGCAGATTCTGCAAGCCCTCAAAAAACACGATGCAGGGGATGTGAGCGACGCGGACGCTCTCCTTCGCGCCGCAAACAATGACATCGTTAGAGCTTACACGGAACAAGCATGGGGGAAGGGCGCTACTGCCCGATACGGTTTCTTGAGCATTAGCAAAGCTCCGCCACACTTCCCGCTCTCCGATCGGCCACGACCGCGGATGCCCAATGCCTCTACGCGCGCGATGGTTATAGCCCGCGATGGGTACCATTGCCGCTTTTGCGGTATTCCGGTCATCGACCCGACATTGAGGCGGTTGGTCAGCTCTTGCTACCCGTCAGCAGTGGGTTGGGGATCAACGAATGATAGCCAGCACTCGGCATTCCAATGCATGTGGCTCCAGTTCGACCACATCCTCCCGAATAGTCGGGGCGGCAACAGTCTCCTCGATAACATCGTGATCGCGTGCGCGGCGTGTAACTTCGGTCGGATGGAAGCCACGCTCGAAGAGGCGCGGCTTCATCACCCTCTCCAAGTGGATCCACCAATAGCTTGGGACTACCATGCAGAATGGGACGGACTGGAGAGGTTTCGCGGCAAACTCCGAAGCGCTTCAGCCTCGTCGCTCTATTGATACTCCACCGTCACCGGAATGCGCCCCCGATAATCACCGTCATCGGCGCCCGCGATCTGCAACCGGCCGCCGAAACGAAACTGCAAACGCCCGTCGGGGCCGAGCCGCGGGGCGGCGGACAGGTCGGTGATCAGGTCGGTGACGCGCGCAGTGCGGCCGTGGCCGCCCTCCAGATCGACGCTGGTCGGCAGGATGACGCGCACTTCGGCGCCGGGCGCGCCGCGCACGGTAACAACACCCGTCAGCGCAAAGCCGCCGAGATCGACGACGTCGCCGCGCAGGCGGCGCGTGCCCGAGACCGGATCGACCGCGACCTCGCCGCCCATCGCGCCGACCGCGATGCGGCCCATGTCGAGCCGGGTTTCGACCTCGACGCGCAGCGGCACCTCGGCCTCGCGCGCCGTCGCGCTGGTCGCCCTGTCGGGCGCGCAGAGCAGGCACTGCACTGCCGCCGCGGGGCCACTGGCAAAAGTCAGGACAAAGGCAAGGAAAAGGCGCAGTTTCACCTCTGACCGCATAGCCGCACCATGGTTAACCCCGCGTAAAACGCCCGCACCGCTAATCGCTGGCTAGTTTTGCGCTTTTCGGCCACATGTGCGCGATGATCACACTCGTGCCGTCCCCCCGGCTGAACGCGCTCGCCACCGCCGTGCCGGGCCACGACATCCATCAGGCCTTTATCGATTGGGCGTCCCCGCGACTGACCGACGAGCGCGTCCGCGCCGTCTTTTCGCGGATGACCGCGCGGTCGGGGATTGATCATCGCTGGTCGGTGCTGCCCCCCACAGCGAATGGCGGATCGCCGGTCGCGGCGGGCGGGTTTTACGATGTTCCCGGCCTGCCGCCGACCTCGACGCGGATGCACGCTTATGCCGATCATGCCCCCGAGCTCGCGATGCAGGCGATTGCCGCGCTGGGCGATGCGTTCGATGCGGCGCGGATCACCCATATCGTCGTCGCCAGCTGCACCGGCTTTGTCGCGCCGGGGATCGACCAGATCCTGGCGCGGCGGCTGGGTCTGTCCCCGACCGTCGAGCGGGTACTGATCGGGTTCATGGGTTGTTACGCCGGGGTCACCGCGCTGCGCACCGCGCGGCATATCGTGCGGTCGGAGGCGGGTGCGGTAGTGCTGGTGGTCAGCGTCGAGCTATCGACGCTCCACCTGCAACTCGAAGATGCCCCCGAACCTTTGCTCGCGATGCTCCAGTTCAGCGACGGCGCCGCAGCGGCGATCGTGTCGGCCGATCGAGTCGGATTCGAGCTGGGCGACGGCGCCAGTCTGGCGCTGGAGGATAGCGCCGACCTGATCCGCTGGGACATTGGCGACACCGGCTTTGCGATGCAGCTGTCGGGCGAAGTGCCGGGACGGCTGCGCGACGCGTTGTCCGCCCCGGAGGTACGAAGCCAGTTGTTCGGCGCGGGCGATCCGCCGCCGCTCCTCGCAGTCCATGCCGGGGGGCGTTCGGTGCTCGATGCGGTCGAGCATGCGCTGGCGGTGCCAGCCGAGGCACTGTCCGACAGCCGCGCGGTGCTCGCGCGCTTTGGCAATATGTCGTCGGCGACGATCCTGTTCGTGCTCGCCGACATGATGGCGCGCGGGGCGACGGGCGAGGGGCTCGCGATCGCTTTCGGTCCCGGGCTCGCTGCCGAAGCGATCCGCTTCACGGCATGAACCCCTTCACCAGCCTTCGCGCGCCGATCGACGCCGAAGAGGAGATGGACGCGGTAGAGCTGGCGCCCGCCCGCTATGCCAAGGTGCTTGCCGACCTGTCGCGGATCAACGCGCTGACGCTGGCGGCGCGCTCCACGCTGGGGTTTCTCGACCGCGTCGCCGCGAGCGGGCTGGGGACAAAGCCGTGGCGGATCCTCGATGTCGGCTTTGGCAGCGGCGACATGCTGGCGCGGATCGACCGCTGGGGGACCAAGCGCGGCGTCGCGCTTGATCTGGTCGGGATCGATCTCAACCCGAAAAGCGCGCCGGTCGCCGAAGCCCGCCTGGGCGCGCGGGCGCAGTTGGTCACCGGCGATTACCGCGATCTGGCGGGGCGGGGGTGGGACATCATCCTCTCCAGCTTGGTCACCCATCATATGAGTGCCGCCGAGCGCGACGCATTCCTACGCTTTATGGACGCCGAGGCGGCGCGCGGCTGGCTGGTCAACGACCTCCACCGCCAGCGCCTGCCCTTTGCCGGCTATCCGCTGCTGGCGGCGCTCGCGCTGGTCGATCCGATCGTCCGCCGCGATGGCCAGCTGTCGGTCGGTCGCAGTTTTCGGCGCTCAGAGTGGCAGGCGATGCTGACCAAAGCCTTGCCCGATACCGCGGCGGATACGCGCATCTTTCGCAGCTTTCCCTATCGCCTGTGTGTCGAGCGTATCCGGTGACCGACGCGATCGTCGTCGGCGCCGGGCCCGCCGGGGCCGCCGCAGCGATCGGGCTGGCGCACGCGGGCGCCAAGGTGCTGCTGCTCGAACGGACGCGCGAAACCGGCGATGCGCTGTGCGGGGGGTTCCTGAGCTGGCATTCGCTGGCGCGGCTCGCCGCGCTCGGCATCGACCGCGCGGCGCTGGGCGGCCAGCAGGTCGCGCGGGTGCGGCTGTTCGCCGGGTCGCGCCGCAGCGAGACCCGTCTGCCGCAAGCCGCCATGGGGGTGTCGCGCCGCCGTCTCGATACGGTCTTGCAAGCAGCGGCGGTCGCCGCGGGGGCTGATCTGCAGCGCGGGGTCCACGCGACCACGATCGACGGTGCCGCCGTCCAGACACGCGATGGAACGACGCTCACCGCTCCCGCGCTATTCCTCGCCGCGGGCAAACACGGGTTTCGCGGTTTTCCGCGCGAACCTGCACCCTGGCAGCAGCGCGATCCGGTGATGGGCCTGCGGCTGCGGCTGCCGCATCACCCTGCGCTCGATCGGTTGGTTGGCGACGCCGTCGAGCTTCATCTGTTCGACCGCGGCTATGCCGGGCTGGTGCGGCAGGAGGACGGCAGCGCGAACCTGTGTCTCGCCACCCACAAGTCGCGCCTTGACGACGCGAGCGGCGATCCGGCGGCGCTGCTGCGCACCCTGGGCGCCGCGCATCCGATGCTGGCTGAGCGGCTGGCGTTTGCCGACTGGTCCCAATCGATCGACGCGATCGGCCATGTTCCCTATGGCTGGCGCACCGCCGACACCGCGCCCGGGCTGTTCCGCCTCGGCGATCAGGCGGGAGTGATCCCCAGCCTGGCGGGAGAGGGCATGGGACTGGCGATGGCCAGCGGTCATGCGGCGGTGGCGGCATGGCGCCGCGGCGGCGGTGACGCAGCGCCCGCGTTCCAGCGCACGCTCGCGGCGCGCATGACGCGGCCCTTTGGCATCGCCAGCGCCGTCTGGCGCACCGGCGAAAACCCGCGCACAGCGGGCGGTCTGACTTCGCTGGCGGCGGCCTTTCCATCGCTGGTCCGCTGGGCGTCGCAAGCGACGCGAATCCCGGGCGACTGAACGGCCCGCCCCTTGCGGGACCGCAGGTTCGGTCCGATATTGGGGGCAACCGCGACGCCGCCGACGATCGACCGCAGCCAAGGAGACATCCATCATGACCGACCCGAAACCCGACGCCGCGCTCGACCCGATGGCGCATCATGTGCTGCGCGAGGGCGGCACCGAAAGGGCATTCACCGGCAAATATACCGATCACAAGGGCGACGGCCTGTACCGCTGTGCCGGTTGCGGCGAACCGTTGTTCGACAGCCGCACCAAATATGACAGCGGCTCGGGCTGGCCAAGCTATACCGCGCCCGCCGAAGGCGGCGCGGTCGAGGAACTGACCGACACCAGCCACGGCATGGTCCGCACCGAAGTGCGGTGCGCCAAATGCGAGGGCCATCTCGGCCATGTCTTCCCCGACGGTCCCGGACCGACCGGGCTGCGCTATTGCATCAACAGCGCGGCGCTTGACTTCGAGGGTCGCGCGCCGGATGAGGCGCAGACCGGCGAAGGCTGAACCAGCCCGTCGCCGGGGGGCTGCGATGAAAGGCTGACGCTGACAGGAGCGCGGCGAGGGAAGGAATACACCGCTTTGCGCCGCGAACGAGAGCCGTCATCGTCAGGAAATTCATCATCTTCGGGTAAGCGCGGCGGTGCGGTGCCAACAGGCGAACCGTCGCGCTTTCGCGTCTGGGTGCGGCGAATTTTCCGCTGGGGGCTCGGCCTGGCGCTCGTCGCGCTCGTTGCGCTGGCGGTCGCGGTCGGTATTGCCGTGCAGCGGATGCCGAGCTTTGAGGAGCTCAAGAAATCACCCGCCGGCCAAACGATCCGCGTCCGCGCCGCCGACGGCACCGTCTTCCTGTCGCTTGGCCCCAACTACGGCCGCTGGCTGACCCTGCGCGAAACGCCGCAGGTCATGCAGGACGCGATGGTTGCGGTCGAGGATCGGCGCTTTCGCTATCACCCCGGGCTTGATCCCGTCGGCATGGCGCGCGCCGCGGCGGTCGCGGTGCAGAACCGCGGCAGCGGGCGGCGCCTGCAGGGTGCCTCGACGATCACTCAGCAGCTGGCGCGCAACGTCTTTCTGTCGAACAGCTATGATTTCAAGCGCAAGGCACGCGAGATGATCCTCGCGATGGCGCTCGAATGGAAATTCTCGAAGGACGAGATCCTCGAGCTCTATCTGAACAAGGTCTATTTCGGCGGCGGCAGTTACGGCATCGATGCCGCCACGCGCCGCTTTTTCGGGCATAGTGCGACCGAAATGTCGCTGTCCGAGGCCGCAGTCGTCGCGGGGCTGGTGAAAGCACCGTCGCGCTATTCGCCGACCGCCGATGCGTCCGCCGCGCTGGGCCGCGCCGGGGTGGTGCTGAGCGTGATGGTCGACGCCGGGGTCATCACCCAGAGCCAGGCCGACAGCGCCGAACCCGCCGATGTCCAGCTGGCACAGGAAACCGGCCAGAATAGCGCCCGCTATTTCAGCGACTGGGCGCTGCCGCAGCTCGACATGCTGATCGACGAGGGCGCCGAGGCGCTCGACGTCTATACCACGATCGACCTCAATATGCAGCGCGCGGCCACCGCCGCAATCCAGGCCAACACCCCGCGCGGGGTGCAGGGCGCGCTGGTCTCGCTCGACCGCGACGGCGCGGTGCGCGCGATGGTTGGCGGCACCGATTATGTGACGTCGAACTATAACCGCGCGACGCAGGCGCTGCGCCAGCCGGGATCGGCGTGGAAATTGTTCGTCTATATGGCGGCGCTCGAGGCGGGGTATAAGGTCGACGATCCGGTGGTCGACGAACCGGTGACGATCAACGGCTGGTCGCCGCGCAACTCGTCGGGGCGCTTCGCCGGCACGATGGATCTGCGCAGTGCCTTTGCCTATTCGGTCAACACCGTCGCGGCAAAGCTGGGCGACGAGGTCGGCTTTTCGTCGGTCGCCAATATGGCGCGGCGGTTCGGCATCACCACTCCGGTCAACACCCACCCGTCGATGGTGCTGGGCAGCGCCGAGGTGCGGGTGATCGACATGGCCGCCGCCTTTGCCGCGGTGTCGCGCGGCGGCATTTCGGTCGAGCCTTACGGGATCACCAAGGTGACCACCGCCGACGGCCGCCTACTGTATCAGCGCGCGGCGGAACGCGGCCAGGTGCTGGTCGACAATTGGGTTGCCGCGGGGATCACCGACTTGCTCCAGACCGCAGTCAATACCGGCACCGGGCGCGCGGCGCAGATCGGCCGCCCCGTTGCGGGCAAGACCGGGACGACGTCGAGCAACAAGGACGGTTGGTTCCTGGGCTTTTCCAGCGGGCTGACGACGGGCGTCTGGATGGGCCGCGACGATGCCAAGGCGGTCGGCGGATTGCAGGGCGGCCGCGCCCCGGCGCAGGCCTTTGCCGATTATATGCGCGTCGCGGTCGCGCGGCGTCCGATCGAGGCGTTCGACACCGAAGTCGTGCTACCCGAATGGCAGCTCGAGGACGAAGGCGAAGCCTATATGGGCGAACCCGGCGAAGGCGGGTTGGTCGATGAGAACGGCATGCCGATCGAGCTGCCCTATGACCTGCGACCACCCGAAAGTGCCGACCCCGCCCCGGCGCCCGAGGATGGCCCGGTACTCGACCAGCAATGGATCGAGGAGCAGACCGGGCGGCGTGGACCCGGCGACCCCGGCGCCGCACCCAAAAACGGCGCGGCGCCCAAAGTGCCGCCGCCGGTGACCAAAGCGCCAGCGCAGCGCCCGCCACCGGCTGAGTTCAATTAGAAACTGCTCTGTCCAGATGAACCGTAGACCTGAGCTTGTCGAAGGGCGCCTCACCGAGAAGCGCCCTTCGACAAGTTCAGGTCTACGGCTAGAATCCCGGCGGCTAACAGCTACTCAGGCCGCGAAACGGTAGCGGTGGAGACCGCGCCCTTCGCGGCGCAGCCAGCCGCGCGCCGCAGCGACATCGCCGTCGTGCAGTTCGTCGACCAGCGCATGGAAGGCGGGGCCATGGTCCATATGCTCGAGATGCGCGACCTCGTGCGCCACCGTCGCGCGCCGGACATGGTCGGGCGCCATCACCAGTCGCCAGCTGTAGCGCAGGTCGCCGCCGTGCGTGCAACTGCCCCAGCGGCTGCGCGGATCGCCGACCCCGACGCGCCCGACCGCCAGTCCGGCGCGGGCGGCAATGTCGCGGCTTTCGCGATCGAGCAATGCCAGCGCCTGCGCTTTCAGCCAGCGTTCGACACGGCGTCCGACTGTTTCGGCAGGACCGCCCACGCGTAGCGCGCCCGGTTCGAGTGCAATCGCGCGTGGCGCGGTGGGCGCCCAGTCGATACGGCGATCGATGCCCAGGAACGGCAGCGAGGCGCCGGGTCCGACGATCACTGGCAGCGCCGCCTTGCCCACCTGTTCAGTCAGCCACGCCTGTTGCTCGCTCGCCCATTTCAGCGCGGCGCGGACGTTGGTGCGGCGCGGCACGGTCAGCCGCAGTTGGCCGCGCGCGGCGTCGAACACCAGGCGGTAGCGCCGCGACTGGGCGTGCTGGACGACGCGCACCGGCCACGCCTCGTCGGCGACCCAGATGTGCGGCCCCTCGGCCCGCAGATCAAACCACGCGTTCGACAAGATGATTTTCTAGCGGTCCCGCAACATCCTCGCTGACCGTCCAGCCCGCGATCGACTGACCGGCGCGGTGGACGGCATCGCGATCGCCCGACACCAGATAATGCCATGCCGGCAGCGGCCGATCCTCGGCGCGCAGGCGGTAGGCGCAGCTTTGCGGCAGCCATTCGATGTCGGCAACCTTGGCCTTGGTCAACGTCAGGCAATCGGGGACGTGGCGGCGGCGATGTTTGTAATCGCCGCAGCGCGCGGTGGTGAGATCGAGCAGGCGACACGCAACATTGGTCGGATAAATCCGCCCCGTATCTTCATCCTCGATCTTGTGCAGACAGCATTTGCCGCAACCGTCGCACAAGGCCTCCCACTGGCCGGCGTCGAGGCTGGCGAGCGGCGCTTCCCAAAAGGGGCGGGGCGCCGCGCCCCCCATCACTTGACCCATTTCGCCAGATCGGCGGCGACAGCGGCGGGCGCGCCCTCGTCGGCGTCGGTCGAGGGGTCGTCGAGCGGCAGCAGCGCAAGCGGCTTGCCCGCCGGATCCATCAGAAAGGCAAGCTGGCTGTGCGCCATCAGGTAGCGGTCGGGCGCCGAACCATCGACCTTGTTGAACGTGACGACATAGGCCTTGGCGACCGCGGCAATCTGTTCGGGGGTGCCGGTCAGGCCGAGCAGGCGCGGATGATAGCGCGCCACAAACGGCTTCAGCGCTGCGGGCGTGTCGCGCACCGGATCGACGGTGACGAACAGCGGCGCGATCTTCGCTCCGCGCGCGGGATCGGACTTTTCGAACTGCGCCAGCCCGCGCATCAGCTTTTGCAGGTCGACGGGACAGATGTCGGGGCAGAAGCTGTAGCCGAAATAAACGAGGCGATACTGGCCGGAGAAATCGGTATCGCGGACGGTTTTGCCATTCTGATCGGTGAGCGTGAACGGGCCGCCGATGCGCGCGCCTTCAAGCGGCGGGGTCGCCGGCGGCGCGTCGGCGGCGCTATTGCATCCCGCCAGCATCGCACCCAATGCGACGATGAGGCTTGCACGGACCAGCTTTTGTCCCATATTCGCGATATTCATCATGGGGCCAGCCTTGGTCGGCTAGGCGCCGAAAATCAACCATTGTCGTCGCAGCGTTGCGGCGGTTCTCGCCAAGGGTTACCCAGATCATGTTCCGACGCGCGGAGTTCCGCCTCGCCATCCTCCTCCTCGCCTTTTTTGCGGCGACAGGCCTGCCCCATGGCCCCGCGCAGGCGCAGTTCCGCGGCGGCTATGCCTTTTTGCAGGCGGTCGACGCCCGCGACGGGACCAAAGCAACCGACGCGCTCAAGGATGATGCGACGCTGATCAACACGCGGCATCCCGAATCGGGCGAAACCGCGCTCGCCATCGTTGCCAAGCGCCGCGACGCCACGTGGCTGCGCTTTCTGATCGCCAAAGATGCCGACCCGTCGATTGCCGACCGGCAAGGCATGACCCCCCTGATGCACGCCGCACTGCTTAACTTCACCGACGGCGCGACCGAATTGCTCGACGCCAAGGCGCCGGTGGACCAGACCAACCGCCGCGGCGAAACCGCGCTGATCCTGGCGGTGCAGACCAAGAATGTTGCGATGGTCCGCCTGCTCGTCCGGCGCGGCGCCAATCCCGACAAAGCCGACCATTCCACCGGCATGACGGCGCGCGATTATGCCAAGCGCGACGACCGGACCGGACAGATCGTCACGCTCCTCGACGCCAAGGCCGATGGACCGGGACGCGAACTAGGGCCGAGCTTTGGCCCCAATTGATCGGCGCAATGTGATATCTTGATTGACAATCACATTACAGTGTGAGACACGTTGGTCATGTCTACACAATTGATCGAGCGCATTCGCGCCATCGTCGATGACGGCAGCATGTCGCGGTCGGGCCTCGCCCGTGCCGCGGGCCTGCACGCCAACAGCCTGCGCGATCTCGACTCGCCCGGCTGGAACCCCACCGCCGAAACCTTGCGCAAGCTGGAAAACTGGCTCGCGCACGGCAGCGACCTGTCGCCGATGGCAACCCCGGAAGAGATTATCGCCGAGGCGCGCAACGGCCGGATGTTCATCCTGGTCGACGACGAGGACCGCGAGAATGAGGGTGATCTGGTCATCCCGGCGCAGATGGCGACCCCCGATGCGGTCAATTTCATGGCGACCCACGGCCGCGGACTGATCTGCCTGACGCTGACCAAGGCGCGCGTCGATCTGCTCGGGCTCGAGTTGATGAGCCGTGCGAACGGCACCCGCCACGAAACCGCCTTCACCACGTCGATCGAGGCGCGCGAGGGCGTCACCACCGGCATTTCGGCCGCCGACCGCGCGCGCACCGTGTCGGTCGCGATCGACGGCGCCAAAGGCCGCGACGACATCGTCACCCCCGGCCATGTCTTTCCGTTGATCGCGCGCGACGGCGGGGTGCTGGTGCGCGCCGGACATACCGAGGCGTCGGTCGACATCGCGCGGCTCGCCGGGCTCAACCCCTCGGGAGTGATCTGCGAGATCATGAACGACGACGGGTCGATGGCGCGGCTCGACGACCTGATTCCCTTTGCCCGGCGCCACGGGCTGAAGATCGGGACGATCGCCGACCTGATCGCATACCGCCACCGCAACGACCGGCTGGTCGAATGCGTCGCCGACGATCCGTTCGAATCGGATTATGGCGGCGACTGGCGGCTGAAATCCTATCGCAACAAAATCGATGGCAGTGTCAATCTGGTGCTGCAAAAGGGCGCGGTCGATCCGGAGGGCGTGACGCTGGTGCGCATGCATCCGGTATCGCTCTTCGACGACATCATGGGCCGCCCGGGCCCGAAAAAGCGCCGCCTCCAGCGCTCGATGGACGCGATCGGCGAAGCCGGTGGGGGCGTGATCGTGATGCTGATGCGTCCGCTGCCCGGATCGGCCGAAGCCGAAGCGGCACCCCCGCCCGAAGGCGGCATGGACCTTCGGACTTACGGTATCGGTGCACAGATCCTCGCCGACCTTGGCGTCCATGCGATGGAACTGCTCACCCCCACCCACAGTAATATCGTCGGCCTCGAAGGCTATGGCCTGTCGGTCGTCGGCGAACGCCCCATTCCCGGAGAAGCATAATGGCCCACGTGCTGATCGTCGAAGCCCGCTTTTACAGCCAGCTCAACGACATGCTGCTCGACGGCGTGCGCAGCGCGCTCGAGGCTGAGGGGCACAGCCATGAGACGGTGACGGTCCCCGGCGCGCTCGAAGTGCCCGCGGCGATCTCGCTCGCCGCCGATACCGGCCGTTACGACGCCTACGTCGCGCTCGGCGTCGTTATTCGCGGCGAAACCTATCATTTCGAGGTCGTGTCGAACGAAAGCGCGCGCGGCATCATGGCGCTGACGCTCGATGGCCTGGCGATCGGCAACGGCATCCTGACCGTCGAGAATGACGAACAGGCGCTTGCGCGCGCCGACAAGACGCGCAAGGATAAGGGCGGCGAAGCGGCGAAGGCCGCGCTCGCCATGCTGGCCCTTAAGGAACAATTCGGCATTGGTTGATCGCCCGCCCCCCAGCCGTTTTTCCGTCGTCGAGCGCGGCGGGCGGCTGGTGGTGATCGACAAGGAAACCGGCCAGACGCCGCTGAGCGCCGCCGAGCGCATGGAAATTCACGATCGCCTGCTGGGCGTCGAGCCGGTCCGGCCCGAGCGGCCCAGCAATGCGCCTGACCTGTCCGCCGCGGCGCGCGCCGAATCGGGACTGAGCGCCCGCCCGGCGCCGAACCAGCCGCAATCGGCAACCCCCACCAAGCCGCGTATGGTCGCCGCAACGGCCGAGCAGGGCAAGCGGCCCTGGTCGCCAGCGCCGGGCGACCGGCCGGCGCTGAAGGCGAACACCCCCGCGCGCATCCCGAGCCGCCCCGCCCCGCAAAGCGGCGCCCGCAAGACGATCGTCACCGGTAAATGGTGGGATGCGAAAGGTCCGCGCACGATCGAACTCGGTCCAAAGGGGCAACAGACGCTGAGCGGCGGTTTTGTGACGCTGTTCGTCGTCATGGTGATCGCGGCGATTGTCGCGCTGATCATTCAGCCCGTACTGCTTTTCGTCGGCGGCTTCCTGCTGTTCCGCTTTGGCAGCAATATCCTCGGCCCGCTGGGCGCCGGGATCGTCGACAAGGCGTTGGCCGAGCAGGGTTAGCCAAAATCCTCCCTGTCGCGTAGCGATGGGGCGGTGGCAGCCCGGAGGGCCGACGGAGGGGCTATCGCGCGACGTCGCTGCCCCTCCACCATTCGCTTCGCGAGCGGTCCCCCTCCCCATGGCTGCGCCACAGGGAGGATTGATCGAGCCTTAGGCGTCCACCAGCGCCGGATAGTCGGTGTAGCCCTCGGCACCCGCCGAATACCAGGTCTGCGGATTGTCGGCCGACCATGGAGCGCCGCTCTGGATGCGTTCGACCAGATCGGGATTGCCGATATAGGGGCGGCCAAAGGCGATCGCATCGGCAAGACCGTCGGCAAGTGCTGCCTCCGCCTTGGCGACGTCATAGTCGCTGTTGAGGATCAGCGGACCTTTGAACGCCTTGCGGATCGCGGGCGATTGTTTGGGGACGTCGGTGTTGCCGAAGGTGCCGTCGGGGCCGGGTTCGCGCAGTTCGAGAAAACCGATGCCGAGCGTATCGAGCGCCGCAGCCGCAGCGGTGAACAAGGGTTCCGGATTGCTGTCATCGACGCCCTGCGAATTGCCATTGGGCGACAGCCGCACCGAGACGCGGTCGGCGCCCCAGACGCCGATCAGCGCTGCGGTCACTTCGCGCAGCAGCCGGATGCGGTTTTCGACCGACCCGCCATAATCGTCATCGCGCAAATTGCTGTTGTCGCGCAGGAACTGGTCGATCAGATAGCCGTTGGCGCCGTGCAGCTGCACCCCGTCGAATCCGGCCTTTTTGGCATTTTCTGCCGCCTTGACATAATCATTGATCAGTCGCGGAATCTCGGCCAGCTCCAGCGGGCGCGCGACTTCAAGGTCACGGCGGCCGACCGGCGTATGCGCCCGGCCCTCGCCTTGCGTCGCCGAGGCCGAGACCGGCGGCTTACCATCATTGAACACCGAATGGACGAGGCGGCCCATGTGCCACAGCTGCGCGACGATGCGCCCGCCGGCGGCATGGACGGCATCGGTCACCGGCTTCCAGCCTTCGACCTGCGCGTCGGTCCACAGACCCGGGGCCGACGGCCAGCCAAGGCCTTCCTGCGAAATGCCCGTCGCTTCCGAAATGATCAGGCCTGACGAGGCGCGCTGGCGATAATATTCGACCGCGAGTTCGGTCGGGACAAATCCCGGCCCGGCGCGGCCGCGGGTCAGCGGCGCCATGATGATGCGATTCGGCGCCTGAATGGCGCCCAGCTTGATCGGGTCGAAAAACGATACGGCCATAAATCCTCCACGTTCCAAATTCCGCGCGACGACCGTTCGGGGCGCCGCTATGGCCCGCAAAGCTATGGATGCCGCGGTGCCTGCACAATGGTCAGTATCAAAAGAAAATCTAAATGACAGCCAAGATCGAAAGCCTCGACGAGAAAGCCGGTGCGACGCCGACCGCGGGGCGCTGGGCTTTTCTGGCGCTGCTCGCGGGCAATATTTCGCTGTCGATCGGCGCGCTGCTCGTCCGCCTCGCCGACACCGGGCCAACCGCCTCGGCCTTCTGGCGCATGGCAATCGCGCTGCCCGTCCTGCTCGCGCTGGCCTGGCGCGAGAGCGGCGGGCGGTTGCCGCCGCGCAATGCCATCGTCGTTGCCAGCGCGGCGGGCGTTTTCTTCGCGCTCGATCTGGTCGCATGGCATATCGGCATTCTCCAGACCAAGGTCGCCAACGCGACGCTGTTCGGCAATTGCGCCAGCCTGCTCTTGGTGATCTGGGGCATTTTCCTCGCGCGCCGCTGGCCGCGCGGGTGGCAGGCGCTGGCGATCCTGCTCGCCTTTGCCGGGTCGGCGCTGCTCATGGGGCAAAGTTACGAACTGTCGCCCGCCTACCTCGTCGGCGACCTGCTCAGCCTGCTCGCGGGGGTGCTCTACACCGGCTATGTCCTGCTGATGCTGCGGGTGCGCGGGGCGCTCGAGCCGTGGACCGCGCTGGCGATATCGTCGATCGTCTGCGTTCCGATCCTGCTCGGCACCGCGCTGGCGCTGGGCGAGGCAATCATGCCGCAGAACTGGACCCCGCTGATCCTGCTTGCGCTGACCAGCCAGATTATCGGTCAGGGGCTGATGACCTGGTCGCTACCGCGCTTCTCGCCGCTCGTCATCGGGCTGACCTTGCTCGTTCAGCCCGCGGTCGCCGCGCTCGCCGGATGGCTGGCGTTCGGCGAGCTGCTTGGCCCGATCGATATTTTTGGCGGCATGCTGGTCGGCGCGGCGCTCGTGCTGATCCGGTTGCCGAGCCGCCGCGCAGCGCCTATCTGAAGTCTATGGCCTCGATCCTCCCTGCCGATCCGACCCTCGACGAAATCCGCGCCGCGCTCGCGCCGCTGATCGCCGCGTCCGCGGCGTTCGACGGTTTCGGCGCCGCCGCGCTCGCCGACGCCGCGCGCCGCGCCGCGGTCGATCCCGATGTCGCCCGTCTCGCCTTTCCCGGCGGCGGGCGCGACATGGTCGATGCATGGTTCGCCGACATCGACGATCGCATGGCAGCAAATTGGCCCGCCGAGAAACTGGTAACGCTCAAGATTCGCGAGCGGATCACCACCCTCGTCGAAACGCGCATCGACCTGCTCGCGCCCGACCGCGAATCGCTGCGCCGCGCCCTCGCACTGCTGGCGCTACCCACCAATGTGCCGTTCGCGGCCAAGCTCGGCTGGCGCAGCGCCGACATCATGTGGCGGCTCGCGGGCGACACCGCGACCGATTATAATCACTACAGCAAACGCGCGATTCTCGGCGCCGTCTATGCCTCGACGATGGCGGTGTTTCTGAACGACGAGAGCGACGGTTTTGCCGACACGCGCGCCTTCCTGGCGCGCCGGATCGATCAGGTCATGCGCTTCGAAAGCTGGAAATATCGCCGCGCCTCGCGCACCATCGAACGCCCCAGCCTCGCCCGCTTCGTCGGGCGGCTGCGCTATCCGGGGCGTTGACTGCGACGCATAAGGGACTGGCGCCGCCCGTCTGTTATTGATAATCGCTAGCAAATGAACCCAAAGCTCGATTCCGCCAAGCTCGGCATTGCTGTCCGCATTTCCCGCATCGATTGGGACCATATGTCGCATGACGAGGGGCGGCGGTTGCGCGAATTCGGATTGATGGAAGGGATTGAAGTCACCCCACTCCACCGCGGCAGCCTGTTTTCGCGCGATCCGTTGGCGCTGGCGATCGGGCGGATGCAGGTGATCATTCGCGCGCGGCAGGCGGCGATGATCGAAGTGGCGCCGACCGCGCCATGACCGCTGCCATTCCGACGATCGCGCTGGTCGGCAATCCCAATGCCGGCAAATCGAGCCTGTTCAATGCGCTGACCGGCGCGCGGCAAAAGATCGCCAATTATCCGGGGGTCACCGTCGAACGCAAGGCGGGGCACGCCAGCTTTGCCGACGGGCGGCCGCTGTCGCTGGTCGATCTGCCCGGCAGTTACAGCCTGACCCCCGCCAGTCCCGACGAGGCGGTGACGCGCGACGTCGTGCTGGGCCAGCAGGCGGGCGAACGGCGCCCCGATGCGCTGGTCGTCGTCGTCGATGCCGCCAATCTCGACAATCATCTGTGCTTCGCGCTCGAACTGATCGCGCTCGGGCTGCCGACGGTGGTCGCGC
The DNA here is from genome assembly GCF_005502465.1 of Sphingopyxis sp. L1A2A. GTDB lineage: Bacteria > Pseudomonadota > Alphaproteobacteria > Sphingomonadales > Sphingomonadaceae > Sphingopyxis. The sequence continues at coordinate 106,430 of NZ_SCOT01000006.1, forward strand.
TCAACATGCTCGACCTCGCGACACGCGACGGGCTGACGCTTGACCCCGCGATCCTGTCGCGCGAACTCGGCGTGCCGGTGGTGCCGACGGTTGCGGTGCGCAAGCGCGGGCTGACCGACCTGCTCGCGGCGGTCGATGGCGCGATCCTGTCGCATCAGACGCAGGCGACCGCGCAGCCCGCACCGCCGCCGTCCGACGTCGCGCTGCACCAGCGCGCCAAGGCGATCGCCCGCGCCGCAACGCTGTCCGAAACCCCGGTGCGGCGCTGGACCGCACAAGTGGATGCGGTTGTGCTGCATCCCGCCCTCGGCTTCCTGATCCTGCTCGCGCTGATGTTCGTGATGTTCCAGGGGGTCTATGCCTGGTCCGAAGCACCGATCGGCTGGATCGAGGGCGGCATCGCGGCGCTGCAGGAGGCGGTGACCGCGGCGCTGCCCGACGGTTTCCTGCGCGGGTTGATTATCGAGGGCGTCCTCGGCGGGGTCGGGTCGGTGATCGTCTTCCTGCCGCAGATCCTGATCCTGTTCCTCTTCATCCTGTTGCTCGAGGCGACGGGCTACATGACCCGCGCCGCGTTCCTGATGGACGGCATCATGGCCAAGGTCGGATTGTCGGGGCGCGGCTTCATCCCGCTGCTGTCCAGCTTTGCCTGCGCGGTCCCCGGGATCATGGCGACGCGCGCAATCCCCGATGCGAAGGACCGGCTGACGACGATCCTGATCGCGCCGCTGATGACCTGTTCGGCGCGGCTGCCTGTTTACACGCTGATCATCGGCGCCTTCATTCCGAATAGCAATGTCGGCGGCTCGCCCGTCGGGCTGCAAGGGCTGGTGCTGTTCGGCCTCTACCTGTCGGGCATCGTCGGCGCGCTCGTCGTCGCGCTGGTGCTACGCCGCACCGTCGCCAAGGGCAATGCCGCGGGCTTCATGATGGAAATGCCGCGTTATCAATGGCCGCGGCTGCGCGATGTCGGCATCGCGCTGTGGCAGCGTGCGTGGATCTTTCTGCGCCGCGCCGGGACGATCATTTTTGTCACCACGATCGCGCTGTGGCTGTTGCTGAGTTATCCCAAGGTGCCGACGGACAGCACAGAAAGCCAGGTCGATTACAGCGTCGCCGGGCGCATCGCGAGCGGCCTCGAGGTTGTCGTCGCGCCGATCGGCTTCAACCATGACATCGCGCTCGCACTGATCCCCGCCATGGCGGCGCGCGAGGTTGCGGTGTCGGCGCTCGCCACCGCCAATGCGATCGAAGCGGGTGATGACGAAGAAGCGATGGCGCAATCGTTGAGCGAGCGTTTGCAGGGCCGCTGGAGCATCGCCACCGCGCTCGCGTTCCTCGCCTGGTTCGTGTTCGCGCCGCAGTGCATTTCGACGATCGCGATCACCCGGCGCGAGACCAATGGGTGGAAATGGCCGCTGTTCATGGTTGGCTATTTGTTCGCGCTCGCCTATGCCGCAGCAGGTATCACTTACTGGACAGCGGTCGCTTTCGGGCTCGGCTGATCCTTCCAACATTCAAGCGGAGCGGAGCGGCATGGCTGGCAGCGTCAACAAGGTAATTTTGATCGGCAACCTCGGCGCCGATCCCGAAATCAAATCGTTCCAGAACGGCGGCAAGATCGCCAATATCCGCATCGCAACGTCGGAAAACTGGAAAGACCGGATGACCGGCGAGCGCAAGGAGCGCACCGAATGGCATAATGTCGTGATCAACGGCGAAGGGCTGGTCGGGGTCGTCGAACGCTTCCTGAAAAAGGGCTCGAAAGTCTATATCGAAGGCTCGCTGCGCACCCGCAAATGGCAAGACCGCGACGGCAACGACAAATATACCACCGAAGTGGTGATCGCCGGGATCGGCGGCGCGCTGACCATGCTTGATGGCGCCCCCGGTGGCGGTGGCGGTGGATCGCGCGGCGGTGGCGGCGACGACAACTGGGGCAATGGCGGCGGATCGAGCGGCGGCTCGGGCGGCGGCTGGAACCAGGGCGGCGGCTCGGGCGGATCGTCGGGCGGCGGCGGTTCCGGCGGCGGTCGTCCGCCCTTCGACGACGATCTGGACGACGACGTCCCGTTCTGAGTTCTGACGAATGATAGCAAGCGACCTGACCACCGCCGCGGACGTCGCGCGCGGCGTGTGTCGGCTGTTTGCGCAGGCAGGGCTGGTCGCAATCCCCGAAGTGCCGCTGCCCAACGGGCGGCGCACCGACCTGACCGCGATCGATGCCAAGGGCCAGATCACCATCGTCGAGATCAAGGTCAGCCGCGCCGACCTGCACGGCGACGGCAAATGGCCCGACTATTGCGATTGGTGCGACCGCTTTTACTGGGCGCTGGCATCGGGGCTTGACCCCGCAATCCTTGACACCCCCGACTATCGTCCCGAGACATCGGGGCTGATCATCGCCGACCGCTATGGCGCGGCGGTGGTGCGCGAGGCGGCGAGCTGCAACTTGGCCCCGGCCCGGCGCAAGGCCGAGCTGCTACGGATCGGTCGGCTCGCGATGCGGCGATCGATGGTGACAGCCGACCCGGAACTGGGGCTGGGCTGGATGGAAGGCTAGGCGCCGCGCGCCTGCATCCGCGCCAGATAGCGCGCGAGGATGTCGATCTCGAGATTGACCGAGCGCCCCGCCGCGGCTTCGTCGAGCGTCGTCATTTCCTGGGTGTGCGGGATGATATTGAGCGTGAAATGCCCTTCGCCCTCGGGCTGGTCGGTCACGTCGTTGACCGTCAGCGACACGCCATCGACGGTGATCGAGCCCTTGGGCGCAATATGCGGCGCGAGCGACGCGGGGGCCGCGACGGTAACCGTGACGCTGTCACCGACGGGCACGACCGACACGATGCGCCCGATGTCATCGACATGCCCGGTCACAATATGCCCGCCCAACTCGTCGCCGACTTTGAGCGCGCGTTCGAGGTTGAGGCGGCGGCCCGCGTCCCACATTCCGGGTGCGGTGCGCGCGAGCGTTTCGGCGCTGGCATCGATTGCAAACCAGTCGCCGTCGCCGTCGCGCCCCTTGTCGACCACGGTCAGGCACGCCCCCGAACAGGCGATCGACGCGCCAAGGTCGATGGTGCCGGTGTCGTAGCGGGTAGCGATGACCAGCCGCGTGTCGCCGCGATCTTCGCGCGAACGAACGGTGCCGATGTCGGTGATAATGCCGGTGAACATGGGAGCGCTTATCCTTCTCTGACTCGCTCGTAAACGTCGAGTCGGTCGCTGCCAAGCAGGCGGCTGTCGGTCAGGCGCCAGCGGCCATGGGCGTCGGCAAGATTGGTCAGGCCGATGTCGCCGAGCGCAGGCTTGCCGCCGCCGATCAGGATCGGGGCGCGGTAGAAGAGCAGGCGGTCGACGCGGTCGGCGGCGAGGAAGGCCGACGCCGCGCCGGCGCCGCCCTCGACCAGCACCGAATTGATGTCGAGCGAATCGAGTGCCGTCGGCGCGCACACCGCGGTCCAGCCGTCGGGCGCATCGCCGCGGGTGAATAGCAGCTTGCGCGGGCTGCGCGCGGCGAGCCCGGGCAGGCGCACGTCGAGCGTCGGCGCGTCGGCGTCGAGCGTCCCGCGCCCGACCAGGATCGCCTGATGCTCCGCGCGTTCGAGATGGCCGTGCGCGCGCGCGCGATCACCGGTGATCCAGCGGCTCGTCCCATCGGGCCGCGCGATGCAGCCGTCGAGCGAGGTTGCGAGCTTGAGCGTGACGAACGGCCGTCCGGCGGCCTGCCGCGTCCACCAGGGCGCCATCGCAGCGCACGCCTCAGCGGACAAGACGCCTTCGACAACCCCAATCCCCGCTTGCCGCAACCGCGCGATTCCCTGGCCGTCGGTGCGCGGGTCGGGATCCTGCGCCGCAATGACGACGCGCGCGATGCCCGCAGCGATCAGCACATCGGTGCAGCACGGACCGCGCGGGCTGGCGTGGGCACAGGGTTCGAGGCTGACATAAGCGGTGGCGCCGCGCGCCGCGTCGCCCGCGACGGCGAGCGCCATCGCCTCGGCATGCGGGCGGCCGCCGGGTTGGGTCCAGCCGCGCGCGACGACCTTGCCATCCTTGACGATCAGGCAGCCGACGTTGGGATTGGGCGCCGACGCCGGGCGGCCGCGCCGCGACAGCGCGATGGCAGCCGCCGTCCAGTCGGCATCGGCGGGCGACCGTTGCATGCGGTCAGTCGGCAGCTTGCGATTGCGGTCCGCGCGCCGCGCGCTCGGCAAGCGTCGAGCGCTGGACCGCAACCGGCTTTTTCTGCTTCGCCGCCGCCGCCGCTTCATCGCCCAGCGTTTCGCGGGTCACCTCGTCGGCCTCGGCCGAATCATATTCGACCCCCATCATGTCGGCCAGCCGCTGATATTCGGCGCGCTTCTCAGCGTTGGCGCGCGTTGTTTCCTTGGCGCGCGCGACCCATTCGGCGCGAATTTCGGCAGCACTGCGGTCCGCCGACCAGTTTTCGAAATAGATGATCTCGACCTTGGGCTCTTCGGTGCGAATCAAATGTTCGGAAAAGCCATAGAAAATCACGAGCGGCAGCGCGACCGCGACGCCCCAGCTGGCCCAGCGATGCGGGCGAGGTTCGCGGATATAGGCCCAGAAATCGGACAGGCCGCCGCCGATGTCGACAGTGTTGAACATTCCCATGTCCCCAATTTAGGCGAAGCTGCGGCAATTTGCGAGGGGGCAAGGATTGCGCAGGACGATTGCTGGGAACGTTCGCGATTGCAAAAAATGCAATTGCAGATGCTCTTTTCGCAGTTGCACAATTTTTTGTGCGCTGCAATATGAGCATGCCTTTTAGGCATCCTCTCCCAAAACTTTCATGGGCCACCCTCGGGTGGCCCTTTTTTTCGACCTTTTTAGTTGAGAGATGGCGATTCTGGCTCCGTTGGGTGATTCGCGAATCACGCCTGCAACGGCATCCGCTTTTCGAATCGGCGTACTTCAGCGATAAAACTGCCCGGCAACGGTGTCACGCCGCCGCTGTCGAGGTCGATATGCGCGTAGCTGATCGCGATATCGGTCAACCGTTCGCTGTCCCGAAAAATCGCGCAATGAACGGTAAAACTTGTCCGTTCGAACCGGCTCACCCGCGCCGCGATGGTGATCTGTTCGTCCAGCCGCGCCGGGGCATGATATTCAATTTCGCACCGCGTCTCGCGAATATCCGTACCATATTGGTGAAAATAGGGTCCGGGTTGGCCCTCACCTAGCGCGCGGAAATATTCGGTCACCCCGATATCGGCATAGACCAGATAATTGCCGTTGAAGACGATGTTCTGCCCGTCGATCTCGTTGAAACGCACGCGGACCGTTTCGTGGACCCGAAAATCCTCGCGCGGCACATCGCCGTTGCGGCTGTCCATCGCCGCGTCAGGCCGCGAGCGCGGCGGGGGTGCGGTCGAGCGGCGCGCACGCCGCTGCAAGCCAGTCCCGGTCGCCGCCGGTCATCCCCGGCGAGAGCTTTGCCAGCACTTCAGCATGATAGGCGTCGAGCCAGTCGGCCTCGGCGGGCGACAGCAGCGCGGTTTCGACCAGATTTTGCGCGATCGGGGCAAAGGTGATCGTCTCGAACCCCAGCATATCCTCCTCGGCGCCGTCGATGCTGACGGGCACCACGATCACCAGATTTTCGATGCGGATGCCAAAGCTGCCCGCCTTGTAATAGCCGGGCTCGTTCGACAGGATCATCCCGGCGTGGAGCGGTTCCTCGGTCCCCGCCTGCCCGCCGGCGGGCTTGGCGATGCGCTGCGGCCCTTCATGGACCGCCAGATAGGCGCCGACGCCGTGGCCGGTGCCATGCGCGTAATCAACTCCATCGGCCCACAGATACTGGCGCGCCAGAATGTCGAGCTGGCTTCCGCGCGTCCCCTTGGGAAAGCGCGCGGTCGCGAGCGCGATATGCCCTTTCAGCACCTGGGTGAAGCGCCGCCGCATTTCGGCGGTCGGCGCGCCGATCGCGATCGTGCGCGTGATGTCGGTGGTGCCATCGGCGTACTGCCCACCCGAATCGACCAGATAGAGCGTCCCGGTCTCGATGGCGCGGTTCGTGGTCTCATCGACCTTGTAATGCGGCAGCGCGCCATTCGGCCCCGCGGCCGAGATAGTGTCGAAGCTCAGATCGACGAGCGCGCCATTTTCGTCCCGGAAAGCGCGCAGCTTCGCCGCAGCACCAAGTTCGTCGAGCCCGCCCTGCGGCGCGACATCTTCCATCCATTGCAGGAAGCGCGACACCGCAACGCCGTCGCGAACATGCGCGGCGCGCGTGCCGCCGAGCTCGACATCGTTCTTGATCGCCTTGGGCAGCACCGCGGGGTCGCGGTGGCGTTCGGTTTTCGCCCCGGCGGCTTCCAGCGCGGTAAAGATCGCGGCAACGGCGCGGTCGGGGTCGACCGCGACCCTTTTGTCCTTCAGGTCGGCAAGCGCCGCCTCGAACGCATCGCGATCATGGATGCGCACGCTGTTGCCCAGATGCGCGCGCACCGCGTCGGTGACCTTTTCAGGCGCAATGAACAGGTCGGCGGTGGCATCGGCGTGGAGCAGCGCAAACGCCAGCCCGACCGGGGTGTGGCTGACGTCGGTGCCGCGAATGTTGAAGGTCCACGCGATCGAATCGAGCGCGGTCATCACCGTGGTGTCGAGGCCGTTCGCTTTCAGCCAGTCGGCGATCACTTCGCGCTTCTCGACCGCGCTCTGCCCCGCGAGCGCGACATCGTGAACGCTCACGACCGCATCGCTCGGCGCCGGCTGGTCGTCCCACGCCGCGTCGAGCGGATTTTTATCGACCGCGACCAGCGTTGCACCCTTGGCGGTCAAAGCCCGGCCCAGCGAACGCGCCCAATCGATGCCGTGCAGCCAGGGGTCGAAACCGATCTTCTGCCCCGCAGCGACATGCGCGCCCAGCCATTCGGCGACGCTCGACGCGGGTACCCCGACATAGTCGAACAGCGATCCATCGACCTGATCGCGCACCTGCACCGTATAGCGCCCGTCGATAAACACCGCGGCCTTGGTCGGCAGCACCGCCGCCGTCCCCGCCGAGCCGCCAAAGCCGGTCAGCCACGCCATGCGCTGCGCATAGTCGCCGACATATTCGCTCATATGCTCGTCGCTGATCGGGACGACAAAGCCGTCGAGGCCGCGCGCGGTGAGGGCTTCGCGGACGCGGGCGAGCCGTTCGGCATGGATGGTGCTGGACATCAGACGTTCCTTATTCCTACATCGCTGACGATCCCGCCCATCTCGGGCGACACCGCGGGGGATTTTTCGATGCGCGCTATTTGGATGTTTCTGGCGGCAATTGCCACCCCGCTTGTCGCATCATCGCCCCTGCTTGCCCAACAGAAAGACCCCGCCTTGACCAGCCCGACCCCTGCCCTGCCCGCCGCCCCGGTCGCCGCCACGCGCCCGCACGAAACGGTCTTGCACGGCAAAACATTGTCCGATCCGTATCACTGGCTGAAGGACGAGAGTTATCCGACGATCGATGACAAGGACGTGCTCGATTATGTGAAGGCCGAGAATGCCTATTTCGACGCGGCGATGAAGCCGCACGCGGCGCTGGTCGAAACCTTGTTTCAGGAGATGAAGGGCCGGATCAAGGAAGCCGACTCGAGCGTGCCGCAGAAGGACGGCGACTGGATCTACTGGGTCGAATATGAAGAGGGCGCCGAGTACAAGAAATGGTATCGCAAACCCGTCGCGGGCGGCGAGCCAGTCCTGATCCTCGACGAAGTCGCGATGGCCAAGGACAAGGAATATTTCCGCCTGTCAGACGTAGCGATCAGCCCCAACGGCAAGCTGATGGCCTATGCCGTCGATGACAATGGCTCCGAACGGTTCGAAGTGCGTTTCACCGATCTGACCACCGGTAAGGCGCTGCCCGACGTCATCCCCGGCACCCTGTCGTCGCTGGTATGGACCGCGAACAGCGACGCGTTGCTCTATGGCCTCGCCAATGAGAATTGGCGCACCGACAATGTCCGCCTGCACAAGCTCGGTACCCCACTGAGCGAAGACAAATTGCTCTACAAGGAGGCCGACATCGGTTTCGGGGTCGGCATCGGCAAAACCGCCGCCGACAATTATATCGTGATCGCGACGGGCGATAACGAGACGAGCGAGGTCTATCTGCTCCCCGCCGATAATCCCGAGGCCAAGCCGTTGCTCGTGTCGGCACGCAAAAAGGGCCGCGAGTACAGTGTCGATGAGCGTGAGGGGACGCTCTACATCTACACCAACGACGAACATGCGAACTTCCGCGTCGCCACCGCCAGCCTCGCCAAGCCCGGCGAGTGGACAACGCTGATCCCCGGTTCGGACGCCAGCTACATCACCGGGCTCGCGATTTTCCGCGATTATTTCGCCCTCGAAGCGCGCGAGCAGGGCGTCGATCAGGTCGATATCCGCCAATATGACGCGCCGCTGACCCCCGGCAGGATCCAGTTCCCCGAGACCACCTATGTCGCGGGGCTGGGCGACAATCCCGAATATCATCAGGACAAGCTGCGGCTCGATTATGAATCGATGGTCACCCCCGACACCGTGTATGATTTCGACATTGCGAGCAAAAAACTCGAAACGCTCAAGGTCCAGGAAATTCCGTCCGGTTATAATCATGAAGACTATATAACCGAATTGGTAAACATGCCCGCACGCGACGGCACCCCGGTGCCGGTATCGCTGGTGTACAAGAAAGGCACCCCACGCGACGGCAGCGCGCCGCTGCACCTCTACGTCTATGGCAGCTATGGCTATCGCGTCCCGCCGGGTTTCTCGACCACCCGCCTCAGCCTTGTCGACCGCGGTATGATCTACGCCATCGCGCATGTCCGCGGCGGCGACGACCTCGGCCGCGCTTGGTATCTTGCGGGCAAGGCCACCGCGCGCAAGAACACGTTCAACGATTTCATCGACGTCGCCAAAGGACTGATCGCGGCGAAATATACCAGCGCGGGCAAGATTTCGATCGAAGGCCGCTCGGCCGGCGGGCAGGTGATGGGCGTCGTGTATAATGAGGCGCCCGAGCTGTGGGGCGCGGTGCTCGCGGGGGTGCCTTTCGTCGATGTCATCAACACGATGGTCGACGAAACGCTGCCGCTGACCCCCGGCGAATGGCCCGAATGGGGCAATCCGATCACCGACAAGGCCGCGTTCGACTTCATGTTGAGCTACAGCCCCTACGACAATGTCACCGCGAAAGCCTATCCGCCGATGCTGGTGTCGGCGGGGCTCAACGACCCGCGCGTGACCTATTGGGAACCCGCCAAATGGGTCGCCAAGCTGCGCGCGACGCGCACCAACGATGCGACGCTGCTGCTGCGCACCAACATGGGCGCAGGCCATGCGGGCAAATCGGGCCGCTGGGGCGCGCTGCGCGAAGATGCCGAGGAATTTGCGTTCGTCTTGACGCAGCTGGGGGTGGAGCAATAGTCTCGGATGTCCGAACAGCTACAGCCCATAGTCGTTTCGTGGAAACGCCTTCTGATACACCTGCTGTTTATTGGGTTCGCCGCCTATCTCGCTCACGAAGTCATCTGGCGGATGTTCGCTGACACGCCGTTGATCGAGATGGGAGGCAGGCGCCGCACGCCGCTCGGAATTTTGGTTATCGTCTTGGCTGGTGCCGCGAGCTGGTTGTTCAACCTGATCTATCCTTTAGTGTCCCGAACGACGGATACGCGCGATCATCCGGAAAGATAGCATCGCCCATTCAACTCGCGCTCCAACGTCGGTGTGCCGACGAAACGCTATCCCCCGATTCGACAAATTCGGCGCGGACGACACTGCGGGAGCGGGTCATGTCGCCAAGTCAGGCCGCTGGAGGTCGCAAAATATGTACCGGTGCCGATAGCGCCGCGGCCTGCGACAAGCGCGCGACATTTCGGCACATCGGTGCGACAGCTCGCCACCACCGCTTCCCCTCCACCGAGGGAGAGACGGAATGACGACAAGATCGACCGCGTGCGTTGCAGGCCTCATGGCTTTGCTGGCGAGCGCATCAACCGCCCAAGCCGAACCGCGCGCCGACGCCGCCATCATAGCCCAGCGCCTGCTCGATACACTGCGCGAGAGCAACGGCGTGCCGGGCATGGGCGCCGCTGTGTGGCAAGAGGGGCAGATCGTCTGGGAGGGATCGAGCGGGCTGCGCGACGTCGAGCGCCGCCTTCCTGTCACGCGCGAGACGCTGTTCCGCCTCGCGAGCGTGTCGAAGATCTTCACCGTCGCCGCGGTAGGCCAGCTCGCCGAACAAGGCCGGATGGATCTCGACGCGCCCATGCAGCGCCAGCTGCCATGGCTCGGCTCACATTGGGCGCCCATCACCCCGCGCCAGCTCGCGGCGCATGTCTCGGGCTTGCCGCATTATCAGGCGGTCGATGCGGATCGCGGATCGCGTCATTACGCCACCGGGCGTGACGCGGTCGCTATCTTCGCCGAACGCGACCTGCTTCGCCCGCCGGGGACCGCCTACAGCTATTCATCGTGGGGCTATACCTTGCTCGGCGCGCTGGTCGAGGAAAAAACCGGACGCGCCTTCACCGACTATGTCGCAAAGAAGGTCGCGCCCGGACTCGCGATCCGCGCCGACGCGACCGACAGCGGCGACGCCGACGCCTCGCGCGCCTATGGCTTCGACCAGCGGCGCGTGGTCGATGTGCCGCGCCACGATTTCAGCTACACTTGGGGTGGCGGCGGACTAAGCGGCACCGCGAGCGCGGTCGCAAGCTTCGGCGGGCGGATGATCGACGGCCGCGTCGTGCGCCCCGAAACCTTTGATGCGATGCTCGTGCCGGTGAAGCTCGCCGATGGCAAAGCGGCAGGCGAGGATGATTATGAGGTCGGTTTCGGCTGGCGCATCGGCGGCGATGCCGATGGCGCGCCCTTCGTCCATCACAATGGCGTGGCGCTTGGCGCGCGCAGCACGCTCGGCCTGTGGCGCGGCGAGCGCACGGCAGTCAGCGTGCTGTCCAATGCGTCGTGGGTGTCGCGTATGGAGCCGACTGCGCAGATGATCGCCGCTCCCTTTCGTGCCGTCCCCGCCGGGCTGGTGGACGCGGCCTGTCCGATCGACGCCCGGCATTACAGCGGCACCTTCGGTGACGTCGCCGTCGAAGGCACAGTGCGCTTCCGGATCGAGGCGGGGCTGTGCGTCGGGACAGCGGAGCAGCATCCCGCCATGCTGGCCTATTTCGGCACCGCGATGCAGCGGGCCGACGCGCCGCTGACGCTGATCGGGCTTGACCCTAAAGGCGGTTTAGCGCGCGCCGGGCTCGTCAATCCGTTCGGTATCGCCGATCTTCGCGCGCAGGCCGACGGCAGCTTCGCCGCGCCGATCACCACGACGCGCCACCTCGTGCTACGCTTCGATCAGCCGGCCAAATAGGCGCGCCGGACCAAATCCTGTTCGAGCATCGCCGCGCCGTTGAACAGATGGCCGGCGATGCCGAGCGATTCGGCCCCCGCAATATTGGCTGCCACATCATCAATGAACAACGCACCGGCCGGATCGATCCCGAATCGCTCGATGGCGAGACGATAGATCGCGGGATCGGGCTTGATCAATTTCTCGGTCCCCGACACGATGATGCCCTGAAAGCGGTCGAAGATCGGCTGGGTCGGGCGGAAGCCTTCCCAGAATTCATGACCGAAATTGGTGATCGCGAACAAGGGCACGCCCGCGGCATCGAGTCGCTCGACCAGTTCGAGGCTGCCCGGCATCGCGCCGGGGATCGTCTCGTTGAAACGCGCCGCATAGGCGTCGATCAGCGGCGCATGATCGGGGAACCGCGCCTTCAACTCGGGCAGCATGTCGGCAAGCAAGCCGCCGGCGTCGGACTGGAAATGCCACCCAGGCGTGACGACGTTCGACACGAACCATTCCAGCTCGTCCGCATCGGCAATCAGCTTGGCAAAGAGATAGCGCAGGTCCCAGTCGAACAGCACGCGGCCGACGTCGAAAATGACCGAGCGGGGAATGGTCATAAGCCCCTTTCCCTCAGGCGAGGGGGTCAGGACACGCGAAAGCGCCGCCGGAAGCATCCGACGGCGTAACGCTGTTCATCACAAGCAAACGGGGCAAAAACACCCCGCGCCGGGGCATCAGCCCTGGCGCGCCTTGAAGCGGCGGTTGGTCTTGTTGATCACATAGGTGCGGCCACGACGACGGATAACGCGGTTATCCCGGTGGCGGTCCTTCAGCGACTTCAGGCTGTTGCGAATCTTCATGGTTCTTGTCCGTAAATCTTGGCGTGTTGACGCGAAGCGGCGCAACTATGGGGATGGGGGCAAAAAGTCAACCGCTGGTCGCCCATATTTCGTCATCCCGGACCTGATCCGGGATCCATGGCCGCGCTCGCCCGCATGGACCCCGGATCAAGTCCGGGGTGACGATGACCGGGCGGCGCTTTACCCCGCCAGCGCCTTTTGCCGCCGCCGCTGCACCGACGAGCCATAGCCCATCGCCTCGCGATATTTGACCACGGTGCGGCGCGCGATGTCGTGGCCCTCGGCCGACAGTTTCTGCGCGATCGTCTCGTCCGACAGGATCGCCTTGCCATCCTCGGCCTCGATCATCGCCTTGATCCGGCTCTTGATCGATTCGGACGACACCGCGCCGTCGCCTTCGGTCGCCGAAATACCGCTCGAGAAGAAATATTTGAGCTCGAACAGTCCGCGCGGGCAGCTGAGATATTTGTTGCTGGTGACGCGGCTGACGGTCGATTCGTGCATGCCGATTTCCTCGGCGACCTGGCGCAGCGTCAGCGGCCGCATATGCGCGACGCCGTGCAGGAAAAAGCCCTCCTGCTGCTTCACGATCTCGCTCGCGACCTTGACGATCGTCCGCTGGCGCTGGTCGAGCGCGCGGACCAGCCAGTTGGCGCCCGCCAGCTGCTCCGACAGCCACGCCTTGCTCGTGGCCGCGGCGCCCTTGGCGAGTTCGGTATAATAGCGGCGGTTGACGAGCAGCCGCGGCAACGTCCCGCCGTTGATCTCGACCGCCCAGCCCGCTGCCGTCCGGCGGATATACAGGTCGGGAACGACCGCCTGCGACGCATCGCCGCCAAATTTCAGTCCGGGTTTCGGATCATAACCCCGCAATTCGCGAATCATGTCGGCCAGATCTTCGTCATCGACGCCGCAGATCCGCTTGAGCTGTGGAAAGGCGCCTTTGGCGACCAGATCGAGGTGCGCGATCATCGTCGCCATCGCCGGATCATAGCGGTCAGCCTCGCGCGCCTGAATCGCGATACATTCGGCGAGGTCGCGCCCGCCGACCCCCGACGGGTCGAAACATTGCACCCCCGCGAGCACCGCTTCGACCAGCGCGAGCGGCACGCCCAGCCGCTGCGCGACTTCGGCCAGGTCGGCGCGCAAATATCCTGTCTCGTCGATCAGCCCGACCAGCTGCTGCGCGATCATCGCCTCCAGCCCGCTGAAGCGTTCGCCGACCTGGGCGATCAGATGGTCGTGGAGCGTTTCATCGTCGCCCGCGAAGCTGTCGAAATCGATGCCGTCGCTGTCGGCGCCCGACAGGCCGACGCTGTCGCTGGCGCTGTCGTGGTGGAAACTTTCGGCGGCCAGATCGACGTCGAGATCGTTGGCGGTGCCGCTGTCCGATGCCAGTGCCTGGTCGGCATCGAGCGACGCCGCCTCTGCCGCGGGCCCATCGCTGCCCGGCGCGTCACCGGGATCGCCGATACTGCCGTCGCTGTCCGCCGACGCCGTATCGAGCAGCGGATTGCCCTCGAGCGCTTCGGCCAGATAGGCTTCGAGTTCGAGGTTCGACAGCGCCAGCAGCTTGATCGCTTGCTGCAGCTGCGGCGTCATCACCAGCGATTGCGACTGGCGGAGATCGAGGCGCGGGCCCAACGCCATCGGAAATTACCTGCTTACTTTCCCGTTCGTGTCGAGCGAAGTCGAGACACGTGAAGCCATGCACGAACTCGGCGTGTCTCGACTTCGCTCGACACGAACGGAAATGGAAAGCGGCTCATTCGACATCGGTGCGGCCACGGCTCCTCACAGCGAGAAACCCTCGCCCAGATACAGCCGCCGCACTTCGGGATCGGCGACCAGTTCCTCGGGCGAACCCGCCAGCAACACCTTGCCGTCGTAGATGATGCAGGCGCGGTCGACGAGGTCGAGCGTTTCGCGGACATTATGGTCGGTGATCAGCACCCCGATGCCGCGCGTCTTGAGGTCCGCGACCAGATCGCGGATGTCGCTGATCGACAGCGGATCGATCCCGGCAAAAGGTTCGTCGAGCAGCATGATCGAGGGGTTGGCGGCGAGCGCGCGGGCGATTTCGGCGCGGCGCCGTTCGCCGCCCGACAGCGCCATCGCCGCCGCATCGCGCAGCCGCGTCAGGCCGAATTCGTCGAGCAATTCTTCGAGCCGCGCGGCGCGCGCGACCTTGTCGGGCTCGCTGAGTTCGAGCACGGCAGCGATATTCTGTTCGACCGTCATGCCGCGAAAGATCGAGGTTTCCTGCGGCAAATAGCCCAGGCCGAGGATCGCGCGGCGGTACATCGGCAGCGCGGTGATGTCCGATCCGTCGAGCATGATGCGCCCGGCGTCGGGCTTTACCAGCCCCATGATCGAATAGAAGCAGGTCGTCTTGCCCGCGCCGTTCGGGCCGAGCAGCCCGACAACCTCGCCCTTGCCGACCGACAGCGACACATCGGACAGGACGGTGCGCTTGTCATAGCTTTTGGCGATCGAAATGACCGCCAGACCGTTCCCCGCCGCAGCATCTTCGCGGGCATGCGCCCGGTGCTCGGCAACGCCATGGTCGGCGTCGGCAGTCAGCGTTGCCGGGGTCGCTTCGTCGTCTGTCATTTCCACATCGCTTCCTGAGGAGACATGTGCGGGCGTTACCCGAGGAGCGCCGCCAAGGTCAATCTGGCAAGATTTTTGCAGGGGCTTTCTGCTCCCCTCCCGCAAGCGAGAGGGGAGAAAAGGCTAGTGCCCCGCTTGCGGGCCCCGGACGATCCCCGACAGCGCAAGCTGTTCGTCGATCGCCGCGAGCAGCCGCGCCAGCGCCGCCTCGTCGGTCGCCTCGGCGCGCGCCACCAGCACGTCCTGGGTGTTCGACGCGCGCAGCAGCCACCAGCCGTCGCCCGTCAGCACCCGCGCACCGTCGGTGCGATCGACCTTTGCCCCCGCCGCGGTGAGCCGCGCGAGAACTTCGTCCACAATGGCGAATTTGCGGACCTCATCGACCTGGAAGCGCAGCTCTGGGGTGTTGACCATCGGCGCCATCGCCCCGCGCAGCGCGGTGACGCTCTGCCCCAGCTTGGTCGCCGCCTCGATCAGCCGCACCGCGGCATAGGGCGCGTCGTCATAGCCATAATAGCGATCGGCGAAGAAGACATGGCCGCTCATCTCACCGGCCAGCGGGCTGCCGACCTCCTTCATCTTGGCCTTGATCAGGCTGTGGCCGGTTTTCCACATCAGCGGTGTCCCGCCCAGTTCGGCGACGCGGTCGAACAACGCCTGGCTGGCCTTTACATCGGCGATGATCGTGGCGCCCGGCCGATCGGGGAGCAGCGCGGCGGCGTAGATTTGCAGCAGCTGATCGCCCCAGATCACCCGCCCCTCGCCGTCGATCGCACCGATGCGATCGCCATCTCCGTCGAAAGCGACGCCAAAATCGAGGCGCTTGTCGGCGACCAGCGCCTTCAGGTCGGCCAGATTTTTTTCCTCGGTGGGATCGGGATGGTGGTTCGGAAAATGGCCGTCGATGTCGGTAAACAACAGATGATGCTCGCCCGGAAGTTTCGCGGTCAGCTTCTCGATGACGGTGCCGGCGGCGCCGTTGCCGGCGTCCCAGCCGATGCGGAAAGCGCCGCCGCTGAACCCTTCGACCAGCCGGTCGACATAGGCATCGACGATGTCGATGCTTTGCGCCGTGCCTTCGCCCGCCTCCCAATCGCCCGCGGCAGCCATTTCGCCGATCCGCAGAATATCGGCGCCGTAGAAAGGTCGCCCCTGCATCACAAATTTGAAACCGTTATAGTCGGGGGGATTGTGGCTGCCGGTTATCTGTATGCCGCCGTCCACGTCTTCGGTTGAGGCGGCGTAATAGAGCATCGGGGTCGGCCCCAGCCCGACGTTCAAGGCGTCGATCCCCGCGGCGTTGACCCCGGCGACCAGCGCATCGCACAGCATCGGCGACGACAGCCGCCCATCATAGCCCACCGCGACCCGGCTGCCCCCGGCGCGCGCGACCAGCGTCGCAAAGCTGCGCCCGATTGCATAGGCGTCGGCGGCGGACAATGTGTCGCCGACGACGCCGCGGATGTCATATTCGCGCAGCATCGTGGGATGGAAGATATGGGTCATCGGATGGTCCTGTCTGGGGGAAGACTGAGGGTCAGGCGGCGGCGAAGAGGTCGCCGTCGGGATGAAACCGCTCGCGCGCCGGAAGGTTCAGCCCCCCCATCGCCTCGCGCAGTTCCTGCCGCGCGACGACATGGCCGATGCCCATGCCGCCCAGATGCGCCTTGTCGAGCAGGGTGAGCCCGGCGGGAAACAGCTCGCGATAGATGACGCGCTCGCCGAGGCCGGGGATGACGCGAAAGCCGACGCGGCGCGACAGCTGGCTGAGCGCCTCGCCGACGCGGCGCATATTGTGTGCGTCGACATGCTGGAGCCGGTTGCGCAGGATGATCCAGTCGATCGTCCGCCCGTCGGTCTTGGCCCGCGCCTTGCGGGTGTCCCAGATCAGTTCGGAATAAAAGCTGGGGCGGGTGACCTGAAATGTCTCGGGATCGACCTGCCCGATCAGGTCGAAATCGATGAAGCTGTCGTTGATCGGGGTGACCAGCGTGTCGGCGGTCATCGCCAGATGGCGCGCAAACACATCGTCGCGGCCCGGGGTGTCGGCGACGAAATAGTCGCAATCCGCAGTCAGCCGCGCGACCTGCGCGTCGAGCTCTGCGACCGTGGTGCCCTCGAACACTTCGAAATGCGGCATCGGCAGCTCGATAGCGCGGCGTTTTGCGGTGCCGACGCGATTCTCGAGATAGCGGTGAAAGGTGCGCTGGCGCGGGTCGAGATCGAGCCCGGCGACCTTCCAGCCCTGGCTCGCCAGCGCGACCGCAAAGTGCACGGCACAAGTCGATTTGCCCGTGCCGCCCTTCTCATTGGCAAAGATGATGCGGTGCGGGGCGGGCTTCGTCGCTATAGTCGTCATGGGCCGTTGCGATTTTCCAGTTGGCGCGGCATGGGCGGCCGACGCGCGAAGTGATACAGTCGCGCCAATATCGAAGGGCGACCGAGCGTGCAAATCATCCGTGACATCGCGATGCTGGACCGTGCCGTTGCGGCACTGAAGCAGGGGGGCAAGAACGTCGCTTTGGTGCCGACGATGGGGGCGCTGCACGACGGCCATCTGTCGCTGGTCCGCATGGCGCGGCGCGTCGCCGACCATGTGATCGTGTCGATCTTTGTCAACCCGACCCAGTTCGGCCCCAACGAGGATTTCGCCGCCTATCCCCGCGACGAAGCGCGCGACGCCGCGCTGCTGGTCGAAGAAGGCGTCGGACTGCTGTGGGCACCCGATGTCGCGGTGATGTATCCGGGCGGCCACAGCACCCATATCGAGGTCGCCGAACTCGGCGCCGATTATTGCGGCGCCGCGCGGCCCGGCCATTTCGACGGGGTCGCGACCGTCGTCGCCAAATTGTTCAACCAGGTCCGCCCCGACATCGCCATTTTTGGCGAAAAGGACTGGCAGCAGCTGGCGATCATCCGCCGCATGGCGCGCGATCTCGATTTCGGGCTCGACATTTTGGGGGCGCCGATCGCGCGCGATCCCGACGGCCTCGCGCTGTCGTCGCGCAACGCCTATCTCTCCGCTGAGCAGCGCAGCGCAGCGGTCGCCTTTCCGACAGCGCTCAAGACCGCATCCGCCGCGCTGGCGAACGGCGACGACATGTACGAAACGCTCGCCAAAGCCGAAGCGGCGATCGTCGCGGGCGGCTTCGACAGCGTCGACTATATCGCGCTCGCCGACGCCGACAGTCTGGAAAGGCTGAACATTTTTCGCGCCCCGGCGCGCCTGCTGGCGGCCGCGCGGATCGGAAAAACACGGCTGATCGACAATTATCCGGTGGGTTGACGAAAAGCGAAAACGGCTGAATTCAGCCATTTCAGCGCGCCATCCCCAAGAAATTACCAACCATGTTAACGCTTTGTTGACCATAAGCCGCAAGGTTGGGGCCCGAAGCCTCCTGTGGGGGGAGGCGACAGGGGGTTTTTATGGCCAACAGTCTGAAGTCCGCAGCATATCTGATCGAAAGCCGCTTGCTCGATGCCGCACGCGGCGATGCCAATGCCTATTTCGACCTGGGCATCGCTTTTTCGACCGGCACCGGCGGGGTCGATGTCGACCTGATCCAGGCGCATAAATGGTTCAACCTTGCCGCGCTCGGCGGCAACAAGGAAGGCCAGCAATGCCGCGCCGACCTGTCCGATGAAATGAGCCGCGATGAAATCGCCGAAGCGCAGCGCCAGGCGCGCGCGTGGCTCGACGAAACCGCCCGCCGTCCGGCAGCACGGCGGTTCGCGGCGTAAAACGCGCCCCTCTTCCGCTCATGTCGAGCGTAGTCGAGACACCCATCGCGAATCCCGGCGCTCAGCGTGTCTCGACTTCGCTCGACACGAACGGGATTTGATGATCGTTTAACCCGCCCGCCGGAACGGCATATGCCCTTCGAGCCACGCCATTTCGACCTCTTCCGCCTGCCGCTCCCGGTCCAGAAAATCGCCCACCGCGCGGCGGAACCCGGGATCGGCGATGAAATGCGCCGACCAGGTCGCGACCGGTCCATAGCCGCGCGCCAGCTTATGCCCGCCCTGCGCGCCCGCCTCGACCCGTGCCAGCCGGCGCGCGATCGCGATATCGATCGCGCGGTAATAGCAAAGTTCAAAATGCAGATAGGGGATCTCGGTCAGGCATCCCCAATAGCGTCCATACAGCGTATCGGCGCCGACGAAATGCAACGCCCCCGCCACGGCTTGCTCGCCATCATAGGCGAGCAGCAAGATGATCTGCTCGGCCATCCGTTCGCCAATCAGGTCGAAGGCTGCGCGCGTCAGATAGGGCTGCCCCCATTTGCGCGCGCCGGTGTCCTGATAGAAGAGCCACATGGCGTCCCAATGCTCGGGGCGGATCGCAGCGCCGGTCAATTCCTCGATCCGCAGACCTTGAACGGCGCGGGACCGCTCCTTGCGCAGCTGCTTGCGCTTGGCCGAGGTCAGCGTGGCGAGGAAATCGTCGAAGCTGGCATAGCCCGCATTGGCGAAATGGAACTGGATATCGCGGCGCACCAGCCACCCCGCCGCTTCAAACAACGGCATCTGGTCGGGCGCGACAAAGGTCGCGTGCGCCGACGACAGGCCGTTCTGGCGCACCACCGTTTCGGCGGCGCGGATCAACAGCCGCGCGTCATCGCTGTCCGGCGCCAGCAGCCGCGGCCCCGGCACCGGGGTAAAGGGCGCCGCGATCTGGAGCTTGGGATAATAATCGCCCCCCGCGCGCGCCCATGCATCGGCCCAGCCCTGGTCAAAGACATATTCGCCCTGGCTGTGCGATTTCAGATAGGCGGGCGCGGCGGCGAGCAGCCTGCCAGCCGCATCCTCGACCAGCAAGGGCGCCGCCTGCCAGCCGGTGCCCGGCCCGACGCTGCCCGATAGCTCGAGCAGCGACAGAAAGGCATGGCCGACGAACGGGTTGCCGCCATCGTGCAGCGCGTCCCACGCCGCCGGATCGAGCGCGGCGACGCCCGTGCCGAGCGCGATCGTCCGGGTTGGCGGGTCAGCTTCGGCCATCGCGGCCCTTAGGCGGGCTTCACCGCGACGATCGCATCGGCCTCGACCGCGGCGCCCAGCGGCAGCACCGCGACGCCGACCGCGGCGCGCGCGTGGCGGCCCGCGTCGCCGAACAGCGCCTCGAACAGTTCCGACGCGCCATTGGCGACCTTCGCCTGATCGGTGAAGCTGGGCGCGCTGTTGACGAACACCCCGAGCTTGACGACACGCGCGACGCGCGACCAGTCGCCGCCGAGCGCCTGGCCGATCTGGGCGACGAGCATCAGCGCGACGCGCTGCGCCGCATCCTGCCCGCCCGCGACATCCATGTCGTCGCCCAGACGCCCGGTCACGACCTGCCCGTCGCGGAACGGCAGCTGGCCGCTGACATAGAGCAGCCCGCCATGTTCGACGACGGGGACATAGGCGGCGACCGGGGCGGCGGCCTTGGGCAGTTCGAGGCCCAGTTCGGTGAGCTTTGCGGTGATATCCATGGTCGTTCCTTCTTAAACGGGTTCGGGGGCCGGTGCGGGGACATTTTCGGCCAGCCGCGCGAGGATCCAGTCCTGCGCCGCCGCCCAGTCATCAATGCGGGCATGGGCGTGTTTTGACGCCGCGATCTTGTCGGCGATCGCGGGCTCGCCGACCAGATGGAGCCGCCACACATCGGGCGCGACCTCCGCCACCGAATGATGATGGCCAGCCAGATCGTCGATGAAGATTGCGACCGAGGGCCGATATTGTTCGATCAGGCGGCGCACCGGTTCCCCCTTGCCGCCGCGGCTGCCGATCACCGGGGCGTGGAAATCGTGGCGTGCCAGCTGGTCGATCCGCGCCTGCTGATGGTCGGGGCCGACGTTGGTCAGCACGACGATGTCGGCCTGCTCGGCGATCGCGGCCATGGCGGCGAGCGCGCCGGGGATCGGATATTGCCGCGTCATTTCGGTGCGAAAAAAGCTGTCGAGCAGCGGCCAGACCTCGGCCGCCTCGAGCGGCGTCCCACATTCCTTGCGCTTCAGCGCCCCGGCAAAGCTGGCGTCCTCGATGCGGAACAAGACGCCATGTTCGGCATCGACCCATTCGGCAAAGGGCACGACCATGTGCATCAGCACCTCGTCGCAATCGGTGATGACGAGCGGGCGGTTCATGCAGTGGTTCCTTCGAGGCGCTGCGAAGCCGCAGCGATAGCGGCGGGGGGCACCTGCAGCGCATCGGCGCAGGCGACAAGATCATTTTCATGGGCGGTCAGGAACGCCAGAATCGCTGCGAGCGTCGCGCGTTCGGTCAGCGACGCGCGCAGCTCGTCGGGTGCCAGCCCGGTCAGCGCCAGCAGCCGCTCGGCGCGCGGTTCGTCGCTCAAGATCCAGCCGAGCGCCTGAAGCGCCAAAGCTGCGTCGTCGTCGTGCAAAGCATTTTTCCCTTCAAAGGGAGGCAATTGTGTCGTGCGGCCGATTCGCCTAAACGGGCCGCGAACGCAAGGTGGGGAAGCGAAATATCATGGGCAAGACGATATTGGTCGTCGAGGATAATGAGCTGAACCTGCGCCTGTTCTGTGACCTGCTCAATGCCCATGGCTATACCGCGCACCCGGTGCGCGACGGCCGCGACGCGCTGGCCAAGGCACGCGAAGTGTCGCCCGATCTGATCATCATGGACATCCAGCTGCCGCATGTCAGCGGGCTGGAGTTGATCGGCCAGATGAAGGCCGACCTGACCTTGCGCAGCGTTCCGATCATGGCGGTCACCGCCTATGCGGGGAAGGGTGACGAGGAGCAGATCAGGGCGGCGGGCGCCGAAGCCTATGTGTCGAAACCGATTTCGGTGATCAAGTTCATCGAGAGCGTCGGGGTGTTTGCCTGAGCGGGCCAGCGGCGGCTAGCGACCGGTTGCGGACCTCCGATTTCGTCATCCCGGACTTGATCCGGGATCCATCCGCCCTCGCGGCATAGCGCGGCGCAAGAGGTCATGGCCCCCGGATCAAGTCCGGGGTGACGACGGCAGGATGTCCGCTTCCCACCCCAAAGCGGCTCCAGAACGCGCGCGCCCAAAAAAAGGCGGCACCGATGGCCGCCCTTTGATGCTGGTCGAAAATCGCGGGCCGCCGCGCGCCTTGGCCGCGACGGCGCGCAGCGTCAGGCGTTGCAGCGACGCTTGTCCTCAGCGCCGCGCGGCGCGCCCGGTTCACTCCACGGTGCCGCATAGCGGATCGCGACCATGGCAGCGGACGCGTCGATCACCGCAGTCCACAGGCGATGGAGCCGGTTCGATTCGGGGGTGTGGGTCATCGTTTGTCTCCTGCATCCGGCGCCGCAAGAGGGAGAGGGCGGGCCGGACAAGCCCTTTATAATCCCGCAACAATGGCTATTGGTGCTAAAATTGACCGTGCGAACGACCAATTTTGGCGTTATTGGATCAATGATGCGAAAAATGATCGATCTCGACGCTTTCGACCGCCGCCTGCTCGCGCTGGTCCGCGAGAACAATCTCGAACCCGCGCGGGTGCTGGCGGACAAGGTTGGCCTGTCGCTGTCCGCGGTGCTCCGCCGCTTGCGGCGCCTGCGCGACGAGAAGGTGATCGTCGCCGACATTGCGGTGATCAATCCGGCGCTCACCGGGTCGGCGCTCACCATGCACGTCCTCGTCCAGATGCAGCAGGCGGGTCCGCAGACGATGGACAATTTCGCGCGCACAATCGTCCGCCATCCCGAAGTCACCGCGGCGTGGGACGTTACTGGCGACGACGACTTCCTGCTCAAGGTCCAGGTCGGCACGATGGAGGAATATGACGCCTTCACCCGCCGCGCACTGGGCGAGGACAAGGGCGTGCATTCGTTCACGACACTGATCGCAATCCGCAACATCATCGAAAATGAAGTCGCACGGCGGCCGCTGCGCGATCGCTAGGAGTCGCGGGCCGGGCGGTTTAGGGAGAATTCGGCAAACGACCGAAACTTGCCGTCGCCCTCCGCGAAGGCGGGGGCGACGTTCAGAGGAAACGTCTTTTGCCGCCTCAACGGGGCCACCGTCCGCGCACGAAAAAGGGCGGCGCAAATGGCCGCCCTTTGATCTCGGCTTACGCCGGGATGATGCATCGTGATTCCGTTCAGCGTTACCGAGCGGATCGACGCATCACTTGATCTTCGATTCCTTGAACTCGACATGCTTGCGCACGCGCGGGTCGTACTTCCGCACCGACATTTTTTCGGTCATCGTGCGCGGGTTCTTTTTCGTCACATAGAAAAAGCCCGTGTCGGCGGTGCTCACCAGCTTGATCTTGACGGTCGTCGGCTTGGCCATGGCCCTGTTCCTCGAAATAACTGCACATCCGCCGGAGCTCCGAAGGATGCGGCGGGACTGTGGCCCCGACGTTGGTGTGAAAAAACTCAGGGGCCGCGCACGAGGCGCCGCCCCCAATATCCGCGCGCCTCTGACCGGATTCGGCGCTTCTGTCAAGCAAAAGAGCGGGCGGACGGCGCAGCACCGTCCGCCCGGGAGGGGGCTTGGGGGACGGCTAAGCCGCCCTGATCTCGAAGCGGACCGTCATCACCTTCCAGCTTTCCTCGGCCACGCCGCCGCGCGTCGCGGGAGTGAAGCGCCATTTGGCCAGCGCGCGGCGCTTGGTTTCGGCGAAAAAGCCCGGACTGTCGGTGCTGACCAGTTCGACCGCCTTCACCCGCCCGTCGGTGCCGATCAGGACGCGCACCTTGGCAACCCCCTCGATCTCGCGCCGTTGCTCGCTCGCGGGATAGTCGGGCTGGAACGCCCCGGCGTAGCGTGGATCGAGTTCAGCGAACACCAGCCTCGGCGCGGGCGGCGGATCCGCTGGGCGCGCCGGGGGGCCGGGATCGATCGGGCGAAGATCGACGACGACCGGCCCTTCGTCGACCCGGTTGTCGCTCAGCGAACTGGTATCGACGATGGGTTTGACGGCGTCGGTCGCCGAGGCGACCTTCTCGGTCGGCTGCACCTCTTCGCTCGGCTGGGGCGGCGGCGGATCGAGCGGCTTGGTCAGTTCGATCAACGTGCCTTGCATCGGTTTGGACTTCGGGGGCGCCTCCATGATCATCGGCGACAGCGCCACTGCGACGACCAGCGCCGCGGGCAGGCCGACGGCGAGGAGCGCGGCGACCGGGTGGCGGCTGTGCTCGCTGCCATAGCTGTTGCGGGGTGAAAGGGTTGCTGCACCCGCGGGCGCGGTTGTCGTCTCGGGCGCGGTCATGATCGCCGAAATCAAGGGTATCAGGGTCATGGCATCTCTCCTTGCCGGTCAGACCCGGCCCTGCCGTGTTTCGACCACCGCTATGGGCCAAGCCAGAATTAAGTGATAATATATCATCACTCCTTTTGTCAAGCGACAAGGTAGGCAAGGGAGCGCCGTTGGTCGCGATGGATCGATTAGTCGGCAGCCAGCCGCGCCTCCGCCTGATCCTTGGCGATCAGCGGCAATAATTCGGCCATGTCGGGGCCATGGTCGCGCGCCGTCAGCGCGCGGCGCAGCGGCAGGAACAGCGCGCGGCCCTTGGCGCCCGTCGCCTCTTTCACCGCGGTGGTCAGCGCGTGCCAGGGGTCGGCGCTCCAGTCGATCGCGGGCGCCGCGGCGGCGGCGGCGGCCAGCACCGGCCGGTCGGCATCGTCGACCGGCGGCGGCGCGAGTGGCCCGTCGAACACCGGCAGCCAGTCGGCGGCCTCGGCGACGGTCATCAGGTTGGGGCGAATCGCATGCCAGCGCGCCGCGGTGATCGCGGCGGGCAAGCGATCGGCGACCGCTTCATACTCGGTGTGGTGCAAAATCTTCTGGTTGAGCAGCGCCAGTTCAGCCTCGTCGAACCGCGCCGGGGCGCGGCCGAAGCGCGCAAAGTCGATATGGTCGATCAGCGGCGCCAGGCTGGTCACCGGCTCGACCGGATCACTGGTGCCAAGCCGCGCGAGCAGCGCCGCGAGCGCGATCGGCTCGATCCCGGCGTCGCGCAGGCTGGCCATGCCCAGCGAGCCGAGCCGCTTCGACAATTTGCCCTCGGTCCCGACGAGCAACGCCTCATGCGCGAAACGCGGCGGGGCGGCGCCCAGCGCGGCGAACATCTGGATCTGCGTGGCGGTGTTCGACACATGATCCTCGCCGCGCACGACATGGGTGATGCCCATCGCGATGTCGTCGATGACGCTGGGCAGCAGATAGAGCCAGCTGCCGTCGGCGCGGCGGACCACCGGATCGGACATGGTTCTTGGTTCAAAATGCTGATCTCCACGAACCATATCGGCCCATTCGATCGCTGCATCATGGTCGAGGCGGAAGCGCCAGTGCGGCGCCACGCCCTGGGGCACCGGCGCGTCGGCGGCTTTGCGCTCATAAACCGGCGGCAGCCCGCGCGAGAGCAAAATCTTGCGCCGGATGTCGAGTTCTTCGGGGGTTTCGTAACAGGCATAGACGCGGCCTGCCGCCTGCAGCCGGGCAAATTCGGCCTCGTACAGCGCGAACCGCGCCGACTGGCGCTCCTCGCCATCCACATCGAAGCCGAGCCACGCGAGGTCGGCGCGGATCGCGGCGACATAATCCTCTTTCGACCGTTCAAGGTCGGTGTCGTCGATCCGCAACAGGAAGCGCCCACCATATTTGCGCGCCCACAGAAAATTGTGGAGCGCGGTGCGGACATTGCCGACATGCAGGGTGCCGGTCGGCGAGGGGGCAAAGCGGGTCACGACAGTCATGGCCGCGCCTATAACCGCATAATGGGCCGCCGTCAGTCGTCTTCCGCGATCTTACGGTTCATCACGATATGCGCCGCCCAGCGCAGCGCCATGCCGATCACCGAAAGCGCCGCGCCCGCAATCACCGCCCCGACCAATGCTGGGTTTTCATCGGGCGCGGGCCAGGCGACCCACGCCAGCAACGCGACGCTGACGATCGACAGCGCATATCCGATCCCGGTCAGCCAGTTCGCCAAATGATCAACTCTCCGCTGCCGACGACGCATGGCGCGCCGGCCAATAGGCCCAAGCGAGGGCGAGCAACGACACGATCAGGATCACGCTATACTCCATCCCGTTGCGCCCGCCGCCGACGACGAACCAGCCGAAAGGCAGATGGACCAGAATCATGCCGAGGGTCAGGATAGCGGCATGACCGAGCGCGACAAGGCTGGTCCAGCGGCGGGTCAGGATCAGCGCCGGGCCGACCAGTTCGTACAGCGTGACCGCCATCGCCCAGCCATAGCCCCAGGGGAAACCCTGGCTTTCCAGCCAGATGCCGAAGGGCACCACGCCGCCGGCGACGAGGCGGAACAGCCCGTGGATCAAAATCAACAGCGCGACGGTGATCCGCAGAATATCGACCACGCGTTCGGCCCGGTGCGGCGATGCCTTGGCTCCCAGCAACCCCATCTTCCATTCCCCTTTATTGCAAACTCCCGGTTCGCAAATCCTAACGCCGTGCGGCACATCGACGAAGCCGCACAGACGTACCGGTACCCGCCGCGCGCGGTCAGCCGGTGCGGAAGCCATGGGTGATCGGATAGCGGCGGTCGCGGCCGAAGTTGCGCGTCGACAGCTTGACCCCCGGCGGCGCCTGGCGCCGCTTATATTCGGCGAGCATCAGAAGGCGTTCGATTCGCACCACCGCATCGCGGTCGAACCCATGCCGCGCGACGACATCGTCGACGCTCGCTTCCTCCTCGACCAGCATGTGCAGCATGCGATCGAGATCGGCATAGGGTGGCAGACTGTCCTCATCCTTCTGGTCGGGGCGCAGTTCTGCGCTCGGCGGCTTGGTGATGATGGTCTCGGGCATGACCGGGGCCACCGGGTTAAGCGACAGCCGCGGCACATTGTCATTGCGCCACTTGGCGACCGCGAACACCGTCATCTTGTACGCGTCCTTCAGCGGATTATAGCCGCCCGCCATGTCGCCATAGATCGTCGCATAGCCGACGCTCATCTCGCTCTTGTTGCCCGTGGTCAGCAGCATCGGCCCGAATTTGTTGCTGAGCGCCATCAGGGTCACGCCGCGGATGCGCGACTGGACATTTTCCTCGGTGATATCGACCTCGACATCGGCAAAGCTGCCCGCCAGCATCGTATCGAACGCCTCGACCGCGGGGACGATCGAGATGGTGTCGAGCTTGCAGCCGATCAGCGCGGCGCAGCCCGCGGCATCGTCGAGGCTCGCCTGGCTGGTGAAGCGGCTGGGCATCATCACGCACCACACCCGGTCGGGGCCAAGCGCATCGGCGGCGATCGCGGCACAGATCGCCGAATCGATCCCGCCCGACAGCCCGAGCACGACGCCCGGAAAGCGGTTGCGTGTGACATAGTCGCGCAAGCTGACGATCATCGCGCTGTAAATGTCGGCCGGGTGCGCCTCCCACTCGGCGATCGCGCCGGTCTCGCAAATCCAGCCGTCGGCGCCTTTGACCCAGCGCGTCACCCGCTCCTCGGCCTCCCAGTCGGTCAGGCGGTGCGCCGTCCCGCCATCGGCGTTCAGCACGAACGAACAGCCATCGAACACCAGTTCGTCCTGCCCGCCGATGCGGTTGAGAAAGATCAGCGGCAGGCCGGTTTCGGCGACACGGCCCGCGAACACCTGGCTCAGCCGCCGTTCGTCCTTGTCGATTTCATACGGGCTGCCGTTGACCGAGATCAGCAGATCGGCGCCTTGATCGGCCAGATGCCGCGACACTTTGGGCAACCAGCCATCCTCGCAGATCGGCAGCCCGAGCCGGATTCCGCGCCATTCGACAATGTCGGGGAGCGGCCCGGGGGCGAAAACGCGCTTTTCGTCGAAGGTGCCGTAATTGGGCAGCTCGTGCTTGCGCCGCGTAGCGACGATCCGGCCGCGGTCGAGCAGGGCGATGATGTTGTAGAGCGCGTCGCTCCCATCCGCATTCTTGGCGCGCTCGACCGATCCGACGAGCATCGCCGGGCCGCCGTCACCGGTGTCGGCGGCCAGTTCGGCGAGCAGTGCCGCAGCCCGCTCGGCAAGCGCGGGTTTCAGCACCAGATCCTCGGGCGGATAGCCGATCAATTGCAGTTCGGGATAGAGGATCAGGTCGGCATCCCGGTGCCGCGCCCGCACCGCCCGCATTGCGTCGGCGTTGGCAGCGAGGTCGCCGACCGCCTGCGTCATCTGGGCCAGGACGATAGTGAGCGTGTCGGCGACGTCGGTCATGGCGCCGAGCCTTACCCCCGGCGGCCGCGATTGCAATGACCCAGCGGTGCGGGACGCGACCAAAGGTTGAACTTCACCCTTCCCCTATCGCCCCCTGCTGGCTAAGGGGCGCGCAATCCTATCCGCCGCGAAAGGGCCGCGCACCCCATGAAACTGATCTCCGGCAACAGCAATCTTCCCCTCGCCCGCGCGATCGCGGACTATCTGGAACTGCCGCTGACCGACACCAGTGTGCGCCGCTTTGCCGACGAAGAAGTGTTCGTCGAAATCCATGAAAATGTCCGCGGCCAGGACGTCTTCATCGTCCAGCCGACGAACTTCCCCGCCAACGACAATCTGATGGAATTGCTGATCATCACCGACGCGCTGCGCCGCGCCTCGGCGAAACGCATCACCGCCGTCGTCCCCTATTTCGGCTATGCCCGCCAGGACCGCAAACCCGGCCCGCGCACGCCGATATCCGCCAAGCTGGTGGCCAATCTGATCACCACCTCGGGCGCCGACCGGGTGCTCGCGATCGACCTGCACGCCGGGCAGATCCAGGGCTTTTTCGACATCCCGACCGACAACCTCTACGCCGCGCCGGTGATGAGCGCCGACATCCAGGCGCGGTTCGCGGGCAAGAATCTGATGGTCGTGTCGCCCGACGTCGGCGGCGTCGTGCGCGCCCGCGCGCTCGCCAAGCGGCTCGACAACGCGCCGCTGGCGATCGTCGATAAACGCCGTGAACGCGCCGGCGAATCCGAAGTGATGAACATCATCGGTGATGTGAAGGGGCGCTTCTGCATCCTGATCGACGATATCGTCGATTCGGCGGGCACGCTGTGCAACGCCGCCGCGGCGCTGAAGGCCGCGGGCGCCGAGGGCGTTGTCGCTTATTGCACCCATGGCGTGCTGTCGGGCGGCGCAGTCGCGCGCGTCGAGGCGAGCGAGCTCACCGAGCTCGTCATCACCGATTCGATCCAGCCGACCGATGCGGTCAACGACAGCGCCAAGGTCCGCGCGCTGACCGTCGCGCCGCTGCTCGGCGAAGCGATCAAGCGCATCGCCGACGAATCGAGCGTCTCGTCGCTGTTCGATTGACGCAAGGCGTGTCGATCACCTCCGACCTCGCCCTCGCCAATCGCCTCGCCGACGCGGCCGGCAACGCCATTCGCCCGCTGTTCCGCGCCGCCTTTGCCCATGAAGCCAAGGACGATGCCTCGCCGGTGACCGAGGCCGACCGCGCTGCCGAAGCCGCGATGCGCCGGCTGCTGGGGGCCGAGGCGCCGCGCGACGGGATCATCGGCGAGGAATATGGCGCCGAGCGCCCCGATGCAGCGCGGCAGTGGGTGCTCGACCCGATCGACGGCACCGTCAGCTTTATGGCGGGGCGACCGATTTTCGGCACCCTGATCGCGCTGCTCCAGGACGGCTGGCCGATCCTGGGCATCATCGACCAGCCGATCAGCGGCGAACGCTGGGTCGGCGCGCTGGGTCGGCCGACGCTGTTCGGCGGCCAGCCGGCGCGCACCCGCACCTGCCGCGCCCTCGCCGATGCGACGCTCGCCACCACCGGGCCGCAATATTTTGCCGATCATGACGCCGAACATTTCATGGCGCTCGCCGCGCAGACCGCGCACAAGCGCCTGATCTTTGGCGGCGATTGTTACAATTACGGCCTGCTGGCGAGCGGCCATGTCGATCTGGTGGTCGAGGCGGGGCTGAAGCTCCACGATTTTGCCGCGCTCGTCCCCATCGTCGAGGGTGCGGGCGGGACGATGTGCGACTGGAACGGCGATCCGCTCAACGCCGACAGCGCCAAAGACGGTGGGGGCCATGTCATCGCGCTCGGCGATCCGGCGCGGCTCGAGGATGTGATCGAGGGGCTGGCCTGTCACCATTGAAACGGCGGCGGGCCTCCTGTTCCTGCAACGCTTGCATTTCCGGGCGAATCCCCCTAAGCGCCCCGCTTCCGATTGTGTCGGCTGGCGACAAGGGCTGCCAGGTCGATACGCAAACGGACTTCCAAAGGAGACCAAAATGCCCAAAATGAAGACCAAGAGCGGTGTGAAGAAACGCTTCAAATTCACCGCCTCGGGCAAAGTGAAGCACGGCGTTGCCGGCAAGCGTCACCGCCTGATTTCGCACAATTCGAAATATATCCGCACCAACCGCGGCACCAGCGTGCTGAGCGATTCGGATGTGGCCCATGTGCGCCTCTGGGCGCCCTACGGCCTGAAGTAAGGAGCGCTAAGGCATGTCACGCATCAAACGCGGCGTCACCACGCGCGCCAAGCACAAACGCGTATTGGAACAGGCGAAGGGCTTTTACGGCCGTCGCAAGAACACCATTCGTATCGCCAAGCAGGCGGTCGAGAAGGCCGGCCAATATGCTTATCGCGACCGCAAGGTTAAGAAGCGCAATTTCCGCGGTCTGTGGATCCAGCGCATCAACGCTGCGGTTCGCGCCGAAGGCCTGACCTATTCGCAGTTCATGCATGGCGTGAAGCTGGCCGGGATCGAGCTCGACCGCAAGGTCATGGCCGACCTGGCGATGAACGAAGGCACGGTCTTTACGACCATCATCGCCCAGGCGAAAGCGGCGCTGCCCAAGGCAGCCTGACGCTTTTAAGCGAGGCAACAAGAAAAAAGGGCGGTCCCGGCGGGGCCGCCTTTTTCGTTGGGGCATCGCTGGCTGGGATGTCCGCTAGCAACCGATTGCGGACATTCCCTATCATCGTCACCCCGGACTTGATCCGGGGTCCATGACGACGGTGCTGCTGTGGATCCCGGATCAAGTCCGGGATGACGAAGGTCTGAATTCGACCGGTTGTGGACGCTCTCTCTTCCCTTCGTCATTCCCGCGAAAGCGGGAATGACGAGGAGGGCGTAGGGCAGCTCCCCACCCCAATGCCGCCATCCGTCGCTCAAAAATACGCTGTCCTACATTATTCCGCTATGCCAACCTTGGTGTCAGCTCTTTCAATTTGTAAGCAAAAGCGGTCGCCGCCCGGATTCCGGATACGGCCAAGAACTAGCCGCCATCTGTCCGCCGAGCGCGACAAATCCGGCGCTGCAATAGGCTGAACTTTCCTGAACTTTGGCATGATAGCCGGTCCACGCGCCGACCCCGCTCTGCGCGCCCAGCCCGGGATAATCGAAAACGGCAATGGCAGCTTCGCGCCCCAAAGCGGACATCTGCCTCCCCCCAAACGAAGAAGCGGCGCGAAGCTCTCGCTGCGCGCCGCTTCGACAATGGTTCCAGTGGGAACCATCGCCCCCCCGCCCGTTCCGAAAAGCCGTGGGTCGCCGAAAGCTGTCGGCCGGGACGAAGCTCAAAAAATCAGTCCTGTGGTCCCATCAGCGCCAATTTTGTCCTGGTGCTCGCCCCCCGAGCCAGCGACGTAACTATGACGCAGCGACGGCGCAGAAAATTGTAGAAACCCGACAAGCAATGGCGTCAAAATATTGTTTTTCGTCGTGAATGCCCGCTAGAAGACGGTCGATGCCAGAAAGCACCGTTTCTGCGCCGGATATGGCCGACGTTCGAATCGCCACCCGTTTTTTCGCGGTGTCGGCGGCGCTGCGCCCCTATCTCAGCACGATCTATCTGACCGAAGTGTCGGTCCCGGCGGGCAGCCGCGTCGATGATTATCTGCATCCCGAATGGGCCAATTTGCGCTTTGTCGAAGGCGAGGTGCCGCTGGCGTCGGTGGGCGGCGCGCCGGTCATCGCCACGCCGCGCTTTATCGCCACCGGCCCGACCAGCACCGCCACCTATTTCGCCACCGGCACCATGCGGGTCTGGGGCATCGGCGTCGTGCCGCTGGGCTGGGCGAAATTCATCCCGCTGCCCGCCGACGATCTGGCCGACCGGTTTTGCGACGGCGCCGCGCACCCCGCCTTTGCCGCTTTTGCGCCGCTCGGCGAGGCATTGCGCGGGGTGAACGACGTCGACGCCGCCGCGGCGATGATCGACGCCCATTTCTGCGCCCTGCTCGATCGCGCACCGCCCGACGACACGGCGATCCTGGCGGCGCACCGCGCGCTGGTCGACGACGAGCTGGCGACCGTCGCCGACCTGTCGGCCAAGCTGGCGCTGTCCGAACGCTCGATCGAACGATTGAGCCACCGCGCCTTCGGCTTTTCGCCCAAGCTGCTACTCCGCCGCCAGCGTTTCCTGCGCTCGCTGGCGCGCTTCATGCTCGACCCGTCGATGGCGTGGATCGATACGATGGATCATCATTATTACGACCAGGCGCAATTCACCCGCGACTTCGCCAAATTCATGGGGATGAGCCCGCGCGACTATGCCGCGCGGCCCAAACCGATCCTGGGCGCCGCCGCCAAAGCCCGCGCCGCCGCGGCGGGCGCCGCCGTACAAGGGCTGCACAAGCCCGGGGGTTGACCCACGCATTAGGTTCGGTGCAAGCGGCGGCTTGATTTTCGCTCTCACTGTTCAGCACACGCCCGGTTTCCTGTACGTCATTCTCGCGCAAGCGGGGGTCCGCAAGATAGAGCGGTGTCGTCAGGGTAAGTGATGGATTTCCGCCTGCGCGGGAATGACGAAGGAAGATGATTAGTGTTCGACATCAATCAGGCTATTTTGGCGATTGACCACGCTGAAACATTGGACGCGCTTGAAGCATTACGCGTCCAGTTTCTGGGCAAAAACGGTGAAATCACACTGCTGATGAAAAAACTGGGTCAAATGACCCAGGACGAACGCTCGTCATTTGGGCCGTTGTTCAACGGCTATCAGCGCGAAGCAAATGCCGCCATCGCCAGCCGTAAGACGGCGCTCGAAAGCGCGGTACTCGACGCCCGTCTGGCGAACGAGCGGATCGACATGACGTTGCCCGCCGATGCCGCGCCCAAGGGCAGCATCCATCCGGTCAGCCAGGTGATGGACGAGCTCGCCGAAATCTTTGCCGACATGGGCTTTGCCGTCGCCACCGGTCCCGAAATCGAGGATGACTGGCGCAATTTCACCGCGCTCAACATTCCCGAAACGCATCCGGCACGCGCGATGCACGACACCTTCTATTTCCCCGACAAGGATGCCGAGGGCCGCGCCATGCTGCTGCGCACCCACACCTCGCCGGTCCAGATCCGCACGATGATGAGCCAGCAGCCGCCGATCCGCATCATCGCGCCCGGCCGCGTCTATCGCAGCGACAGCGATGCGACGCATACCCCGATGTTCCATCAGGTGGAAGGTCTCGTCATCGACCGCGGCATCCATATGGGGCATCTGAAGTGGACGCTTGAGACCTTCCTGAAGGCCTATTTCGAGCGCGACGACATCGTCCTGCGACTGCGCCCGAGCTATTTCCCCTTCACCGAACCGTCGGCGGAAGTGGATGTCGGCTATAAGCAGGAAAAGGGCCGCCGCATCGTCGGCGGGCATGGCGATGATGATGCCCATGCGTGGATGGAGCTGCTCGGCAGCGGGATGGTGAACCGCCGCGTCATCGCCAATTGCGGGCTCGATCCCGACGAATGGCAGGGCTTTGCCTTCGGGGTCGGGGTCGACCGGCTGGCGATGCTGAAATATGGCATGGACGACCTGCGCGCCTTTTTCGACGGCGACCTTCGCTGGCTGGCGCATTATGGATTCGGCGCGCTGAGTGTCCCGACGCTGAGCGGGGGGATTTCGGCATGAAACTGACCCTCGAATGGCTCCGCGAGCATCTGGAAGGTGACTTCGCGGTCGCCGATATTGTCGATACCCTCAACCGCATCGGCCATGAGGTCGAAGGCGTCGAGAATCCCGCCGACAGGCTGAAGGGTTTCCGCGTCGCCAAGGTGCTGACCGCCGAGAAACATCCGCAGGCCGACAAGCTGCAAGTGCTGACGGTCGATACCGGCGACGGCGGCGCGCCGCTGACCGTCGTGTGCGGCGCGCCGAATGCACGCGCCGGACTGGTCGGCGTGCTCGGCCTGCCCGGCGCGGTCGTTCCCGCCAACGGCATGGAGCTGAAGGTCGCCGCCGTCCGCGGGGTCGAATCGAACGGCATGATGTGCTCGACGCGCGAGCTGGAGCTGGGCGACGATCATGATGGGATCATCGAACTCCCCGCCGACGCCCCGATCGGCACACCCTTCGCCGATTACAGCGGCGCGGGCGATCCGGTGATCGACATTTCGATCACCCCGAACCGGCAGGATTGCATGGGCGTGCGCGGCATCGCGCGCGACCTCGCCGCCGCAGGGCTCGGCACGCTGAAGCCGCTCGCCGTCCCGACCATCGTCGGGACAAGCGCACCCGCGACCGAAATCGCTACCCTCGACCCCGAAGGCTGTCCCGCCTTTTACGGCCGCACGATCAGCGGCGTCACCAACGGCGCCGCTCCCGAATGGATGCGCCGCCGCCTCGAAGCGGTCGGCCAGCGTTCGATCTCGGCGCTCGTCGACATCAGCAATTATGTCATGTTCGACCTCGGCCGCCCAAGCCATATCTATGACCGCGCCAGGCTGACCGGCGCGCTCGTCGCGCGCCGCGCGAAGGCGGGCGAAACGGTCACCGCGCTCAACGGCAAGGACTATGTGCTGACCGACACGATGACGGTGATCGCCGACGACAGCGGCGTCCACGACATCGCGGGCATCATGGGCGGCGAGCATAGCGGGTGCAGCGAGACGACGAGCGACGTGCTGATCGAAATCGCCTATTTCACCCCCGAGCGCATCGCGCTGACCGGACAGGCGCTCGCGCTGACCAGCGACGCGCGCAGCCGGTTCGAGCGCGGCGTCGATCCCGCCTTCCTCGACGACGCGACCGCGATCGTCACCGCGCATATTCTTGCGATCTGCGGCGGCTCCCCCTCGGCCGTGACGCGCGCGGGCACCCCGCCCGCCGAGGTGAAGACGGTCGATTACGACCCGGCGCTATCGGCCACGCTCGGCGGCATCGCGATCGCGGCCGAACGGCAGAAAGAGATTCTGACCGCGCTGGGCTTTACCGTCATCGAACAGGGCGGCCGCTGGCAGGTCGCGGTGCCGAGCTGGCGCCGCGACATCGACGGCGCCCCCGATCTGGTCGAGGAAGTCACGCGCATCACCGGTTTCGACGCGATCGCGTCGGTGCCACTGCCGCGCAGCGATGGCGTCGCCAAACCGACCGCGACCGCCGAGCAGATGCTCCAACGCCGTATGCGCCGCGCCGCGGCATCGTCAGGCTTCCACGAAGCGGTGACCTGGTCGTTCATCAGCGACCGCGATGCCGCGCCGTTCGGCGGCGGCGACTGGTCGCTCGCCAATCCGATCAGCGAAGATCTGAAGGTCATGCGCCCGTCGCTGCTCCCCGGCCTGCTCGCCGCGGCGCAGCGCAACCAGAATCGCGGCGCGGGTAGCATCCGCCTGTTCGAAATCGGGCGGCGCTATCTGAGGGGCGCCGAGCATCCGACGTTGGCGATCCTGATGGCGGGCGACAAGCGCGCGCGCGGCTGGCAGGCGGGCAAGGCGGCAGCGTTCGATGCGTTCGACGCCAAGGCCGCGGCGCTGGCGCTGCTTGAGGCCGCGGGCGCCCCCGCCGACCGCTTGCAGGTGATGGAAGCGGTCAGCGAGGGCAGCATCTGGCACCCCGGCCAGTCGGCGACGCTGCGGCTCGGTCCCAAGGCGGTGCTCGCCGAGTTCGGCGCGCTCCACCCGCTGCTGACCCGCCATTTCGACGTCGATGGCCCGGTGATGGCGGTGCAGATTTTCCTCGATGCGATCCCGGCAAAGCGCGCGAGCGGCCCAGCGCGCGCCGCCCTTACCCCGCCCGCGCTGCAATCGGTGCGCCGCGACTTTGCGTTCCTGGCCCCGACCAGCCTGACCGCCGCCGAGCTGGTCCGTGCGATCCGCGGCGCCGACAAGGCGAGCATCGTCGATGCGCGCCTGTTCGACCGCTTCACCGGGCAGGGCGTGCCCGAGGGTCAGGTGAGCCTGGCGGTCGAGGTCGAATTGCAGCCAGTGGAAAAGAGCTTCACCGACGCCGAGCTGAAGGCGATCGCCGACAAGGTGGTCGCGGCGGCGGCGAAGGTTGGGGCGGTGCTGCGGGGGTGATCTTCGCGGCAGCGCGGGAAGAAAGGGAGAGTTTCGCCATGGACACCCGCCACCTCGTCGACCGCGAGATCGCGCCCATCATTGACCTGTTCCCTCGGGTCAATCTCGACGCCGCGCCGATCGCCCAGATTCGGGCGAAGGCGGCGGAGACCTATGCCATCCTGCCACCGCCGGTCATCGCGCCCGAAAAGCTGGTCGTACCGTCGATCCATGGCGGCCCCGACGTGCCGGTGTTCCTTTACCGCCCGGCCGCAACCCATCCGGGGGGCGGCGCCATCCTGCACATCCATGGCGGCGGCATGGTTATGGGATCGGCTGAACAGCTGCAAGCCGGACCCGCGGCGCTGGCCGCTGCGGCAGGGGTGCCGGTCGCGTCGGTCGAATATCGCCTCGCGCCCGAAAACCCGTTTCCCGCGCCGCAGCAAGATTGCCATTCGGCGCTGGCATGGCTCGCCGGGCAAGCCGATGCGCTCGGCTTCGACGCCGACCGGATCATCGTCGCGGGCGAAAGCGCGGGCGGCGGCCTTGCCGCGGCGCTCGCGATCATGGCGCGCGATCTCGGTGGCCCGGCGATCGCGGGCCAGCTTTTGACCTATCCGATGCTCGATCATCGCACCGGCGGCGATGCCTGTCCGTACGACAATCCCACGACCGGCGAATTCATCTGGACGCGCGCGAGCAACCGCTTCGGCTGGCGCGCGCTACAAGGCGATTACCGGGCCGACGATGCCCGGCGCGGCTGGTTTTCGCCGAGTTTGGCCGAGGATCTGACCTGCCTGCCCCCCGCCTATATCGCGACCGGCAGCCTCGACCTCTTCTTCGACGAGAATCTCGACTATGCGCGCCGGCTGGTTGCCGCGGGGGTGTCCGTGGACCTGCACAGCTATGCCGGCGCGATTCATGCGTTCAACGCGATCCCGGACGCCGCGCTGTCGCAGCGGTTCAACGGCGGATTGCTGGCCGCTGCGGCCGCCATGACAGCGCCGACCGGGGGTTGAGAGCGCCCGCCGTGCGGCGGGTTGCGGACGTTGATCCTCCCCGTGGTGAAGCCATGGGATATTTCGCTCTTCGTCACCGCGGACTTGATCCGGGGTCCATGCGGCGGCCGTAGCGACGGATCCCGGATCAAGTCCGGGATGACGATAGTGGCAGTTCCCCACCCGCCCATTCATTCCCGGCCCCTATGGCTTCAGCACCATCCGACCCTATATCGCGCGCAAGGACGGAGAAACGGGCATGACCGGACAATGCCAGTATCAGCTTTTCGAAACCGCGGCCGGGGTCGCAGCGATCGGCTGGACCGCCGCAGGCGTCACCGCGCTGCGGCTGCCCGCGCCGACCGCTTCCGAAACCGCGCGGTCGATGCTGCACCGGCTGCCTGATGCGGTCCGTGCCGAGCCATCGGCCGGGATTGCGGCGATCATAGGTGCGGCGATCCGATATTTTGCCGGCGAACGCACCGAATTTTTTGCCGTGACGGTCGATCCCGGCGACCAGCCGCCCTTTTTCGCACGCGTCTATGACCATGTGCGAACGCTCGGCTGGGGCGAAACGACAACCTATGGTGCGGTGGCGCGCGCGCTGGATGTTGGCCCCGAACATGCCCGCGCGGTTGGGCAGGCAATGGCGACAAATCCGGTGCCGCTGATCATCCCCTGTCACCGCGTCCTCGCGGCAGGCGGGGCGATCGGCGGTTTTTCGGCGCCGGGCGGTCCGTTGTCGAAGGCGCGCATGCTCGAACTCGAAGGCGTGCCCATGGCGCCAGTCCAGCAGGGGTTCGACTTCTAGGCCGCCACCGCGTCCTCGCTCTGGCTCGTCGCGGCTTCCAGCAGGCGTTTTTCCAGCGATTTCACCCGCGCCGCGCTGTCGATCTTGTCGCCGATCAGGTCGGTGACATAGAACGTATCGACCGCGCGTTCGCCATAGGTGGCGACGTGGGCGCTGTGGACGGTCACCTTCGACTGGAACAGCGCATAGGCGAGCTGGTTGAGCAGCGCGGGGCGGTCCTGCGCGTTGACCTCGATCACCGTGAAGCGGTTTGACGCCTTGTTGTCGACAAAGACATTGGGGGCGATGCGGAAGGCTTCGGCGCGGGTGCGCGGGAGGGCGCGGGCTTCGAGTTTGGGGAGCAGTTTCTGGCGGTTGGCGAGCGCATCCTCGATCGCGCGGGTCAGCCGGCCGATCTGTCCGGGTTCGTCAAACGGGCGACCGATCGGATCCTGGACGAGAAAATTGTCGAGCGCGAGGCCGTCGCGGGTGGTGTGGATGCGCGCGTCGATGATGTTGCCGCCCGCCAGGTGAATGCCCCCCGCAATGCGATAGAACAGCCCCGGATGGTCGGCGGCGAGCACCATCACCAGGGTCGCGCCGCGATCGTCGTCGGGGACCGCGGCGATGTGCAGCGGCGCGTCGCCGGCTTGCCGGATGTGGACCAGATTGGCGGCGATGACCTCGACCGGTTCGGCGATCCAATAGCTTTCGGGAAGCTGTCTCGCGACCTTGTCGAACGTCTTGCGATCGAAGCCGAATTGCGCCGCGACCGCGTCCTTCTTGCTCGCGATCCGCTGTTCGCGGCCGCGCTGTTTGTGGCCGAGCCGCAGCACTTCTTCGGCGGCATCGTAGAGTTCGGTGAGCAACTGCCGTTTCCAGCTGTTCCACACCCCCGGCCCGACGGCGCGAATATCGACGACGGTGAGGACGAGGAGCAGGCGCAGCCGTTCGGGGCTTTGCACCTGTCCCGCGAAATCGAGGATCGTCTTGAAATCGGCGAGGTCGCGTTTGAACGCGGTCGCCGACATCAGCAGATGATAGCGCACGAGCCACGAGACGGTCTCGGTCTCGGCGTCGCTGAGTCCCAGCCGCGGGCAGACGCGCAGCGCCAGTTCGGCGCCGAGTACGCTATGATCGCCGCCGCGCCCCTTGGCGATGTCGTGAAGCAGCACCGCGCAATAGACGACACGGCGCGAATGGATCTGGTCCATGATCGCGGTCGACAGCGGGTGATCGTCCTTGAGCCGCCCCTGTTCGATGTCGGACAGCAGCCCGATCGCGCGGATCGTGTGCTCGTCGACGGTGTAGTGATGATACATGTCGAACTGCATCTGCGCGACGACGCGGCCGAAATCAGGAACGAAGCGGCCGAACACCCCCGCCTCGTTCATCCAGCGCAGCACCGTTTCGGGATCGCGTGGGGACGTCAGCACGTCGAGGAACAGCGCATTGGCGCGCGCGTTGCGGCGCACCCCCTGCGTCTCGATCAGCTTCGCCTCGTGTCGCGCCTGCCGCATCGCCTGTGGATGGATTTCGAGGCCGTGTTTGTCGGCGAGCGCGAAGATTTCGATCAGGCGCACCGGGTCCGCCTGAAAAAAATCGTCGCCGGGCAGCGCGAGGCGGCCGCGGTCGAGGACAAAGCCATTGAGCTTGCCGGGGCGCCGCCGGATCGTCGGCAGGAAGCGCCGGCCGCGCGCCGCCATCTGGTCGTCGAGATGCGCGAGGAAGGTGCCGGTGACGTCGCCGACGCTTTTGGCGTGGAGGAAGTAGAGCTGCATGAAACGCTCGACCGCGCTTTTGCCCGGGCGGTCGGCAAATTGCATCCGCGCCGCGATCTCGCGCTGAAAATCAAAGGTCAGCCGGTCCTCGGCGCGCCCCGACAGCGTGTGGAGATGGCAGCGGACGGCGAGCAGGAAATTTTCGGCGCGTTCAAACTGCCTGAGCTCGCGCGCGCTGAGCAATCCGGCATCGACCAGCTCGGGAACGGTGCGGACGCGGTGGATGAACTTGCCGATCCAGAACAGGGTGTGGAGATCGCGGAGCCCGCCCTTGCCCTCCTTCACATTGGGTTCGACGACATAGCGCGAATCGCCCATGCGCTTGTGGCGCTCGTCGCGCTCGGCGAGCTTTTCGGCGACAAACGCCCGCGCATTGCCGGCGACAACCTCGGCATCGAAGCGCGCCGACGCCTGATCATAGAGCGCGCGGTCGCCCCAGATGAAGCGGCCTTCGAGGAGCGCGGTACGGATCGTCAGGTCATCCTTGGCGGCGCGCACCATCTCGTCGAGCGAGCGCGAGGAGTGGCCGACCTTCAGCCCCAGATCCCACAGCGTATAAAGCTGCGCCTCGATCACCTGTTCGGTCCAGCTGGTCTGCTTGAACGGGGTGAGGAAGCCGATGTCGATGTCGCTGTGCGGCGCCATTTCGCCGCGGCCATAGCCGCCGACCGCGATCAGCGTGAGGCGCTCGCCCGCCGAGCGGTTCGCCGAGGGATAGAGATGATCGACGGTGAAGTCGTGGCTGAGCCGGACGATCTGGTCGATCAGGAAGGCGGTAGCGCTCGCCGCGACGCGCCCCGCCGACGGACGGGCGCGCAGGCGGCGGTCGATCTCCGCCCGCGCGTCGTCGAGCGCGGTCTTGAGCAGCGCGACCATCGCGCGGCGGCGCGCCGCGCTGTCGGGGGTAGTCGCCGCAATCTCGTCGAGCCGGTCGGCCAGCGCGCGGCGATCGATGATCGCGCGGCGCTGGTCAAGATTGTCGAACAGGTCGCTCATGCCTCGTCCGCCAGCAGCCGCTTGAGCGCATAGAGCGCGTCGAGCGCCTCGCGCGGGGCGAGCGCGTCGGGGTCGATCTGGCCCAGCGCGTCGCGGAGCGCATCCTTCGCCGCCACCGGCGCGGCGGCGAGGGTCGCGGCGAACAGCGGCAGGTCGTCGAGCCCCGCGGCGAGGCCGCCGGTCGCCTGGCGCCCCGCTTCGAGCTTTGCCAGCACCGCCTCGGCGCGCTTGACGACGCCCGCGGGGACGCCGGCAAGGCGCGCGACGGCGAGGCCGTAG
Organism: Sphingopyxis sp. L1A2A; assembly: GCF_005502465.1. GTDB lineage: Bacteria > Pseudomonadota > Alphaproteobacteria > Sphingomonadales > Sphingomonadaceae > Sphingopyxis. The sequence goes on from NZ_SCOT01000006.1 coordinate 147,254, forward strand.
CTGCGGTCGGCGGGGCCCTTGGCAAGTTCGTGGAGCAGAACCAGATCGCCCTGCCATTCGCGGGCGCGGACATGGTGGAGCGACAGCGCATCGAGCGTTTCGGCGAGGCGGGTGAGCTCGTGATAATGGGTCGCGAACAGGCAGCGGCAGCGGTTGACCTCATGCACCGCCTCGACCACCGACCAGGCGAGCGCGAGCCCGTCATAGGTCGAGGTGCCGCGCCCGACCTCGTCGAGGATGACGAAACTTTGCGGGGTCGCTTGCGCGAGGATCGCGGCGGTTTCGACCATTTCGACCATGAAGGTCGAACGCCCGCGCGCCAGATTGTCGCTGGCGCCGACGCGGCTGAACAATTTGTCGACGAGGCCAAGCCGCGCCGAGGCGGCGGGGACGAAGCCGCCCGCCTGCGCGAGCACGATAATCAGCGCATTCTGGCGCAGGAAGGTCGATTTGCCGCCCATGTTGGGGCCAGTGACAAGCCACAGCCGGTCGCTTTCCGACAGCGACAGATCATTGGGGACGAAACGCTCGCCCGCTTTCGCGAGCGCCGCCTCGACCACAGGGTGGCGCCCGCCGACGACATCGAGGCACGGCGTGTCGGCAAGGTCGGGGCGGCACCAATTGTGGCTCATCGCGTGGTCGGCGAGCGCCGCGGCGACGTCGATCCGTGCGAGCACGTCGCAGCTCGCGGCGATGTGCTCGCGGCGTGCCACCGCCAATTCGGTGAGCGATTCGAGATGCGCGGCTTCGGCGGCGACGGCGTGGACGCCCGCCTGCGTGACGCGGCTTGCAGCTTCGTGGAGGTCGGCGGAATTGAAACGCACGACGCCTGCGAGCGTCTGGCGGTGGGTGAAACCCGATTCGGGGAGCATCAGCGCGTCGGCGTGCTTCGCGGGCACCTCGACATGATAGCCGAGGACGCCATTGTGGCGGATCTTGAGCGAGGCGATGCCGGTGCGGTCGCGATACCCCGCCTCGAGCAGGGCGATCGCCTTGCGTCCGTCGCGCGCGGTTTCGCGCAAGGCGTCGAGCGCGTGGTCGTAGCCTTCGGCGATGTAACCGCCTTGCGCCGCATCGACCGGCGGGGTTTCGATCAAGGCACGCGACAGTTCGTCGACCAGCGCGCCATGGCCGTCGAGCGCGGGGAGCAGGCACGCGAGCAGGGGCGGCAGATCGGGGCGCCGCGCGAGGCGTTCGCGGAGCAGCCGCGCGCCGCCGAGCGCGTCGCGCAGCTGCGCGAGATCGCGCGGCCCGCCGCGCCCGGCGACGAGGCGGCCGAGCGCGCGTCCGGCGTCGGGCAGCGCGCGCAGCGCGGCGCGCAGCTCGCCGCGCCACAGCGCATCGCGCGCGAGGCCATCGACGAGGTCGAGCCGGTCGAGGATCGCGGGCTTGTCGGTCAGCGGGCTGGCGAGATCGTCGGCGAGCAGCCGCGCGCCCGCGGCGGTGACGGTGCGGTCGATGGTACCGAGCAGGCTGCCGTCGCGCGTCCCCGTCATCGTACGGACGAGTTCGAGGCTTTCGCGCGTCGCGGCGTCGATCGCCATGCGGCCCGACGCGAGATGGCGCACCGGCGGCTGGAGGAAGATCGGCTGGCCGGTACCGACATGGTCGAGATAGGCGACGAGCGCGCCCATTGCCGCGATCTCGCCGCGCGAAAAGGCGCCAAAACCATCAAGCGTCTGGACGCCAAAGAAGGTTTCGAGCCGCTTTTGCGCCGCGGTGCTGGAAAACTCGGCGGCAGGACGGCGCACGACCTGGCGCGCCGACGAAATGGGCAGTTCGCCAGCCGCTTCGCCGACCAGCAACTCCGACGGCGCGAGCCGCGCCAGTTCGGCATCGGCCGCCTCGGGCCGCACCGCCACCACCTCGAACCGCCCGGTCGAAATATCGGCGGCCGCGATCGCCACCTCGCCCGCGCTCCCGACCTCGGCGAGCGCGGCGAGGCGGTTGGCGCTGCGCCCTTCGAGCAGGCTTTCCTCGGTCAGCGTCCCGGCGGTGACGAAACGCACGATGGCGCGCGCCACCAGCGCTTTCGACCCGCCGCGCGCCTTGGCCTCGGCGGGGGTTTCGACCTGTTCGGCAATCGCGACACGATGCCCGGCGCGGATCAGCCGCGCGAGATAGGATTCGGCGGCATGCACCGGCACCCCGCACATCGCCACCGGTTGCCCGTCATGTTCGCCGCGCGAGGTCAACGCGATGTCGAGGGTCGCCGCCGCGGCCTTGGCATCGTCGAAGAACAGTTCGAAGAAATCGCCCATGCGGTAGAACAGTAGACAGTCGCCCGCCTGCGCTTTCAGCGACCAATATTGCGCCATCATCGGCGTCGCGGCGGCGACCCTCGACATCGCGTTGACCTCGCGCGGCGAACCTGACTCTTATACACATAT
>NZ_SCOT01000070.1 GCF_005502465.1 Sphingopyxis sp. L1A2A
CACCAACGCGCTGAGCTTCATGGTCAACGGCATGCTCGACTTCGGTGACGACGACGGCCTTCAGGGCTTTGTCGGCGGTGGTGCCGGTGTTGCCCGCGTGTCGGTTGAACCCGGAACCGCGATCCTGATTCGCCAGGTCGGGGATTTCGCGCTGTCGCCGCCGCTGTCTCTGTTGCTGACCTGAAGAGGATGATGCCATGACCGATATGCCGCTGACCCCGCGCTTTGCCTTGCCGTTGCTGGCGGTGGCGCAGGCGCAGAAAGAGATGACGCACAATGAGGCGCTGACGCTGATCGACGCGCTGGTTCATGCCGCGGTCGTGGCGGGGCCGCTGAACGACCCGCCCTCGGCGCCGGAGCCGGGGCAATGCTGGCTGGTCGGCGCCGCGCCGACCGGCGACTGGGCCGGGCACGCAACGGCGATGGCGCTTTGGACCGTGGGTGGGTGGCGCTTCCCCGCCCCGCGGCAGGCGATGCGGGTGACGCGCCTGACCGACGGCGCACGGCTACGATTCGAGGGAGGAGAATGGGTGGCGCCGGTCGCGATCAGCGCCCCGTCAGGCGGCTCGACAGTCGACGCCGAAGCGCGTAGCATCCTCGCCACGCTGATCGCGCAGCTTGGGGCGCAGGGTCTTCTGATCTCAGGCTGAATTTCTGTTCTTTGGTTTTTAAAGTGCGACTTTTTGGCAACAGATTGACGATTTGTTCACTTGCACGGAACCAAAGCGGCGGGTAGGACGTCTGCCGAGACGTATATCTCAATTTGAAAGGGGAATTACTATGAGGAAGCTTGCCGTCGCTATGGCATTGGCCTCCACCGCCCTGGCTTCGCCTGCTCTGGCGCGCGACGACTCCTGGTACGTGGGTGTTGGTGCTGGCGCTATGCTGGTCGAAGACCTTGATCTCGATATTGGCACCGTTAACAATGCCGGTTCGCTCGATCATCGTGCTGGATATGATTTCGAAGGTACCGTCGGTTATGATTTCGGCGGTTTCCGCGCTGAAGTCGAAGTCGGCTATCGTGAAGCCGACATCAAGTCGGGCCGCTTCACCACCCCCGGGATTCCGAACAGCGCAAACGGTCGCGGAACCTTCACCGGTTCGACCGCGCTGAATGGCGACACCAACGCGCTGAGCTTCATGGTCAACGGCATGCTCGACTTCGGTGACGACGACGGCCTTCAGGGCTTTGTCGGCGGTGGTGCCGGTGTTGCCCGCGTGTCGGTTGAACCCGTGTTCGCCGGTCCGTTCATCGACGATTCGGACACGGGCTTTGCCTGGCAGGCAATCGCCGGCGTTCGCGCGCCGCTGAGCACCAACTGGGACGTTGGCCTGAAGTATCGCTTCTTCAACGTCGATAACGTTGATCTGGTCGATCAGGCCGGTCGCGATGTTTCGACGCGCTTCCGTTCGCACTCGATCCTGGGCACGCTGACGTACAACTTCGGTGGTGCAGAGCCGCCGCCGCCGCCGGCACCGCCGCCGCCGCCGCCGCCGCC
>NZ_SCOT01000071.1 GCF_005502465.1 Sphingopyxis sp. L1A2A
CCCCCGCACCAGCGCGGCCGACGACGGCCCCGCGCCCCTATCAGCCGCGCCCGTCGGAAAGCGGCGGGGTTGCGGCACGCCCGATCCCGGCGACCCCGCGCGCGCCGCTTGCCGCCGCCGCCGTTCCCGCGGCGGCGACCACCGCGGCGGCCAGCGGCGTCCTCGCTGGTCCCGATTTCACCACCCTTGGCGTGACCGCCGAACAGGCGACGGCGGCGCTCGCGGCGTTCCGGATCAGTTGTCCCTCGGTCCAGCGCCGCGCCGACGCCAGCGGGCTGACGCAGGGCGCCGACTGGACCGAAAGCTGTAACGCGGCGAAAACCTGGTCCGACACCGACGCCTCGACCTTTTTCACCCGCTATTTCGGCACGGTGCAGATCGGCGCCGGGACGGCGTTCGTCACCGGCTATTATGAACCCGAAATCGCCGGGTCGCGCACCAAGCGCGCGGGTTATGACATTCCCATCTATCGCCGCCCCGCCGATCTGGTCGACGTCGATCTTGGCCTGTTTTCTGACGAGTTGAAGGGCAAGACGATCCGCGGCCGCGTCGATGGCGGCAATCTGGTGCAATATTACGACCGCGCGGCGATCGAAAGCGGCGCGCTCGAAGGGCGCGGGCTTGAAATCGCCTATGCCGCCGACGCCGCCGAATTCTTTTTCCTGCAAGTCCAGGGCTCGGGCCGCCTGCGTCTGCCCGACGGCGGCATCATGCGCATCGGTTATGAAACGCAGAACGGGCGCGGCTATGTCGGCATCGGCAAGCTCTTGCTCGACCGCGGCGAATTGCAGCGCGGGCAGGCGTCGATGCAGGGCATCCTCGATTATCTGCGCGCCGACCCGAAACGCGGCGCCGCGGTGATGAACGAGAATCCCAGCTGGGTGTTTTTCCGCGAACTGACCGGCCCCGGCCCGCTCGGCGCCATGGGTCTGCCGGTGACCGGCCGCGCCAGCGTCGCCGCCGATCCCAACTATGTGCCGCTCGGCGCCCCCGTGATCCTCTCGCTCGACCGCGCCGAACCCAATGGGCTGTGGATCGCGCAGGACACCGGCGGCGCGATCAAGGGCGCCAACCGCTTCGACAGCTTCTGGGGTGCGGGCGAAGACGCGCGCGCGATCGCCGGCGGCATGGCGGCGCGCGGCTCGGCGCTGCTGCTGCTGCCGCGCGCCAGCATCGCGCGGCTGATTCCGGCGGGCTGACGCCGCGATGGCGCGGCGGCTCGATCCCGACGAAAACGCGCTGTGGAAAAAGGTCGCGGCGACGGTGAAGCCGCTGCCGAAAGCAAAAGCCCCGCTGGCCCCCACGGCCCCACCGA
>NZ_SCOT01000007.1 GCF_005502465.1 Sphingopyxis sp. L1A2A
GATCAACGCACGCATGGCGAAGCTCGCCAAGCGACGGGCACAGGGAAGAGCCGCCTACACCGACGCTAAATCCCGCGACAGCTAAGCGATGGCGGTTTCCTGACCACGCTTACTTTTTAGCCAAATTTCGAGAGTGCGATGCGCACCCTCGGGAGCGAGGCTATTTGGCTTTTGGGCGTCCGCGTGCGGCGGGCTTCCGTCCGCCGCCGCGACCCTTTGTTCCGAGCCCGATTTCCTTCGCAAGCACGCGCCGGCGTTCCGAATAATTCGGCGCGACCATCGGATAATCCTTCGGCAAGTTCCACTTGGCGCGATACTCGTCCGGCGTCATTTCGAAGTTGGTCATCAGATAGCGACGCATCATCGTGAGCTTCTTGCCGTCCTCAAGACAGACGATGTAATCCGGCCTAACCGACGCACGGATTGAAACTGCCGGTTCCTGTTTGACCTCGGGAGCAACGGTGGTGCCAAGGCCTGCCAGCGCATCGTGTACCGATCGAATGATCAGCGGGATATCCGATATGGCGACGCTGTTGTTACTGACATGGGAGGCGACGATGTCGGCGGTCAGCGTGACCAAGGTTTCAGAGTCTTCCATCGTCATGATCCTTCGGTGCCTAACCTATTTCATCTGCGCTCCTAGCAGGACAACGCGCTCTGAACAAACGGCATACCTGGCGCGACCGAGTTTCGACGGAGCAAGGCTCACCTCACGGCCCCGACAAGGCCAAAAAAGAGCGGCTGATCCGCCGCTCAGTTTTTCGGGTTCCCGCTGAACGAGCTGCCAATGCGCTGCCTCCAATTAGGGCAGAAAACCGCCATTTTTGGGGAGCGCAATCAAGGAGCTGCCGAATCGCTGCCTCGAAAAGTGGCGGAAAACCGCCATGCACCCGTGCGTGAGGTGTGTATTCAAATTATGGGTCCGATGCGGAGCATCGCGGCCCGGAAACGTGGCGGTCCGCGCAGGGGTTCAGGATGGGGCAACGTAGGGGGGCAGCCTCGCTCGCGCGTCGAGTTCGGCGATGCGTTCGGAGCAGATGGCGTGAACGGCGCGGCCTAGTTCCTCGACGCAACCACCCAGCCACAGAAGCTCTTCCTCGGTGATTCGGTAATGCTTCGAATAGCGAGCCTTCACATAAGCCTCTTTCAGCTTCTCGAACCGCGCCCGATCTTCGCGACGCTCACGCGGCCAAGCGTCAACTAGGCGCATGTCGATCCGCTCGGCCTGGGTGCGTAAGAAGGTGAGGTTATGGACGTGCGGCGTGTAGAAGGTGCAGACCAGCAGAACGCAATGGTACAGCCTTTCGGTCGCCTGATGCAGCTGAAACGCAGCGTTATTGTTTCGGCCCTGCTCACGATTGAACTTATAATTGTCGAAGAACTCTGCGCCACTCGGGTACCATTCGTCGAAATATTCCCGCGCCATTGCCAGTGCCTGTTCGGGCGTCTTCGGCTTCGGCGTGTGCAGAGGCTTCTCGTCAAACTCGTGGAGCGCAATCCCGTCCTTGGCTACGTCCATGAAGAAATAGCGCCCATGCGCCAGCCCGTCGTTTACCTCCTGCAATGTGTGGACGATGAAGTTGACCGGCGTGTGCAGCGTCTTGTCGATCGCCAGCTCACGAATGAGCCGGTCGTCCAGCTTGAGCCAGAAATCGACCTTCTCGGTCAGTCGCTTGTCGTTGACGATGATGAGCAAATCGAAGTCAGACCGATAGCCCTTGGCGGTGTGCGGCTCGTCCACCCAGCCGCCGCGCGCATAGCTGCCATAGAGGATCAGCTTGTCGATCCGGCCCTTCTTTTTCCAGCTCATCGTGCCGAGCGCGAGCGCATCCTCAAACTCTTCGAAGATGATCTGCTTCACGCGTTCAAGTTCGCGCTGCTTGTTCGCCGGAAGATGATCGAGGTCGGTTTTCATGGTAGCGGCACCCTGTCGAGACGGCGGCGGATTGGCAAGGTCGAAGCGCCGTCAGCGGCGCCAGAATTGCCACCACGGGCGGGTCTTTTTCGTGGAGTAATCGTCAACCTGCGCAAGCGCCCGCCACATATGGCATTCAACTTCAATGATGCTGATATCGTGTTTGTCGGCAAGTTCGGGGTATGTCAGATCCTCGACGACATGGCCGAGGAAGATCGCGCGCTGCATCGGCATCATGCGGTCAACCGCGCGTTCGTAACGACGCAGCCTGCGCCGCTCGTCGGCGCTCAACGTGCTTGTGCCGGACACCTTAGCCTCGCATCAAATCGAGCTGCACGACGTCGGCGCCGTCGCGAAGCTTGTCGAGATAGTCCGACCACCATTGCGCCATGCGAACGCGCTCGTCCCAGAAAGTGCCGCGATTATAAGCCGAGCGAACGCGGTCAGGATCGTGATGGGCGAGCGATTTCTCAATAGCGTCGGGATGCCAGCGACCGGACTCGTTGAGCAACGTGCTGGCGACCGCGCGGAACCCGTGCGCGGTCATTTCCTCATTGGTGTAGCCGATCCGGCGCAGCGCTTGGTTCAGCGTGTTCTCGCTCATCGTTTTCTTCGGCGTATGGAAGGCCGGGAAGAGGTAGGTGGAGGGATGCTGGAGCGATTGCAGTTCGCGTAGCAGTTCGACGCTCTGACGCGACAGGGGAGCGGTGTGGGGCCGCTTCATTTTCATCTTGGCGGCGGGAACGTGCCAAACCGCCTCGGCCAGATCGATGTCGTCCCATTCGGCGGTTCGGATTTCACCGGGACGCAGAAAGACGTGGGCAGCCAATTGCAGGCCGATCCGCGTTTCGACGCGACCGGAGTAATCGCCGATGGCGCGCAGCAGTTCGCCGACCTTCTTGGGTTCGAGGATCGCGGAGCGATGTTTGACCTTGGGAATGACCAGCGCGCCGCGCAGCACGTCGGCGTGATTATACTGGGCGCGAAGCGTCGCAATGGCATAGCGAAAGACGCGGCCAGCGAACGAGCGGGTCCGCAGCGCCGTTTCGTGATGTCCGCGCCGCTCGATCCGCTTAAGCGCCGCCAGCAACTCGTGCGGAGACACTTCTGCGACCGGGACGTGTCCGATGTAGGGATTGAGTAGATCGCTGAACCAGCGCAGCTTGCTGATCGTGGCGGGCGACTTCCCTTCCACCTTCATCTTTTCGATATATTCGTCGGCGACCAAGCGGAACGTATTGCGCGCCTCCGTCATCGCCTTGATCTTCGCCTCGCGCCGCTGCTTGCCCGGATCGACGCCCTCGGCGATCTTCTTCCGGGCCTCGTCGCGCTTCTCCCGCGCGGCTTTCAGACTGACCTGGGGGTATTTCCCAAGCGCCAGCTTCTTCTCCCGGCCATCTATCCGGTATTTAAGCCGCCACAGGAGCGAACCGTTGGGTTGAACGAGGATAAAAAGCCCGTCGGCATCGGACACCTTGAAAGGCTTTGCCTTGGGCTTGAGATTCTGGATTTGAATGACCGTGAGCATGGCAACTCCAATTCAGGACTCGAACTGGTCAATCGCCGAAAAAATGGCCCCCAAAGAGGGTCAGACAGCCACGGATTTGCGTGGACGCGCACAGACGATCAACGCCTTGCGTATAGCAGATGAGAGCTAATTTTTCAAGGTTTTCCGCCACTTATCGGGACGGGGACTGGTGCCGCTTACAGGACTCGAACCTGTGACCCCATCATTACGAATGATGTGCTCTACCAACTGAGCTAAAGCGGCAACGAGGCGCGCCTCTAACAGCGTGGCCCGGCGAAGACAAGCGCCGTGGCGATTCAATTTTCGTTGCCGGGCGGCGGCGGCCTAGCGGCGGTCGCGCAGCATGTCGAGCGCGACATCGGTGATCATATCTTCCTGGCCGCCGACCATTTTGCGGCGACCGAGTTCGACCAGGATCGCGCGGGTGTCGAGGCCGTGGTCGGCCGCGGCCTTTTCGGCATGGCGCAGGAAGCTGGAGTACACCCCGGCATAGCCGAGGGTGAGCGTTTCGCGATCGACGCGCACCGGGCGGTCCTGCAGCGGGCGCACCAGATCCTCGGCGGCGTCCATCAGTGCGAACAGGTCGCAGCCATGGTTCCAGCCAAGGACGTCGGCGGCGGCGATGAACACCTCGAGCGGCGCATTGCCCGCCCCTGCCCCCATGCCGGCCAGGCTGGCATCGACGCGGATCGCGCCATTCTGCGCCGCAACGATGCTGTTCGCGACCCCAAGGCTGAGGTTGTGATGCGCGTGGACGCCGCGCTGGGTCTCGGGCTTGAGGACGCGGTCGTAAGCCTGCAATCGCGCCGCATATTGGTCCATCGTCATCGCCCCGCCGCTGTCGGTGACATAGACGCAATGTGCGCCATAGCTTTCCATCAGCTTGGCCTGCTGCGCCAGCGGTTCGGGCGCCGACATATGGCTCATCATCAAAAAGCCCGACACGTCCATGCCGATGCCGCGCGCAACCTCGATATGTTGCTTCGCGACATCGGCCTCGGTGCAGTGGGTCGCAATCCGCACCGAGCGCACGCCCAGATCATAGGCGCGTTTGAGATCGTGGATCGTGCCGATGCCGGGCAGCAGCAATGTCGTGAGCACGCTATGTTCGAGCACCTCGGCGACAGCGCCGATCCACTCCCAGTCGGTGTGGGCGCCAAAGCCATAGTTGAAGCTGGACCCTTGCAGGCCATCGCCATGCGCGACCTCGATCGCATCGACCTTGGCGCGGTCGAGCGCCTTCGCGATCGCGCGCACATGATCGAGCCCGTACTGATGCCGGATCGCGTGCATCCCATCGCGCAGCGTCACGTCCTGGATGTAGAGCTTGGTGGTCGTGGGATCCAAGGTCATGCCGCCAGCCTTTGCGCGATCTTCTCGGCGGTCTTCAGCGCCGCCGAGGTCATGATGTCGAGATTGCCCGCATAAGCCGGCAGATAATGCGCCGCGCCCTCGACCTCGAGGAAGACGCTGACCTTCAGGCCCGTGAAGCTGCCACCCATTTCGGGGATATGCAGCGGCGCGTTGCTGCCGATACTTTCAAACTGCACCGCCTGTTTGAGGCGGTAGCCGGGGACATAGGTCTGGACCTCGGCCACCATCGCCTCGACGCTGGCGCGGATCGCCTCGCGGTCGCCGTCGTCGCACAGGCAATAAACGGTATCGCGCATGATCAGCGGCGGTTCGGCAGGGTTGAGGACGATGATCGCCTTGCCGCGCGTCGCGCCGCCGACGTCTACGATTGCCTGGCTCGTGGTCCCGGTGAATTCGTCGATGTTGGCGCGCGTGCCCGGCCCCGCACTTTTCGAGGCGATCGAGGCGACGATTTCGCCATAATACACCTTCGATACCCGATTCACCGCCGCAACGATCGGGATCGTCGCCTGCCCGCCGCACGTCACCATATTGACGTTGGCGCTATCGAGGTGCGCGTCGCCGTTCACCGGCGGGATCGTATAGGGACCGATCGCAGCGGGGGTTAGATCGACGACGCGCTTGCCATGGGCGATCAGCACCGCGCTGTGCCGCTGGTGCGCCCCCGCCGAGGTCGCATCGAAAACGATCGCGATGTCGGCAAAGCCGGGCAGCGCGACCAGCCCGTCGAGGCCGTCGGCGGTGATCGGCACGCCGAGCCGCGCGGCGCGTTTCAGCCCATCGGACTCGGGATCGATGCCGACAAACGCCGCCATCTCCAGCGTGCCGGACAGGCGCATGATCTTGATCATAAGGTCGGTGCCGATGTTGCCCGACCCGATGATCGCGACTTTGGTCTTCGCCATCGGGTCAGCCCTCGCCATAGGTGAAGCTGGCGCTGCCGATGCCCGCGATGCTGGCGACGACATGGTCGCCGGGCGTCAGCGCGACCATTGGGCCGAGCGCGCCCGCCAGCAGGATGTCGCCCGCCTTCAGCGGCTCGCCGCGCGCCGCCAGTGTCTGCGCCAGCCAAGCGGCGGCGTTGAGAGGATTGCCGAGCGCCGCGGCGCCGAACCCGGCCGAGGCCACGCTGCCGTTCACTATCATCTCCATCGCCGCGCCCTCCAAGTCGAGGCCGGTCAGCGCCAGTCCCGCATCGGCCAGCACAAAGAAAGCCGACGAGCCATTGTCCGCCACCGTATCGGCAAAGGTGATTTTCCATTCGGCGATGCGGCTGTCGACGATCTCGATCGCGGCATGGACGCGCGCGACTGCTGCCGCCACCTGCTCGACCGTCGTTGCCGGATCGGGCAGATCGGCGCCGAGCACAAACGCAATCTCCGCTTCGGCCTTCGGCTGGATCGTGCGCGCCGGATCGAGCGTGCCGCCATCGGCAATCTGCATATCGGCGAACAAGACGCCGAAATCGGGCTGATCGACGCCCAGCTGGACCTGCACCGCCTTTGCCGTCAGCCCCGCCTTGCGCCCGACGATCCGCCGCCCCTGCGCTTCCCAGAAGCGCGTGTTGATCGTCTGCACCGCATAGGCGCCGTCGGCGTCGGTCGGCGCCAGCACGTCGCGCAGCGGTTCGATGACCCCGCCCGAATAGGCATCGCGCAGCCGCCGTGCGGCATGGTTGTGCATATTGCTCATGCGGCGGCCTGCGGCCCATGTTTGCCGGGGTGCACCGCGCCGCAATGGCCGCAGGTGCGCAGCTCTTCGCTGGCATAAAAAGCGGCGAACAGCGGCGGCAGATCGCGGACGATGCTTTTCAGCTGCACTTCGACCCGGTGGACGATGTGACCGCAATCGTCGCAATACCATTGGAAGGCGTCGATCATCCCGTCGGGGCGCTTGCGTTCGATCACCAGCCCGACGCTGCCCGGCACCGGGCGCTGCGGCGAATGCGGCACGCCCGGCGGCAACAGAAAGATGTCGCCCTCGCGGATCGGCATGTCCTGGGGGCCGTCATCGGTCCACAGCCGCAGATTCATGTCGCCTTCCAGCTGAAAGAAAAATTCTTCCAGCGGGTCGACATGATAATCGGTGCGCTGGTTCGGGCCGCCGACGACGGTGACGATGAAATCGGCATCCTCCCAGATTTGCGCGTTGCCGACCGGCGGCTTCAGCACATCGCGGTGATCCTCGATCCACTGGCGGAAATTGAAGGGCAATCCATAGGTCAGCATGGGCGCTATCCTTTCGTGGGCGCGCGCGGGATGAAGGCAGTGGCCTTGATCTCGATCAGCAGGTGCGGGTGGGGAAGCTGGTGGACGGCGACCGTCGTGCGCGCCGGACCAGCTTCGTCGAAATATTCGGCGTAAACCGCGTTATAGCCGCCGAAATCATTCATGTTGACCAGAAAGCTGGTGACATCGACGACATCGGCGAGCGATCCGCCGGCATCGGCCAGGATCTCCGCGATATTGTCGATCACCGCGCGCGTCTGCTCGCGAATGTCGAGGCTGACCGTGCCATATTCGTCGGCCGATGCGCCCGCGAAACTATTGTCGGGGCGGCGCGAACTGGTGCCCGACACAAAGACGAAATCGCCCGCGCAGCGATAATGCGGAAAGCGGCCGCGCGGACGCGCCTTGCCGGGGATGACCCGGCCTTTGCCTTCGCCGCTCATGCGACGCCGCCTGTGATCGTGAAGCCGACGCGGCCCAGATGCGCGGCGTCGAGCGAGACCGCGCGCGCCGATCCGATCGCCGCCGCCGCGGTCGCGCCGCCCAGCATGATCGTCCAGCCGGGCTGCAACGTCAGCCCCGCTGCCCCCGCCAGCCGCGCCGCGGCGACGAGCGAGCGGATCGGGTCGCCCAGGATCGCCGCGCTCGACCCGGTCTCGACGACGACATCGTCGACCCGCATAGCCATCGCGACATCGGCGACGTCGGTGGTGGCGGGCAGCCACGGCCCCACGACAAAGGCCGATGACGAGGCATTGTCGGCGACCACATCGCCCAGCGCGAAGCGGAAATTTTCGTAGCGGCTGTCGATAATCTCCAGCGCCGCCGCGACCGCATCGACCGCCGCCAGCGCTTCCTCGCGCGTCACCTCGCCCGCCAGCGGCGCTTTCAGCCGCACCGCGACCTCGGGCTCGACACGCGGATGGATGAAGCGGTCGCGGTCGATCGACGCGCCATTCGCGACCACCATGTCCGACGTCAGCCGCCCCCAGATCTGGTCGGTCAGACCCATTTGTACCATCTTGGCCTCGCTGGTGAAGCCCATCTTCACCCCGACCAGCGTCGCGCCGCGCGCCAGCCGGTGGTCGATCGCGGCGCGCTGGATCGCATAGGCGTCGGCGAGCGATAATTCGCCCTCCTGCCCGGTGATTTGCGCGATCGCCCGCGCCCCGCGCGCCGCGTCGTCGAGCCTTGCGGCGATTGCAGCTATATCGGCCATGTCGTCCGGCTCCTTTCCCTACAGCTTCACACAGATATTGGTCGGCTCGGAATAAAAGCCCAGCGAATGTTCGCCGCCCTCGCGCCCGATGCCCGACAGCTTCATGCCGCCGAACGGGGTGCGCAGGTCGCGCAGGAACCATTCATTGACCCAGACGATGCCCGTTTCCATCTGGGCGGCGACGCGGTGCGCGCGCCCGACATCGCGGGTCCAGATCGCCGCCGCCAGACCATAAGCGCTGTCGTTCGCCAGCTCGATCGCCTCGTCCTCGCGGTCAAAGGGCGCGATATGGCAGACCGGGCCGAAAATCTCCTCGCGCACACAGCGCGCGTCGGGGCCGAGTCCGGTCAGGATCGTCGGCTGGACGAACGCCCCCTGATCGAGCGCGCTGCCGAACGCGGGCACCCCGCCGCCGGTCACCACCGTCGCCCCCTCGTCGCGCGCGAGCTGGTAATAGCCGAGCACCTTGTCGCGATGGCCGTGCGAGATCAGCGGCCCCATGTCGGCGCCCGACCAGGGATCGCCGATGGTCAGCTCCGCGGCGCGCTCGGCCAGCGCCTTGACGAAGCGGTCGAAAATCGGCCGCTCGACATAGACGCGCTCGGTGCACAGGCACACCTGCCCGCAGTTGGAAAACACCGACCGCACCGTCCCCGCCACCGCCTCGTCGAAATCGCAGTCGGCAAAGACCAGCGCGGCGTTCTTGCCGCCCAGTTCGAACGACACCGGCTTCACCCCAGCCGCCGCGACGCGCATGATCGCGCCGCCGGTCGCCGATTCACCGGTAAAGGTGATTGCGTCGATGTCGGGATGCGCGGTCAGCCATTCGCCGGTGGACGCGCCGCCAAAGCCATGGACCAGGTTGAACACCCCTGGCGGCACCCCGGCTTCGTCCATCACCTCGGCCAGCAGCGCCGCGGTCGATGGCGTTTCCTCGCTCGGCTTCACCACGACGACATTGCCGCAAGCGAGCGCCGGCGCGACCTTCCACGTCATCAGCAGCAGCGGCAGGTTCCACGGCGAAATGATCGCCACAACGCCCAATGGCCGCGCGATCGCATAGTTGATCGCGCTGCGCCCATCGGGCAGGTCGGTGCGGAAACTGGGCATCGCGCGCGCTTCAGCCAGCCCGGCAAAGGCACGGAAATTGGCAGCGCCGCGCGGAATGTCGATCGTGCGCGCCTGATGCAGCGACTTGCCGGTGTCGGCGATCTCGGCCGCGGCGAATTCGTCGAAGCGCGCCTCGATGCCTTCGGCGACGCGGACGAGCAACTTGCACCGCTCGCCCTGCGACATCTTGCCCCACGGCCCCTTGAGTGCCCCCCGCGCGGCGGCCACAGCGCGATCGACGAGCGGCTGGTCGGCCAGCGACACCCGCGCCGCGACCTCGCCCGTCACCGGGTTCACATTGTCGAAATGCTCGCCGGTCGCGACGAAAGCGCCGTCGACATAATTTTGAATTTCGCGCGCCGCGAAAGGATAGGCAGTCTTCGTCATGCCTCGTCCCCGACCCGCGCATATCCCGCGGTGTTGCTGTGCACCGCACCACCCTTGCCAACATGCCCCGCCATCTGGAGCAGCGAAAGCAGCGTATCGTTGAACTGAACCGGCGCCTCGATGAAGGCCGAATGGCCAACCTCATTCACCTCGACGAGGAAGGAGCCCGCGACCTCAGCCTGAACCAGCCGCACCGCCTCGATCGGGAAAATGACGTCCCCGACCCCGCAGAGGAAGAGGATCGGAAAGCCCTTGCCGCCAAGGTCGGCGGCAGGCCGTGCGTCGAAACGGCCCGTCAGGCTGCGGCGATCGACCGCATTGAAGCTCGCAATCTGGCGATAAAGCATCGCAAGTTCGCGCGGGGCACCGATGCCGAGCACACGGTCGATCTGTCCCATCGTTGCGGTTTTCGCCCTCGCCGCATCCATGATCGCCTTCACCGCGTCCGTCTCGGCAATGCCGTGCAGGCTGTCGCAGATCGCCAGCGCCGCGACCCGTTCGGGCGCGCGGTGCGCAAAACCGATACAGCTGCCCGCCCCCATCGACTGCCCGACCAGCGCCACCTTCGCCTCGCCCAGATGGTCGAGCAGTGCCGTCAGATCGTCGATAAAAGCGTCACGCCCGCGCCCGTCCAGATCGCGCGACAGGCCGAAACCGCGATGATCGAACAGGATGACGCGGTTCGACCGCGCCAGCGCATCGACCTGCGCATACCAGATCGCATGATTGCCGCCGATGCCATGCGCCAGCACGACCGCCGGTCCCTGACCATGCGCCTGCCAATAGATTTCGGCGCCCGCGGTCGCCAAGATCCCGCTCTCCATCACAAAACCCCCATCAATTTGCTCAGCCGCACGACATAGTCGCCGAAGGCCGGATCCTCGCGCGTGACGCTGGGGTCGCGCGGGCGCGGCAGGTCGATGCGGACATCCTCGATAATCGTCCCCGGCCGCTCCGACATCACCAGCACCCGGTCGGACAGCAATACCGCTTCGGAAATGCTGTGGGTGACCAGCACCACCGTCTTGCGATCGCGTTGCCAGATGCGGAGCAATTCCATGTTCAGCCGGTCGCGGGTCAGCGCGTCGAGCGCGCCGAAGGGTTCGTCCATCAGCAGCACCTGCGGATTACGCGCCAGCGCCTGCCCGATCGCGACGCGATGCCGCATCCCGCCCGACAGCTGGTGCGGATGGCTCGCCTCGAACCCGGTCAGGCCGAGGGTTTCGACCAGATCGGCGAACACCGCGTCGCTTGGCCGCTGCACCGCGGCGTCGAGATCGACGCCGAGCAACAGATTGTCGCGCACATTGAGCCAGGGCAGCAGGTTCGATGTCTGGAACACAAACCCCATCTCGGGTGCGGGCGCTGTTACCGCGGCGCCATTGAAGCTGATGCTGCCGTCCTCGAACGGGGTCAGCCCGGCGATCAGGCGCAGCAGCGTGCTCTTGCCGCAGCCCGACGGGCCGAGCACCGACACAAACTCTGCCGCGCCAATATCGGCGCTGACATCACCGAGCACCCGGAGGTCGCCGAACGCCTTGCCGACGCCCGAAATCGAAATCACCGCGCTCATGCCGCCCGCCACCAGATGAAGCGTTCCCAATAGGCCACGCCATAGAAAAGAATGAGCGACATCAAAGTCACCGCGATCAACGCCGCAAAGGTCAGCGTCGTATGTCCCGAACCCGACGCGGTCAGGATCAGATTGCCCAGCCCGTCGTTCGATCCGACAAATTCGCCGACCACCGCGCCGATCACCGCCAGCGGCATCGCAACCTTGCACCCGTCGAGAAAGCTCGGCAGCGCCGCGGGCACGCGCAGCCGCCAGAAGCTCTGCATCGGCGTTGCGCGCAGGGCGCGGAAATGTTCCTCCAGATGCGCCGGGGTGCTCGCCAGCCCACCGAGCGTCGAGATGATGATCGGGAAAAAGGCGAACAGGAACGCCATGATCAGTTTCGAGGTCAGCCCATAACCGAACCAGACGACGATCAGCGGTGCGAGCCCGATCTTGGGAATACTCTGCAGCGCAACGAACAGCGGATAGACGGTGCGTTTCGCGGTGCGCGAGAAAAAGATCAGCGCCGCGATCGGCACGCCGAGCGCCACCGCGATGATAAAGCCCCAGAACACCTCGGTCAGCGTGACCAAGCTTTGCGCCAAGATCGGCCCGCGCGACTGCCACAGTTCGGCGAGGATCGCGCTCGGCGGCGGCAACAGATAAGATTGCACCCCCGACCAGCGCACGCCAAATTCCCAAGCGAGGCCGAGGAACAGGAAAAAGCCCAGGCTGATCGCATGGTCGCGGGTGACGGCGGACGCGCTCATTGCCCGTCCTCCTTGTCGATCAGCGCGCTGATGCGTGCCGGTGGCGGCACCAGAAAATGCTCGAGGTGCCAGCGGTCGAATGTGTCGAGCTGTTGGCCGTCCCACACCGACGCGGTGTAGGGATGGTCGGCGTCGATCTGCGTCATGTCGGTGTAGAATTCGACATTGTTGCCGTCGGGATCGCGGAAAACGAGGAAGCTGTTGGCGCCTGGGCCATGTTTGCCGATGCCGCGGTCGATGGTGATGCCGCGTGCGATCAGCATCGCCGCCACCTTTTCCATCTCGTCCAGGCTTTCGAGGCGATAGGAGAAATGTTCGACCGCCGGATAATGCCCCGCGGGCGCCGCGCCATGGCCGGGCGGCAGCTGCAACAGCGCCAGATCATGATGATCCGCGCCCGCGCGCAGGAACACCATATGATGGTCGATCCAGTCGGACACCTCAAGGCCGACGACCTCGTTGTAAAAGGCGAGCGAACGGTCGATGTCGCGCACTTTCAGGACCAGATGGCCCAGCCGGGTCGGGCGCGGGCGATAGGCGGCGGGATCGGTCATCACGGCTTCCCCATCGGTACGAAGGCGTTGGTGAACAGCGCCGCGGTGGCATCGAAACCCTGCAGCTGGCCGCTCGCCTGCAGATAGGTGACGGTGCGCGCGACCTTTTCGGGCTTCAGGCGGTGCGACCCGCCCTCGGCCGCCATCAGGTCGGCGGTCTCGCGGATCTGCCGCTCGGTCACCGCTTCGTCGAGCAACGGATAATGTTTGCGCGTGATCGCCAGCGCCGCCTTGGGATCACGCGCCGCATCGGCATAGCCGCGATAGGCGGCCTTCAGGAACGCGCGCACCAGCTCGGGGTCTTTGTCGATCAGCGCGTCGCGCGTCGCAAAGCCGCTGCCGTACACGTCGAGCCCGAAATCGGCATAAGCGATGCGCCCGATCGTCACGCCCTTCGCCTTCGCCGCCTTGTCGAACAGCGCCATCGAATTGCCCAGCCAGCATTCGGCGGCGTCGATCCGCCCCTCGACCAGCGACGACACGACGATCGCGGGGTCGAGTTGAATCTGTTCGACGCGCGCCGGGTCGACGCCATTGCCCTTCAGCCACGCCGGCAGCAGCGCCTGAATCGCCGAGCTTTGCCCGGCGCCAAAGCGCAGACCGGCCAGGTCGGCGGGCTTGGTGATGGCGTGGCGTTCCTTGACGAAACAGGCGCCCGCGGGCAGCCGCATGTTGATGCCGCCGATCATGCGCGCCGCGCCGCCCTTCGACCGGTTCAGCGCGACCGACAGCGGGTCGATATAGGCAAATTCAAACATGCCCTGATCAAGTTCATTGGCGGTGCGGATGCCGCCAAAGCCGCGCACCGCTTCGACATTCAACCCGGCTTCGGCGAAATAGTCCTTGTCCATCGCGACAAAGATGCCGGCCATGCTGCCCTGCGGGAGCCACGCCATGTTAAAGCGCACGGTGCGCGCGTCGGCTTGCTGCACCATCTTGGGCGCGCTGCTGCCAAAGGCACTCCACAGGGTCAGCGCCGCGATGACGGCGACGACCAAGATCGGCGCGAACAGCGAACGGCGGGAAATAGTGGCCATGGTCATGCTCCTTTAGGCAGGTGCGGCGCCGACACGGGGTTGCGCAGTGAGCCGATGCCATCGACCCACGCGGTCATCACATCGCCGTCCTTTAGAAAGACGCCGCGCCCCATGCCGACCCCGGCTGGGGTGCCCGACGCGATCAGGTCGCCCGCGCGCAGTTCCAGGATCGTCGAAAGATAGGCGATCTGTTCATAGATGTTGAAGATCATCTCCGACGTGTTGCCGTCCTGCATGACGACGTCGTTGACCTTCAGCCCCAGGCGGATGTCGTGCGGATCACCCAGGCAATCGCGCGGCACAAACACGGGACCGAGCGGGGTAAAGCTGTCGAAGCTCTTGCCGCGGAACCAGTCGTGCGAGAAGGGAAAGTCGCTGCGCCGGGTCCGGTCGCGCGCCGACACATCGTTGACGATCGTATAGCCGGCGATCATCTCGTGCGCGTCGGCAACTGCGACACTCTTTCCCGCACGGCCGAGCACGACGCCCAGCTCGACCTCCCAATCGGGGCGCGAGACCTGCGGCGGGACGACGACCATGTCGTCCGGTCCGACGACACTTTCGATCGTCTTGAGGAAGATATAGGGTTCGCTGTCGGCCTTGGCCGCGAGCTTGGTCTGCATTTCCTCGGCATGTTCGATGAAGTTCGACGCGGCGGCAAAGATGCGGCGCGGCTCGAACGGGGCGGCAAGACGCGGCGCCTCCATCTCGCCCGATACACCTTCCAGCGCGCGGGCGAGCGCGAACAGCGGCTCGCGGCGGGCGTCCCAATCGCGAATGATGGCGGACACGTCGCCAGCGACGGCGGCAAAGCCATGCGCGGCGGCGGCATCGTGGAGGTCGTGAAAGGCGTCGCCGACCTGAATCACGGGGCGCGGGCCATCAGCGCCGCTGCGGGTGGCAAGGGCAAACCAGGTCATGGGTCGATCATCCTTTCGAAAATCATGGGCAAAGCCCGGAGCGGTGCAGCCGACCGCCAGTCCGGCGCCGAGCGCTGCCAACGCGGTACGGCGGTCGAGCGTCGCCGGTCGGCGGCTATCGGGCGAGGAGGACGCGGCGCTTGGCACGGCATCTCAACCAAAGGCCCGCAGCAACATGCGCACCGCCACCACGGTCAGGAACAGCCCGAACATCAGGCTCAGCTGGCGCTTCGACAGCGCGTGCGCGATGCGGGCGCCCCACGGAGCGGTCAGATAGGACACCGGGGCGATGATCGCGAAGCCGATCAGATTGACATAGCCAAGGCTCCCCGGCGGCAGGTCTTCGACATTCCACCCGGTGGCGATGAACGCCGCCGTCGCGGGGCCACTGATCAGCAGCCCGAACAGCGCCGCTGTGCCGACCGCGCGGTGGATCGGAACATTGAACAGCGTCATCACCGGCACGCTGAGCGTGCCGCCGCCGATCCCCATCATGCTGGAGATGCCGCCGATGCCAAAGGGGATGATCTGACCAACCGCCCCGCCGGGGACGGCATCGGCGATATGTTTGCCCTCCAGCGGCAACAGCATCTTGATCGCCACGATCAGCGCGACAATCCCGAACACCGCCGACAGCATGTCGCCGGTCACCCGCGACGCGAGCAGGACGCCGGCGATGGCGCCCAGAAAGATGGCGGCGCCCCAACGCTTCAGCTGATCGCGATCGACCGCGCCCTTGGCATGGTGGGCGCGCGATGACGAGATCGCGGTCGGGATGATCGTCGCGAGCGAGGTCGCGACCGCGACATGCATCCGCACCGAGCTGTCGACGTCGAGCGCCGCCAGCACCAGATCGAGCACCGGCACGATCACAATCCCGCCACCGACGCCCAGCATCCCGGCGATCACGCCGCCGACCGCTCCGGTCAGCAGCATCATCGCCGCCAGCGTCAGCAGATCAGGATTCAAAAGCGAATGCATCGGTTCCCCCGTAAGTTGGATCCTGCTTGTGCGGGTTGGTCGATATGCAGTCAAAGATAGAAACCGGGACTATCTATAACCAAAAATGCATATCGCCGATGGTCGCGCCTTCTATATCCTTTCCGAGATAGCGCGGCGGACAATGGATATTATCCTATATAGCAAAGACCTCGTAGCGCGGGGCCATGATCAAGATTGGCATTGCCGGGTTCGGCACCATCGGCCGCGTCGTCGCGCGCCATATCGAAGCAAGCGCGCTGCCGCTGGAACTCGCCGCGGTGTCGGCGGGTGACCGCACCCGCGCCGCCGCCGCGATGGCGCAGCTGCGTTCGCCGGTTCCCATCGTCGATACCGCCGAACTCGTCGCCCTGTCCGACGTCATCGTCGACAGCGCCCCGACCGCAGCCTTCCGCGACATCGCCGAAGCCACGCTGCGCGCCGGCAAGACGCTGGTGACGGTCAGCGGTGCGGCGCTGATGCAATGGCCCGAGGCGGCCGATCTGGCGCGCGCGCAGGGCGGGCGCATCATCCTGGCGACCGGCGCGCTGCTCGGTCTCGATGCTGTGCGCGCCGCAGCGATCGGCACCATCCACTCGGTGACGATGGTGACACGCAAGCCGGTGAAGTCGCTGGTCAAGGCCGAGCATGTCGTGCGCCACAACATCGACCTGTCGAACCTGACCGAGCCATTGAAGATCTTTGAGGGCAGCGCGCGCGAAGGCGCCCTCGCCTTTCCCGCCAACGTCAATGTCGCCGCTGCGCTGGGCATGGCCGGCGTCGGCCCCGACCGGACCCGGCTCGAAATCTGGGCCGACCCGGCGCTCGAGCGCAACACGCATCACATCGTCGTTGATTCCGACAGCGCGCGACTGGAACTCGCGATCCAGAATATTCCCACCGACGAGAACCCCGGCACCGGCCGGATCACCGCGCAAAGCATCGTCGCGGCGCTCAACGATCTCGTCAGCCCCATCCGTATCGGAACCTAGAAAGGCCCATTTATGACCACCCGCCTGCGCCATGTGGCGATCGCATCCGCCGACCCCGACAATTCGGTCGGCTTTTTCACCGACGTGCTCGGCTGGACGCTGGCCGGCAAGATCGATAGCCGCAACGCGCGGGGCTATTATGTCACCGACGGCCACATCAACATCGCGCTGCTATGCTTCAAGAACCGCCCTGCCGCGGGAATGGAATTTCCCGAAGGCTATACCGGGTTGCACCATATCGGGTTCCAGTGCGACGACATCGCCGCGGTCGTCGAGCGGTTTGAAAATTCGGGCTACGCGCCGCGCCACGACGTCAATCTGGCGCAGGGGCTGGGCAAGAACCCGGCCAAGGACAACGCCGAATACAAGATGACCGGCCCCGAAAATGTCATGGTCGATGTGTCTGAACGCGGCTGGGCCGGGACCGAAAGTTTTCAGGGCGCCCCCAAGGCACCCTGACCACGACGCGCTCCCCCACCAAAGAAAGGCGGCCGGAGGATCGCTCCGGCCGCCTTTTTATGTCCCTCATCGGCGGATGGGTTCGCGCTACAGACCCAGGAACGCTTTCGCATTGCCGCTCAGGATCTTCGCCTTCTGCGCGGCGCTCAGCCCGTCATGCCCCTGCACCAGCGAACCGATATCCTGTTCGCCGAGCGGGAACGGATGGTCCGACCCGAGCAGCACCCGGTCCTCGCCCATCACATCGACCAACAGGCTGAGCGCGCGCGGGTCGAACACCGCGGAATCGACGAAGAAGCGATCGACATAGCTCGACGGCGGATTGGGACAGTCGATGCGCACGATGTCGCGATGCTTCCACGCATTTTCGACGCGGCCGAGCAGAAACGCGAAACTGCCGCCGCCATGGCCGAAACAGATACGCAGGGTCCTGGGCAGGCGCTCGAACGCGCCCGACAGGATCAGTGACAGGATCGAAAGCTGTGTTTCGGCCGGCATCGCGACCAGCCACGGCAGCATATATTTTGGCATCCGCTCGCGCGCCATCATGTCCCAGGGATGGATCAGCACCGCGGCACCGACGTCGGCACAATGCGCCAGAAAGGTCAAAATGCCCGCGTCATCAAGGTTCCGCAGCCCCATATGGTTGCCGATCTGCACCCCCAGATGCCCCGCATCCATCGCGCGGCTGACTTCGGCGCACGACAGGTCGATGTCCTGCAACGGCACCTGCGCCAAGGCCTTCATCCGGCCAGGTGCATGGTCACAGAATGTCAGCGCCGCGTCGTTGAAACGCTGCGCGCACGCGAGCGCCTTGGCCGCCGGGCGGCTATAGCCGAACATGATCGGGGTGGCGCAGATGATCTGCAAGTCGATGCCCTGCGCATCGAGCGCCTCGACCCGCCGCGCCGGATCCCACAATATGTCGTCGACGGGACGAAATTCACTTGCGCCCTGCATGATGAACCCCGCCCCACCGCCGGCGTCGTGCAGCCATGGCAGGCCTTCGGTTTCGGCCCAGGTGCGGTACGCGGCGTCCATCAACGGAAAGAAATGGCTGTGCATGTCGATGACCGCCATTTTTTGTGAAGCCTCTATGGTCATGACTGTCGCCGCATCCCCGTTCGCCGTCGTGCCTGCTCGCCGATTTGGGCGCAGGCCATGACCGTGGGTAACGAGGCTTAGCTATCAACAATAATCCCGAGACTTGCCCTCGCTATTATAAAATGGCTATAACTAAGCCAAATCGGCGCCAGGGGGGCAAGATGCCAAAGTTCCACGAAAATTTTCTGCTGAGTCGGCTGAAATTGCGCCAGCTCCGCCTCCTGACCGCGATCGCTGACGAAGGCACGGTGCTGAAAGGATCGCAGGCGCTGAACATCGCCCAGCCCGCCGCGACCAAGAGCATCAAGGAGCTGGAGGACGCGCTGGGCGTCCAGCTGTTCGACCGGTCGTCGCGCGGGGTGACGCCGACCGATTTCGGCCGGGTGATGATCAAACATGCCAAGCTGATCCTGACCCAGCTGCGTCATGCGGGTGAAGAATTGCAATCGCTGGAGGAAGGCCTGTCGGGCCGCGTCCATGTCGGCACCTTGCTTGCCGCGTCGACCTCGCTGCTGCCGCGCGCCTTGGCGCGGCTGCGCGAACGGCGTCCCGGGATCGCGGTGACGGTCGACGAAGGCACGATCGATCGTCTGATGCCCGGGCTGCGCACCGGCGACATCGATGTCGTGCTGGGCCGCCTGCCCGAATATCGCGAGCGCGAGGGACTGCAACAGCAAGTGCTGTATCTCGATACCGTGTCGATCATGGTGCGCGAGGGACATCCGCTGACCCAGCGTAGCGGCCTGACGCTCGCCGACCTGATCGATCAGGCGTGGGTGATGCCGCCGCCGCAAACGTCGCTGCGCCGACAGGTCGATCATGCCTTTCGCCACGAGGGACTGGAACCGCCGAACGACGTCATCGAATCGGTGTCGATCCTGACCAACCATGCGCTGTTGATGAACACCGACATGCTGGCCACCATGCCGCATCAGGTCGGCATCGGTCAGGCGGGGCTGACCGCGCTGCCCGTCATCCTGGAGGGCGCGAATTCGCGCATCGGCGCGACCACCCATGCGCATGGCGAGCTATCGGCGGCGGCGAGTTATTTCATGGCCATCGTCCAGGAAATCGCCGCCGAAATCCGCGCCGAACTGGGGCAGGATCAGGATTTGGCCGACGATCCCGCGGCCACGCGCCGCCAGACGAAATAGGCCGCAGTTACCACGACCAGCCACGGCACCCCGGCGATCACCGCGGTCTGCCAAAAGTCCGCATCGAGCGCCATCGTCACCGCGATCGCGGCGAGCAGCGCCAGCCCCAATATCTGGGCATAGGGGAAGAACGGCATCTGTACCGGCAGGTCGGCGGCGCGATGCTGACGGCGGAAACGCAGGTGGCTGACCAGAATCGTGCTCCACACGAGCAGCCCACCGAACAACGTGATCCCGAACAGATAATTATACGCCAGCGGGGTCAGGATCGACACCGACGCCGCGGCGAGGATACAGACGCCGGTCAGCAATGTGGCGCGCATCGGCACCTTTTGCGCGTTCAACTGACCCAGCGCGCGCGGGGCATAGCCGCCGCGCGCCAGCGAAAACAGCATCCGCGACCCCATATAGATGCTGGTGTTCATCGCCGACAACGCCGCCGAGGCGACGACGAAGTTCATCACCCCCGCCGCATAGGGAATCCCGGCGCTCGCGAACATCTTCACGAACGGGCTCTCGGTGACAACTTTGGCGCCCGATTCAGTCCACGGCAGGAAGGCGACGATGATGAACAGCGCGAGGATGTAGAACAGGAACAATCGCGCCGCCATCGTGCGCAGCGCCGCGGGGATCGCGGTTTTCGGATCCTTCGCCTCGCTGGCGGTGCCGACGACAAACTCCAGCCCCATGAAGGAAAACAGCGCCATCAGCACCGCCATCCACACGCCTGAAAAGCCGTTGGGGAAAAAGCCGCCCGCGAGCCCGGTGACATTGTGCAGCCCGACCGGATCGCCGACGATGCCAAAGATGCGCGACAGGCCGACCATGATGAAACCGACGATCGCCGACACCTTGATCACGGTCAGCCAATATTCGACCGACCCGAAATTATGCACCGCGCGGGTGTTGACCCATACGACGACCGCGGCGCTGCCGATCGCCCACATCCACACCGGCGTATCGGGGTACCACCAGCTCATATAGATGCCGACCGCGACCGCCTCGCTGCCGATCAGCAGCACCTGCTGGATCCAGTAAGTATAGCGGACGATGAACCCCATCATCGGGCCAAGATAGATTTCGGCATAGGTACCGAACGACCCGGCGGTCGGGTGGACGACCGCCATTTCGGACAGGCTGAACACCATGATCACCGCGATCAACGCCGCGATCGCATAACTGACCAGCACCGCGGGACCGGCATAGCCGATCGCGATGCCCGACCCCATGAACAGCCCGGTGCCGATCGCGCCGCCCAGCCCGATCATGATGATCTGCGCCTTGGTCAAGCCGCGCTCAAGTCCGCCCTCGCGGTCCACAAAGGCCTGTTCGTCCATCGCCATTCCCCCTCGCCCTTCGGTCATGTGACGGCGTCGCGTGCCTGATGTTCGAGCTGTTTCCAGACGCCCCGATCCATGATCGTTACCAGCCGGTCGACGGCATCCCAGACGTCGGCATAGCCGACGTAGAGCGGGGTAAAGCCGAAGCGCACCGTGTCGGGGGCGCGGAAATCGCCGATCACCCCGGCGGCGATCAGCGCGCGCATGATCGGATAACCCTCGGCATGTGCAAACGACACCTGACTGCCGCGCGCCGCGGCCGCGCGCGGCGAAGCCAGGGTAAAGCCATGGGCGGAACACCGCTGTTCGACCAATCGAATGAACAGGTCGGTCAGCGCCATCGATTTGGCGCGGATCGCCGCCATGTCGGCCTGCAGATGAATATCGAGCCCGGTTTCGACGAGCGCCATCGACAGGATCGGCTGGGTGCCGATCAGAAACTGGCGCAGCCCCGGCTGCGGCCGATAGCCCGGTTCAAACGCAAAGGGTGCGGCATGGCCCCACCACCCGGTGACGGGTTGCAACGCCTGCCCCTGATGCCGCTTGGCCGCGAACAGGAAGGCGGGCGAACCGGGGCCGCCGTTCAGATATTTATAGGTGCAGCCGACCGCAAAATCGGCGCCCGCGCCATTCAGATCGACCGGCATCGCCCCGGCGCTGTGGCACAGATCCCAGACCGCGAGCGCCCCCGCGCCGTGAGCGCGCGCGGTGATCGCCGCCATGTCGTGGATATGGCCGCTCTTGTAATGGACATGGGTGATCGCGACGGCGACGGTGTTTTCGTCGATGGCGTCCGCAATCTCGTCCTTCTCGCACAATCGTACCGACACGCGCCCGCCGGTCGCCGCTGCGACGCCTTCGGCGATATAATTGTTGGTCGGGAAATTGCTGCCCTCGAGGATCAGCACGCCACGATCGGGCCGCATCGCGACCGCCGCCGACAAGACCTTGAACAGATTCTGGCTGGTCGAATCGCAAACGATAACCTCGCCCGCCGCGGCGCCAATCAACGGCGCCAGCTTGTCGCCCAGCCGCACCGGCAGATCGAACCAGCCGGCACTGTTCCAGCTTTTGATCAGGTCGGTGCCCCATTCGTGCGTCACGACACCTTGCGCCCGCGCGCTCGCCGCCTTCGGCATCGCGCCCAGCGAATTGCCGTCGAGATAGATCATCCCGTCGGGCAGCACGAACTGGTCGCGCATCGGCGCCAGCGCGTCGGCGCGATCCATCGCCTCGCACCAAGCGCGGTCGGGCGTTTCAGGAATTTTGATCGTGGCGGCTTGAAGCGTCATGGAAACATATCACCTTTGTCTGGGACATTTCGCGCATCGCAAAGCGCACGCCTTCACGCCCCATATTGCCCCGCCCCGCGCCGCCGAACGGCATGGCGTCGAGCCGGTAGTCGGTCGAATCGTTGATCATCACCCCGGCGACCCGCAAGCGCAGCGCCGCGTGGCGCGCGTGGCGGATCGATTCGGTAAAGATCGCTGCGTGGATGGCATAATCGGCGCGGTTGGCGGCGTCGATGGCCGCGTCGAGGTCGGTGAAACGAAACAGGCTGGCGACCGGGCCAAAGGCTTCGTGACAGGCAACGCGCGCATCGTCGGCGACGTTCGCCAGCAAGGTCGGCCGCACCAGCGTTCCCGCCCGCTCGCCGCCGGTCAGCAAGGTCGCGCCCTCGGCCACCGCCTCGGCCGTCCATGCGACGATCCGTTCGGCCTGATCGACCGAGATCATCGGCCCGATGTCGGTGGCGGGGTCGGTCGGATCGCCGACGCGCAAGTCTTTAACGCGCGCCACGAGCGCATCGCGAAAGGCGTCATGGACGGCTGCGTGAACATAGATGCGCTGCACCCCGATGCAATTCTGCCCCGCCGCGCCAAAGGCACCCGCCACGCAGGCATCGGCCGCCCTGGCGATGTCGGCATCGTCCATGATGATCACCGGACCATTGCCGCCAAGCTCCATCGCCAGCCGCTTGATCCCCGCCGCGCGGGCGATCGCCTGACCGACGCTGGCGCCGCCGGTAAAGCTGACCATCGCGACATCGGGGTGCCCGGTCAGCGCATCGCCGAAATCGCGCCCGCGCCCGGTCAGCAGCTGCAACGCCCCGTCGGGCAGCCCCGCCGCGAGCAACAGCCGCGCGAGCATGACTGCCACCAGCGGCGCCTGCTCGGCGGGTTTCAGCACCACCGCATTGCCAGCGCCCAGCGCCGGGCCAAGTTTGTGGCAAATCAGATTGAGCGGATCATTGAACGGTGTGATCGCAGCAATGACGCCCAGCGGTTCGTGGATATAATAGCCCGATCGCGCCTCGCCGCCCGGAACGCTGTCGAAGGCGATGGTTTCGCCCGCGAGCCGCGTCGCTTCTTCGGCCGACAGGCGCAGCGTGTTGACCGCCCGCGCGACTTCGCGCGCCGCGCTGCGGATCGGCTTGCCCGTCTCGGCGGTGATCGCGGCGGCGAAGCGGTCGGCATCGCTCGCCAGCACCGTCGCCGCATTGTGCAAGATACGCGCCCGCGCGCCGGTCGACAGCGCGCGCATCGCTTCCGCGCCCGCGACCGCGCTCGCCACCGCGCGATCGACATGACCCGCATCGGCGCAGGCCACGTCGCCCAGTGCTTCGCCCGACCAGGGGCTGATCACCGCCATCGTATCGCTCGCCGCTTCCCAGCGGCCGCCGATCAACAGCGATCGCCCGCCGTCGAACGCGACATGCATCATGGCTTGTCCTTGCGCAGGACCAGCCCGTCATATTCGCGGCTGTCGAGCAGGGCTTCGACGATCACCGGGCCGTTCGCGGCAAAACCCGCCTCCAGCGCGGCGCGGAATTCTGCCGGATCGCGCGCGACGGTCACCGGAACCCCGAACAGCGACGGCCCGCCGATCGTCCCCTCGGCGCGCACCGGTGTGCCGTAAATGGGGTTCTGCTTCTTTTCCTGCTTGATGCGGATCAACGCGAGGTCGTTGTCGGTAAAGATGACGATGACGAGCGGCAGCTTTTCGCGCACCGCGGTCGCCAGTTCGCCCGCCGTCATCAAAAATCCACCATCGCCCAGAACGCAGCAGACCGGCGTGTCGGGGCGGCAGAGCTTTGCGGCGATCGCCGACGGCAGGCCAAAGCCCATCGCCGACCAGCCGTTCGACATGATCTGGGTTCCCGGCGCCGGGGTGCGCCAATGCTGGCCGATCAGATGGGTATGCGCCCCAACGTCGCAGGTCATAATACCATCGTCGGGCAGCACGTCGCGCAGCACATCGAGCGCGGCGCATGGACTAAAGGCGCCTTCGCGCCCGACAAGCCGCGCAAACATTGCGTCCTTGCGCGCGCCAAGCGCCGCCAGATCCCAGTCCTTGGCGGCGGCAGGCAGTGCCAGCAGCGCATCGAGCGTCGGCGCAATCGTCCCCACTGCATCGGCGGCCAGCGGATGCACCGCGGTATCGATGTCGGCGGGCGCGATGTCGATGCTGGCGAGCGCCAGCCCGTCGCGCATCCAGTTTTCATAATTGAATTCGATCGGATCATAACCGACCGCGACGACCAGATCGGCCTCGGCATGGGTCACGCCCACCATGTCGGACAAGGCGTGGAACAGCACCCCGGCGTAATTCGGATGCGTTTCAGCCACCATGCCCTTGGCCATCGGCGTCAATAGTATCGGCAGGCCGAACCGTTCGGCCAGCGCCACGATGCGGTCCTGCACCCCCGCGTGAACTGCACCCAGCCCGATCGCCAGCACCGGCTTGCGGGCAGCGGTGAAAGCCGCGACGAGCGCGGCGACATCATCGGCGGCGGCGGCAGGCACCGGATCGGCGGCGACCGGCGGCATCTGCGCCTCATCGACCGCGACCGCGCTCATCCCCTGGGGCAGTCCGACATGCACCGCGCCGGGGCGGCCCGACAGCGCGATCCGCGCCGCTTCGGCCAGCGTCTCGACGGCGGTGTCGGGTTCAATACGCATCGTCGCCTTGGTCAGCGGCGCGAACAGCGCCTGATGGTCGATCCCCATCTGGATCGTGCGATTACGCCAGGGCGCGGGCATTTCGTCGGTCAGCGCGATCATCGGTGACCGGTCGAGCGTCGCGCCGCCGACGCCGGTGGCAAGGTTGGTCGCGCCGGGTCCAAAGGTGCCGAAACAGACGCCCGGCACCCCGGTCAGCCGGCCGCAAATATCGGCCATGAAGCCCGCGCCGCCTTCATGGCTGGCCAGCACGAAGTCGATGCCGTCAGTGGTACGGATCGCCTCCATATAATCGACCCAGCCGCCGCTCGGCACACCAAAGATATGGCGCACCCCCAGATCGCGGAGCGCCACAACGACATTGCGGGCCACATTGGTCGATTTCATGCGCGATCCTTCAAACAGAGCCAGTCTCGGCGACCGGCCTAGGCGCGTCGGTCATAAACAAATAATACCGAATGACCGCGTCGATATATTCCAGAGGTTATAGAGTGCCGGTCAGACGAAGCGGTTGGCGATCGCACCGATGCCGTCGATGCCGCCCGTCACCCGGTCGCCAGCGACGATCCGGCCGACCCCCGCCGGGGTACCGGTGTAGATCAGATCGCCTGCCTGCAGTTCGACATAGGTCGACAGTTCGGCGATGATGTCAGTCACCGGCCAGATCAGGTCGGCAATGTCGCCGTCCTGGCGCAGCTCGTCATTCACCGACAGCCAGATGCGCGCCGACGCGGGATGGCCGACCTCGGCCACCCGCCGGATCGGTGACAAGACTGCACTATGGTCGAAACCCTTGGCCATGTCCCACGGGCGCCCGCCCGCCTTGGCATCGGCTTGCAGGTCGCGGCGGGTCAGGTCGTTGCCGACCGCATAACCAAACACCGCCGCCCGCGCGTCATCCTCGCCGATATTCGCGCCGCCGCTGCCCAGTGCCACGACCAGCTCGATTTCGTGATGCAAGTTGGCGGTGCGCGGCGGCATCGCAATATCGGCGCTCCCCGTGATGACTGCATCGGCGGGTTTGGAAAAGAAAAAGGGCGGTTCGCGGTCGGGATCGCCGCCCATTTCGCGCGCATGATCGGCGTAATTCTTGCCGACGCAAAATATGCGCCGGATCGGAAACCGTTGATCGCTGCCGTCGATTTCGGCGGACGGGGTTGCGACCGGAAAAACGAGATTCATGATGCGCCCTCTTCTATTCAAGCCGGCGGATAAAGCACCGCACGGCACTGGCCCAGATCGGCGCCACCCAGGCCGCTTTGCTTGTCGGCGTTCCATGGGCTGCCCATCTTGTCCTCGGGCCGATACCAAAAGCCGTAGAGCTTGTCGTTCGCCGCCACCAGCGTCGCCGAACCGATGCTACCTTCCTCGTTCGAAAACCAGGCAAGCCGCATGATCCGGCCGAACATCGTGCCGCGCAAGGTGCCAAGGCCATCGTTGTAGCACCCCAATATCTCGTTGCCGCGCTGGCGCAGCATGATCGGGCCATATTCGTGCGAATAGACGCCGCTGATGTCGGCAACCGCCGCGGCGCCGCGTTGTTCGAGGTCGCCGATCACCGCGACGTCCGACAAGCGCGTTGCCCCGCGGCCCGCCCAATTGCTGTCGACGCGCAGCCGCAGCCAGCGCGCCAGGCTTTCCCTGGGCAGTTTGACGACGGTCTGCGCGTCAGCCTTCGCTTCGCCGTCAACCAGCACCGCGAACGGCCCCTCGGGTCCGGCGGTCGATCCGAGCAGCGCAAAGCGCCGCACCGGCGACCCTTCGGCGGTCTGCGACATCGACCCGTCCTCGCGGACCACGGGCTCGAACCGGCTGTCGATTGCGACCGCATCGATCTTGCCATGGCCCGCGAGTTCGAAATTCAGCGTGTGCGGAAAGCGGATCGTCTTTTCGGACAGCCAGCCATAGGCCGGTCCGCCATCGACCAGATTGATCGTGTAGGTCGACCAATGCCGCTTCGTTTCGCCCTGATCGGCTTCGGCGATGCCGCCCCAGCTGATGTGCAGGATGTTGTTTCCTTCCGGTTCGGCAGCCTTCTCTGCCGCCTTTTCTGCAGGCGCGCCCGAGCATCCGGCGAGGAGCAGCGCTCCCGCCAACCCAATCTTCCATTCGTGCATGATTTCGGTCCTTCAAGATCGACCTAGTGACGTTCGGGCCAGATTCGTTTCGGGGCGGCGAGACGCGGCTTGCCAAGCAGCGGACTCGACAGCGCATAAACGCCGTTGACCGAAAAGGCCCAGATGATGTTGCGATCATATTCGGTGAACACCGCGAAGGTCGAATTGCCGAACGTATAGTCGGGCACCTCCTCCTTGGTCGGGAAACGCGGGACGAAATAGCCCGCAATGCTCGGCTTCGCGGGGTCTTTCACATCGAAAATCTGGATCCCGGCGTTGTAGAAGGCATAGATGGCAAGACCCTGGCGTCCGCCCTCGGGCTGCCCCAATCCGCCCGACCGTTTCGGCCCGAAGCTGCCGCGCCGCTGACAGAAATCGGTGAAGGACGCACCCGGCGGCGGCACCGGCCGCGGGAATTTCGCCGCGACCTTCGGGTTGGCCGGATCTCGAACGTCGATTGAGAAAATGTCCTTGAACGGCTCGTAACAATTCTCGTTCATTGGATAGCCGTTCGAGAAGACAAAGCCGGTGCGGTCATATTGGCTGACATCGACATTGTCGAACTCGGTGCCGGCATAGCTTGGCGGCACGCTGAGGTGGCCGAGCGTCTTCGGCGCCGCCGGGTTAGCAAGGTCGAAGGTGTAGAAGCCCAGCCCGCCCATGCCGCCGAAACCGATCCGGCCGCCCGCCTCGATCGGCTTGGCCAGCACGATCGGGTTGCGCGATCCCATCCAGCTCGTCCGGTTGCCCGCGCGCGGGTTGGCGAGATAGGCGGCCTCGCTGTCCTTGTCGCCCAGCCGCTGCCCCGGCACGCTGATCTGCGACACGAATTTGGGGTTGGCGGGGTCCGCCATGTCCCAGACCTGATAACCGGGCGAATAGAGATAGTCGGGATATTCGGTCAGCGAATAGCTGTCGTCGGGCGCCGCCGACAACAGCATATATTTGCCGCCCCACCAGGTCGCCGCATCGAGCGCCCCCGATCCCTGCTGCTTGCCGATCGGCGCGTCGGGGTGCTGATAGTCGGTGGTGCGCGTCGCGATCATATCCCACGTATCGGGGGTCGGGCCGTTCATCACGAACACCTTGAAACCCTTGAGCGAATTGTAATTGCGCTGCGCCGCGACCTTGTCGGGCTGGCGCAGCTTGTCGTCCATCAGGCCAAAGCGCCCGATCTCGTAGGACGCGACCAGCACATTGCGCTGCAGTTTCTGGTTCCACGCGATGGTGACGCCGCCGAAATAGTCGGTGACGGCCGATGCATCCCAATCTTCGCTCGAACCCTTGGCATCCCAGACGCCGCCGCGCGACCACACGATTTTTGCCTTGGCCGGATCGGTGACGTCCATGATCCGCAGATAGTCGCGGTCGTGGGTGTAGAGGTATCTTTTGCCGCCGAAATCGACGACACTGGCCCACGCATGCCAGGGCGAGGTCACGCCGGGATAAAAACCGATCACCTCGACATTTTTGGCGTAACTGTTCTGGTCCCAATGATCGAGTTGGCCCGCAAAATTGGGCGCATTGGTGGTCAGCGGGGTCGCGACCGGGTGACGAAATGCGCCGGTCGCCGGGTTCATGCCATAATCGACATCGGGCACCGGCGGGCGCGGCGGGTTTTCGGGCGCCGCCTCGTGCCACGCCTTCAGATAGGGATCGACGATGTTGACCGGACCGGTGGCATGACCGCCTTCGCCGCTCGCCGCGGTCAGCACGGTGGCATAGAGCAGCCCGGCGATGACCGCCGCGCCGCTGCCGATGATCCTCACTCTGCGTTTCATCGGCATGTCCCCATTGTGTTGATCCAAGATAGCATGGCCCCGGCCCGCCCTAAAAGCGGAACCGCGCCGTCACGCCATAGGTGCGCGGCGGGATGTAGGTGCCATAGATGGTACCGAACAGTTCGAGCTTGCTGGTATAGTTCAGCTCGTTGGTCAGATTCTTGACCCAGGCGGTGACCTCCCACTTGCTGTCGGCATCGCGCACCCCGATCCGCGCGTTGAGCAAAATCTCGCTGTCGAATTTGAGGATGGGGGTGTTCGGATTGTCGAAGAAATTGGCACCGGTATATTGGAAATCGCTACCCGCGAGCAGGACGATCGTGTCGCTGATCGGCTGGTCGAGATTGGCCGAGATACCGAACGCATGTTTGGGGGTGCGGCGACAGCTGTTGCCGTCCAGGTCGGTGCCATCATCGTCGATGATCAGCTCGCCGGTAAAATTGCACCGCGAATAGGCATAGTTGCCCGACACGCTGAAACTGTCGGTCAACCGCGCCTGGACATCGAGCTCAAGGCCATAAGCGCGGGTGCCGTTGGCGGCGTTGAACACGAAATTGTCGGGCGGCAGCCCCGGACCGGGCGACAGGAACTGGTTGGTCTGGAGATTGTCGTAGAGCGTGTAGTAACCCGCCGCGTTGATGAACACGCGCCGGTCGGCGAGCGCCAGCTTGGCCCCCAGTTCAAAACTATCGGCGGTTTCGGGCTCGAATGACACCAAAGCCTCGGCGGGGGTGTTCGCATCTTCACCGGTCCAGCCGCCGGGCTTATAACCTTTGGCATAGCGCGCATAGAGCGTCACATCCCGGCTGGGTTCAAAGCGCAGCGTCGCGCTGGGCAGCCACGCGTCCCAGCTGCGCTTGTCGGTAACGGTGAAATTCACCGGTGCGCCTTCAAACGAGTCGCCCGACCGGTTGTTCGAATAGCTTTTGCGGTCATAGGCATAGCGCAGCCCGGCATCGAAGGTGAGCTGGTCGGACAGGCTGTAGCTGACTTCGCCAAACACCCCGATATTGTCGTTCTTCGACGTCGTGACCGTGTGGTTCGAGCCGGGAAAGGGCGACGCCGGAGTGCCGCCAAAGGCCATGGCGAAAGCGAATTCGGTGATCGCCTGGAAATCGGGGAACAGGAAGTTCACGTCCTCGCCGCGGCGGATATTTTCGCGCAGATAATAGACCCCGCCCTCCAGCCGCAGCGGGCCGCCATCATCCCATCGCAGCCGCAGTTCCTGCGAAAACTGCTTCACATCCTCGGCCTTGCCGCTGTCGAAATAGCTGTCGGGGACCGTCGCCAGATAGGTGCCCAGCCCCGCCACCATCGCCGGCGTGATGTCGGGCGCGTCGGTCGCCGGATCGACCGCAAAGTCAAAGAACAGCCCCGACCCATCCTCGCGCGCCGCGAGCGAGGAATCGCGATAGGCGGTCTGCGACGCGATGCTTAGATTGTCGCTCGCTTCCCAGTCGATCGATCCGCTGACCCCATACATGTCCGAATTTTGATAGCCGGTGAAATTATGCGCGCCCTTGCGGCGGTCGGCGCTCTGGAAGGGCGCGTTGCGGTTCGGCAGCACAAATCCGGGCAGGCTGGCGATCGGCGGGGCAAAGAAGCTGTTAAAAGTGACTTCGTTGCTGTCGCCGGGCACGATAACATCGACCCAGCGCGCGCCGTCGCGGTGGCGGGTGTAATCGGCCGACAGGTTGATATCGAGCGTCGCGCTCGGCTGCCAGCGCAGCTGGGCGCGAACCGATTGGACATTCTGGTCCTCTTCGTCGCCGCCGCGCGTGTTGATCGCATAGCCGTCATGTTTGCGCGAACTGACGACCAGCCCCAGCCCCAGCGTGTCCGACACCGGCCCGCGGACCGAGGCCGCGACGTCGAGCTTGTCGTAATTGCCATAGGTCGCCTCGAAACGGCCCTCGAAAGTGTCACCGGGTTTTTTGGTCACATAGTTGATTAGCCCGCCGACGACGCTCTTGCCAAAGCGCAGCGCCTGCGGCCCCTTGAGCACCTCGACGCGCTCAAGATCATAGAGGTCGAGCAACGATCCGGTGCCGCGCGACAGATAGGCGCCGTCGACGAAAATGCCGACCGCGCCGTCGGCACCGGCGCCCTGAATGTCCGACCCGATGCCGCGAATGAACAATTCGGTGTCGACCGCGCGCTCGGCGCTCAGCTTGAGGCCAGGAATGCGATAGGCGATTTCCGAAAAATCTTTGATCCCTGCTTGCTCCAGCGCGGCGCCGCTGAACGCCTGGACCGAAATCGGCACGTCCTGAAGGCTTTCTTCGCGCTTGCGGGCGGTCACGACAATCTCGTCGTTCGCCGATGCTGCGACGGCCGCGTCAGGCGCGGATTGCGCCAACGCCGCTCTCGGCGCGGCACAGGTGGCCACCGTTGCAAGCAGCGCCCAGCGCATCGTCCGACTTGATCCCATTATCCGTCTCCTCAGCGGCCGGTCGCGCTTTGCCTCCGATGGGCAAGCGTCTGTGTCGGCCTGTTGAAATTGCCGTCTGGACGTTACTGGCGTTTATATATCGATATAATAGATTTTATATTAGCTGATATTCATGTTTGGCCATATCTGTCGATCGCCATTTGGCCCGGTTGCGCGCTGTCGATATCCCCAACCCATTATAGCGGCCCGGCCATTCACGATTGGATCAATCGCGCCCCGCGGCCGACAAGCCTGTCTTAATCGCAATATGGGAGGCTGATATGCGGCGTATCGAACGTGGGTTTCCGGGCGTCGGCTGCGCTCTGGCGCTTTTGATGGCCAGCGTAGCCGCCCCCGCTCTGGCCAAGGACGACCCTGCGGAAGGCGCCCTGCCCCAGCCGCCGCTGACCGCGGCGCAAAGCGACATCCCTGATCCCGATATCCGCGCCTGGTGGAACCTCACCTATGACCGCAAGCCCCCGGCCCCGTTGCCGGGCCAAGACTATGGCATGGACGCCGCGACGGGGACGTTCCGGCATCCCAAAGCGACGCCGCTGGTCCGCACCGCGCCCAACTTCCCCGGCCAGCTCGATCATTGGGACCAGAAATCCTACCGGAAAAATGTCGAGGTGCTGGCCTTTTACGACTTCATTCCGTCGACCGGCCACACCTGGCAGACGATCGTCGATTTCGGCAAAAAACGGTACATGTATGTCTATTACCGCTCGGGCCTCGGCATCTTCGACATCACCGACCCGCGCCATGCCAAGCTGGTCTTTCGGCGCGGCCAGCGCGTCGTCGCGCATGGCAAGCGCGACATTGTGAACCCCTATGCCAAGACTGACGGGTTCGGCGCCGCGAATGTCCAGTGGCACCAGGGGCTGGGCAAATATGTGATGGTGCAGGCCTTTGAAGTGCCGCGCTATGGCGTCATGGACGAGAAGTACCGCGAGCCCAAAGGCGTCGATACGCTCAAACATTGGCAAGGGCTGAAGGGTTTTCGCGTCTATGCGATGGACGGGCCGCTGCCCGACCAGTGGCAATTGATCGCCGAACGCACCACCGACTATCGCCACCCCGATGCGCCCTATGGCGAGCAGCAGGGATCGGGGGCGCTCGACATTCCGGCGTGGACCGGCGGCAAATATATGTTCCTGTCGACTGCCCCCGACGACCGGTTCGTGCTGACCGAGTTCGCCGACTATATCTATACCCCCGGCTATCAGGTGTGGGACATGAGCGATCCCGCCAACCCCGCCTTTGTCAGCCAGTTTGCCGCGCCTGGGCAGATCCTCGGCGATCCCGACCATGAGGCGGCCTATCTGATGAACCCGCGCGCCGGCAACCGCACCTCGTGGTTCGGATCGCGGATGCCGCCGTTCATGACCAAGGCGCCCGATGCGGGCGGCAAGATCGCTTTCGGAGCGATGGCCGGGCTCGGGCTCTATGCGCTCGATGTCAGCAACCCCACCGAGATCAAGATCGTCGGCCATGTGAACCAGGTGCCGAAATTCGCCGGGACCGAGTTCGATAATGTCGACCTCAGCCAATATGAGCGGACCGGCTATATTTTCAGCAACGGCTATCCGATGAACGACGAATGTTATGAACCCTATAAGGACATCTTCGTCGTCGATGCGCGCGATCCGGCGCATCTGAAGATCGCGGCGAAATTCCCGCGGCCGACCCCGCCCGCCGACGCCGGCTTCACCGATTATTGCCAGCGCCGCGGCAGCTTTGGCCCCAAAAGGTCAGGCTATCTGACCCAGCCGGGCCGTTTCCGCGACGGCCTCGTCTCATATGCCTTCTACAACGCCGGGGTGCAGATCTTTGACGTCAAGGATCCGACCAAGCCGGTGATCGCCGGATATTTCGTACCGCGTTTTCCCACCGACGCGGAAACCGGCGGCGAATCGCAGGGCAATCTGACCTATGGCGTCTATGCCGAATATGACCGCAACATCCTGTGGGCGTTCACCAACCATGGCTTTTACGCGCTGTCGTCGCCGTTGCTCGGCAAGCCGGTGTTCAAGGCGCCCGAAAGGCCTTGGCCGCCGCGGCCCTAGCGCCGCGCAGGCATGTGCCGGTCGATCAGCATCGCTCCCGCCGCCAGCAATATCAGCGCGCCCGCGAGCATTGCGAAGAACAGCAGCATTCCGCCCGGCTGCGCCAGCAACATCCCGGCGCCGAACGCGCTGAGGATCGCGCCAACGCGGCCGAAGGTGATCGAATAGCCGATCCCCGCCGCGCGGCACTCGACCGGAAAGACATGCGCCGACAGGGTCAGCAGCAGCACTTGCAGCGACAAGACGGTCGCCCCCGTTGCCGCCAGACCGAGCAGGATGAGCCCCGGCGCGACGCCAGGCGTGTGCAACAGCGTTGCCCACAGCGCGAGCGCCGCCATCGCGGCGCAGGCGGTGCCGATCAGCGTCGCGCGCGACCCGATCCGCAGCATCAGCCAGGTCAGTGCGAAGGACGCCGCGACGCCCGAGAGATTGAGGATCATCGCACCGCGGATCGCACGCTCCATCGGAAAACCGGCGTTCGACAGCAGCACGGGCACCCAGCTGAGCAGCGCATAGACCCCCATCAACGCGGCAAAGAAAGCGATCGCCATGCCAAAGGTCGCGCGGCGTAGCGCCGGTCCGAAAACCTGACCGCTGGCCGCTACCACCGGCGGCGGTGCGAACGGCCCCCGTGCCGCGCCACCCGCCGCGGCGATCATCTGCGCGATCCGGTCATCCGCTCCCCCGCGGCGGGCGAGCAGGATCGGCGATTCGGGCAAGCCATGCAGCATGACGAGGCACAGCAGCAGCGGCAACGCGCCGCCGAGCAGAAACGCCGCGGGCCAGCCATAGGCCGGGATCAGCCATGATGCGATGCCCGCGCCGATGATCCCGCCGCACGGCACCCCGACCGAGATCACCGTGACCGCATAGTGGCGCGCGCGCGTCGGCATCCATTCGGCGACCAGCGCGGTGGCGTTGGGCACCGCGGCGCCCAGCCCCAGCCCGGTAACAAAGCGCAGGATCGAAAAACTCGTTACGCCCGTGCACAGCGCGGTCAGCATCGCGGTGGCCCCGAACCACAGCACCGCGCCGATCAGCGCCGGCCGCCGTCCGAACCGGTCGCCGATGCGTCCGCCGATGCTGGTGCCGAACGCCATGCCGACCAGCGACGCCGCCATCACCGGCGCCAGCGCCGCCGAGCCGATCTGCCAGTCGGCGAGGATTGCCGGGGCGGCGAACGCCGCGAGCTGGATGTCGAAGCCGTCGAGCAGGATGATCGCGGCGACCAGCGCCAGCACCCGGGCATGGAACGGCCCGAACGCCAGCTCGTCGATCGTCGTCTGAATTGGCACAGTCGTCATGGTCGCGCTGCCCCCTGCATCCATTGGCAAACGGCCCACCGCCCGCACCGCGTCAGGGTCGCCGGTCATAGGAATTCGACCGGACCGCTTATGCCGCCCGTGCGCAGGATCGATCGATAGGCGGCGGCCGCCATTTCGCTGCCCGATACCCCCATCGCTGGCTGGCGGCGCTGAATCGACAGCTGCGAACCGTCGCGGCCGCGCGCTTCGACCGTCAGTTCAAGATGATCGATCGCGGGGTCGGCAATCAGCCGCGCGCGGCAGCGGTCGAGCCCGGTGGTCGCCAGCGCGCAGGCAACCATCGCGTTGACATTGTGCGGATAGCGCGCTGCCGCGTCGCGGACACTGCCGTCAAACAACAGGCTCTCGCGATCCGGCCGCGCCTCGCCAGCGCCCAAACTCGCGGGCGGCTTGCGAAAGGTGATCGTGACACCCTCCCACATCTCGCGCCATTCGATCAGACTGTCGAGCCCGACGAGCGCACCATGCGCGATCAGCAGCGATTGCCCCGATTGCGCCGCCGCATCGCAAAGCCGCTCGCGCAGCGCATCATCGGCAAGCGCGGTGAGCGACAGCGGCAGATAGTCGGCAAAGGCCAGAAACGTGGCGCCATGATCACGGGTCACATCAGGACCAGCCGCTTCGACGATCAGATCGGGGGCGAAGTCCGCCGCCCCGGCCAGGTCGTGCAAAATCAGCTCGGGCGGGATCGCGGTCAGGCGAGACGGCGTTCGATTGTGGACGAACACCACCTCCCCCGACCCCGGGTCCGCGGCGATGCGCTGATAGAGTTCGGCCCCGATAAAACCAAAACCGATCAAACCGATGCGCATCGCCGCGGCCTTGCTAGCGGATCAATATTTCCACCGCAGCGTCGCGCCATAGGTGCGCGGCGGATTGTAGGACACGAGCACCGATCCGATCACGTCGGATTTGCCCGATTCATACAGTTCGTTGGTCAGGTTCTTGGCCCAGAGGCGCAGTTCCCATTTATCGTCTTCGGTCGCGACCCCGATCGAGCCGTTGAGGACGCCGACCGAATCCTGCGCCGTACGCAAACCATTTTCATTGTCGAAGAAGAAATCGTCGGTCCAATTATAGTCGGCGCGCACAAAGCCGTTGAGGCGGCTGCTGAGCGGCACCGTCACATCGCCGCCGACGCTGAACGAATTTTCGGGCGAGCGGCGCAGAACATTGCCCTTGAGGTTGGTCGGCACGGCAACGTTGCAGAAACAGCTGAAGTCGAAGCGCAGTTCGGTGCTGATCAGGTCGCCGGTAATCTTGGCGTCCATATAGGTGTAGTTGGCGAACAGCGTCAGCCCCTCAACCGGCACCAAAGCGGTTTCCAGCTCGATCCCCTTCACCCGCGCCTTGCCCGCATTGGCGATGACATTGTCGGCGGGCAGATTGGGGTCAAAGATCACGAACTGCTGCGTCTGGAGATTCTTATACTCGGTCCAGAAACCGGTGACGTTGAAACGCAGCCGGTTGTCGAGCCAGGTCGTCTTCGCCCCGATTTCGTAATTCCAGGCATATTCGGGGTTATAGGACACGCGCGCTTCGCCGGGGTTGGTGGCATTTTCGCCGTTCCAGCCGCCCGATTTATAGCCCTTGGACACCAGCGCATAAAGATAGGCATCTTCGCCCGCCTGCCAGTGCAGGTTGATGCTGGGCGTCCAGGCGTCCCAGCTCTGTTTGTCCGACGCCGAGAAGCTGCGCGTGAAATTGCCGTTCTCATCCTCGAAATCGGCGCCCAGAAAATCGCCGATCGTCTCGCGATAGACCGTGAAACGCTTGCTGTCCTTGGTGTAGCGGATGCCCGCGGTCACCCCCAGCCTGTCGGTGAAATCATAGGTGCCTTCGAGGAACGCGGCATAGGTGTCCGACTTCAGGCCAGTTTCGGCAATCTCGCGGCCCTGCGCGAAAAAGCGGACGAAGATGTAATCGGCATCCTCGACGCGGTCGACCTGCTCATGCTGGTAATAAACCCCGGCAAGCAGGTTGAACGCCCCGTCCCAGTCCGAGCGGAACCGCAATTCCTGCGAGAAGCTCTTTACCTTTTCATCTTTGTTGTTGATGAAATAATCGTCGTTGAACCGGGTACGGTCGAACCCGAAGAAATCGATGCGGCCATCGGGACCATAAGCGAGCCGGGTAAAATCGATAAAGCTGCCGGCGTCATTATTGACGACCTTGAAGCTGCCCTCGCGATAGGCGCTGATCGCGGTCAGCGTGCCGGCGCCGCTGTCCCAATTGACGCTGAGATGCACGCCGCCCAGATCGGCGTCCTGCTTGCCGTCGATGTTGTTCGGACCGCGGCGCCGATCGGGATTCACGAACGGGATATTGTGGGTCGACGGGGTCTGGATATCGACCCATTTTCCGCGCGCCCGCCGCCGCGTCAGATCGCCGGTCAGCAGGATGTCGAGGCTGTCGTTGGGCTGATAACGCAGCTGAGCCAGCGCGCCGAACGCCGTCAGATCCTCGACGTCGTTGCCCGTGAAGCTGTTGAAGGCATAACCGTCGTGCCGCCGCGCCGTGGCGGCGATGCTGCCCGACAATCCCTCGGCCAGCCCGCCCGCCACATTCGCCTTGACGTCAAAGCCGCCATAATTGCCGATCCCCGCTTCGGCGCCGGCGCGAAATTCGTCGGTCGGTTTGCGGGTGATGTAGTTGATCGCGCCGCCCACGACATTCTTGCCATAAAGCGTGCCCTGCGGCCCGCGGACGATTTCGACGCGCTCCAGATCGAACAGTTCGATCGCCGTGCCCTGCGCGCGCGGCAGATA
Organism: Sphingopyxis sp. L1A2A; assembly: GCF_005502465.1. Classification (GTDB taxonomy): domain Bacteria; phylum Pseudomonadota; class Alphaproteobacteria; order Sphingomonadales; family Sphingomonadaceae; genus Sphingopyxis. The sequence continues at coordinate 37,075 of NZ_SCOT01000007.1, forward strand.
GACGTCGTTCAGAAAAAAACCGATCGCCGCGCTCGACGCGGCGCTCTCGATGTCGGTGCCAATCCCGCGCAGAAAGATATTGGGTTCGGACACATTGTCCGGGTTAAAGGTAAAGCCGGGGACACGATTGGCGATCTCGGAAAATTCGTCGATGCCGGCCTTGGCCAGCGCATCGCCGCTGAGCGCCGCCACCGACACCGGCGCCGACTGCAGATTTTCCTCGCGCTTGCGCGCGGTGACGACGATTTCTTCCAGCCCGACGCTGCTCGCGCCCGCCGCATCCTGCGCGATCGCGACCTGCGGGCTGGTCATCGCGGTCGCCATTCCCAGCATCAACGCCGCGCGGCCCTTGGTCATTTTCTTGTTCATTGCGTCCCCCTTTTGCCCAAGACAAACCGCCGACCAGCCTGTGCGCCGCGTCTTCCCGGCACGTGACAGAGGGGTGAATGTCTCAGTTCAGACACAAGAAGGTTATCGGGCCGGGTCTATATGAATAATAATAATGCAGCCCATTACTATAGGATTTGATTATATCACGACCGAGTGCTCCCAGCCGCCCAAACACGCCGCCGCACGACCTCAAGGCCTTTTCAAGCGCTTGGGCTTCACCCATCCCGGCAAAGGCTGATCGCCGGTCCCGGCCAAAAGCGACCGTGATGATTTTGGGTGCTGATGATTTCATGCTGTTGGTAGCGGAGGAGGGACTCGAACCCCCGACACGCGGATTATGATTCCGCTGCTCTAACCAGCTGAGCTACTCCGCCCCGAAAGGCCGCCGCATCGGGCGAGCAGCGCCTATAGGCAGGGCTTTGCCCGCGGTCAATATCATGTGCGCGGGCCGCGAAAATTCCGTGCGAACGCCGCTTCCCATGGGCCGCCGCGATAATGATGCGCGGCCAGGCCGGTGATCGCCAGCGGCCGCGGCACGAAATCGGCGGCGAGTTCGGCCAGCAGCGCGCGGGCTTCGCTGGCAGTCACCTTGTTCTGGACGGTGATGTGGAGCCGCGGTGTCCCCTGGTCCTGCGCGGTCAGCATGCCGGTGAAATGCTCGGCGATCCGCTCGCGGATCGCCAGCAGCCCGGGGCTGTCGATGCGATAGGCCACCCCTTTGCCGAGCGAATAGAGCTCGCGCAGCCGCGCGGTCGGCGGCGGCGTGTCGGCGGCGATACGGCGGATCAGCCCGTCGAGTTCGCCCAGCGCCGACGGCGGCAGCTGGTGAAACAGCGTGATATGCGCCGTCAGATGATTGCGCTCGGGCGGGAAATGCGCCGCGCGCAGATTGTCGAAAAAGCGCTGGTCCGCCGCACCCATCGTCGCGGTCACGATGATGGGTGCGGCGCCAGCGGCCCGATCGGGAGGGGGGATGGCCGGGCCGCCTGAGGTCATATCAGCGTCAGTTTACGCCGCCTGCGACAGCTTGCCGCGATACGGGTTCGCCTTCACCCAATCGAGCGCCTTTTCGGGGGTCGATTCGACATAGGGGTCGGCGTCGGTGCCGACGTCGTTGATGCCGGGTTCGACGAACATCTGGACCACGACGCCGTCGTCGACGATCGCGGTGTAGCGCCAGCTGCGCATGCCGAAACCGACATGATCCTTGTTGATCAGCATGCCCATGCGGCGCGTGAAGGCGCCCGAGCCGTCGGGGACCATCTTGACGTTCTGGATGCCCAGGCTCTTGCCCCAATTATACATCACGAACGCGTCGTTGACGCTGATGCAATGGATGTCGGCGACGCCTTCGGCGGCGAAATCGGCATAGAGACGCTCGAAGCCGGGGCACTGCTCGTTCGAGCAGGTCGGGGTGTAGGCGCCCGGCAGGCCGAACAGGATGTGACGGCCGGTGCCAAAGGCTTCGCCGGTGTCGACGTCCTGCCAGCGGAATGGGTTCGGGCCGTCGACAGCCTCGTCGCGGACGCGCGTCTTGAGGGTCACGGCGGGAACGGGTTGATTGATCATGGGAGAGAATCCTTTCTGTGGGATTTTTGTGCAGCGCACCAAAAGCAGACCGGCGGACGCGGGTCAAATCGAGTGGGCCGCTTATATTGATTGGGTCAGACGATCAGAGCGCGGACCAAAAGCGATGCAGTGCCGCCGCGACCTCTGCGGGTCGCTCGGCGATCGCCCAATGCCCTGCCCCGTCGATGACGGTGAGCGGGATGCCGGTGTTCGCGCTGAAGCGCTGCGCGACCGACAGTTGCACATATGGGTCGTCGGCGCCCCAGATCAACGCCCCCCGCGCGGGCAATTTGTCGATATCGCGCGCCCAGTCATGCTCGAAACTGAGCCCCTTCGCCGATCGATAGAGTTTCAGGATCGCGCGGCGCTTGTCCTTGTTCTGCCACTGCTCGGCCTCTTCGGCGGCGATGTCGGCGGGCATGCCCTGCGCCGCCAATCCCTCCGCCAGTTTTGCGGGTTTGCTGAGCGCCATGAAGATTTCGCCCAGGATCGGGGTGTTCCAGATCCGCGCGACGCGGTGGCCGCGATAGTCGGGATCGATCACCGCGTTCGAGATGGCCCAACTGCGCAGCAGATCGGGGCGCAACATCGCGACGCGCTGCGCGATCAGCGCGCCCCAGTCATGGCCGATAACGTCGATCGGGCCGTGCGCGACGAACAACGCTTCGGCTTGTCCGATTGCCCAGTCGGCATAGGCTTCCTTGGTGGCCGGGAATCCCCCGGGCAGCGGCGCGGTGAAGCCGGGGAGCGCGGGAACCGCGACGGGCGTGTCGCCCAAATCAAGCGCGGCGAGCAGCGGGCGCCAGATCGCCGGGCTGTCGGGGACGCCGTGGAGGAAGAGTTTGGCGGTGGTCATATCAACCCTTCGGCAAATGGATGATCCAGCTTTGGTCGGTCGGTTCGATCCGCCCTTCGCGGTAACCTCCCGCGAGCAGCGCGGTACGCGCGTCCGCGCGAACGAGCGTCATGTAATTCCACTGACCGCCGAGGTCGTAATCGAGTCGCGCGCCGGTGCCGCTGGCGACGTCGAAGATTTCTGGCGCAGTGTCACCTGCTGCCACCAGCACCTTGTTTCCCGGCAGCAACAGCAACCCGTCGGCGATCTTGAACCTGGGATCGGCGAGATTGCCGGCCGGGACAAAGCGGCCCGCCGCGACGTCGAAGCGCTCGACCGAGCGCAGCTTGCCGTCATAGTCGCGCGCGTCGGATCCGCCGACAATCAACACGTCGCCGTTTGCCAGACGCAGCGCGCCATGTTTGTAACGGCCCTGCGCCAATTGCCCGGCGGGACTGAAGCGCCCGGTAGTTGGATCGAAAATTTCTGCGCTCGCCAGAGCGCGAGTCGGCGCACGATCGGGCCGTCCGCCCCCGACCATCAACACGCGCCCGTCGGTCAGCAAGGTCGCAGTCGCGCCGCTACGGGCGGTGGCTAGCTGACCAGTGGCCGTCAGGCGGCCCGTGGTCGGATCAAAGATTTCAGCGTCAGAGCGCACATCGCTGCCGTCATAGCCACCGGCGATCAGGATGCGGTCATCGGCAAGGCGAACGACCGCGGGTGCATTTCGCGGCGCTGCCATCACCGGTCCCGCCAGCGACTTTCCCGTCGCAGGGTCGAAGATTTCAGTCGTCGTCGATACGCGCCCGTCGACCCAGCCACCAAAAATGAGGACGCGCCCATCGGGCAGCGCGGCCGCCGAGGGCTGGATACGCTGTACGAGGAGGCTGCCGCCGCCGACCATTTCCATGCTTTGCGCATCGATGACGTCGACCGTTGCGCTCGCGGGACCGGCCTCGCAGCCCGAACGAACACATCCGCCGATCGCGAGCAAGCGCCCTTCCCCTGCGGCAATCAGCTGGTGCGTGGCGCGCGGGGCGCTGAGACGCGGCCCGATCTCGATCCGGATGTCGCTACCGGTTTGTTCCGCCGCGCTGCCGCCGCCCGCCATGCAGGCGGTGAGCAACAGCGAAAAGACAATCAGGCCCGAAACATGTCGCATCACCATTCTCCTTGCATCGCGAATTGACGCTACTCCATCTCCCCGCGATCCCGCCGCAGCTGATACCATTTCTGCACATTGGCATTATGTTCGGACAGCGTCCGCGCGAAGATGTGGCCGCCGTCGCCTTTCGCGACGAAGAACAGATAATCGGTCGGCTCGGGATCGAGCACCGCGGCGATCGAGGCTTTGCCGGGGTTGGCGATCGGTCCCTTGGGCAGGCCAATCATGCTGTAGGTGTTGTAATCATTCACCGCCTGGATTTCGGAGCGCAGGATGCGGCGGCCGAGCGGTTTGCCCTTGGTGAGCGGGTAGATGATCGTCGGGTCAGCTTGCAGTTTCATCCCGACCGCGAGCCGGTTGGTATAGACCCCGGCGACGGTACGGCGTTCGGCGGGAACGCCAGTTTCTTTCTCGACGATCGAGGCGAGCGTGATCGCTTCGTTGCGATCCTTGGCGGCGGTGCGCGGGGTGCGTTTGGCCCAGAGTTCGTTGAACGCCTTGTCCATCGCCGCCTGCATGCGTTTGACGACCGCGGCACGGCTTTCGCCGGTGGTGAAGGCGTAGCTGTCGGGCAGGATGCTGCCTTCGGCCGGCACAGGGATTGTACCGGTCAGGCGCTTTTCGGCCATCAGCCGCTCCCACACCATGATCGACGGCATGCCTTCGGGAATCATGACGAGGCGCTGGATCGTTTTGCCCGACTGGAACAGTTCGAGGATGTCGCCCGCGTCCATCCCCTTTTCGATCTTGTACTCGCCGGGTTTGATCGGATCGTCGGAGGCAAAGAAGCGCGCTTCGTTGCGGAAGCTGGAGGCGGAAACCACACCGACGTCCTCCAGTATCTGGCCTGCTTTCGCGATACTCGCGCCCTGCGGAATCACGATTTCCGCATCCTGCGGCGCACCGGGCGAACAGGCGGCAAGCAGGAGGGCAAGGAAAGACGCCAGCAGCAGCCGTGTCATTGTCATCGGATTTCAATCCCAAACCGTTCGTGCTGAGCTTCTCGAAGCACTGTTCTTCTCTCTGGCCCAGCCTGAAGGAAAAGCAGCCCTTCGACAAGCTCAGGGCGAACGGATTTGGGAGCGCGAGGCTTAATCGATCGCCTTCACGATCACACTTGCATTGGTGCCGCCAAAGCCGAAGCTGTTGTTCAGAGCCGCCTTCACCGGGCGCTTTTTCGCGACGTGCGGAACCAGGTCGACACCGTCCGTCCCCTCGTCGGGATTGTCGAGGTTGAGCGTCGGCGGGACGATCTGGTCGCGGATCGCGAGGATGCAGAAGATCGTCTCGACCGCCCCGGCGCCGCCGAGCAGATGGCCGATCGCCGATTTGGTCGAGCTCATCGACACATCGCCGATCGCATTGCCGAACAGGCGCTTGACCGCGCCGAGCTCGATCGTGTCGGCCATCGTCGAGGTGCCATGGGCATTGATATAATCGATGTCCGACGGGGTCATCCCGGCCTTTTTCAGCGCCATTTCCATCGAGCGATAGGCGCCCGAACCTTCGGGATGCGGCGCGGTGACATGATAGGCGTCGCCCGACAGCCCGTAACCGACGACCTCGGCATAGATTTTGGCGCCGCGCGCCTTGGCATGTTCATATTCTTCGAGCACGACGACGCCCGCGCCCTCGCCCATCACAAAACCGTCGCGGTCCTTGTCATAGGGGCGGCTGGCCGCTTCGGGGCGGTCGTTGTAGGTCATGTTGAGCGCCCGCGCCTGCGCGAAGCCGGCGATACCGATCGGGCAGATCGTCGCCTCGGCGCCGCCCGCCAGCATGATGTCGGCGTCGTCGTCGCGGATCATCCGCGCCGCGTCGCCGATCGAATGGGCGCCGGTCGAGCAAGCCGTGACGACGGCATGATTGGGGCCTTGCAGGCCATATTTGATGCTGACCTGCCCCGAAATCAGGTTGATCAGGCGGCCGTGGACGAAGTGCGGCGACACCCGGCCCGGACCTTTTTCGGCGAGCAGCAGGCTTTCACTTTCGATCCCCGGCAGGCCGCCGATGCCCGACCCGATCGAGCAACCGGCGCGCAGTTTCTGCGCTTCGGTCATGTCCTCGAGGCCCGCGTCCTCGATCGCCTGCCCCGCGGCGTCGATGCCAAAGATGATGAACGGATCGACCTGGCGCTGCACCTTGTGATCGACGCGCTTGCCGGGGTCGAAACCATATTCATGGTCCGGCCCCTTGACCTCGCACGCGATCGTGCATTTCTGGTCCGAGGCGTCGAAATGGGTGATCGTCCCGGCGCCCGATTTACCGGCGAGCAGATTGGCCCAAACGGTTTCCACGTCGGCGCCCAGCGGCGTCACCAAACCCAATCCCGTCACCACAACCCGGCGCATAGTCATTCCTTTCGTCGGCCCCGTCTCTGCAGGTGCCCGCTTTATCTAGACCGGCGCGCGCCCAATAAAAAGGCTTCCCGGTCACAGCGCGCGGGGCGACAGGACCGGGAAGCCGGAAACGCTGGGCAGCGCAGCCGCCGCGTCCGGCCAGGCCGGACCGGGCCGCTTTAGCCCTTGTTCGCTTCGATATAGTCGATCGCATCCTTGACGGTGGCGATCTTTTCCGCCGCGTCGTCAGGGATTTCGACGCCGAATTCTTCTTCAAACGCCATCACCAGCTCGACGATGTCGAGGCTGTCGGCGCCCAGATCATCGATGAAGCTCGCTTCCTCGGTAACCTTGTCGGCTTCGACGCCCAGATGTTCGACGACGATCTTCTTAACCTTTTCGGCCGAATCGCTCATGCGCTATTCCTTTTCTGACTAAGCCGTGAATGTTGGAAATTGCCCTAGTGTCCGTGGGCGGGGCTGGCAAGAGGGCTGACAGCGGTCGGCGCGGCAACCGCCGCATCGACCAGTTCTTCCTCCGCCGCGCTATAGGCTGACCGCTTCCCCTTCTGCCCGTCTGGCACCTGCGTCACGAAATAGGCAGTGCCCTCCCCGGCTTCAAGGTCGAACCACAACCCCGACCGCAATCCATAAGCGTCACCCGAGTGGCCGACCCGGCGGCGCCCGTCGCCGAACAGGTCGTCGCGGCACCCCGGCCCGGAGGACGCCCCGCTACCCGAACTATGCATCGCCAGGCCATATTCGCAGAAAAATCCTTCGGTCCCCTCGCCCGTGGTGGGGCGCACCGGCGCCATGGCGTCCAGTCGCGCCAGGCTGTCGGGCCGCAGGAAGCCGTCGCCGCGGCGCAGCAGCATGACGCCGATCCGCGCCAGCCCGTTGGCCGAGATACGCAGCCCGCCCTGCGGGCTGAACCCGGCGCCGTGGCGCGCGAGGCGATAGGTGCCAAGGTCGCAGCCGCCGTCAGCGGCGGGCACCACCGGGCATTCGGGGCGAATGCCCTTCATGTCGTCGCGAACGACCGAGCCGTCGGCGTCATAAAGCACCACCGCCCGCGCGACCGCCGCGTCGCTACAGGTCGGCCAGTTGAAGCAGGCGTCGACCCCCAGCGGGCGAAAGACCAGCCGGGCCATCGCCTGATCGAACCGCTCGTCGGTCGCGCCCTCGATCGTCGCCGCGACGATGGGGTAATTCAGATTGGCGTAGGTAAAATCGCCCCCCGGCGGGCGCGCCTTGTCCCATGCGGCCGGATTCTGGAGCGCCGTCTCCAGATCGGCGCCGAGCGGCAGCGCATAGTCGATATCGTCGGTCAGCCCCGCTCGGTGGCCCAGCAGCTGCGCCAGCGTTACGGCGCGGTCAGGATAGGCCGGATGGCGCAACCGCCAGCCGAGATAGTCGGATACGTCGCGGTCGAGATCGAGCCGCCCCGCCTCGACCAGCCGCATCACGCCAAGCGCGACGACCAGCTTTGATACCGACGCGATGCGCACCGGATCGTCGGGGCTGAGCGGGCGCCCGCTCTGCCGATCCGCCATTCCCACCACGACCCGTGTTTCCACACCGCCATCGCGATCGAAATGCACCGCGACCGCGGCCGGCGGCGACGACGCCGCAACAGTCAGCAGGGCAAGCGCAGATAACATGGCATCGTTCTGCGCAGACTGGGACCGACCGTCAAGCCGCGGGCTTCGCCGGCACGACCCCCGAATCGCGCAGCGCCGCCGACGCCCGCTGGATCACCACCGGGGTGATCATGAACCGGCCGAGTACCGTTTCGGGGGCGGCGTTCGGTGGCTGGCGCGTATATTCGAGCAGGCGGCGCCATTGCGCCTGCCCCGCCGCGACATTGCCCTGCCGCGCCAGGACAATCGCGCGCACCATCATATATTGCGGCTCCATATTGCTGGGCGACGGCATTTTATCGAGGATCAAGCCCGCTTCGGCTTGGTCGCCGCGCTGCGACAGGATGAACGCCAGGGTGACCGCCGGTACCCCGGGATAGCTGTCGTCGAGCACCAACGAGCGGCGCAGCAGCGCCTCCCCCTCGACCGCCTGGCCGCAGGTGATCTTGAACAGCCCCAGAAAGCCCGACATGTCGGCGTCATAGGGATTGAGGCGCAGCGCCGCATCGCCCATCGTGTTGCCGCCCGAACAATTGGCGACATAGAAATTCGCGCGCGCCATCGCGAACAGACCCGCGGCAGAATTGGGGCTGCTTTCATAGGCTTGCAGCGCCACCGCGCGGGCTTCGCCAAAGGCTTCATGGCCCGCCGGGGTCATCCGCTGCGGCTGCCAGTCGCCAAAACGCAGCAACGACAGCGCGGCGAGCGCCACCGGATCGCGGCGGTCGCGCTTCAGCGTCGCGCGCAGGCAGGCGGCGACCTGCGTGGCGATCGGCGTGCTGCGCATCTGGCGCATCCGGTTGAACTGTGCGAGGCAGGGAAAGCCGGGCGAAAAATTATCGGGCTGGCGCTGGATCTGATCGCGCACGATGACCCCATAGTCGCCCGCGACCTGGGCAATGGCCGGCTCGATTGCGGAAAATTCTGGCGTTTCCTGATCGGTCACCCTGATCTGCTGCGACCAGATCGCACGCTGATCGGCGACGCGGTTGAGCACCAGTGTGACCTCGGCATCGCCCGCCAGATTGCGGACCAGCGATGCGTCGAGCCGATAGTCGGCGATGCGCGGCGTCGCCGCACCGGGCGTCTTGGCACTGAGCAGATCGACCAGGTCGAACCGGCGCAGCCCGTCGCGCAACTTGCCGTCGAGCGCCCGCGCGAGCGCCCGCGACGGCGGCGTGCTGCCCGCGACCGGGGCGCTCACCTCGAGCAACGGCACCGGCACCGGATCGCTGACGAACAAGCGGTCCGGACCACTGCGCAGCGTCCACAGCGTAAACAGTGCGAGCACCAGCAGGACGAGGGCAACGACCCAGCGGCCATAGCGCGGCCCCGTCGCCGCGCGGCGACCCGCGGCCCCCGGAACGCGCGGCGCCCCGGCGCCGTCCGCGCCCGCTGCTGCCTTGACGTCATCCTGCGTTTCGGCCTCGTCCGCCGATCGCGCCGGCGGTGCAACGCGGTGCTGGACGACCACCTCGTAGCTGCCCTGCGGCACCCGCAACCGGTGGATCCAGGGGGTATCGGCATAGTAACGATCGAGCAACGTCCGCAGCCGTCCGACCATCACCCGCGGATAACTGTCGACCGCCGGATCGAAATCTTCGCTGCGCCCCAGCGCCTCGGTCGCGATCGCATAGGCCTTGGGCGAGCTGCGCCCGCCCCGCAACCGATGCTCGACCAGAAATTGCAGCAAGCGCGACAAAACCGGCGACCGAACGAACAGCGGAGATTCGAGCAGGCGCTCCTGCTCCTCCGCGATAATCCGGTCGGTCTCGCCGGGATTTTGAGTTTCGTTCGCTTTCGCGTGGTCCATGCTACCCTCAAATGCCCCTGACAGGCGGTGCGGGTGATACGCCAATCAATCAACGCGACCAGCCATTGTTACTTCCACGTAACGGTAACAGGAACGCGCTTCGCCATATCAGAAGAACCGCGACCCGCCAATCTGCAACGACAAAGCCCGAAACCAAGTTAAGAATTGGTTATCAATCGGCGACATCATCGCATGTGACCCCTTGTAACTGCCCCATTTTTGGAAACGTGCCATTCTGGAGAGGTCGCGACAGTCCTACGATGCCGCGGCATTGAGGCCGACAGGAGAAGGGTGCGAGCTGGTCCCTGGCATTCTTCAGACCCCCTCCGGCCTCATTCCAAGACTTCGCCGGGCGGACTGACAGCCCCACCTGTCACCCGCCCGGCAAGTCGATCCGCCTGACCGCGATGCCGGATTCAAGCCGGACCAATCCGAAACGCGCACAGCTTGTTGCCGTCGAGGTCGCGAAAATAGGCGCCGTAAAACGCCTGCTCGCCCTCGTCGCCGCGCACGCCCGGCGGCCCTTCGCAGGCACCGCCCAGTTCGAGCGCCCTGGCGTGCAGCGCATCGACCTTGGCCCGCTCGTCGACGACGATCGCCGCCATATGCCCGTTGCCGGCGTGCATCGGCTGACCATCATAGGGCCGCGTCACCGCGATGCCGGGCTGACCCCAGCTGGTCGCGTACAGGGTAAAGCCATTATCCTCATCCGACATCCGCATCAATTCGCTGGCGCCGATCGTGGCGAGCAGCGCGGCATAGAAGTCGCGCGCGCGGCCCAGATCGTCGGTTCCCATCGTCACATACCCAAGCATCGTCTCTCTCCTTCGCTGCGGTCACGAAAAGGGCGCCAGTTTTTGGCTGGCGCCCCGGTCGATTGCCGTGGAACCGCGACCGCGGCTCAGGTCGTGGCCGGCGCCTTGCACGGTCCGGTGTGGCTGCTGGTCATCTGCATGACCATTTCCATCTCGCCGCCGGTCGGCACCTTGCCCTTGGTGGTGATAGTCACGTCGGTTTTCTTGGCCGCCATCGTGCCGTTCATCGCCATATCGACCGTCTGGCCGTTGGCGGTGCAGGTGCCGGCGATGTCGATCTTGCCGCCCGCGATGTCCTTCTTCGACCATTTGCACTCGCCGCCATTGCCCGGGCCCTTGGCGAGTTCGGCCGCGATGTCTTCCTTGTCGACCTGCTCCTGGGTGAAGCACTGGTCCATGCCGCTGGCGCCTTCCATCATCTTTGCCATGCCGTCCTTCATTTCGGGCGGCATTCCGGGGACTTCAAACTTCACCAGCTTGACGTCGGTTTTCCAGTTGCCGGCCTCACGCTTCACCGGGCCGCTCGCATTTTCGGCCTTGCCGCAGCCCGCGACCGCCAAGAGCGTGCCGACGGCTGCAATCGTCAAAATCTTTTTCATACCCTGTCTCCTGTGACTTGCCGCTGCCTGCTCTGTGGCGGACTCATTGCGATTGTGGACCCGCCTCATCGATACCATATTGGCAGCGATGGCAATCCAGATTCGCACCTCGCTCGACGAAATCGACACCGCCGAAGGCTATGTCCCGCACCGTCCCACCCGCCCCGACAAAGTCGAAGGCGGCAAGCGATTTGAACTGGTTAGCGACTATGAACCGGCGGGCGACCAGCCGACGGCGATCCGCGAGCTGGTCGATACCGCACTCGATGGCGAACGCGATCAGGTGCTGCTGGGGGTCACCGGTTCGGGCAAGACCTTCACGATGGCGAAGGTGATCGACGAATTGCAGCGCCCGGCGCTGATCCTCGCTCCCAATAAGATCCTCGCGGCGCAGCTTTACGGCGAGTTCAAGAGCTTCTTCCCGAACAATGCGGTCGAATATTTCGTCAGCTACTACGACTATTACCAGCCCGAGGCCTATGTGCCGCGGTCCGACACCTACATCGAGAAGGAAAGCTCGGTAAACGAGGCGATCGACCGCATGCGCCACTCGGCGACGCGCGCGCTGCTCGAACGCGACGACGTCATCATCGTCGCGTCGGTGTCGTGCCTCTACGGTATCGGATCGGTCGAAACCTATTCGGCGATGATCTTCGACCTCAAAAAAGGCCAGGTTGCAGACAATCGCGAGATCATCCGCAAGCTCGTCGCGCTGCAATACAAGCGCAACGACCAGGCGTTCGCGCGCGGCAATTTCCGTGTCCGCGGCGACAATCTCGAAATCTTCCCGTCGCACTATGAAGATATGGCGTGGCGGATCAGCTTCTTCGGCGACGAGATCGAAGAGATCACCGAATTCGACCCGCTGACCGGTAAAAAGATCGCGACGCTCGACCATGTCCGCATCTATGCCAACTCGCACTATGTGACGCCGGGTCCGACGCTCAAGCAGGCGTCGGAGGCGATCAAGCACGAGCTGACCGAGCGGCTGAAGGAACTCGAAGCCGAAGGCCGCCTGCTCGAAGCCCAGCGGCTAGAGCAGCGCACCAATTTCGATCTCGAAATGATCGCCGCGACGGGCAGCTGCGCGGGGATCGAGAATTACAGCCGCTTCCTGACCGGCCGCCTGCCCGGCGAGCCCCCGCCGACCCTGTTCGAATATCTGCCCGACAATGCGCTGCTCTTCGTCGACGAAAGCCACCAGACGATCCCGCAGATCGGCGCGATGTCAAAGGGCGATCACCGCCGCAAGATCACGCTGGCCGAATATGGCTTTCGCTTGCCCAGCTGCATCGACAACCGGCCGCTGCGCTTTGCCGAATGGGACATGATGCGCCCGCAGACGGTCAGCGTGTCGGCGACCCCCGGCACCTGGGAGATGGACCGCACCCAGGGCGTATTCGCCGAACAGGTGATCCGCCCCACCGGGCTGATCGATCCGCCGGTCGAGATCAAGCCGGTCGAGGAGCAGGTCGACGACCTGATCGTCGAGGCGAAAAAGACCGCCGCGGCGGGGTATCGCACGCTGGTGACGACGCTGACCAAGCGGATGGCCGAGGATCTCACCGAATTCCTGCACGAAGCGGGGATGAAGGTCCGCTATATGCACAGCGACATCGAGACGCTGGAGCGTATCGAGATCATCCGCGACCTGCGGCTCGGGGTGTTCGACGTGCTGATCGGCATCAACCTGCTCCGCGAAGGGCTCGACATTCCCGAATGCGGGCTGGTCGCGATCCTCGACGCCGACAAGGAGGGTTTTCTGCGCAGCGAAACGTCGCTGGTGCAAACGATCGGCCGCGCCGCGCGCAACGTCGACGGCCGCGTCATCCTCTACGCCGACCGCATCACCGGCAGCATGGAACGCGCAATGCGCGAAACCGACCGCCGCCGCGAAAAGCAGCACGCCTTCAATCTGGAACATGGCATCACCCCGACGACGATCAAGCGCAACATCGGCGACATCATCGCGCATGTCGCGTCGAAGGACGGCGTCGTCATCGACATCGGCGAAGACAAGCCCGCGCACATGGTGGGGCATAATCTGCGGGCGTACATCCAGGATCTGGAAAAGCGGATGCGCGACGCGGCGGCGGACCTGGAGTTCGAGGAAGCCGGCCGACTGCGCGACGAAATCCGCAAGCTGGAGGCCGACGAGCTGGGGTTGCCTGCGGGCGAGCAGGTGGCGCCGCGGGTCGGGCGGAGCAACGAGGGCAAGCCGGGGACGCGCAAGGGGCGGTTCGGGAAGCAGAGCAAGACAAAGTGGGGGCGGTAGGATCCGATTGACATACTATTTTTTCTCCCATAGATTTTGGAGAAAGGATAGGCAATGCAGATCGAGATCGACTTCGACGTTTTCAAAGCGCTTACTCTTTTGCGTCAAAGCGAAGACGACACCTATAACGACGTCCTCCGACGGCTGCTTTCGATCGCTGACAGCTTTCCAGCGACTGAAGACCTGCAAGACCTCTTGAAACCCGCTGCCCAAAGCGTTGTCTCTGCCTTGTTGGGCGAACCTTTCCATTCGGGTGTTTGGATGGGCAATGTGTTCTTCCCCAATGGAACCAAGTTTCGGGCGACTTACAAAGGAAAGACTTATCGCGCTGAGATAAGAGATGACACTTGGATCGACGAGCACGGCTTCCTCCGGCAGAGTCCTTCCGACGCCGCCGGCGCAGTTTCGGGCACAAAGGTGAATGGGTGGAAGTTTTGGTACGCAAAACGCCCCGCCGATGATGATTGGCATCGACTGGACGAACTTCGTAAATGACCCGCTCACTCGCCAATAGGAAGACCTCCTGCATGTCACTTAGCCATGGCCGATTTGTGTCGCGGAAGGTCGACTGATATATGGTCAAACCGGCAAAACTTTACGCCCTGCTGCTCCAGTCGTCGCATCGCACAGTAAGTTTCCGCGATTTCGAGCGACTTCTGCGCGCCTTCGGCTTCGAGTGGGCGCGCACGACAGGCAGCCATCGGCAATATGTTCACCCGAAAGTGCCGCGCTCATTTCCGGTCCAGCCGGAAGCAAAAGATGCCAAGCGCTACCAAGTTCGCGAACTGCTTGAACTCATCGAGACCTATGGCCTATATATCGACGAGTGAACGAGCCCCATTATCACATCAACCTGTTCTGGTCCGGCGAGGATAAATGCTGGATCGCCGATGTTCCCGACCTGCGCCCTTGTTCGGCGCACGGCGATACGCGCGAGCAAGCCGTCTCCAATATACGGGATGCTATCGAAGGCTGGCTCGAAGTTGCCCGAGAGAAGGGTTTTTCTATCCCCGAACCGCGCTATCGCCCTGCCATATACGCAGCGCGATAAAAAGTGCGACGCCTGAAACCCGCTTCGACCAAAGCCCCGTTGTAACCGACAAGTAGCCTTGCCGCCTCCCCGCGCGCTGCATAGGGTCCGCCCCTAACCGGGGAGAAATCAATATGAAATCGGGTCTGTCGCTTATCGCTTTGGCGCTTGCTTTCACCGCGCCTGCCGCGCTCCATGCACAGGACAAACCTGTCGATAAGCCCAAGGCTGAAAAACCCGCCGATTACGAACCGCAGGTTCGCACGACCAAGCTGTCGGGCACCTTTGGCGGCCAGCGGATCAACTATGCCGCGACGATTGGCGAGACGATCATCAAGAACAAGGACGGCATTGCCGAGGTTGCGGTCGTCACGACGTCGTACGTCAAGGAACCGCGCGACCCGGGCCGGCCGATCACCTTCCTGTTCAACGGCGGCCCCGGGTCGGGCACCGTGTGGCTGATGATGGGGGCGTTCGGGCCGAAGCGCGTCGCGATCCCCGGCACCGGCATCGACGACGGCGCCCCGCCCTATCCGATCGTCGACAATCCCGACGCGTTGATGGACGTCACCGATGTCGTGTTCATCGACCCGCCGGGCACCGGGTTTTCGCACCTGATCGGCAAAGCCGACCCCAAGGATTATTACGGGGTGACGCAGGACGCCAAGCTGGTCGCCGAGGTGATCCGCCGCTGGCTGGGCGACAATGGCCGCTGGAACAGCCCCAAATATCTGGGCGGCGAAAGCTATGGCACGACGCGATCGGCCGCGGTCGCGAACCAGTTGATGAACGCGACGTACAACGACGTTGCGCTGAACGGCATCATTCTGATTTCGACCGTGCTCGATTTTGCGGCGGGGTCGGACACCGCGGGCAATGAATTGTCCTTCATCACCAACCTGCCCTCGATGGCGGTCACCGCGCTCTATCATGGCAAGGCCACCGGCGCCTCGCCCGAGGCCTTTGCCGAAGAAGCACGGCAATGGGCGATCGGCCCCTATGCGTCAGCGCTGCTGAAAGGGCAGAAATTGCAGGGCGAGGAGCGCGCCGCGATCCGCCGCGATCTGGCGCGCTTTACCGGCCTGTCCGAAACCTATCTCGACAGCGCCGACCTCCGCGTCACCCCCAGCCGCTTCTACAAGGAGCTGCTCCGCGATCGCGGGCTGACCGTCGGCCGCCTCGACAGCCGTTATACGGGCAAGGATTATGACAGCGCCGGCGAGGAGCCCGACAACGACCCCAGCTTTTACGGCATCGACGCCAGCTATACCGCCGCGATCAACAGCTGGAGCCGCGACGGGCTCGGCTTCAAGACCGACCGCGAATATCAGTCGATCGGCGGCATCGGCGGCCAATGGGACTGGCGCATCGGCGGCCGCGACACCAACGCCTATCTGAACGTCGCGCCCTATATCGGGCAGGCGCTGCGCGAAAATTCGGGGCTGAAGGTGCTGGTCGCACAGGGCTATTATGATTTCGCGACGCCGTTCTTTGCTGCCGAATATGCGCTGTCGCGCACCGGCATGCCGCAGGACCGGATCAGCTACACCTATTATGGCGCGGGCCATATGATGTATATCCGCGACGAGGACCGCAGCAAATTGTCGGCCGATATTCGCGCCTTCATTCGGGCGCGGTGACGATCAGGGGCGCCATCGCGGCGCCCCTTTTCCGGATCAGCGCAGCACGCCCGCGGCGGCTTGTCGGCGCGCATAGAAGAACAGCGCGATCAGGATGACCCAGATGACGATGTTGAAATACATCGGCCCGGCCCCGAACAGGCTGATAAACTCGTCCTTCTTCATGACGAATTGATAAACGGTCATCGCCGCCAGTCCCGCTGCCGAAATGATGAAAGCCGTCACCGCGTGGCGGCTGCGCGCGAGCAGCAGCAGCGACCCGGCAAAGCTGCCCCACACCCCGAGCGCCCAGCCGATATTGGCCCAGAGCGGAAAGCTGTACAGCCATTCGATCTGTTCCGGTTTGAAGCCGCTGACTTCGCTCATATACCAATCGCTCTTCATCTTCGCGAAGGTGTAGTCGGTCACCGCGATGAGATTCCACAGCACCGCCAGGATTCCCACCAGCCAAAGATGCCACGGCGTTTTTCCAGCTTCGGTCATAATCATCTCCCTCCCCAGAAAGACTGCAATCGACGAACCGCCATTGCCCCTCTGCAATCACGGTGCGCTAACGACATAACACACTGGGGCCCCAACCGAAACAAAGATGTCGCCGCAGCATGCCATGGGCTTGGCAAGCCGCTCGCAGATCGCGATAGGCCCAATATGTGCGTCGTCGCCCTTGCCTGGCAGGTTCATGCCGACTGGCCGCTGATCCTGGTCGGCAACCGCGACGAACTTCACGCGCGCCCCGCCGCGGCGCTGGCCGCGTGGGACGATGGCAGCGGCATCGTTGCCGGCCGCGATTTGCAGGCCGGCGGCACCTGGCTCGGCGCGCATCCGGCCAGCGGACGCATCGTGGTGGTGACCAATGTCCGCGGCGCCATGCCCGATCCGGCCAAGGAATCGCGCGGCGCGCTGGTCGTCGACATGCTGCGCGGCGTCGGGCGTTTCGCCGATCCAGGCGCGGCCGATTTGGACCGCTTCAATGCCTTCAACCTGTTCGCGGTCGGCGGTGGCACAGCGCGGCTGTTAACCAATCGGCCGCGGCTCGGGATCGCGGCGCTGGGCACCGGGGTCCACGCGCTCGCCAACGAACCGATCGATCAGCCCTGCCCGCGCGCCGAGCGCCTGCGCGCGGCGCTGGCGGCGGTGGTCGATGCGCGCACCGATCCCGAAGGCCTGCTCGACACGCTGACCGCCGAGGGTGACCCGGCGTTGTTCCTGCGCGGCGATATTTATGGCACGCGCGCCTCGACGCTGGTCGCGGTCGCCGCCGACGGACGCGCGCGGATGATCGAGCGCCGATACGAAGCGGGCGGCCGTCCCATTGGAACGACCGCCCTGCAATTTTCGATCGGCTAAGCCGGACGCGCCTTATTTCGGCGCGATGACCATCAGCATCTGACGACCTTCGGTGCGCGGATGCGCTTCGACCTTTGCGATTTCGGACGTCAGTTCGGCGACGCGCTGCAGCACGTTCAGGCCGAGCTGGGTGTGGCTCATTTCGCGGCCGCGGAAACGCATGGTCATCTTGACCTTGTCGCCTTCCTCGAGGAAGTCGAACACCTTGCGCATTTTCACATCGAAATCATGATCGTCGATGTTCGGACGCATCTTGATCTCTTTGATTTCCTGCGTTTTCTGGCTCTTGCGCGCCAGGTTCGCCTTTTTCTGGGCTTCGTATTTGAACTTGCCCACATCGAGGAATTTGCACACCGGCGGATCGGCGTTGGGGGACACTTCAACCAGGTCCAGCCCGACGGAGGCTGCCTGCTCGATCGCTTCGGCGGTCAGCATCACGCCCAGATTTTCGCCTTCCTCGTCGATCACGCGGACCTTGGGCGAGGCGATGAATTCATTGTATCGCGGGCCGTTTTTCGGCGGCATCGGCGCCATCGGGCGGCGAGTCATGGGCGGTGGTATAGCTGTATCTCCTGGTCGTTGACGGATGGCGCGCGGAATCGGCACGATACGCGCGCACCCTGCTCATATAGTGAACGCGAGCGCGCCGTAAAGGCCGTGCGTGGTATAGCGGTGACGCTTTTCGACCGACTGTGGCGGCTAAGCCACGACTTTCGGCGTCACCATTTGGTCGGCGCGGCATCGACAACGCGGAAACCGCCGGCGCCGATCTCGCTGACTTCGAGCGCGCGCTGGGCGATGCCGCGGTTGTTGAAGCGGAAAATGCCGTCGATCCCGCCGAAACCGTCCGCCGCCAGCAGCTTGTTCACCGGAAAGCTGGTGCCGGGTTTCCAGTCGCGGGCGATGCGCACCGTCAGCAATACCGAGTCATAGCCCAGGCTGGCAAGGCGGTATGGCGCTTTGCCGAAACGGGTGCGATATTTGCCCGCAAGCTGGCCGTACAGGCCGTCGGACACGCTGGCGAACCACGACCCGCGCATCACCGCGCTGCTGCCCAGCGAGGCGTCGGTGTTCCACAGTTCGGTGCCCAGGATCTGGCGCTGCCCGGCGCCCTTGATGACGGGCACGGCGCGGATCGCATTGCCGCCGCTGTCGGCGATCAGCACCGCATCGATCGCGCCCGCATTGGCGATCCGCCGCGCCGCGCCGGTCAGCGCGGTCGCGCTGCGGTCATAGCTTTCGACCGCGACCAGCGTCCCGCCCGCCGCGGCCACCGCGCTGCGGAACGCCGCGACCGACCGGTCGCCATAGACATTTTTCGGGACCAGCGCGCCAAAGCGCTGATGCCCCTTGCCGCGCGCAAAGGCGACGACACGCTCGACCGACTGGCCGGGGACAAAGCCCATGATGAAGACGCCGTTGCCCGCGACGCTGCTGTCGTTCGAGAAACTGAGCACCGGCACCTTTGCGTCGCGCGCGATCGGCGCCACCGCGGCGACATCTTCGCTGAGCAGCGGGCCGAGGATCAGCCGGTTGCCATCGGCGACCGCCTGCCGCGCCGCCGCCGCCGCGCCGAGCGCGGTGTCATAGGTGGTGATGCGGACGCGCTCGGTGCGCGAATCGAGCAGCGCCAGCGTCGTCGCGTTGGCGATCGCCATGCCGACATCGGCGTTGGCGCCGGTCTGCGGCACCAGCAGCGCGACGCGGTGACGATCGGTGTCGGTGGGCAGGCCGGGGCCGACATTGTCGGTCGGTGCCTCGGGCGGCGGCGGCGCAACGGGACCATTGCCTTTCGGGACGACCTGACACGCTGCGAGCAGCCCCGCCATCGCCACCGCGCCGAGACCGCGCAGCAGGTGCCGCCGCGGCGATACATATCCCTGGCCCGCGCCTGTCTGGCAGTTAGCAGCAGTTTCTGCCATTTTCAGCATCATGCCAGATTCGACCATCTCAAATTCTCCCTTGCCCGGTCTCTATATCGTCGCGACCCCCATCGGCAACCTCGGCGACATCACCGCCCGCGCCGGGGCGACGCTGGCGCGCGCCGACGTGATCGCGGCGGAGGATACCCGCGTCACGGCGAAGCTGCTTTCACATCTTGGATTGCGTGTGCCGATGACCCCCTATCACGATCATAGCGACGAACGCACCCGCGCCGCGCTGGTTGCGCGGATGGCGGACGACGTGGTGGTTTTGGTGTCGGACGCGGGAACGCCGCTGATTTCCGACCCCGGGTACAAGCTGGTCCGCGATGCGCGCGCCGCCGGGCGGCATGTCACCACCCTGCCCGGCCCGTGCGCCGCCATCGCCGCGATCACCCTGTCGGGGCTGCCCAGCGACCGCTTCCTGTTTGCCGGATTCCTGCCGTCAAAGGCCAAGGCGCGCGCCGACACGCTCGCCGAATTTGCAGGGCTGCGCGCCACGCTGGTGTTTTACGAAAGCGGGCCGCGCCTCGCCTCCGCGCTGACCGCGCTCGCCGCCGGGCTGGGCGACCGCGACGCCGCGGTCGCGCGCGAGATCAGCAAGCTGTTCGAGGAATGTGTCACCGGCACCCTGACCGAGCTCGCCGCACGCTACACCGACGCGCCACCAAAAGGCGAGATCGTCATCGTCGTCGGCCCGCCCGGCGAAGCGGTGCCCGAGCAAGCCGACGACGCGGCGCTCGACGCCGCGCTGCGCGCGGCGATGGCCGACAAGCCGGTCGCGCAGGCGGCGAAGGCGGTCGCCAAACGCTTCGGGCTCGATCGCCACGACATTTATGCCCGCGCCCTGACGCTGAAAGACGCCGGTTGAAGCGCGCCGCGGCCGAAGCGCGCGGTCGCAAGGCCGAGCGCCGCGCCGCATGGTGGCTGCGCCTCCACGGCTGGCGCATCTTGGGCGAGCGGCTGCGCGTTGCGGCGGGCGAGGTCGACCTGGTCGCGCGGCGTGGCCGCATCATTGCCTTCATCGAGGTGAAATGGCGCGAACGCCCCGAGGATCTCGACCTCGCCATCGACCAATATCGCCTGCGCCGGGTCGCTGCGGCGGCGGAAATGCTCAGCCCCCGCTTCGCCCGGCCGCAGGACGACATCCGCATCGACGTGATGCTCCTTGCGCCCGGGCGCCTGCCACGCCATCTGGTCCATGTCTGGCAACCCTGAGGAATATGGAATGACCCTGCGCGCCGCGGTGCAAATGGACCCGATGGACGGCATCAACATCGGGGGCGACAGCAGCTTTGCCCTGATGCTCAAGGCGCTCGAACGCGGTTACACCCTCTATCATTACGACGTCCGCGGGCTGACGTGGGAGGCCGGGCGGCTGACGACAAAGGCGCATCGTGTACTCGACGTGCAGCGCGAGGCCGGGGCGCATTATCGCTTCGGCGATCAGCTCACCCTCGACCTCGGCCGCGACATCGATGTCGTGCTGATGCGGCAGGATCCGCCTTTCGACCTCGGTTACCTCACCGGCACCTGGCTGCTCGAACGGATCGCGGGCGAGACATTGGTGGTCAACGACCCCGTCTCGGTGCGCAACGCGCCCGAAAAGGTGTTTGTGCTCGACTTCCCCGAATATATGCCGCCGACGATGGTCACCCGCGATCTCGACGCGGTGAAGGATTTTCAGGCGCGTTATGGCGCGGTTGTCATCAAGCCGCTGCACGGCAATGGCGGCAAGGCGGTGTTCCGCATCGACGCCGACGGCAGCAATTTGGGCGCGCTGGTCGAACTGTTCGGACAGGTGTGGCCCGAACCCTTCATGGTCCAGCAATTCCTGCCCAGCGTGTCGCAGGGCGACAAACGCATCGTACTGATCGACGGCGAAGTCGCGGGCGCGATCAACCGCAAGCCCGGCGAAGGCGAATTCCGCTCGAACCTCGCGGTCGGGGGTTTCGCCGAAGCCACTGTGCTGACGCCGCGCGAACAGGAAATCTGCGCCGTGCTCGGCCCACAGCTGCGCGAGCGCGGCTTGGTCTTTGTCGGCATCGACGTGATCGGCGGCGAATGGCTGACCGAAATCAACGTCACCTCGCCCACCGGGATCGTCGCGATCGACCGGTTCAACAACAGCGATACGGCGGGGATGATCTGGGACGCGATCGTCCGGCGGATCGGCTGATAGCGATGTTTTCGTCATTGCGAGCGAAGCGAAGCAATCTCCAGCCATCGACCCCAAGTAACCTCGATAGCTGGAGATTGCTTCGTCGCTCCGCTCCTCGCAATGACGGGTTTGGATCGGTTTGCCGACCCAGCGCGTTACGCACCGCATGACCGATTTCATCCTGAATCTGATCCAGAGTTGGGGCTATATGGGGATATTCATCCTCATGGTCCTGGAAAATGTCTTTCCGCCGATCCCGTCCGAAGTCATCATGGGCCTCGGCGGCATCGCGGTGGCCAAAGGCCATTTCGATTTCTGGACCCTCGTCGCGGTCGCGGTCGCCGGAACGACCGTGGGCAATTGGGTGTGGTACGGCATCGGCCGCTGGATCGGCTATGAACGGCTCAAGCCCTTTATCGATCGCCGCGGCCGCTGGCTGACGCTGGATTGGGCGGAGGTCGAGCGGCTGCACATATTCTTCCTGAAACACGGCCCCGGCATCGTGTTTGTCGCGCGCTTCCTGCCCGTCGCGCGCACGATGGTGTCGCTGCCCGCGGGCATGGTGAAGATGAACCAGGCGAAATTCCTGGCTTGGACCGCGGCGGGATCGACGATCTGGATCACCGCGCTGGCGGGGGCGGGCAATTGGTTCGGCGGCAAATTCGCCAATATGGATGCGTTCGTCGGCCCGGTGGCGCTCGTCGCAATCGGGTCGCTGGTGCTGCTGTATTTCTATCGGGTGATTACGTGGACGCCGAAGCCGCGCGAACACTGACCATCTCACCGTAGCCCTGAGCTTGTCGAAGGGCGCCTCACTGAGAAGCGCCCTTCGACAAGCTCAGGGCTACGGTTTGCGACTAACCCGCCCGCGGATGCGCGCTGCGATAAATATCGAGCAGATGCGCGGCGTCGACCGCGGTATAGACCTGTGTCGATGCCAGGCTGGCATGACCGAGCAATTCCTGCAAACTGCGTAAATCGGCCCCGCCCGCCAGCAAATGCGTCGCGAAACTGTGGCGCAGCGCGTGCGGCGTCGTGCGTTCGGACAGCCCCAGCGCGCGCCGCGCCGTCCGCACGCTGGCGCGCACCACCCCGGGCGCCAGCGGCCCGCCGCGCGCGCCAAGGAACAGCGGCGCGTCCTTCGCGATCGGATAGGGGCAGGCCTCGACATAGCGCGTCACGGCGTTGGCGACGGCGGGCAGGATCGGCACGACCCGTGTCTTGGCCCGCTTGCCGGTAACGCGCAGCGTCTCACCCAGCGGTAGCGCGGCGCCGGTCAGCCCCAGCGCCTCGCCGATCCGCAGCCCGGCGCCGTAAAGCAGCAGCAGCAACGCGAAATCGCGCGCGCCAGTCCAGCCCTGCCGCGCATTGTCCTCGACATCCTGCGCCAGCGCGAGCGCCTCGGTGGGCGAAACCGGGCGCGGCAGCCCCTTCTTGACCCGCGGCCCGCGCAGCGGCGGCACGCTGGCCCCCGAACCGCCGACAAAGCGCAAGAAACCGCGCAGCGCCGAAAGCTCGCGCGCCGCCGATGCATTGCCCAGCCCTTCGGCGCGGCGATCGGCGAGATAGGCGCGCAGGTCATTGGGGGTCAGTTTGGTAAGCATCGGGCCATCGACGGCGCCGCCGCGATGTTCGGACAGAAAGGCGCAGAAGCGTTCGGCCGTCGCCATATAGGCGCGGCGCGTATGCTCCGACCGGCGCTTTTCGTGCGCCAGATGGGCATCCCAGTCGCGGATAATATCTGAAGCCAAAAGCCGCCCTTCAAATCCGTTCGTGTCGAGCGAAGTCGAGACACGTTGGCGCCGCGTTGCGCGTCCCTCGACTTCGCTCGGGACGAACGGTGCGGGGAGACTAGTGCGTTTTGACCACCTCGGAAAGGATGCTGTCGAGCAGGAGAATACCGCTGTCGGTGACCGCCAGCCGGTCACCCTCCCCTTCCATCAGTCCCTGATCGACCAACCGCACCACCGCATCGGCATCGACAAACGCCTCGCGCCCCAGCCCGCTTCGCATCTCGATCCGCGCCAGGTCGATGCCCTCGGTCAACCGCAACCCCATCAGCATCGCCTCGGTCGCGCGTTCGTGCGCGGGCAGATCGTTCTCGACCTTTAACCCATGCCCGTTGCGCTCGACCGCCGCGATGAAATTTTCGGGCTTCTTGTGCCGTTCGGTCGCCTGTCCCAACCGCCGCCCATGCGCGCCGGGACCGACGCCGGCATAATCGGCGTAGCGCCAGTAGGCGAGGTTGTGGCGGCTCTCCTGGCCGACCCGGGCATGGTTCGACACCTCGTAGCGCGGCAGGCCCGCGGCGCTTGTCGTCGCCTGCGTGGCGTCGAACAGATCGGCGGCGGCATCGCCGTCCGGGATGGTGAGGTCACCCTTCGCCGCCAGCGTGGCAAAGCGCGTGCCGGGCTCGATCGTCAGCTGGTAGAGCGAGAGATGATCGGTGCCGAGCGCCAGCGCGCCCGCCAGCTCGTTTTCCCATGCCGCCATCGTCTGGCCGGGGCGCGCATAGATCAGGTCGAAGCTGACGCGCGCGAAATGCTCCTGCGCCGTCGCAATCGCGCGCCGCGCCTCGCCTTCGCTGTGCGCGCGACCCAAAAATTCAAGCACTTCGGTATCGAAGCTCTGAACCCCGATCGACACACGGTTGACCCCGGCGGCGGCCAGATCGGCAAAATTGGCAACCTCGACCGAGTTCGGGTTTGCTTCCAGCGTGATCTCGACGTCATCGGTCAAACCCCACTCCGCCTCAGCCGCTGCAATCACCGCCGCAACGGTCGCGGGCGGCATCAGGCTGGGCGTCCCCCCACCGAAAAAGATCGACCCGACACGGCGATCGGGCAGCAACGCCGCCTCATGCCGCAGATCGGCGAGCAGCGCATCGCGCCACACAGCCTGATCGACACGATCGCGGACATGGCTGTTGAAGTCGCAATAGGGGCATTTCGACACGCAAAATGGCCAATGGACATAAAGGGCGAGCGGTTCGGGCATGGGCGAGGGTATAAGCTCAACTCGATAAGATATCACGTCGCCCCCGCGCAGGCGGGGGCCGCTATCGGTTTAAACGGCTACGAAGGGCAAAACCTCCAGCGGCCCCCGCCTGCGCGGGGGCGACTGATTCAAAACATCCCCGCCACCAGCTTCGCAAACGCGTCGGCGCGGTGACTTATCGCATGTTTTTCCGCCGGATCGATTTCGGCGTAAGTCAGTAACTTGCTAGCCGGAACGAACACCGGATCGTAACCGAACCCCAGCAGCCCGCGCGGCGGCCACGTCAGGCTGCCTTGCGCTCGCCCCTCGAACACCTCGGCATGGCCGTCGGGCCAGGCGAGCGCGAGGGTACAGACGAAACAGGCGCTGCGGTCGACGTCCGGCCCCTGCTCGGCGAGCAGGCCTTCTACCTTGCCCATCGCCATATACCAGTCGCGGCCCGGCGGACCTTCAAACGCCTGCCGTTCGGCCCAGTCGGCGGTGTAAACGCCCGGGCGCCCGCCCAGCGCCGCGACTTCGAGTCCGCTGTCGTCGGCCAGCGCGGGCAGCCCCGCCGCCGACGCACTCGCATGCGCTTTGAGCAGCGCATTGTCGCGGAACGTCGTGCCCGTCTCATCAGGCTCGGGCAGGCCTAGGTCGCCCGCCGACACCGGGTCGATGCCGAAGGGTTCGAGCAGCGCGCGAATTTCGCGCACCTTGCCCGCATTGTGGCTGGCGATGACAAGACGGCCGGGGGTGAGTTTGCGGGTCATAAAGCCCTCTCCCCTTGGGAGAGGGTTGGGTGAGGGGTTCCGCCGTCGGCGATCGTGGCCAAATGTCCGCGCAAATCCTCCAACACGCCCTCCAGATTGCCCATGATGTCGTTGTTCCAGTATCGAATGACGTGATAGCCGGCTGCTTGCAAACTAGCTGTGCGGCTCGCATCCGCAGCGCTGTCTGCATGCTGCCCACCGTCAGCTTCGACGATGATCCGCAACTCTTCGCAGAGGAAATCGGCAATGAACCCGGCAACCGGTGACTGTCGGCGAAATTTGAGGCCGAGAAACTGACGCGCGCGCAATACTTGCCAGAGCTTCTTCTCGGCATCGGTTTCGTGGCGCCGCAATTTGCGGGCAATACCCGTTGACGGCTTGTGCTGCTTTGGCGTCACATCCCCTCACCTGCTGCGACTAGCCAGCAAGCTGCCAAGTCTCGCTTCCTCTCCCGCCGGGAGAGGAAATTATTACCGCCCCGTCGCCTTGTCCTGCGCCGCGAAAATTTCGGTGCAGCCGATGCGCGCCAGGCGCAGCAGGCGAAGCAGGCCTTCTTCGTCATAGGTCGCGCCCTCGGCGCTCGCTTGCACTTCGACGATCTGGCCGCGGCCGGTCAGCACGAAATTGCCGTCGGCCTCGGCCACCGAATCCTCGTCATAATCCAGGTCGAGCACCGGCGTGCCGTTGTAGATGCCGCACGAAATCGCACCGACCTTGTCCTCGATCGGATCCTCGGCAATCGCCTGGGTTTCGAGCAGCTTGTCGACCGCGATCCGCAGCGCGACCCACGCGCCCGAAATCGACGCGGTGCGGGTGCCGCCATCGGCCTGAATCACGTCGCAATCGATGATGATCTGCCGCTCGCCCAGCTTCTTCATATCGACCACGGCGCGCAAGCTGCGTCCGATAAGCCGCTGAATTTCCTGGGTCCGTCCCGACTGCTTGCCCTTCGCCGCTTCGCGGCTGCCGCGGGTGTGCGTCGCGCGGGGCAGCATGCCATATTCGGCGGTGACCCACCCCTGCCCCTTGCCGCGCAGGAACGGCGGCACCTTTTCATCGACGCTGGCGGTCACCAGCACCTTGGTATTGCCAAAGCTGACCAGCACGCTGCCCTCGGCATGGATGGTAAAGGCGGTTTCGATGGCGATGGGGCGCATCTGATCGGGGGCGCGGCCGGATGGGCGCATGGGGGATTCTCCTGTGATGGTGTGCGGCGCGCTTAGCGGGGTTGGCCCGTCTCCGCCACCCGTCATTGCGAGGAGCGCAGCGACGAAGCAATCTCCAGCCATCGATGTCATCTTACGCCGATGGCTGGAGATTGCTTCGCTTCGCTCGCAACGACGGCAAAGGCGAATGCTTGCCCCCACGCCCGCGCGTCCCTAAATCCTCCCCATGACCACCGCGCCGATCACCGAACTCACCACGCGCGCCCGCGACGTGTTCCGGCTGGTCGTCGACGCCTATCTCGAGACCGGCCAGCCCGTCGGGTCGCGGACCTTGTCGAAGCTCGCCGCGCTCAACCTCTCTCCCGCGTCGATCCGCAACGTCATGCAGGATCTGGAAGAATTCGGCCTCCTCGCCAGCCCGCACACCAGCGCGGGGCGCCTGCCGACCGAACAGGGGCTGCGCCTGTTCGTCGATGGCATGATGCAGGTTGCGGAACCCAGCGCCGAGGATCGCGCCCAGATTGAGGCCTCCCTCTCCGACGCCGGTCCGATCGAAAGCGCGCTGGCGCAGGCGACCTCCGCGCTCTCCGGCCTGTCGGCGTGCGCCGGCCTGGTACTCGTCCCCAAGCATGAGCGTATCCTGAAACAGGTCGCGTTCGTGCCGCTGTCCGACGCGCAGGCGCTTGTCGTGCTCGTCGCGGGCGACGGCGCGGTCGAGAACCGCGTCATCGACACCCCGCCCGGGCTCGACCCGTCGGCGCTGGTCGAGGCGGGCAATTATATCAGCGCAATGCTCGCGGGCCTGACGCTGACCGAAGCGATGGCGCGGGTGCGCCATGAAATCGAGGCCGAGCGCATCGCGATCGACCGCGCCGCGCAGGATCTGGTCAGCCGCGGGCTCGCCATCTGGTCGTCCGACGGCGCCGACCGCCCGGTGCTGATCGTGCGCGGTCAGGCGAACCTGCTCGACGACAGCGCGGTCGGCGACCTCGACCGCGTCCGCCAATTGCTCGACGAACTCGAAACCAAGCAGGACATTGCGCAATTGCTCGACAGCGCCCGCGACGGCAGCGCGACCCGCATTTTCATCGGGTCGGAAAATAAATTATTCTCGCTTTCGGGCTCTTCCGTGATAGCGGCGCCCTATCGCGGATCGGACGGGCGCGTGGTTGGCGTGGTCGGGGTTATCGGCCCCACCCGCTTGAACTATGCCCGCATCGTTCCCATGGTGGATTTCACCGCACAATCGCTCTCCAGACTGATACGATAAGGCTTATGACGAACATCGAAAATGACACCCCGGTCGACGACAGCGCGACCCCAGAAACCGCAACCTCAATCGACGCCCCCGAAGCGGCAGCGCCCGAGAATGACGAAATCGCCCAGTTGCACGAACAGCTGGCTGCGGTGCAGCAAGACCTGCTCTATGCGCGCGCCGAGACGCAAAATCTGGGCCGCCGCAAGGAAAAGGAAATTGCCGACGCGCATGCCTATGCCGCGACCAAATTTGCGCGCGACATATTGTCGGTCGCCGACAATCTGGGCCGCGCGCTTGCCGCGCTCAGCGACGAACAGCGCGCGTCGGACGCGATCAAGCCGCTGATCACCGGGCTTGAGGCGACCGAGCGCGAATTGCTCAGCGTCTTTGAACGCAACGGCATCACCCGCATCGCCGCGATCGGCCTGCCGCTCGACCCCAACCAGCATCAGGCGATGCTGGAGATTCCGAGCGAGCAGACGCCGGGCACGATCGTGCAGGAAATGCAGGCGGGCTATATGATGAAAGACCGGCTGCTGCGTCCCGCGATGGTGGCGGTGGCAAAGGCGGGGTGATAAATCGTCATTGCGAGGAGCCGGAGGCGACGCGGCAATCTCCAGCTATCGGAACGCGCGACCGATAGCTGGAGATTGCCGCGTCGCTACGCTCCTCGCAATGACGGGCTAACCTCGCAATGACGGGCTAAGCCGCTTTCCGCATCTTCATCAGCTTCTTCAACACCATCTCGCGCTTCAGCCGCGACAGATGGTCGATGAACAAAATGCCTTCCAGATGGTCATGCTCGTGCTGGATGCACGTCGCCATCAGCCCGGTCATGCGTTCCTGATGATGCTTGCCGTCTTCGTCCTGCCAGTCGACGGTGACCTCGGCGGGGCGCGTCACATCGGCATATTGTTCGGGGACCGACAGGCACCCTTCCGAATAGACGCTATGCTCCTCGCTCTCGTCGGAAAAGACGGGGTTGATGAACACGCGCGGCTCGCGGATCACCTTCTTGCCCTCTTCATCCTCGGGATCGGGTTCCTGCAGGTCGATCACCAGAATGCGCTTCGCCACCCCGACCTGAATCGCCGCCAGCCCGATGCCGGGGGCGTCGTACATCGTCTCGAACATGTCGGCGACGAGCTGCTTCAGCTCGGCATCGAAGGTCTCGACGGGCTTGGAAATGACGCGCAGCCGGGGATCCGGGGTCTCTATGATGGGGAGTAAGGCCATGGGGTGCAGGTATGAACTCGAACGCCCGCCGTCAACCCACCGGCCGCCTTGCCCGAAGCGCCTGCGCCAGTGTCCCCTCGTCGAGGTAATCGAGTTCGCCCCCCACCGGCAAACCGTGCGCCAGCTGCGTCAACCGCACCGGATAGCCCTCCAGCCGCTCGGCGAGATAATGCGCCGTCGTCTGGCCCTCCAGCGTCGCGTTCATCGCCAGCACGACCTCGTCGATGCCGCCCGCCGCGACGCGCGCGACCAGGGCGTCGATCGCCAGATCCTGCGGGCGGATACCCTCCAGCGCCGACAATCGCCCGCCCAGCACATGATATTTGCCGGGGAACAGCCGCGACTTGTCGAGCGCCCACAGGTCCGACACCTCCTCGACCACGCACAGCGACCGCGCATCGCGGCGCGGATCGGCGCAGATCGCGCAGGGATCGTGGGTATCGACATTGCCGCAGATCGTGCAGGTGACGAGCCGTTCGGACACGGTCTGAAGCGCCGCAAGCAGCGGCACGAACGCGGACTCGCGTTTCTTCATCAAATGCAGCACCGCGCGCCGCGCCGACCGCGGGCCGAGGCCGGGGAGACGGGCGAGTTGCTGGACGAGGGCTTCGATTTCGGTGGAGGCCATGGTGGGTGTTTGGCGTAGCGCGCAAGGTCACGCAAGGGCGATAGCTGGCGATTGCCGCGTCGCCTGCGGCTCCTCGCAATGACGTTCTCAACTTCGTCATTGCGAGGAGCGAAGCGACGAAGCAATCTCCAGCCATGCGTCAAGAGAAACAGCCCGCAGTCTACATCATGACCAATCGGAAAGATGGGGTGCTTTACACCGGCGTCACGTCCGATCTGATCGCGCGGGCGTGGCAGCACCGGCAAAAACAGAGCGGGTTTTCGGCTCGCTATCGCTGCGACAAATTGGTGTGGTTTGAACTGCACGGCGACATGTATGCGGCGATCACGCGCGAGAAGCAGATCAAGGCGGGGTCGCGCGCGAAAAAAGTGGCGCTGATCGAGGTGGAAAATCCCGAATGGCGTGACCTGTTTCCGGAGTTAACGGGCGGATAGGCTGATAGCCGGAGATTGCTTCGCTTCGCTCGCAATGACGAGTTTTGGCGTCATTGCGAGGAGCGTAGCGACGCGGCAATCTCCAGCTATCGATCTTGCACAACCCCTCAACCTCCGCCAAAGCCCGCACCCATGCGTATCGCTTTCATGGGAACGCCGCCCTTTGCGGTGCCGACGCTCGCTGCGCTGCATGCGGCGGGGCATGACATTGCGGCGGTCTATACCCAGCCGCCGCGCCCGGCGCAGCGCGGCAAGAAATTTCAGAAAAGCCCGGTGCAGGTCTGGGCCGAAGAACACGCCCTGCCCGCCCGCACCCCGAAAAGCCTGAAGGGTGCCGACGAACAGGCCGCGTTCGCCGCGCTGAACCTCGATATTGCGGTCGTCGCGGCTTACGGCCTGATCCTGCCGCCCGCGATCCTCGATGCCCCGCGCCAAGGGTCCCTCAACGTCCATGGCTCGATCCTGCCGCGTTGGCGCGGCGCGGCGCCGGTGCAGCGCGCCATATTGGCGGGCGATGCCGAAACCGGTGTGACGATCATGCAGATGGACGTCGGGCTCGACACCGGCGCGAT
The DNA here is from genome assembly GCF_005502465.1 of Sphingopyxis sp. L1A2A. Taxonomy (GTDB): domain Bacteria; phylum Pseudomonadota; class Alphaproteobacteria; order Sphingomonadales; family Sphingomonadaceae; genus Sphingopyxis. Next base: position 67,657 of record NZ_SCOT01000007.1, read on the forward strand.
GCGGCTGGTCGAACCGACCCCGATCGGCCGCAAGACCGCGGGGGTGCTGACCCACGAACTCGCCGAAATGGGCGCACTGATGATGCGGCTGGTGCTGAGCGAGCTTCACGCCTTTCCGCCGGTGCCGCAGCCCGACGACGGCGTCACCTACGCCGCCAAGATCGACAAGAGCGAAGCGCGGCTCGATTTTCTGGTGAGCGCGGTGCAGGTCGAACGCCAAGTGCGCGCATTTAACCCGGTGCCGGGGGCGTTTTTTGAGCTGGACGGTGAGCGGTACAAGCTGCTCGCCGCCGAGGTGATCCATCCGGGCGAGACGGTCGCGGGCGCGGCCCCCGGCGTCACGCTCGACGACGCGCTGACCATAGCCTGCAACCCCGGCGCGATCCGCGCGACGCGGGTGCAGCGGGCGGGCAAGCCCGCGATGGCGGCGGGCGAATTGCTGCGCGGGCGGGCGATTCCGGCGGGGACGCGGCTGACATGAACCAGCCATTTCTTCCTCGTCACCCCGGACTTGATCCGGGGTCCAAGCCTTCGGCGCCGGAATGGACCCCGGATCAAGTCCGGGGTGACGAAAATGGGGAATATCTCCGCCCATGACCCGCTTTGCCCTCACCATCGAATATGACGGCCGCCCTTACATGGGCTGGCAGCGGCAGGCGCATGGTCCCAGCGTCCAGCAGGCGATCGAGGAGGCGATCCACCGCTTCACCGGTGAGACGGTGCAGGTGTTCAGCGCCGGCCGCACCGACGCCGGGGTCCATGCGATCGCGATGCGCGCGCATGTCGACATCGCCAAGCCGCTGACCCCGTTCAAGCTGACCGAGGCGCTCAACGCCCAGTTGCGCCCCGCCCCGATCGCGATGCTCGCGGCGGAGGTCGTCCCCGACGACTGGCACGCACGCTTTGCCTGCACGGGGCGCAGTTACGAATATCGCATCGTCAACCGCCGAGCGCCGCTGACGTGGGACAAGGGGCTGTCGTGGCAAGTCGCGCGGCCGCTCGATGCCGACGCGATGCACGCCGCGGCGCAGGCGCTGGTCGGCCTCCACGATTTCACCACCTTCCGATCGGCGCATTGCCAGTCGCAAAGCCCGGTCAAGACACTCGATAAACTGACCGTCAGCCGCCACGGCGACGAGCTGATCATCGAGGCCGCGGCGCGCAGTTTCCTGCACCATCAGGTCCGATCGATGGTCGGGTGCCTGTCGCTGATCGGGCATGGGCGGTGGACGGCGGGGGATTTGAAGGATGCGCTGGCGGCGGCGGATCGCAACGCACTGGGGCTGAATGCGCCGCCCGACGGGCTGTATTTTGTGAGCGCCACTTACCCGTAGTTCGTCATTGCGAGGAGCGTAGCGACGCGGCAATCTCCAGCTGGCGTCCGAGCAAAACGATAGCTGGAGATTGCTTCGCGACGCTCGCAATCACGGCAACGAAAAAGGGCGGCCCTCGCAGACCGCCCCTTCCCTAAATCACCACCCCGCGCGCTTACACCTTTTCGGCGTAATACAGCGGCGCGTGTTCATTCAAAATCTGCAGGATCTTCGCCTGCGCTGTCTTTTCGTCACTTTCTTCCATCGCGCCCAATTCGCGCGCGAGGCGGCTCGACGCCGCTTCAAAGATCTGGCGTTCCGAATAGCTCTGCTCGGGCTGGTCGTCGGCGCGGAACAGGTCGCGGGTCACTTCGGCGATCGACACCAGGTCGCCCGAATTGATCTTCGCTTCATATTCCTGCGCGCGGCGCGACCACATGGTGCGCTTGACCTTCGGCTTGGTGGTCAGCACCTGCAACGCTTCCTTCAGCGTCTTGTCCGACGACAGCTTGCGCATCCCGACGCCTTCGGCCTTGTTCGTCGGCACGCGAAGGGTCATTTTTTCCTTTTCGAAGCGCAGGACATAGAGTTCGAGCTGCATCCCGGCGATCTCCGACCGCTGCAACTCGATGACGCGCCCCACGCCATGTTTGGGATAAACAACATAATCACCGACTTCGAACAAGAGCGTGCTTACGGACATGCAAATTCCTTTTGTTGTGCCTTGACCCTGATCTGAAAGTGCGACAACAGCGGCGCATCCCACCCTCTAGCCAAGGGGGATCTACAATCGCTCGGCGCTAGCCAGTCAGAGTGACAAGGGATATGGCTCCATCGGAACGCCGTGACATACCCCAGCCCGCGACGGGCAGAGGCAGAATGTCGGCGCGTTGATATTTATTATAACAGATTCGCAACAAAATTGCCACCCCTGCGCGGCGGGGCGCCTTGACGCCATCCGGTCGTCGTTTCACCTTGGCACGAAATCACAAACGGGAATGCCGATATGGATGGTCAATGCTGGTGGGTGACAGGCGCTTCGTCGGGGATCGGTGCGGCGCTGGCGCGGGGGCTGGCGGCGCGCGGCGCAAAGCTGATCCTGTCGGGGCGCAACGTCGCGGCACTCGACGCCGTCGCCGCCGATTGCAGGGCCGAGACGCTGGTGCTGCCGTTCGAGGCGACCGACTATGCCGCCCTTCCCGCGATCGCCGAACAGGCGTGGGGCTGGCAGGGCCGCGTCGACGGGCTGGTCAACAACGCCGGCATTTCACAGCGCAGCCTGGCGATCGACACCGATTTTGCCGTCTATCAACAGATTGTCGCGGTCGACCTGCTCGCCCCGATCGCGCTGACGCAGCAACTGCTGCCGCACATGGTCGGCGCGGGCGGCGGCCAGATCGTCGCGATCTCCAGCGTCGCGGGGATCGCCGGGGTGCCGCTGCGCAGCGCCTATTGCGCGGCGAAGCACGGCCTGATCGGCTATCACGACAGCGTGCGGGCCGAAAATGAGCATCTGGGGTTGCGGGTGCTGGTCGTCGCGCCCGGATCGGTCCAGACCAACGTCAGCCGCAACGCGCTCAACGCCGACGGCAGCGTCCGCGGGGAAAGCGACGCCGCGATCGACAACGGCCTGTCGCCCGATTTCGCCGCCGCGCAGATATTGGCGGCGGTCGACGCCGGGACGCGCGAGCTGGTGGTCGCCGAGGGCGCCGAGGCGGCGATCGCGGCGCTGCGCCGCAGCGACCCCGACGCGCTGTTCGACCGCATGAGCGCGATGGTCCAGGCAGGTTATGCGGCGCAGATGAAAGCGACAACGGCAACCTGAATGGCGGCTAACGACCGGAAGCCGCCATCCACAACCTCGTCATCAAGGCGAAGGCCGGGATCTCGTCGGTGCGTTAATCCGAGAGGTTGAGATCCCGGCTCTCGCCGGGATGACGAAATGGGAAATGGCTGCTACCCACCCCAAAGCGACGTACCGCAAGACTAAAGCCGCGCCTCTAGCTGCGCCAGCAGCCTTTGCACCGGGGTCATCGCCTGCGGCGCATTCCACCCCGCCTCCAGCGCCGCGATGCGTTCAAACAATCGCTCGCTTGCGGCGATGATGCGGCAGATCGACGCCTCAAACCCCGCGCAAATATCCCAGTCGGCGGCAACCGGTTCGCCGATCCTGGCCGCGCTGTCGTGCGGCCCGGCCCCCGGATCGCCGGCGATCATCGCGCGGCGATGGAGCAGCCAGGCGATGACGTGCATCAGCCGCGTCGTGGTCTTGAGCGATTCGCACGCGAGGCTGATCTGCATCAGCCCGTCGCGCCGGACGTCGCCCAGGTCGCGCTGCGCGGCAAAGGCGGCGTGCGCTTCGTCGGCGAGCACCATCGCCTCGACATAAAGATTCTCGATCTGCGCGCGCTGCACCGGCGCTGCGATTGCCATCATGTCTGGATGCCGGGCGACCATGTGCCAAGGGATGCCACGCCCGCGCCGCAATGCAATGCCGGTAACCATGAAAATGCGGCGCCGCGGCGTCCCGTTTTGATTCAGGCGGTCGTCCTGCGGGGCGGGAGCGGGCCGGTGCCGCACTTTAAAAGGCAATCAGGCAATAATGTCGGGAACCAGCTGATCCTCGCACCAGGCGATCTCGTCGCGCAGCCGCAGCTTGCGTTTCTTCAGCCGGGCCAGTTGCAACTGGTCGGGAATCGCCGCGGTGCCAAGCGCAATGATCGCGGCATCGAGGTCGCGATGCTCGATCCGTAACAATTCCAGGCGCTGGGTAATTTCGTCGGGGCTCACCATCGCTTCCCTGCCACGTTCACCACTGGGCCGCAACGGGGACCGGCTGGCCGAATCGCGACGACAATCGCTCCGATTCGTGATTTACTCGGTCCTGCCAATCGAGTCGAAAAGGAGAATGGCCCATGAGCACGTCGCATCTTTCCGCCCTGAAGTCGCGCCACGCGAACCTCGACGAGAAAATTGCGAATGAAGAGCGGCGTCCGGCGCCCGACATGGCGGCGCTGGCGCAACTGAAGAAACAGAAACTGAAACTCAAGGAAGAGATGCTCGCGATCGCCTGACGATCGCCTGCCGCTACCGCCCCCGCTGGTGCCGCCCTATGGCAGGACGCATCAGCGTCGGCGGTACAGCGGCCCCCGCTCCAGCCCCGAGCGCCGCAGATGCGGTGGCAAATCGGACTGCGATACCACCTGACGACGCACCGCCTGCGGATCGATCGGATGATCGAACGCGATGCCGAACTTGCCCTCGCCCGCCCACACGACGCGGCCCGGGATCGGGCCGACATTTTTCAGGTCGACCTCGATCGTCGCGCCCTGTTCGACGCGCACCTGGCCCTCGACCAGCATGCCGCCCGGCGACAGGTTGCGCACCCGGACGACCACCGGATCGGGACGCCCCGGCAGGACCAGGCTGGCCTGCAGGAACAAGCTGTCCCGATCGGCACCGCGCGACAGCGCCGCCACTTCTTCATCCGTCGTTATTGGTCCGCGCGATTCCATTGCGACCTGTTCCCCGCGTTAGGTGTCAGGGTCGCGAATCTAGAGCGCAGCCATTGCCGAAATGTAAACTGCCGATGGGGAAATCGGACATTAGCCCCAAAGTGGGTCAATCTTCGCGCGAAATCCGCTCGTTGCGCTCGTGGCGCTCCTGCGCCTCCAGCGTCATCGTGGCGATCGGGCGTGCTTGCAACCGCGCCAGCGAGATCGGTTCGCCGGTCACCGCGCAATAGCCATATTCGCCCTCGTCGATGCGGCGGATGGCCGAATCGATCTTGGCGATCAGCTTGCGCTGACGGTCGCGGGTGCGCAGTTCGATCGCCCAGTCGGTTTCGCTCGACGCGCGGTCGGCCAGGTCGGGTTCGCGCAGCGGGCCGTCCTGCAAATGGGCCAGGGTCGATTCGGATTCGGACAGGATCGACTTTTTCCAGGCGAGCAGCAGGCCGCGGAAATATTCCTGCTGCCGCTCGTTCATGAACGCTTCGTCGTCGCCAGGAACATAGTCCGTATCGAGATTGGATTTCGCTGCGCGAAGCGCGTCAGCGCCAACGTCGGCAATCTTGGTCGGCATGAGGGGCTCTCGCGTCCTTTCCTGTCACCCCGTTGGCCGTCTCATGCGGTTCGGGGAGTGGCGCGCCTATAACCAGCCGCCGGTTGCGATACAAGCGCCTAAGCAGCTGATAGCGACGGGGCGTGAAGCGCGGCTGAACGGAGAGCGGGCTCCGGGTGATTCCCATCGGTTGCGCGCGACCCGCGACGCGCCCTTGACGAAGCCGATTTAGGGCCGAAGATTAACCAATTGCATAGAATCATTGCAGTTTCCGTGCTATTTTGGGACAATAACCGCCATTGGGGTTGATTCCGGCGCCCTTTTCCCGCTGTCGGACAGGCAAACGCGGTTAACGCAATTGCCGCGTTCGCAAACCTTTGACCTTTTGGGGTATAGCGAAGGTGAGATTGGGTGTTGGTCGGTGATGCTTCGCACCTGCAACGGGAAAGAAAGAGAAACCTATGTCTGTCCGAATGGCCCTCGCCAAGCTCTGCGCCTGCACCTGCGGCGGCGCGATCATCGGTAGCGGCGCGATGCAGATTGCGGATGTGCCGAAGGCGCGCGCCCAGACGGTCAAATCCTGCTCGCCCTGCGTCGGCAAAAAGGTGGTGCGCAAGCGCCACGCCGCGCGCAAGCCGGTGAAGCGGATCCGCCGCGTCGTCACGACCAAACGCATCATCCGCACCGCGACCCCGCAGATGCAGGTGGTGACGCAGACGATCCCGCTGCCTCCCATCCCCTACGCCCCCTTCCCGCAGCGCGGCGGTTTTGAAGGCGGCGGCAGCGGCGGCGGTGTCACCGTGATCGGTGGCGGCTTTGGCGGCGGTTTCGGCGGCGGCTTTTTCGGAGGCTTCTTTGGCGGCAGCAGCGGCGGCGGCAGCAGCGGCAGCATCGTCGTCACCTCGACGACGACCGGCGGCCTCAGCACGACGTCCAGCAGCACCTCGGGCGGTGTTTCGACGTCGACCGGCGGGGTCAGCACCTCGACGTCGACCGGCGGCGTGTCGACCTCGACCGGCAGCGTCAGCACCTCGAGCGGCGTGTCGACCTCCACCGGCGGCGTGTCGACGTCGACGGGGGGCGTTTCGACCTCGACCGGTGGGGTCAGCACTTCGACCGGCGGCGTTTCGACCTCGTCGGGTAACGTCAGCACTTCGTCGGGCAACGTCTCGACGTCATCGGGCAATGTCTCAACCTCATCGGGCAACGTCAGCACGTCGTCGTCGAGCAGCAGCTCGTCGTCTAGCTCGTCCTCGTCTTCCTCCTCGTCCAGCTCGTCGTCGTCGGGCGGCAGCTCGTCAAAGGGCGGTTCGTCGCACGGCAGCTCGGGTTGGGGCAGCTCGTCGCACGGCAGTTCGGGCGGCTCGAACGGGTCCAGCGGCAGCTCGGGCGGCTCCAGCAGCAGCTCGGGCGGGTCGAGCAGCTCGTCGTCGAGCTCCTCGTCATCGAGCAGCAGCAGTACGTCCAGCGGCGCGACCTCGTCGGGCGCGACCGGCGGCAGCAGCAGCTGGGGCTCGACCGGCAGCACCAGCACGGGCAGCACCGGTTCGTCCTCGTCGTCGAGCAGCAGCTCGTCATCCTCTTCGTCGTCTTCCAGCTCGGGCGGCAGCACCAGCAGCTCGTCGGGCAACCCGCCGACCCCGGTTCCGGCACCGCCGATGATGCTATTGTTCGGCGCCGCCGCTGCCGCGCTCGTCGCGCGCCGCCGCGCCGCCAACCGCAACGACAAAAACGCCGACGCGGCGTAAGCGATCCACTGGAGGTCGGGGGGGCTAACCCGGACCACCATACTGAAGGGCCGCCTTGCGAGGCGGCCCTTTTTTCATGGGCGCGTCGGGTTTGCGCAGCGCCGTTAGCTAACAATCCTCCCTGTCGCGCAGCGATGGGGAGGTGGCAGCGCGAAGCGCTGACGGAGGGGCAATGGCGCACCGTCGCTGCCCCTCCACCACCGCCTGCGGCGGCGGTCCCCCTCCCCATGGCTGCGCCACAGGGAGGATCGAGCAAGGACAGGCTTGCACCCCTCGCCCGGCAACGCCATAGCGCGCCCATGCACGATATCCGCCTGATCCGGGATGACCCGCAAGCCTTCGACGCCGGCCTCGCGCGCCGCGGTCTCGAACCCCTGTCCGCTGCGATCCTGACCGCCGACGCGTCGGTGCGCGCGCTGCAGACCGAAGTTCAGGCGGCGCTGGCACGCCGCAACGAAGCGTCGAAGCTGATCGGCCAGGCAATGGCGCAGGGCGACAAGGACAAGGCCGAAGCGTTGAAGGCCGAGGTCGCGACGCTCAAAACCTCGCTGCCCGAAAAGGAAAATGCCGAACGCGAACGGCTTGCCGCGCTGCAAGACACCCTCGCCGCGCTCCCCAACCTGCCCGCCGCCGACGTCCCCGAAGGCGAAGACGAGGACAGCAATGTCGAAATCGCGCGCTGGGGCACTCCGCGGACGTTCGACTTTGCGCCGCAGGAGCACGCCGACTTTGCCCCCGCGCTCGGGCTCGATTTCGAAACCGCCGCGAAGATGTCGGGCGCGCGCTTTGCGTTTCTTCGCGGCCAGATGGCGCGTCTCGAACGCGCGCTTGGCCAGTATATGATCGATCGGCAGACGATCGACGCGGGCTACACCGAATGCGCCACCCCGCTCATGGTCCGCGACGAAGCCGCGTTCGGCACCACCCAGCTGCCCAAATTCCGCGAGGATCTGTTCCAGACGACTGACGGCCGCTGGCTGATCTCGACGTCGGAGATGAGCCTGACCAACGCGGTGCGCGAGGATATCCTGCCCGAGGCCGACCTGCCGATCCGCATGACCGCGCTGACCCCCTGCTTCCGCTCCGAAGCCGGATCGGCGGGGCGCGACACGCGCGGCTATATCCGCCAGCATCAATTCTGGAAGGTCGAGCTGGTGTCGATCACCCGCCCCGAGGACAGCGACGCCGAGCTGGAGCGCAAGACCCGCGCCGCCGAGGCGATCCTCGAGGCGCTCGAACTGCCCTATCGCAAGATGCTGCTATGCGCCGGCGACATGGGTTTTGCGGCGCGCCAGACCTATGATCTTGAGGTGTGGCTGCCCGGCCAGAACGCCTATCGCGAGATTTCGAGCTGCTCAAACTGCGGCGATTTCCAGGCGCGGCGCATGAACACCCGCTTCCGGCGCGAGGGCGGCAAGAGCAATGAATTCGTCCACACGCTGAACGGTTCGGGGCTGGCAGTCGGGCGGACGCTGGTCGCGATTCTTGAGAACTACCAGCAGGCCGACGGCAGTGTTGATATTCCGCAGGCGTTGCTTCCCTACATGGGCGGGATCACGAAAATGACGCCCGCCGCCTAATGCTCGTCACCCCGGACTTGATCCGGGGTCCACGACGCCATCGCCGAATGGATGCCGGATCAAGTCCGGCATGACGAAGAGAGAAAGACCAAAACCTTGCGCATCCTCCTCACCAACGACGACGGCTATCACGCCCCCGGGCTCGCCGTACTCGAAGCGATCGCGCGCCAGCTGTCCGACGACATCTGGGTCTGTGCGCCCGCCGAGGAACAGTCGGGCGCCGGCCATTCGCTCACCCTGTCGCGCCCGGTGCGGATTCGCGATCATGGGCCGCAACGCTGGTCGTGCAGCGGCACCCCGACCGATTCGGTGATGATGGCGATCAGCAAGCTGATGCCCGAAAAACCCGACCTGATCCTCTCCGGCGTCAACCGCGGTGCCAATCTGGGCGACGATGTCACTTATTCGGGCACCGTCTCGGCGGCGATCGAGGGCGCGCTGGCGGGCATCCGCTCGATCGCACTCAGCCAGGTGTATGCGCGCGAAGGCATGGGCGACACCGTGCCGTTCGAGGCCGCCGAGGTGTGGGGCGCGAAAGTGCTGCGGCCGCTGCTTGCGATGGACATGGCGCCGCGCACGCTGATCAACGTCAACTTCCCCGCGATCCCCGCCGCCGACGTGCGGGGCATCCGCGTCACCCGCCAGGGCTTCCACGATTATGGCCGCGGCTCGATCGTCGAGGGCACCGACCCGCGCGGCTATCGCTATTACTGGTTCGGGCTGCACGGGATCGAACATTCGCCGGGGCACGACAGCGATCTGGAGGCGATCGACGATCGCTATATCTCGGTCACCCCGCTCCAGCTCGACCTGACCCACGAAGCGTCGCTGGCGGCGCTGCGCGGGGCCTACGCAACCTGACAAGATCCTCCCTGTGGCGAAGCCATGGGGAGGATCGACCCAATGAAATCGGCTAGCCACCGCCCACTTCCTTTGGCAAAAGCGGGCGCGTGGGGGTAATAAGACATCATGGTTGGGTGTTGCTGGGTGCCGTGCTGCTTGCCGGTTGCATCCCCGCGGCCCCTGCCCCGCCGCCACGGCCCATCGCGTCGATGCCGGTACCGTCGTCCACCCCCGACAGCTTCGACTTCGAACGCCAATCGGCCAGCGATGTCGTCGGCGGCGATGCCCGGCCGACCTGGACGCTGAAACCCGTCGCCACCAACGCCGTGCGCGTGACTGCGGGCGCTTACACCGTCCGCCCCGGCGACACGCTGCGCGCGATCGGCGAGATGAGCGGTGCCGGGTCCGAAGCGCTCGCGCTGGAAAACGACCTCACGCCGCCCTTCACCCTGCGCGCCGGACAGATGCTGCATATCCCCGCCGGTCTCTATCACCGCGTCGGCACCGGCGAGACCGGGATCGGCATCGCGGCCGCCTATCGCGCCGACTGGGGTGAGATCATCACGATCAACGCGCTCGCCGAACCCTATATCCTGCGCGTCGGCCAGCGGCTGCGCCTGCCCTCCGACGCGCGCCCTGCCCCTCCCGGCCCGGTCAATGTCGGCGCCCGCGCTGCTGCCTTCACCCTCGACATCGACGACATCGTCACCGGCAGCCAGCCCGCGCTCACCGAAAGCAGCCGTCCGACCGCAGGCAACGCCGCGCCGCGCCAGCCGGTGACCACCGCCATCGCCGCCCCGGCGCGGTTTGCGGGCCGCTTTGAATGGCCGCTCTACGGTCCGATCCTCGCCCGCTTCGGCCCGCTCGCGCCGGGCAAGGTCAGCGACGGGATCAACATCGCGGCCGCCACCGGCACCCCGATCCGCGCCACCGCCGATGGCGTCGTCGCTTATGCCGGCGACCAGATCGGCGTTTATGGCGGGCTGATCCTGATCAACCATGGCGGCGGCTGGGTCAGCGCCTATGGTCATGCCGCCCGCATCGACGTCCAGCGCGGTCAGGCGGTGCGGATCGGCGACGTTATCGGCCGCGCCGGGGCAACCGGCCAGGTCCAGACGTCGCAACTCCATTTCCAGCTGCGCAAAAATCGCATACCCGTTGATCCGATGAAACAATTGCCGCCCCGATGAGCAAACGCCCCGCGCAAAAGCTCAAGCTCCAGCACCGCTTTCAACCGCTGCGCCGCGCCAGCAAATGGCCGGTTTGGGCGGACGTTAGCGCCCGGCTCAGCCTCGCCTTTTTCCTGATCGGCATCGTCGTGCTGGTCCACTGGATCGATCGCGAAGGATTGATCGACCATCACGACGGCCACATCAGCTTTCTTGACGTCGTCTATTTCACGATGATCTCGGTGACGACCACGGGGTTCGGCGACATTGCGCCGATATCCGACCGCTCGCGCCTGATCGAAGCGGTGATCGTCACCCCGATCCGCATCGCGGTGTTGTTTATCTTTGTCGGCACCGCCTATAATTTCGTCCTCAAACGCACATGGGAAAAATGGCGCATGGCCCGCATCCAGGCACAGCTCACTGACCATATCGTCGTCCTCGGCTTCGGCATCAGCGGCAGCGAAGCGGTCCGCGAACTGATCGCGCGCGGCACCGATCCGACGTGCATCGTCGTCATCGACCAGTCGGCGTCGCGCATCGAAGAGGCCGAGGCGATGGGCTGCAACGTGCTCCAGGCCGACGCATCGAACGATGACACGTTGATCGACGTCCATATCGCGCGGGCACAGGCGGTGCTGGTATCGGCGGGGCGCGACGACAGCTCGATCCTGATGGTGCTGACCGTCCGCCACCTGTCGCCCAAGGTCCCGATCAGCGTGGTGATCCGCGCGCACGACAACGAGCTGCTGGCGCGGCAGGCGGGCGCCAACAATGTCATCAACCCGGTCAGCTTCACTGGCCTGCTGCTCGCGGGGTCGGCGCAGGGTGCGCATGTCGCCGACTATATGGCCGACCTCGCCAGCATCGGCGGCCGCGTCCAGCTGCGCGAACGCCCGGTCGCCGCCGCAGAGGTCGGGCGCAGCATCGATCAGCTCGCCAGCGAAGGCCGCGGACTGCGTATCTATCGCGGCGGCAAGCCCTTCGGCTTTTGGGAGGCCGAAGCCCAAAGCCTCGCCCCCGGCGACATGATCGTCGAGGTCATCCGCTGCGAAGAGTGCGAAGCGAGCGTGCCCGGCGGCTAGCCGAGAAACACAAACACCGCACCCATCGCGGCATAGAACGCAATCCAATATCCGGCGTCGATCCCGAACAATTTCAAACTCGCGCGGCTGAACAGATAATTGGTGCCGATCGCCGGAACGATAAAGCCCAGCGCAATCCCGACCGAAATCATCATCGTCGACCGCGCGCTCATGTCGCCAAAATGCGCGAGCAAATGGCCCAGGAAAATCGCCGACACGATGCTGAGCAGCAAGGTGGTGCCATAGATCAGCACCATATTGCCCTGTTGCAATTCGGCTTCGGTCAGCCCGCGTTCCTTCATCCACGCCTTGCCCAGCAGCGGCCCGTACCACAGCCCGCCGACGACAAAGCCCGCGAGCGCCGCGACCAGAATCGCGATCCAGTTCATATTCGCCATCGTCCCCTCCCCTTATCGGCTTGCAATGCCGTGCCGAGGCGACAAACTATAGCGATGTGAAAGGGAGAAGGCGATGCCCCGCGACGTTCCGCTGCCCACCGGATTAAAGCCCCCGACCCGGCTCGCGCAGCTCGGCGAGCTTGCGCTGCCGCTCGACCTGCTGCGCTACGGGCTTGGCGGCTATCACCTGATCGGCGCCCCGCGCGGCGACGGTCGCCCGGTCGCGCTGCTTCCCGGCTATGGCGCCAGCGAGCTGTCGATGCGGCCGCTCGAAGCCTGGCTGCGTCATCTCGGCTATCATGTCCGCGACTGGGGGATGGGCCGCAACCAGGGCCGCGTCGCCGCCGACGTCGATCGCTTTGCGGCGCAGGCAGCCTTGTGGGTCAAGGCCGACGGCGCCCCGCTCACCCTCATCGGCTGGAGCCTCGGCGGCGTCATCGCCCGCGAAACCGCGCGCGCCCACCCGCACCTCGTCCGCGAGATCATTACGATGGGCACCCCAATCATCGGCGGCCCCAAATATACCGCACTTGCACAGCGCTTTGCCGACCGCGATTTCGATACGATCGAGCGCGAAATCCACGCCCGCAACCTGAAAGGTCTCACCCAGCCGCTGACCGTCATCTACTCCGATCGCGACGGCATCGTCGGCCCCGACATCGCGGTCGACATCTACAACGACCAGGCACGCAACATCAAAGTCGACAGCACGCATCTGGGGCTGGGGATCAATCCGAAGGTGTGGCGGATTGTGGCGGATACGCTGGCGGGCAAATAGCCGACGTCATTGCGAGGAGCCGAAGGCGACGAAGCAATCCCCAGCCATCGTCCGGTCATTTCGACGGCTGGGGATTGCCGCGTCGCTTCGCTCCTCGCAATGACCTGAGAAGCACCCTCGTGACAAACCCAAAAAAATCGCCTATGCGCGCGGCCAATCATGACAGTCAAAACCCTCCCCACCCAGCCGAAGGTCGGCATGGTTTCGCTCGGCTGCCCCAAGGCACTGGTCGATAGCGAACGGATTCTCACCAAGCTGCGCGCCGACGGCTACGGCCTGTCGCCCGATTATGCCGGCGCCGACGTCGTGCTCGTCAACACCTGCGGCTTTCTCGACTCGGCGAAGGAAGAAAGCCTTGAGGCGATCGGCGAAGCGATGGCCGAAAATGGCCGCGTCATCGTCACCGGCTGCATGGGCAATGAGGCCGACGTCATCCGCGCGCGCTTCCCCAACGTCCTCGCGGTCACCGGCGCGCATCAATATGAACAGGTCGTCGATGCCGTCCATGACGCCGCGCCGCCGACCCAAGGGCCGTTCGTCGACCTCGTCCCCGAAGGCGGGCTGAAACTGACGCCGCGCCACTATAGCTATCTCAAGATTTCCGAAGGCTGCAACCACAGCTGCTCCTTCTGCATCATCCCTGACCTGCGCGGCAAACTCGTCAGCCGCCGCATCGACGCGGTGCTGCGCGAGGCCGAAAAGCTCGTCGCCGCGGGGACCAGGGAACTGCTGGTGATCAGCCAGGACACCTCGGCTTACGGCGTCGATACCCGCCACGACCCGCGCCAGTGGAAGGGCCGCGAAGTCCGCGCCCATATGACCGACCTCGCGCGCGAACTCGGCCAGCTGCAGACCAGCGAAGGCCGCGCCCCATGGGTGCGCCTCCACTATGTCTACCCCTACCCCCACGTCGACGCGGTCATCCCGCTGATGGCCGAAGGGCTGCTCACGCCCTATCTGGACATCCCCTTCCAGCATGCGAGCCCCAGCGTCCTCAAGCGCATGAAGCGCCCCGCGAATGAGGCCAAGGTGCTCGAACGCTTGAAAAACTGGCGCGCCATCGCCCCCGACATCGCGATCCGCTCCAGCTTCGTCGTCGGCTTCCCCGGCGAGACCGAGGCCGATTTCCAATATCTGCTCGATTGGCTCGACGAAGCGCAGCTCGACCGCGTCGGCGCCTTTCGCTTTGAACCCGTCGCGGGGGCGCAAGCCAACGCGCTCGACGATCAGGTGCCCGAAGCGGTCAAGGAAGAACGCTACCAGCGGATCATGGAAAAAACCGCCGCGATCAGCGCCGCGAAACTCGAAGCCAAGATCGGCCGCACGCTGCCGGTGATCATCGACGAAGTTGGCGAAGCCGATGAGGACGGCAGCATCGGCGCCACCGGCCGCTCACAGGCCGACGCGCCCGAAATCGACGGTCATGTCTATCTGCGCGACGTCGCGGCGACGCTGAAGGCCGGCGATATTGTCGATGTCGCGATCGAGGACGCTGACGAGCATGATCTGTTCGGGGTGGTCGTCTAAAACCCTCTCCGAAAAATCGCTGTCCTACATTCTGCGAGCCGCATAGCCTTGCGGGATGACGCCTGCCTACCCCTGCAAACCGCGAATCCCGAGTGAAGTTGCGCAGTTTTCCGTCGTTTCGACGCTCGCCTCTTTCGTCACCCCGGACCTGATCCGGGGTCCCGCTTTGCGACGCTGCTTAGCGGGACCCCGGATCGCGTTCGGGGTGACAAGGAATGGCGCCTACGAAACGCGAATCCCGAGTGAAGTTGCGCAGTTTTCCGTGCTTTTTTGTACCGCACCGCGCGGCAAGGAACGCCTTCACGCCTGCGCTGTTATAAACAGCAAATTCCGCATCAGGGGCACCACATGCGACTAACCCGACTGGCCACCACGACCTTTCTGGTCGCTGCCACGCTCACCGCCTGCGACCGCAAGGTCGACATCGAACCGCCGCCGCGCGCCACCGACAAGGCGCCTTCGCCGACGCAGACATCGCTGATCGCGGTGCCGATCAATGCCGATACGACAGCGCTCAAGCAGGCGCTCGAACGTGCGGTGCCAAAGACATTGTGGACGATCAACCGGCGCGAGCGCGCGTGCGTCAAACCGCAGCAGGTCAAGGTCTTTGGCAAGAAGGTCGAAGTCACGCCGCCCATCCCCTGCACCATCGTCGGGCGCGTGACACGCGGGCCGCTGCGGCTGCGCGGCGAAGGCGACGAGATCATCGTCGATATGCCGCTGAGCGCGACGATCGCCGCGCGCGACGTCGGCGGGGTGCTGAAGGGCGAGACCGCGACCGGCGCCGCAATGGCGCATGCACGGGTCAAGATCGACATCACCCCCGACTGGCGCACCCGCGGCACGGCGCGGATCAGCTATGGTTGGACCAAGGCGCCGGGGATCGATTTCCTGGGCAAACGCATCACCTTTACCGACGAGGCCGATGCCAAGCTGAAACCCGTCGTGCGCGACGTCGAGCGCGAAGTGAACCAAGAGATCGCCCGGATCGACATCCGCAAACAGGCATCCGACATCTGGCGGCAGAGCTTCACCGCGCTCGAACTCAATCGCGACAAACCGCCGGTATGGATGCGCGTGACGCCGCAGCGTATCCTCTATGGCGGGTACCGGATGGAGGGACAGCAGATGCGGTTGAACCTGGGGCTCGAGGCGATCACCGAAACCTTTGTTTCGGGCCGCCCGGCCGATCCGTCGCCGACCCCGCTGCCAAACATGGTCCGCGCCGCGCCCAAGCCGCACCTCGACGTGCGGGTGCCGGTGCTGGCCGACTATGCCCAGCTCGAACCCGTCGTCGATCGCGCGCTGCTGAAGCGGTCGGTACGGCCGTTCGACCTGCCAAAGGTCGGCGCGATGACGGTCAAATTCGGCAAATCGACGATCTATGGCGCGCCCGATGGGCGCATCGCGGTCGGCGTCGATGTCGATATGCGGCTCGCCAATCGCACCGGCGAGCCCACCCACGGCCGCATCTGGATGACCGCGGTGCCGGTCAATAAACCGGGTTCGGCCGAGGTGCATTTCAGCGACCTGGTGATCAACGGCGACACCAACGGGGTCGGCGGCGACTTGCTGCTGGTGCTCGGCCGCAGCGATGGTTTTGCCCCGTTGATCGCCAGCGCCCTGACCCAGAATTTCGCGCGCGACCTTGCCGAGCTGCAAGGCAAGATCAAGCGCGCGGTCGACCAGCGCCGCGAGGGGGCGTTCGTCATCCGCACCCACGTGGATGGCTTTGCGATCGGTCAGATCAAGGCCTATGGCAACGGCCTGTATCTGCCGGTGCGGATGGTCGGCGGGGCCAGCGTCGATTATCGCCCGGCAAAATGATCAGAACAGGCGGGTCAGTCCGTAAAACGCCGCCGCGACGATCGCGCTTGCGGGAATGGTGATGAACCACGCCGCAACGACATTGCTCGCCACGCCCCAGCGCACCGCGCTGGCGCGGCGCGCGACGCCGGCGCCGATGATGCTGCCGGTGATCGTGTGCGTCGTCGACACCGGGATGCCGAGCAGGCTGGCAGTGAACACCATGATCGACCCGCCGGTCGAGGCGGCAAAACCCTGATGATGCGACAGCTTGGTGATCCGCCCGCCCATCGTCTCGATGATCTTCCACCCGCCCGACAGCGTGCCGAGCGCGATGGCGACATAGCAGCTGAAGGCCACCCAATGCGGGACGTGAAACTCGCCCTCCAGATAGCCCGTGGAGTAGAGCAGCACCGCGATGATCCCCATCGTCTTTTGCGCATCGTTCAGTCCGTGGCTGATCGAATAGGCGGCCGACGAAAACAGATGGAGGTGGCGAAAGGTCTTTTCGGCGAAATTCGCGGTTGCCCGGCGCAGCGCCCAGCTGCTGAGCAGCATCACCAGCATCGCCAGCAACATGCCGAGCATGGGCGACAGGAAAATCGCGATCACCGTTTTGTTCAGCCCGGTCCACTCGATCCCCTCGAACCCGGCATGGGCGACCCCGGCGCCGACGATGCCGCCGACCAGCGCATGGCTCGACGACGACGGAATGCCCTTCAGCCAGGTGACGACGTTCCAGAACATCGCGCCGACCAGCGCCCCGAACACCACCGCCGGGGTCACCAGATCCTTGTCGATGATCCCCTTGCCGATCGTCTCCGCGACCTTGTGCAGCTCGGGAAAGATCACCGACAGGAAGTAAGCCGCGAAGTTGAAGAAGGCGGCAAAGATCACAGCCTGTACCGGGCGCAGCAACCGCGTCGCGACAACCGTCGCGATGCTGTTCGCGGCGTCGTGCAGACCGTTCAGAAAATCGAACGCCAGCGCCAGGATGACCAGGCCGACGAGGAGGGGGAAAGCGAGTTCGTGCATCGTGAGCGCCCCCGCTTAAGCGTGGTCGATGACCAGGCCGTCGATCTCGTTCGCGACATCCTCGAAGCGGTCGACGACACGTTCGAGGTGGCTGTACAGCTCGCGCCGGATGATGAACTGCGTGGTGTGCGCCTCGCCCATTTCGCGGAACAAGCGCTTCAGCCCGGCGGCGTGGATTTCGTCGGCATGGCCCTCCATCCGGACCAGCCGTTCGGTGAGCTCGTGCAGCCGCGGACCGTTGGCGCCGATGTTGCGGAGCAACGGCAGCGCCTCGGCGGTGAGCCGCGCCGCATCGACGATGATCCCGGCGATATCGCGCATTTCGGGCTCGAAATCGGTGACGTCATACAGATCGACCGCGCCCGCCGTCTTCTGCATCTCGTCGATCGCATCATCCATCGACGCGATCAGGTCGGTAATTGCGCTGCGATCAAAGGGGGTCAGGAACGTGCGGCGGACCGTTTGCAACACTTCGCGGGTGATCGCATCGGCATCATGTTCGCGCTCGACAATTTCCTGGATATGGTCGGCCATGCCCTCACCGCCCTGCAGCATCCGCGACAGCGCATTGGCGCCGGCGACAAGGGTCGCGGCGTGGCTTTCAAACAATTCAAAGAAATTTCCCTGTCGCGGCAGCAAACGCTGAAACCATGCGAACATTCGGCTTACCCCTGTTTTTTCAGCAACATTCTGGACAACTCCCGTCGGACGCGCGGCGGCACGAAAGCCGCTGTCGCCGAACGAGCGGATCAGCGCCTGCAGGTCGGGTTCCTCGACCACCGCTGCGGCGGCGTCGAACGGAAACCAGCGGCGGTCGCGTTCGTCCATTTCCTTCCAGTCGGCGAGTTCGTTGGTGACCGCCAGCGGAAAGACTTCGACGTCGAGCAGCACCGCGGCGCCATTGGCGCGGCGCTTGCGATATTGATAGCTGCCGATCGGGGTCGGACAGACCGCGCCGATGACGCCGGCCTCTTCCTCGGCCTCAATCGCCGCCGCGGCGTGGCGGGTCATACCGGTCAGCGGATTGCCTTTGGGGATGACCCAGCGTTTCGTCTCGCGCGACGTGATCAGCAGGACTTCGGTGGCTCCGTCCTGACCCGGTCCGCCGAATCGATAGGGAAGGACGGCGATCTGACGCATAGACTTCATCCTTTCCTGAAATGGCGGCCAGACTGGCCAAGGTGACAAAAGCGTTACGCCTCTATGACAATATTGTGACAGCGACAAGCAGGCTTCATCCCGGCGCGGCTTTCCGTAAACGTCAATTCGATTGCAAAATGCAACGTGGTGCGTAAGCTGCGGCCAAACATAGTCGGGAGACAGGATGATGGCAGGCACCACGACGATGGAACGCCCCGCAAACGCAAACGCTGCGCCGGTGGATCAGGATGTGCTGATCGTCGGCGCCGGCATTTCGGGCATCGGCATGGCCGTGCACCTGCAACAATATAGCCCCGACCGCAGCTTCGCCCTTGTCGAGCGCCGCGCCAACCTGGGCGGCACCTGGGACTTGTTCCGTTATCCGGGCATCCGGTCGGACAGCGACATGCACACGTTGGGGTTCGTCTTTGAGCCGTGGAAGCATGAAAAGACGATCGCCGACGGCCCCGCGATCCTCGAATATCTCAATCGCATCGTCGACGAACGCCATATCCGCGAGCGCATCCGCTTTGACCGCAAGGTGGTCGGGGCCGACTGGGACAGCGCCGCGGCGCGCTGGACTGTCACGCTGGAGGACGCCGCGGGCGCCACGTCGACGACGACGGCGCGCTGGCTTTATCTTGGCGCCGGCTATTATGACTATGACGCACCGTTCGACGCCAATTTTACCGGGCGCGAGGATTTTCAGGGCCAGATCGTCCATCCGCAATTCTGGCCCAAGGATCTCGACTATACGGACAAGAAGGTCGTGGTGATCGGATCGGGCGCGACCGCGGTGACGATCGTTCCGGCGATGGCGGACAAGGCGGCGCATGTCACGATGCTGCAACGCACCCCGACCTGGTTCGCGATCCGCCCGGCAAAAGACGCGATCGCCAATTTCCTGCGAAAGATCCTGCCCGAGGAACTGGCGTACAGGATTACCCGCTACAAGAATGTGAAGATGCAGGACGTCGTTTTCCGCAAGGCGCGTGACAAGCCGGAAAAGGTGAAGGAATATCTGTCCAAACAGATCCAGAAGAGCCTAGGCGACAAATATGACGCGGCGACCTTTACCCCGCCCTACAATCCCTGGGAGCAGCGGCTGTGCCTGATCCCCGATGCCGATTTTTTCGAGGCGATGAAGGCCGACAAGGCATCGGTCGTCACCGACCATATCGAAAGGTTCGACGCGACCGGCATCCAGCTCAAGTCAGGCAACCATCTGGATGCCGACATTATCATCACCGCGACCGGCCTCAGCCTGGCCGTCGCGGGCAAAATCCCGGTGCGCGTCGACGGCGACCTCGTCGATTGGAGCGAGCATTATTACTATAAGGCGTGCATGTTCTCGAACGTCCCGAATTTTTCGGCGGTATTCGGATATCTCAACGCCAGCTGGACGCTGCGCGCCGACATCGTCGCCGAATATGTCTGCCGCGTGCTCAACCATATGCAAGCAACGGGCACCCAGGTCGCGACCCCTGCCCTCGCCGACCCGGCGACGCTGACGGAAGAGAATATCTTCGATTTTTCGTCGGGCTATATCCAGCGTTCGCTGCACATCATGCCGAAAAATGCCGACAAGCTGCCGTGGCGGCTCAACCAGAATTATATCCAGGACCGCGTCGACATGAAGACCGGCGCGATCGACGATGGCGTGCTCATGTTCGGCCATGTCCGCGCGGTGGCTTCGGCTCCCGCCCAACTGGAAGCTGCCGAATAGTCAGCCGACGCGTTCGGGTTTGCCGTTGGTCGAGCCTGACGCGAGCTCTTCCAGCTCGGCCTCGCTCATGCTGGCGGCCATCTCTTTCGATGCGCCCTTGAGTTTCGATTTCGGCGTATCGCCGCGTTTGGCGCTGAGCGCGGCGCCGGCGGCCTTTTGCTGCGCCTTGGATTTGGCTGGCATGGGTTTTTCTCCTTTGCCGCCCCGCTACCCATTAACGACCGTTCCGCCGTTGGGATGCAACACTTGGCCCGACATATAGCTGCTGTCGTCGCAGGCGAGGAACAGGAAACAGGGCGCGACTTCGTTCGGTTCGCCGGGACGCTTCATCGGCGTACCCTCACCGAAGGTCGCGACCTTCTCCGCGGGCGCGCCGCCGCGCGGATTGAGCGGGGTCCAGATCGGCCCCGGCGCGACGGCGTTCACGCGGATGCCCTTTTCAACCAGATTCTCGCTAAGCGACCGGGTAAAAGCGGTGATCGCGCCCTTGGTGGCGCTGTAATCGAGCAAGCCGCCCGACCCCTGATACATGGTAATGCTGGTGCAATTGACGATCGCCGCGCCCTTTTCAAGATGGGACAGCGCCGCCTGCACCAGATAGAACATCCCGAAAATATTGGTAGCGAAACTCTGTTGTAACTGCTCGGGACTGATTTCTCGAATATCGTCGGCGGGGTGCTGCTCACCGGCATTGTTGACGAGGATGTCGAGGCGGCCGAGCTTCTCGATCGTCTGCGCGACAATCTTTTCGCCCGACCTGAGCTTGCCGACGTCAGCCTTGATGGCAATCGCGCGGCGGCCCTCGCCTTCGACAATCGCCGCTGTTTCGACCGCATCGGAGCGGTTGTCGAGATACACGATCGCAACATCGGCGCCTTCTCGCGCGAACAACGCGCAGACCGCACGACCAATGCCGCTGTCCCCGCCGGTGACGATGGCGACCTTGCCCTTCAGCCGTTCCGATCCCGGATAGCGCGGTTGCCATTTGGGCGCGCGATCGAGATCGGCTTCGCGATCCGACGGCGGCTTCGCGATCGTTTTGCCGCTGCCGACCTCGCGCCGCAGTTTGGTGGCGGCTTTCTTTTTGCCCTTCTGTTCTTGCGGGCTTTCACCGACCTTGCCGGCCTTGGGCTGCTTCGCCATGTCCTTGTCCTTCGATCTCAATTGATGGGGAGGAAGTCGCGCTTGAACTCGTCTTTCACCGCGCCGACCAGCGCGCCGGTCACCGGCACATTGATCCGGTAACTGCCCTCGGCAAAAGGGCCGATCTCATAGGGCGCGATCGCGATGGTCATGCGGTCGAGATAGCGCCCGTCCGACGAACCGAGCCACACCGTCTGCGCCGACGCGGGCGGGCATCGAGCGAACGGACTGTCGGGCGCTTCTTCGCGCAGGATGCCCTTCGCCGCCTTGGCGCGCCTGATGCCAGCGCAGAACCGGTCGCGGATCGCCGCGTCGAATGCCTCGCCGCTGGTGAACAGGTCGAGCGGTTTCAGCCGCTTCGCGCGGTTGCGGTCCCACAGCAGCGTTTCAAATCCGGTCATGCCGTGCGCGCCGCCGGTGTAGGTTTGGATTTCGGCCGACAGGCTGAGGAACCGCGGCGTGCTCGTCACCCGCTGCCATGTCTGCAAATGGCTGTGCGCATGATACGGGAAACCCGCCTTTTCCGCCGCCGCCTTGTCGCGCCGCGCCGCGGCAATCAGCGCGTCCCGCTTGGTCGCACGGTCGCTGGCAAGCCATGCCGCAAGGTCGGGAATCGCTGCCGCTTCGCGCGGATAGGCATAGCCGAATTCGATCAGGTCATTGCTTTCCTTGACGTTCGATGCCGTGGCATTGCTGGCTGTAACGTCGGCCGCGCCGCCGGGCGGGGCCCCGGGAACCGCGGCAGCAGCAGTCTTTTCGGCCTGGGTTGGCGGATCGTCGGAACAGCCGACAAGAAGCACGGGGCCGGTCAGGATCAGCAGGGTCGAGCGAAGCGATGTTGCAGTCGTCATGCCAGCATAACGCCGGGAATCGACAAAATATCCACGGCGGCCTAGCACCAGCCGCATGACCGACTATTCCAACCTGATCCAGCCCGACAAGGGGCAGGACGCCCGCACGATCCATCTTGTCGACAAAAAGAGCTATGCCGAATGGCTCAAGGGCCGCAGCGTGCGCGAACGCGCGCACCTCGCCGCGGTGGGTTTCAAGCCCGATGCTTATGTTCACGCGATCCTGCCCGGTGACGACCCCGACAAATGGGCGGTCGTGACGACCGTCGCCAGCACCGATAGCCTGTCTGCCTGGTGCCTCGCCAAGCTCGGGCAGATCCTGCCCGAGGGGCGTTATCGGGTGGAGGGCCGACAACCGGGCAAGGCGTTGTTCGGCTGGATGAGCGCGCAATATCGGTTCGACACCTATCGGGCGAAGGTCGAGTCCAAAGGACCGCGCGTACTGCTGACCACCGATGTCGGCGCGATCGCGCCGCTCGTCGCCGAAATGCGCGCGACCGCATTGGTCCGCGACATGGTCAACACCCCCGCCGCCGACATGGGACCGGCGGCGATCGAAAAGGCGGCCGAGCGCATCGCCAAGGCGCATGGCGGCAAGCTGACCGTGACCAAGGGCGAGGCGCTGGAACAGGGTTACCCGATGATCCACGCGGTCGGCCGCGCCGCGGCCAAGCATCACGCGCCGCGCCTGATCGAGATCGAGTGGGGCAAGGACGGCGATCCGCGTATCGCGCTGGTCGGCAAGGGGGTCAGTTTCGACAGCGGCGGGCTGGATATCAAGCCAGCATCGGGCATGCGGTTGATGAAAAAGGACATGGGCGGCGCCGCGCATGTGCTGGCGCTCGCCGAACTGGTGATGGCGAGCGGGCTGCCGGTGCGGCTGCACTGCCTGGTCGCGGCGGCCGAGAATGCGATCTCGGCCGATGCATTTCGCCCCGGCGACGTGCTGAAAAGTCGGCTTGGACTGACCGTCGAGATCGGCAACACCGACGCCGAGGGACGGCTGGTGCTGGGCGATGCGCTGGCCAGAGCGGGCGAAGACAAGCCCGAACTGATCGTCGATTTCGCGACGCTGACCGGCGCCGCGCGCGTCGCGCTTGGCCCCGACCTCCCGCCGCTGTTCGCCAATGACGACGCGCTGGCTGATGCGATACTGGCCGCCGGGATCGACCGCGACGACCCGCTGTGGCGGATGCCGCTGTGGGACGGCTATGCCGATCTGCTCGAAACCGACATCGCCGACCTGGGCAACGCGGGCAGCTCGGCCTTTGCCGGGACGATCACCGCGGCGCTGTTTCTCAAGCGCTTCGTGCCCGACGGCGCCCTATGGGCGCATCTCGACACCTTTGCCTGGCGCCCGTCGGCGAAGCCCGGTCGCCCCAAGGGCGGCGCCGCGCTGGGGTTGCGCGCCGCGTGGGCGATGCTGCAGGCGCGCTACGACCGGCGCGGCAAAGCCTGAACATTCTTGATAAAGCGGGTCCGGCTGGTCTAATGGCGCGCGATTGTCCGCCGGGGGCGCGGAACAGCTATTTACGGGACGGCACGTGACAGGTCAAAGCGGCGATAATTCAGCGGCACATCGCGTTCGCATGGGGCGCCCCGGCGCCGCGGGCGCGGGCCGCGATCGCTTTGGCCTGACCGGTACGTCGCAGGCCTATGACCCGCGCATCGTCGCCATCCGTCCCGACCTGGCCGACATCGCCGTCGCCGGACAGCATTTCGCCCCGCATTATGCCGCGCCGATGATGCGCAGCGGCGTGTTGCCCGCCGCGGTGCTGCGCGGATCGCCGTCGCTGGACGCCGACCAGACGAGCGAATTGCTGTTCGGCGAAGGCTTTGCCCTGCTCGACCTCACCGGCGGCTGGGCCTGGGGATATTGCCTCGCCGACCATTATGTCGGCTATCTGTCCGCCGACGCGCTGGCCGCGCCGATTGCACCGACCCATCGCGTCGAGATGATCGAAGCCATCCTGCACAGCGCCCCCGACGCGGCGAGCGGCGGGCCCGCCGTCCTGCCGCGCGGCGCGCTGGTGATGGGCGAGGTCGAGGGCGAGTGGCTGGTCACGGCGCACGGCTATCTGCCGTTGGCGGCGCTGGTCGAGGTTGGCGCCGAAGATGCCGACCCCGCCGGACGCGCCGAGGAACTGATCGGCACCCCCTATCTGTGGGGCGGCCGCACGTCGAAGGGCATCGATTGTTCGGGGCTGGCCCAACTGAGCTGGGCCGCCGCGGGGGTGCAATTGCCGCGCGACAGCGATTTGCAGCTGGCAGCACTGGGCGCGGACAAAGACGTCGATCCGGCGGCGCTGGCGCGCGGCGATCTGGTATTCTTTCCTGGCCATGTCGGGATCATGGCCGACGAGCGCAATATCATCCACGCCAGCCGACGATGGATGGCGGTGAAAACAGAACCGCTGGCCGACGTCGTCGCACGTTCGGCCGCCAAGGATCATAATCCGCCGGTGAGCGGATATAAACGACTGCGATAAACCATGACACAGACGGTCTTCATCGACGGCGCGGCGGGAACGACGGGCCTGGAAATTGCCGAGCGGCTGGCGGGGCGGAGCGAGTTTTCGCTGCTCGCGATCGATGACGCGCGGCGCAAGGACGCCGGCGCGCGGCGCGAGGCGCTGAACGACGCCGATTTCGTCATCCTCTGCCTGCCCGACGATGCGGCGCGCGAGGCGGCGGCGATGATTGCCAATGATCGCACCCGCGTCATCGACGCATCGACCGCGCACCGCGTCGCGCCGGGCTGGGTCTATGGCTTTCCCGAGGTGAGCGGGCACGACGCGGTCGCCGGTGCGGCACGGGTCAGCAATCCCGGCTGCTATTCGACCGGCTTTATCGCGCTGATTGCACCGCTCGTCCGCGCCGGGCTGCTGCCCGACGACTGGCCTTATGCCTGCAACGCCGTCAGCGGCTATTCGGGCGGCGGCAAGGCGCTGATCGAGCGGTTCGAGCAGGATCGCGACATCGCGTGGCGGGGCTATGCGCTGGGGCTTGGCCACAAGCATGTGCCGGAAATGCAGGCGCGCTGCGGCCTGTCGATCGCACCGCTGTTTTCGCCCTCGGTCATCCCCGCGCATCGCGGCATGGTGGTCGATGTCCAGCTGCCGCTTAGCGCAATGCCCAAGGCGGGTGCGCCGGATGCGTTGCGCGCTGCGCTGACGGATTTCTATGCCACCAGCCCGATCGTGGTGATGGGCGAAGCGCCGACCGATGGCGAAATGCTGCTTCGCGCGTCGGATGCGGGCGACGACCGGATCGAGCTGTTCGTTTTCGCCAATGCCGACGCCAGTCAGGCGCGCCTGATCGCGCGGCTCGACAATCTGGGCAAGGGCGCCAGCGGCGCGTGCGTCCAGAATCTCAACATCATGGCAGGATTGCCGGAGACGGCGGGGCTGCGGCTTTAGCTCTCCGTCGTCATTGCGAGGAGCGAAGCGACGCGGCAATCCAGCGTAGCGTAACCCGCCCTGGATTGCTTCGCTTCGCTTCGCTCGCAATGACAAAATGCTGTGGCGCTGACCCTCAGTGTACCGTGTCGAGAATATCCTCGACCGCCAGATAGGTGATCAGCCGTTCGATCTGGCGCCAGCGCGCAAAATGGACGTGATTGCCCAGCACACGATATTGTTCGGCGCGCGCGGCGGCGGCGAAACCGGCTTCTTCGCCATGCACGCGGATCAGCGCATGGGCATCGTCGACCGCAGCGCGATCGGTCAGAAATGGTGCAGGCAGATGCATGGAGTCCCCGTCCGTTGCCTTGGAGCCGTTCTCCTAAAGCGCGCGCCTCACCGCGCCGTTCCCAACCGTGATGAAGATTGGGGTAAGGTTAATCGAAGTGCGCGTGCGGTTAACCCTTTGCTGGGCCGTACCGGGCGCGTTTCGCCTCTTTGCCGCCGCGCTTGGTCCGTGTAGGTAAGAGCTATGCGCAAGATCCTGAAATATGTCGCCCTCGCCCTGTTGCTGCTGATTATCGTCGGCGGCGTGACGCTGTACATCATGTCGCGGCCCGACGTCGCCCGCTTCTCGACCGCCGAACTCAGCGGCCGGGTGCCGGTGATGGCGTCGCAGAAGACCGAAACCTTCCCGACCGTCAACGTCCCCGAAGCGACGAGTTGGCCCGCGGGTCAGGCGCCGCGCGCGGCGCAGGGACTGGTGGCCCAGCGCTTTGCCGAAGGGCTCGACCATCCGCGCACCATGCTCGTGCTGCCCAATGGCGACGTGCTGGTCGCAGAATCGCAGAGTCCGCCGCGCGACACCTCGGGTGTCGAGGGCAAGATCATGAGCAATCTGATGACCAAGGGCGGCACCGGTCGCCGCCCCTCGGCGAACCGCATCACCCTGCTTCGCGATGCCGACGGCGACGGCAGGGCCGAGGTCAAGACCGCTTATCTGACGGGCCTCAACTCGCCCTATGGCATGGCGCTGGTCGGTGACACGCTGTACGTCGCCAACACCGATGCGCTGCTCGCCTTCCCCTATGTGGCGGGAGAGACGAAGATGAGCGGCAAGCCCACCAAGATCGTCGACCTGCCCGCCAAGGGCACCAATCGCCACTGGACCAAAAGCCTTGTCGCTGCGCCCAACGGTTGGCTCTATATCGGCGTGGGCGCCGACAGCAATATCGGCGAAAAGGGCATGAACCGCGAGTTTCGCCGCGCCAGCGTGCTCGAAGTGCGTCCCGATCAGAAATATATCCGCACCTTTGCCGCGGGCATCCGTAACCCCGTCGGGCTGGGCTTCTATCCCGGCAGCGAGCGGCTGTGGACCGTGGTCAACGAACGCGACATGCTGGGCAGCGACCTTGTCCCCGACTATCTGACCGACGTCACCGAGGGCGATTTTTATGGCTGGCCCTGGTATTATTGGGGCGGCTTCGTCGACCCGCGGGTCGAGCCCGAGGCCGAAGATCGCCGCCAATATGTCAAGCGCCCCGAATATGGCCTGGGCGCGCACACCGCGCCGCTGGGCATGACCTTTACCCAGGGGCTCGATCTGGGCGACCGCTGGGCGAACGGCGCGCTGGTCGCGCTGCACGGGTCGTGGAACCGCGAACCGGTGTCGGGTTACAGCGTCGTATTCGTCAAGTTCGGTGCGAACGGCAAGCCGGTCGACGCGCTGCCCGTCACCCTGCTCGACCAGTTTCTGGGCAAGGACGGCAAGACGACGCGCGGCCGCCCGGCCGATGTGAAGGTCGCGAAGGATGGGAGCGCGCTGGTTGCCGACGACACCGGCGGGGTGATCTGGCGGGTCGCGAAAGCGGGGTAGCTTAGAGCCCCTCCCCTTCAGGGGAGGGGTTTTCTACACCCGCATCGGCATCAGCACGTACAGCGCGGGGCTTTTTTCGCTTTCGCGGATCAGTGTCGGGGCGTTGGCGTCGGCGAGGTGGAGTTCGACGGTGTCGCCATCGACCTGGCCCAGGATGTCACTGAGATAGCGGGCGTTGAAGCCGATTTCGATCGCGTCGCTGTCATAACCCGCAGCGATTTCTTCGGCCGCCGTGCCATTTTCGGGGCTGGTCACCGACAGGGTGATGCGGTCCTTGTCGAGGCTGACTTTCACCGCGCGGGTTTTTTCGCTGGCGATCGTCGAGACGCGATCGACGCCCTGATAGAGGCTTTTCGGATCGACCTTGAGCAGCTTGTCGTTCGCGGTCGGGATGACCCGGCTGTAATCGGGAAAGGTGCCGTCGATCAGCTTCGAGGTCAGGATGGCGTTGCCGAGCTGGAAACGGATCTTGCTCGCCGACAGGCTGATTTCGACATTGCCCTCGGCCTCGTCAAGGAGCTTGCGGATTTCGGTGACGCATTTGCGCGGTACGATGACGTCGGGCATCGACGACGCGCCTTCGGGACGGGTGACGGTATAGCGCGCGAGGCGGTGACCGTCGGTCGCCGCGGCCTTCAGCACCGGACCCGACGCGTCTTCGGCGACGTGCAGAAAAATGCCGTTCAGATAATAGCGCGTTTCTTCGGTCGAAATCGCAAAGCGCGTCTTGTCGATGATCTGGATCAACTCGGCCACCGGCAGTTCAAAATTGGTCGGCAGATCACCCTCGGCGATCACCGGAAAATCGTCGCGCGGCAGCGTCGGCAGGTTGAAGTTCGAGCGGCCCGCCTTGACCTGCATCTTGCCCTCGGCGGCGGCGAGGCTGACCTCGGCACCCTCGGGCAGCTTGCGCGCGATTTCGAACAGGGTGTGCGCCGACACGGTGGTAGTGCCCGCGGTTTCGACCTTGGCCGCGATCGTTTCGACGACCTGCAGATCGAGGTCGGTCGCCATCAGCTTCAGCTGGCCCGACGCATCGGCTTCGATCAGGACGTTCGACAGGATGGGAATGGTATTGCGCCGCTCGACCACCGACTGGACGTGGCCAAGGCTCTTCAACAACACTGCGCGTTCGATCGTCGCTTTCATTCTAAATCCGCCATCCCTGTGTTCCGCGGGAGAAGTCCCTGAAAGGGCCGCCATCGGAGGCGATTCGTTGCCCCGATTCCCGGCCCCTGAAAATGCTCACCTTCCTTAACGCACGCGTCGGCACGTGCAAGCCATGCTTGCAAAGCATCCCCAATCGCGCGAACGAGGGCCGATGCGGCGCCGGGTCTCCCTTTTCCTGATGTTGGCGGCAATGCCCGCCGTGGCGCTCGCCGCCGTTCCGACGGCATTGGGCATTTTCGACGGCTGGGGCGCGTTCCGCGATCCCGCCACGCCGCGCTGCTACGCCCTCGCCGCCCCCTCGGCAACGATCGGCACCCCGCAGGTCAAAGCCTATGCCAGCGTCGGATATTGGCCGAAATCGCGGATCCGCGGGCAATTCTATGTCCGCCTGTCGAAGGCGCGCGCGCCAGGGCGCGACCTGCGCCTGACCATCGGCAGCCGCCGCTTCATCCTGACCGGCAATGGCGCGCATGGCTGGGCCAGCGACCCCCGGATGGACGCCGCGATCGTCGCCGCGATGCGATCGGCCCCCAGCATGAGCATTGCAAGCAGCACCGCGTCGGGCGGTGCGATCGCCGATACATACCGGTTGCGCGGCGCCGCCACGGCGATCGACGCGGCGGCGCTGGGATGCGCGAAGCTGCGGTAGGGCGATTTGGGAAAGTGACGAAAAACTGCGCAACTTCACGCGCAAATCGCGTTTCGTCGCACGCGTTGCGCGGCGCCGAAGGGCGGCTGTAGCGGTCAGGAGGAAAGCTGTGTCGCGCATCATCGCCCCGCAGGCTAAATCGGCGGAATATTGTAGGACAGCGATTTCGGAATGGAATTGACGCGATGAAGACACTCGGCCTGATCGGCGGTTTGAGCTGGGAAAGCTCGGCCGAATATTACCGGCAGATCAACCGGCAGGTGCGCGAGCGGCTGGGCGGTCTCCATGCCGCGAACATCATGATGCACTCGCTTGATTTCGCGCCGGTCGCCGCGTTGCAGGCGCAGGGCGACTGGGCGGCGCTCGACCGCGCGATGGTCGAGGCGGCCGACATGCTTGCGCGCGGCGGCGCCGACATTCTCCTGATCTGCTCGAACACGATGCACCGCTGCGCCGATGCGGTCGAGGCCGCCTCGCCCATCCCGCTGATCCATATCGCCGACCCCGTCGCGGCGGCGATCAACGCCGCCGGGCTCAGCCGCGTCGGCCTGCTCGGCACCGCCTTTACGATGGAGCAGGATTTCCTGAAGGGCCGGTTGGCGAAGGCGGGGCTGGAGGTGATCGTTCCCGACGACGCGGGGCGTGAGGCGATCCACCGCATCATTTACGACGAACTGGTTCAGGGCGTCGTCAACGACGTGTCGCGCGACCGGTGCCGCAGCGTGATCGCCGCGCTGATCGATCGGGGGGCGCGGGCGATCATCCTCGGCTGCACCGAAATCATGCTGCTGGTCGGCGAAGAAGACAGCCCGGTGCCGCTGTTCGACACGCTGGCGCTGCACGTTGATGCCGCGGTCGAGGCGGCGCTGACAAGCTAGCTGCGCGCGAGTTTGGTCAGTTCGACCGCCAGGAAATCGAGCACCAGCCGCACCCGCGGCACATGGCGCAACCGTTCATGGGTCAGCAGCCATAGTCCCGTCGTGTCTTCCTTTTTGGGCGGGATGCAGCGGATCAGGTCGGGTTCGCGGTCAGCGATGAAGGCGGGCAATATGGTCAGCCCCATGCCCGATCGCACCCCGGCAAGCAGGCCGGTGCCGGTGTCATATTTCATCACCACCGATGTTTCGAGCCCATATTGCCGCAGCCACGCCTGATAGGGTTCCCACACCCCGCCGCCGCCGCCGATGAACGGATGCGCGGCCAGTTGTTCGCGGCTGTGCGGGATGCCGTGGCGATCGGCATAATCGCGGCTGCAATAGACCGTCCATGGATTGTCGGCGATGCGCCGCCCGACCAGCCCGGCGCCGGTCGGCTGCTTGCTGCTGCGGATCGCGATGTCGGCGGCGCCGCTCGCCAGATCGCGCTGCTCGTCCGACGTGTCGAGCTGGATGTGGATGCCGGGATGGACGGCGCGCAGGTCGCGCAGGATCGGCGGCAGGATCGTCACCGCAAAAATTTCCATCGTCGTCAGACTGACCGTGCCGCCGGCATCGCGCGACCGTGCCCCCGCCGCCGCGCCGAAGCGATCGGCCGCGTCACGCACCGCGACGGCGCTCGCCAGCATCGCGTCGCCCACCGGGGTCAGCGCATATCCCACCTGCCGCCGCTCGAACAGATTGAGGCCGGTCGCCTCCTCGAGCGCCGCGATCCGCCGCGCGACGGTCGTCTGACTGACCCGCAGCGCCTGCGCCGCGGATAGCGTGCTGCCGGTCTCGGCCACCGCGAGAAAGGCTTTAAGGTCGTTCCAATCGTACATGGCGTCTTGTGCGTCATAAGCGGCTTCGCGGCATTCTGCAATTTTGCAGAATAGCCCTGCAACATCGTTGCTCCTCGCGCGCCCGGCGAACGCCTATCTCGCTGCTACCGGCTTCCTCCCCTCCTCCACAAGCCGGCCGATGGAGACATAAGATGAAAAAACTTTTGATCCTCGCCGCGCTGGCCGCCACGTCGGTTGGCCAGCCCGTGTTCGCCCAGTCGGCGCCCGCCAACCCCAGCGTCGCCGTCCAGCATCGCGACCTTGACCTGCGGACCGAGGCCGGTGCCAAAAGCCTGGACCGCCGCATCTGGCGGGCCGTCGTCGAGGTGTGCGGCACCGCGTCGGATTTCGATCTGAAAGGCAAGAACGACGTTCGGCAATGCCGCGCCGACACGCGGGCGACGGCGACGGCGCAGGCCGAGGTGGCGATCGCCGACGCGGCGCGCCATCAGGTCATTCGCGTCAGTTCGATCCGGAAATGATCCGTAGGTGCGGGCTTGACCCGATGACGTGAGAGCCGGGCGGCGCACGGCGCCCCGTGGCGGCATCGCCCGGGGCGCGATGGGCGCTGGCCTATTTCACCAATCCCTGTCCCGGCACCCAGCGCAAATCACAGCCGCCGGTCTGCCCGAGCAGCACCCTGTTCCATACCGCCTTGTCGGTGTCGGTTCCGGTGATCCTGGGTTTGGCCAGCGGTCGCCGGTCGAGGTACAGGCCGCTGACAAAGGCGGTGAGCTGCTTGCCCTCGATCAGCCGCGATGCCTTGGAATAGAGGACATAGATTTGCGGCAACTGGCCGCGGCGGACGATGGTCTGGGTTTTGTTCGACGCTACCTGGACATCGCCCGCACCGGGGGCCGACAGCCCATTATAATCGGCGAAAATCCATTGTCCTGCGGGGCCTGAAATCAGCAATTCGACCCCGCTCGACCCGGCGCCGTTGACCTCGGCCTTTTCACCCTGCTCCAGCAGGATGGTCGAATGGCGGGTGCAGATTTTCTGCCCCGGCGCCGCCGATGCGGTTTGCGTAACGGTCATGGCCAGACCGATTGCGGCCAGCGAAATGATACGGTGCATGTGGATGACCCTTCAGGCGTCTGTCGATAGTTTAGGGCGCGCGGCAACCCCTGCCAGCCGTGATAATGTACTGGTTCAAGGGGGCCAATTGGCTAGCCGCGCCCGTCAAAGGCTGCCCGAGCACTTTCGACATCGGCCAGATTCGCCTCGGCCCATTGCCAAACCCCGCAGAAAGCCTCGCCCAGGCTGTGGCCCAGCGCGGTCAGGCCATATTCCACCTTGGGCGGGACGACGGGATAGACCGTGCGATGTACTAGCCCATCGCGCTCCATCGCGCGCAGCGTCTGGGTCAGCATCTTCTGGCTGATCCCGGGAACGAGCTTTGAAAGCCGCGTGAAGCGGCAGGTGCCATGATCCTCCAGCTCTTCGAGCACGAGCAAGGTCCATTTGTCGGCGACGCGGCCGATCAGCTCGTTGACCAGTATCTCGACGCGGGGATCGACCGGCATATTCGGGTCATAGGCAAAATTTTCGGCGGTCGACATGGCGCAAAATCCAATTCTCTCTTTTGGGTAACTATAGCACTTTGAGGTGCCTACTTTCTTTTGGAGAGTGTAGGTCTATTTGGGTCTTCTCACCATCCCCCAAGGAGGAAGATCATGAACACGACAGGCAACACCATCCTCGTCAGCGGCGGCGGTTCGGGGATCGGGCTGGCGCTCGCACAGCGCTGGCACGACGCGGGCAACATTGTAATCATTACCGGGCGCAACGCCGCGAAGCTCGACGCCGCGATTACCGGACGACCGAATATGTCGGCGATGACGCTCGACGTGACGGACGCCGATGCGATCGCGACCTTCGCCAAAGACATCGTCGCGAAGCATCCCGGGCTCAATGTGCTGGTCAATAATGCCGGGATTATGAGCAGCGAGGATGCGAGCGCGAAGCGCGATCTGGCCGACGCCGAAGCGACCGTTTTGACGAATGTCCTTGGCCCGATCCGGCTGACCGACGCGCTGATCGACCATCTGGCGACGCAGAACGACGCGGCGATCGTCAATGTCACGTCGGGGCTGGCGTTTGTGCCCTTGCCCAAGGCGCCAACCTATTCGGCGACGAAAGCCGCGATGCACAGCTATTCGGTCGCGCTGCGCATCCAGCTGGCGGGCGAGGTCGAGGTGATCGAGCTGGCGCCGCCCGCGGTGCGCACCGACCTGACACCGGGACAATCGACGCGCGAGAACTATATGCCGCTCGACGACTTCGCCGACGAGGTGATGGCGCTGTTTGCGCAGGCGCCGACTCCAGAGGAAATTCTGGTGCAGAATGTCCTGCCGCTGCGCCATGCCGAGGCCAACGGGACGGTACCGCAGGTGTTGGGGATGCTGGCTTCGTTGTGAGTTGTTCCTCCCGCTGAAAGGGAGGGGATGGCGGCAGATTGCACAATCCGCCCTTCCCCCCTATATGCGCGCCCATCATGCAGATTCCCGGCCATATCGACCCCGTCACCACGGGCACCGTTCCCTTGCGCGGCGGCAACCGCATCGACCTGGTCGGGCTGACCCGCG
The DNA here is from genome assembly GCF_005502465.1 of Sphingopyxis sp. L1A2A. Lineage (GTDB taxonomy): Bacteria > Pseudomonadota > Alphaproteobacteria > Sphingomonadales > Sphingomonadaceae > Sphingopyxis. Next base: position 101,301 of record NZ_SCOT01000007.1, read on the forward strand.
ACGCGATCGGCGGGGTGCTGGTCGAGGCGGGTCTGGACGCGAAGGGCGCCAAGCTGCGCGCCAAGCAGATCTGGCACTGGATGTACCATCGCGGGGTCACCGATTTCGAGGCGATGACCGACATCGCCAAGACGATGCGCCCGTGGCTGACCGACCGCTTCATCATCGGCCGCCCGACGGTGCGCGAAGCGCAGGTGTCGAGCGACGGGACACGCAAATGGCTGCTCGCCGCCGCCGACGGCCAGGAATATGAGATGGTGTTCATCCCCGACGCCGATCGGGGAACCTTGTGCGTGTCGAGCCAGGTCGGCTGCACGCTCAATTGCCGCTTCTGCCACACCGGGACGATGCGCCTGGTCCGCAACCTTGCCGCGGGCGAGATCGTCGGACAGGTGATGCTGGCGCGCGACGAGCTGGGCGAATGGCCCAAGGGGACGATGGCCGGCTTCGGCCCCGATCCCGAGGATGAGGACGACGAGGAAGGCGGCCACTATACCGCCGACGGCCGCATCCTGACCAACATCGTGATGATGGGCATGGGCGAGCCGCTGTATAATTTCGACGAGGTCAAGGGAGCGCTGAAGATCGTCATGGACGGCGACGGCCTGGCATTGTCGCGCCGCCGGATCACCCTGTCGACCAGCGGCGTGGTGCCGATGATGGCGCGCGCAGGCGAGGAAATCGGCGTCAACCTGGCGGTGTCGCTGCATGCGGTGTCGAAGGAAATCCGCGACGAGATCGTGCCGCTCAACCGCAAATATGGCATCGACGAATTGCTGAAGGCGTGCGCCGACTATCCGGGCGCGGGCAATTCGCGGCGGATCACCTTTGAATATGTGATGCTGAAGGACAAAAACGACAGCGACGACGACGCGCGCGAGCTGGTGCGGCTGATCAAGCAATATGGCCTGCACGCCAAGGTCAATCTGATCCCGTTCAACCCCTGGCCCGGCGCGATGTATGAATGTTCGTCGCCCGAGCGGGTGCGCGCGTTCAGCAACCTGATTTTCAAGGCCGGGATTTCGGCGCCGGTGCGCACCCCGCGCGGGCGCGACATCATGGCGGCGTGCGGGCAGCTGAAAAGCGCCGCGACCAAGCCAAGCCGCGCCGAACTCGACCGCATTGCGGACGAAAAACAGGCAGCACTGGGCTAAACGACGCCCGATCCGGTCCCGCAGGATCGCATTCGCCTCACCTCACATCCGCAGGAAAGCGCCAGATTCCGCACGCCGCGGCTGCATAGCTATTCTATACTGTGTGGTAAAAATAACACAGGTAAGAAAATTGTCACATAAAGACACTTCCGTTCATTGAAGCGACAGCTGCGAACGCCATTTACGGCGTGGACCACGACCCAAAGGGCGTGGCCGCACAAATGTAGAAGGAACGATAAATGAAGAAATTCGCAGTTGCAGCCGCTCTCCTGACGGCCATCGTTGCAACCCCCGCCATGGCGGCCGAAGGCGGCGAAGGCCGCGTCGAAGTGCGCGGCGGCCTGATCACCGGCAACGGCATCGACGAAGCGACGGCAGGCCTCGCTGCCGGTTATGACTTCGACCTGGGCAGCGCGGCATTTGTCGGCGCCGAAGTCGCGGGCGACAAGGTGCTCGTCGACGGTGCGGACGTTCAGTTCTCGGCCGGCGGCCGTGTCGGCGCCAAGGTTGGCGCGGCTGGCAAGGCCTATGTCACCGGCGGCTACACCTTCAGCGACGTCAAGGACCCGTATGTCGGTGCCGGTTACCAGCACAAGCTGGGCCAGAACCTGTATGCCAAGGCCGAATATCGTCACCAGTTCATCGAGAACTTCGGCGACTTCGACACCTTCGTCGCGGGCGTCGGCTTCGCGTTCTGATCCTTCGGAACAGCAAGCCAGATCAGGAAGGGGCGGCCCGCGGGTCGCCCCTTTTCTTTTGACCGCCAGCTGCCGCTATCCCCTTGTTCAGTCGATTTTTACCGCTCTGACCTAGGGTGGTCGCCAACGGAGGGTGGGCGATGAAAAATCTTGTTTTCGGTCTGATTGCGGGCGCAGTACTCGGGAGCTGTTCGGCGGGCGGCGTGGCAGAAAAAACCTATGCGATGCCCGCCGAGGACGCGCGGCGCATTTTGCTGTCGGCCGATTTCGATCGCGGCGTTCTTCCCGGATCGTCGTCGCTGAAGCCGCAGGTCAAGGTGAACTACGAACAAACGCTGGAGTGGCAGGTTCTCGACGACAGCCAGAACGGCAGCGGCTGGTGGTGCCCGCTTGCGATCGAACCGGTGGGCGAAGACGGCAAGACCATCCGCGTCGTCAACCAATGCGCCGGAATGATGTCGGCAGAGCGGAACCGGCATCTGGACGAGCTGGTCGATGCCGCGCTGGCCGACCGCGAACCGAAGTTCGAGCAAGCGGCGGGATAACGCCCTTCCCTTTCGGGCGGCGCGGCGCCACGATCGGCGCATGACCGCTCTTGCCTATATCGCCGCCGCGCTGGCTGAAATCGCGGGCTGCTTCGCCTTTTGGGCGTGGCTGCGGCTGGACAAGTCGGTGTGGTGGCTCGCCCCCGGCATGGCGTCGCTGGCGCTGTTCGCTTATTTGCTCACGCTAGTCGATGCCGATCATGCCGGGCGCACCTATGCCGCTTATGGCGGGGTCTATATTGCCGCGGCGCTGCTGTGGCTGTGGGCGGTCGAGGGCGCCAAGCCCGACCGCTGGGATCTGATCGGCGCCGCGGTGTGCCTGGGCGGCGCGGCGATCATATTATTTGGGCCGCGGGGGAGTTGACCTTCTCAATCCTCCCTGTGGCGTAGCCATGGGGAGGTGGCAGCGCGAAGCGCTGACGGAGGGGCCATGGCGCCAACGCCGCCGCCCCTCCACGACTCATCTGCGATGAGCGGTCCCCCTCCCCATGGCTTCGCCACAGGGAGGATTGCGCTACCCCGCGTCCGGCAACGCCTGTTCGACCAGCGGCGCCAGCCCCTCGGCGACCACCGCCACCCCTTTCGCATTGGGATGCATATTGTCGCCGAGCATCAGCGCCTTGTCGGTCACGACATTGTCGAGAATGAACGGGTAGAAACTCACATCATATTTGGCGGCTAGCTCCGAATAGATCGGGTTGAATTTCTTCGCATAATCGCTGCCCAGGTTCGGCGCCGCCATCATGCCGGTCAGCAGTACCGGAATCTCGCGCTTTTTCAGCTCGGCCAGCATGGCGTCGAGATTGGCGCGCGTCTGGTCGGGGCCGATGCCGCGCAGCATGTCGTTACCGCCCAGCCCCAGGATCACCAGCGCGGGTTTGGCTTTTGCATTGTCGAGGACATAGGTCAGCCGCTGGCGCCCCGCCGCGGTCGTATCGCCCGACACCCCGGCGTTCTGCACCCGCGCGATCACGCTGTCCGCAGCCAGTGCGGCCTGTAATTGCGGCGCCAAGCCCTCTTTCGGCCCCAGCTGGTACCCAGCATACAGACTGTCACCGAAAGCGATGACCAGCGGTGCGTCAGCGGGAATCGCGGGCGCAGCTTTGGCGGCAACCTTGTCGTTGGTCGAAGCCGCCGGGGCTTCCGCCGATCCGCATGCGGCGAGCGGTTGGCAAAGCGCGATGGCGCAACCATATAAAGCGTAAGAGCGCCATCCGGCCGTTCGTTTTTCCAAAGGTTTCTCTCCTTGCCCGACACTCGACCCCAACCGGTCCTGGCGCCCGAGATGGCGATCGCCGCTCATAATGTGACGCTGACACTCGGCAGCGACAAGGCCCCCGTCGAAATTTTGCGCGGCGTCGATCTGGAGGTTCCCGCGGGTGCGTCGGTCGCGCTGCTGGGGCCGTCGGGGTCGGGCAAAAGCTCGCTAATGGCGGTGCTCGCGGGGCTGGAGCGCGCCAATGGCGGCAGCATCCGCGTCGCGGGGCTCGATTTCACGAAGATGGACGAGGACGAACTGGCGCGCGCGCGCCGCGGGCGCATCGGCATCGTGCTCCAGGCCTTTCACCTGCTGCCGACGATGACCGCGCTGGAAAATGTCGCGGTGCCGCTGGAACTGGCGGGGATCGCCGACCCGTTCGGGCGCGCCGCCGCCGAACTCGAAGCCGTCGGGCTCGGCCACCGCCTGACCCATTATCCGGCGCAGCTGTCGGGCGGCGAACAGCAACGCGTCGCGATTGCGCGCGCGATGGCGAGCGAACCCGCGATCATCTTTGCCGACGAGCCGACCGGTAACCTCGACACTGCGACCGGCCATGCGATCATCGACCTGATCTTTGCGCGCCGCGCGGCGCTGGGCGCGACGTTGCTCATCATCACCCACGATCCCGAACTGGCCGAGCATTGCGACCGGGTGGTTGTGATGCATGACGGGCGGATTGAGGAACGGGCGGCGTGAACTCCCTCCCGTTCCGTTCGCATCGAGCGAAGTCGAGATGCCCCTCGACCTTGCTCTACTCCGATGGGTGTCTCGACTTCGCTCGACACGAACGGATGTCGGAGGTTTTGCTCTGATGCTCCCCCTAGCTTCCCTGTGGCGGATCGCGCGCCGTGATCTGGCGACGCGCATCCGCGGCCTGCGCCTGCTCGCCGTCTGCCTGTTCCTGGGCGTCGCGACGCTCGCCGCGATCGGCAGCCTGACCAGCGGCATCACGTCGGAGCTCGAGGTGCGCGGGCAGACGATCTTGGGCGGCGACATCGAATTCGGCATCCCGCAGCGGCAGGCGACGGCCGAAGAAATGGCCGGGTTCCGCCGCGTCGGCACGCCGTCGGCCACCGTGCGGATGCGCGCGATGGCCAATGCGCCGGGCGGCGATGCCTTGCTGTCCGAGTTGAAGGCCGTCGATGGCACCTATCCGCTCTATGGCACGATGCGGCTCGACAGCGGCGTGCGCCGTGGCCCGCCGCCCGCGGGCAGCATCTGGATCGGCAAGGATCTTGCCTCGCGGCTCGACCTGAAAGTCGGCGGCGGGGTCAAATTCGGCGAAACGACGTTCCGGATCGACGGTATCATCACCGAAGAACCCGACCGGCTGGGCGAAGGTTTCACGCTTGGCCCCGTTGCGATCATCGGGCTGCCCGATCTGCCCGCCACGCAACTGATCCAGCCGGGCAGCCTGTACGAAAGCAAATATCGCGTCCGCCTGCCCGCCAGCGCCAATCCGGAAGCGGTCGGCAAGGCGCTGACCGCCGAATTCCCCGAAGCCGGCTGGGACATCACCGACAGCAGCAACGGCGCGCCGGGGACGCGGCGCTTCATCGAACGCATGGGGCAATTTCTGTCGCTCGTCGGTCTTGCCGCGCTGGTGATCGCCGGGATCGGCGTCGGCAATGGCGTCGCCAGTTACCTCGCGGGCAAGCGCCCCGGCCTTGCGACGCTTAAGGTGCTCGGCGCCGACAGTGCGACCGTTTTGCGCATCTATGGTTTGCAAATATTGGCGGTCGCTGCGGTTTCGATCCTCGCCGGGTTGATCGTCGGCGCGCTGGCGCCGGTCGCGATCGGCGCGATTGCCGGTGACGTATTGCCGGTGCGGCCGGGCTTTGCGCTTTATCCGCTGCCGCTTGGCGTCAGCGCCGCTTATGGTCTGCTCATCGCCATTGCCTTTGCGCTACCGCCGCTCGCGGCGACGAAACATATCCCTGCGGCAGGATTATATCGCGCCACCGTCGACAAGGGGGGGCGGATCGACCGGTCCGCGCTGATCGCGGTTGCCGTTGCATTAAGCGCCATCGTCGCACTGGCGGTCGGCACCGCGCGCGAGCCGCTGTTCGCGCTGGGCTTTATCGGGGCGGCGATCGGCCTGCTGCTGATTCTCGTCGGGCTCGGCTGGCTGGTGCGCCGCACCGCGAGCCGCCTGCCCCGCCCGCGCCGTCCGCTGCTACGACTCGCGCTCGCCAATCTGCACCGGCCTGGGGCATCGACCGGCGCGCTGGTCGTGGCGCTCGGGCTGGGGCTGACGCTGTTCGTCACCCTGGCGGCGATCCAGACCAGCATCACCAACGAGATTTCGCGCACCGTACCCCAGCGCGCGCCGAGCTTTTTCGTGCTCGATGTGCCGCGCGACGGCGCCGGGCAGTTCCGGTCGATGGTGACCGGCGCGGCACCCGATGCTCAGATCAACATGATCCCGGCGCTGCGCGGCAGCGTCACCGAATTTCGCGGCCAGCGCGTCGACGAGCTCGCCGAATTGCCCGAGGGCGCGTGGGTGCTGCGCGGCGACCGCGGGCTGACGTACAGCGCGGTGCCGCCGAGCGGCAGCGAGCTGGTCGGCGGCCGTTGGTGGGCGGCCGATTACAAGGGACCGCCGCTGGTCAGCGTCGAGCAGGAGGTCGCAACCTCGCTGGGCCTCAAGATCGGCGATACGCTGAGCGTCAATGTGCTGGGGGTCGAGGTGCAGGCAAAGGTCGCATCCTTCCGCACCGTGCAATGGGACAATTTCGGGCTGAATTATGTGCTCGTCTTTTCGCCCGGCACCTTCGACGCCGCGCCGCACAATATGGTTGCGACCGTCGCGGTCGACCCGGCCGCCGAGACGGTGCTGGCGCGCAGCATCCCGCGCGCCTTTCCCTCCGCATCGCTGATCGCGGTGCGCGATGTGGTGTCGCAGGTCACGACTTTGCTGACCCAGATGAGCCAGGCGATCGCGGCGGCGGCGAGCATCGCGATCCTCGCCGGCATCGCGGTGCTGATCGGCGCGATCGCCGCCAGCCGCGAGCGGCGGGTGTATGACAGCGTGATCCTGAAGCTGCTCGGCGCGTCGCGCGGCCAGATTTTGGGCGCGCAGGCGATGGAATATGCGGTATTGGCCGCCGTGCTGGCGGTGCTGGCGCTCGGGCTGGTCCTGATCGCGGCGCGCTATGTCGTGGTCAGCCTGTTCGATTTCACCTTTGCCCCCGATCCGCTGATCGTCGGTGCGACCTTGGTCGGCGGCGCTGGCCTGTCGTTCCTGATCGGCATCGCGGGCAGCTGGCCTCTGTTGTCGGCCAAACCGGCGCAGGCGCTGCGGAGTCTGTAGCCACCCTCAAGTCCGTTCGTGTCGAGCGAAGTCGAGACACCGCGAGGTCGGGCGCCGCCGATGGGTGTCTCGACTTCGCTCGACACGGACGGGTTAGGTGAGGATTCGCACCACTGCCGACACCGCGGCCAGCCCCAGCACGACCGCGACCATCGCCTGCCACACATGCGGCGCGACGCGGCCGAAGTGGCGACCGCCGATCCGGTTGCCGACCCACATCGGCGCGAAGAGCAATAGGGCGAGGATGAGCAGCCGCCACGTCGCGATCCCTACCCATAGCGCGGCGAGGGTGCCGGCGATCGCGGTCGCGAAAAAGATCAGCATCATCGACGCGCGCGCCACGCTGGGCGGCAGCGAGCGGCGCAGATAAAAGGGGACGACCGGCGGCCCGGGCATCGCGGCAAAGCCGGTCAGGATGCCCGACGCGATCCCGGTGCCGCCGATCGCGGCGCGGCCGGGCCGGTGCCCCTCGGGCTGTTTGGGCAGCAGCACCGCGACAAAGGCGCCGACCGCGATCAGGGTGATCAGCAGCCGCGCCGCGTCGGGGGTCGTCGCGTCGAGCGCGACCATACCGATCGGGGTTGTCGCCATCGCGATCAGCGCGATCGGCACCGCGGTCGACCGGTCGGCATCGGCGAGGATGACCTTCAGCCCAACCGGCCCGATCAGCAGCTGTAGCAGGATGCCCAGCACCACCGCCTCGCCGGGGGTGATGATCAGGCCGAGCAAGGGCACGAGGATGATCGCCATGCCGAACCCGGTGAGCCCGCGCACATAAGCCGCGCCAAAAGTCATGGCCGCGGCCCCCGCGAGCGTCAGCGGCGCGATGCCGACCAGGCTTTGCAGGTCGGTCATTTGGCCGGTGCCTGTGGTCCCAGCGTCACCAGCCACGCGTCGGGCGGGGTGTTGTAGCGCAGGGCCAGCAGGCTGGTCCCCAACCCCGCGCCGACGAACACACGCTGACCGCCATCGGTCATGTCTCCGCACGCGAAGCGGTCGCCATAGCGCGAGACATAGGTCAGCGCGCCGACGAAGGGGAAGCGGATCTGGCCGCAATGGGTGTGGCCGGCGAAGATCGCGGCGACGGTGCGCTGCACGTCGGGGACGATATCGGGGCTGTGTGACAGGATCAGCGGCACGCCGGGGCCGAGCCGGTCCATGGCCGCCAGCGTTGCCGGAACATCGTCGTGCCCCGAATAATCGTCATCGACCCCGCCGACGATCAGCGGGCCAAGCTGCACCGCCTCATTCTGTAGAACGCGGAGCCCGCGCCGTTCCAGTTCGCCGCGCAGCGCGTCGGGTTTGAACCAATGATCGTGATTGCCCGGCGCCACGACCACGCCCAGCGGCGCGCGCAGCTTGCCGAGCGGCGCGACGACTTCGGCGGCGGTGTAGATATGCGTCGCGCTGCGCTTTTCGCTGACGAGATCGCCCGCGATCAGCACAAGGTCGGGGCGCAGCCGGTTGAGCTGCGCGACGATCCTGGCGAGCCGTTCGGGCGGCATGTCGGGGCCGGCGACATGGATGTCCGACAGCAACAGCAGCTTCAGCGGCGGCTGCCCCGCCGGCCAGTCGGCGACCGCGACCGTCGTGGTGCGGACCACCGGATCGCGCGTCGCGTTCCAATAGCCCTTGGCAAGAAGCGCCGCGCCGAGCAGCGCCAGCAGCAACAGCCAGCGCAGCCACCGGCGCGGGCGACGTTCGGGCGCGGCGATCAACGGCGCAGGTCGGGGGGCGTCGCTTCACCCTGAAGCAGCGCGATCGCCTCGGCGAGCGGCAAGATGCGCTGGCCTTCCTGCCCAAGGGTGCGGATCGCGACCGTGCCTTCGTCGGCCTCGCGCTTGCCGACGACGAGCAGGTGCGGAACCTTGGCGAGGCTGTGTTCGCGGACCTTGTAGTTGATCTTTTCGTTGCGCAGGTCGGTTTCGACGCGCACCCCCGCCGCCGCCAGCTGCGCCGTGACGTCCTTCGCATAGTCATCGGCGTCGGACACGATCGTCGCGACCACCGCCTGCACCGGCGCGAGCCACACCGGCAGCTTGCCCGCGAAATGCTCGATCAAAATGCCTATGAAGCGTTCGTAGCTGCCAAAGATCGCGCGGTGCAGCATCACCGGGCGGTGGCGCTCGCCATCCTCGGCGATGTACGATGCGTCGAGGCGGTCGGGGAGGACGCGGTCGGACTGGATCGTCCCGACCTGCCAGGTCCGCCCGATCGCATCGGTCAGATGCCATTCGAGCTTGGGCGCATAAAAAGCGCCCTCGCCCGGCAGTTCTTCCCAGCCATAGTCCGGGGTGTTCAGTCCGGCGGCGGCCACCGCGGCGCGCAGCTCGGTCTCCGCCATGTCCCACATCGCTTCGGTCCCGAACCGCTTTTCGGGGCGGAGCGCGAGCTTGATCGAATAGGTGAAGCCGAATTCCTTGTAGATGCGGTCGGCGAGCGCGCAGAAATCCTGCACTTCGCTGACGATCTGGTCCTCGCGGCAGAAAATATGCGCATCGTCCTGGGTAAATTGGCGCACCCGCATCAGCCCGTGCAGCGCGCCATGCGGTTCGTTGCGGTGGCAGCAGCCATTTTCATAGAGACGCAGCGGCAGGTCGCGGTACGACTTCATCCCCTGGCGGAAAATCAGCACATGCGCCGGGCAGTTCATCGGCTTCAATGCCATCCACTCGGCATCGTCCGAAACGATCGGGCCTTCATCCTCGACGTTGGGCACCTCGTCGGGGATCACGAACATATTTTCGCGATACTTGCCCCAATGGCCCGATTGTTCCCACTGGCGCGCGTCCATCACCTGCGGGGTCTTGACCTCGCGGTAGCCCGCACCGTCGATGGCGCGGCGCATATAGGCCTCGAGCTCGCGCCAGATCATATAGCCCTTCGGGTGCCAGAACACCGAACCATGCGCCTCGGCCTGGAGGTGGAACAGGTCCATTTCCTGCCCGAGCTTGCGGTGGTCGCGTTTCGCGGCCTCCTCGAGCCGCACCAGATGTTCGGCGAGCTGTTTCTTGTTGAGCCAGCCGGTGCCGTAGATGCGGCTCAATTGCGCGTTCTTCTGGTCGCCGCGCCAATAGGCGCCCGACACGCGCGTCAGCTTGAACGCCGCGGGGTCGAGCTTGCCGGTCGAGGCGAGGTGCGGGCCGCGGCACATGTCCATCCAGCCGTCTCCGGAGCGGTAGACGGTGAGTTCCTCGTTCGCGGGGAGTTCGGCGGCCCACTCGGCCTTGAACGTCTCGCCGTCGGCCTGCCATTTGGCGATCAGCTTGTCGCGCTCCCACACTTCGCGCGTGAGCGGCAGGTCGGCCGCGATCAGCCGCCGCATCTCTTCCTCGATCAGCGGCAGTTCCTCGTCGCGGAACGGGCCATGGTCGGCGGTGGGGGCGAAGTCATAATAAAAGCCGTCGCCGGTCGAGGGACCAAAGGTGATCTGCGTCCCCGGAAACAGGTTTTGCACCGCTTCGGCCAGGATATGGGCATAGTCGTGGCGCACCAGTTCGAGCGCGTCGGCCTCGTCGCGGCTCGTCACCAGCGCCAGATTGGTGTCTTCCTCCAGCGGGCGCATGATGTCGCGCAGCTCGCCGTCGATTTTCGCGGCAAGCGCCGCCTTGGCCAGGCCGGGTCCGATGTCGGCGGCGATCTGTGCCGGGGTAGTCCCGCGCACGACGTCCCGGGCAGAGCCATCGGGAAGGGTGACACGGATCATCTGGGACATCGAAACTATAGCCTTTCTGGGCAAAATTGCCGGGTTCCTTTGCCAGCATGAACCCCCAGCGGCAAGGGGCGGATTCACAATCGGACTTGCAATGATACATTGTATCACTATCTCGCCCCACAAGCCCCTCCCGCGAAAGTTTCCCCATCATGTGCCTCCCCGCCGCGCGCCCCCGCCTTGCCGACCTGCTGGGGATCAGCCTGTCGCTGACGTGCCTCGCCCATTGCCTCGCCCTGCCGCTGCTGATCCTGCTCGCACCCGCGCTCAGCCGCTGGATAGCGACGCCCGAATGGGCGCATGGCGCGATCCTGTTGCTCGCGCTGCCCGCGGCGCTGATCGCCATGACCGACGGTTGGCGCCGCCACGCCCGGTTGAGCCCCGCCGCCTTCGCGGGCGTCGGCCTGACCCTGTTGGCAGGCGGTTTGGCGGCGCATGAGGGATGGGTTGCGGTAGCCGATCGCGCGGCGGCCGACCGCCTGCTCACCTCGCTCGGCGCGTTGGCGCTGGCGAGCGCGCACGTCGTCAACTGGCGCTTGCGGCATCGCGGCGACGCGGCGCTGGGTCGCTCGCCCGGCCGTCACAACAGTCCGCCGTGACAAACAACCCAATCTTTCTGTCAATGTCGCTTGACTTGAGTTGGATCCAGTGTCAATGTCCCTTTACTGATTAACAAGGGAGCTTGACCTATGCCGCAAATTCTTCGCGCTCTGCCATGGGCGGCCGCGAGTCTACTCGTCGCCGTCGCCAGCATCTTTGAGCTGATCTCCGAAACATCGGCGCAGACGCTGATCATGGTCATTCCCGCGCTGATGATCGCGACGATCAATGCCAAGCCGTGCGCGCTGCGGCGGCGGAGCGTCTGAGATGGCCGATGATGCCGCCATGCCGCGCAATCGCGCCCCGTTGCTGTGGGGTCTCGCATTCATGGTCGCCATGTTCGGGACGGGCATTTTCGCGCGCACCGTCGGCCTGAACGGTTTCTGGAGCATGGCCGTCATGCTGCCGCCGATGCTCCTGCTGATCCCCCTGATCCGTTCGGCCGAGCGCGGGGGGAATCTCGCCGGATGCAACTCACCGGCGCTGAGCCGCTACAACCGGCGCGGGCTGGTCTGGGCGTTCGGCTATGTCGCCGCGCTGTTCTTCGCCATCTCGGTCAACGACTGGCTGAAACCGGACGGGCCGCTGCTGTGGCTGATCGCGGTGCTGCCGGCGCTGCCGATCCTCTACTACGTCTGGGCGCTCTATCGCTATCTGATCGAGGAAACCGACGAATATCTGAAGATGCGTTATGTCGGCGACGCATTGTTCGGGCTCGGCCTGCTGCTGATCGTTTCGACCGTGTGGGGTTTCCTCGAGAGCTTTAAAGTCGTGCCGCACGTCGAAAGCTGGATCGTCGTTCCGGTCTGGGCCATCGGCCTTGGCCTGTCGCAAATCCGGCGGCGGATAAGCGGGTCGTGAGAAACCGCCTGAAAATCCTGCGTGCCGAGCGCGACTGGAGCCAGGGCGACCTGGCCGAGCGGCTGGAAGTGTCGCGCCAGTCGGTCAACGCGATCGAGACGGGCAAATATGACCCCTCGCTCCCCCTCGCCTTTCGCATCGCCGACCTGTTCGGGCTGCCGATCGAAGAGATATTCCTGAGAGACTGAGCCCTATGAAACACCGTATTTCCATCGCCGCCCTCCTCATCCTGACGGTCGGCCTGATCGCGAGCCGCGCCGACGCGGCCGAGCCCTGTCCGACCGGGCTTGCCGAGGGCAAACGCATCACCGTGCTGGTCGAGGGTGACGGCCCCGACGTCGTCTTGATCCCCGGCCTGTCGAGCCCGCGCGCGGTATGGGACGCCACCGCCGACCGGTTAAAGGACAAATATCGACTGCACCGCGTCCAGATCCGCGGCTTTGGCGATGCCGCCGGGGTCAATGCCGAAGGGCCGGTGCTCGACCCGATGATGCGCGAAGTTGCCGATTATATCGACGATTGCATCACCGATCAGGGGCGGGCGGCGCCCGCGATCATCGGCCATTCGATGGGCGGGCTGACCGGATTGATGATCGCGGCGCGCGCGCCGGACGAGGTCGGCCGGCTGATGATCGTCGATGCGCTGCCCTTTATCGGCACCCTGTTCAATCCCGCGGCGACCGCGGACAGCATGAAGCCGCAAGCCGAGCAAATGGCGGCGATGATGCGCGCCCAACATGGTCAGCCCGTACCGACAGCGCCGATCAGCGATCCCGGCCCGGTCAGCATGGTCGGCAGCATGTCGAACCAGCCCGCCGGGCGCACCGCGATCCTTGGCTGGATGCGAACCGCCGATGCGCGGGTGACGGCGCAGGTGTTGCACGACGTGATGACCACCGACATGCGCGGCGAACTGGCCGCGGTGACCGCGCCGGTAACTTTGCTCTACGCACAGGACGACAGCCTGATGACGGGCGAGCGCGCCAAGGCCGCGTTCGAGCCGCAATATGTCGGGGTGCCGAAATTTGCCGCCCAGATGGTGGCTGGCAGCCGCCACTTCATCATGCTCGACCAGCCCGAAACCTTTGCCAAGGCGGTCGACGACTTCCTTGCCGATTGAGCGTCCAACCGCCCCCCGCCCTTGCGAGCCGATCGATCGCTCGCTAGGGCAGCGGCAGCCGGAAGGGAGCCACCTCATGTTCAAGCGCCTGTTCGTCGACCACCCCAAGGCCGTCGATGAAAATTACATCGAGCATTTCGGGGTCGCGTCGAAATTCGGGGTGACGATGATCTATGGCGGTCTGTGCGCGCTGGTCCATGCCATCGTCCCCGGCTGGTGCATCACCACCGGCAGCGACACGATCCGCCGCCTCAACAAGATCATGGTCGAACAGCGCGCCGCCAAGGGACAGGCGGCGATGCAGATGAACACAATAGACTGGGTTATCTGACCGCGGTGGATACCGCTCCCGATTATCTCGAACGCGCGGGCCGCCCCCGCCTCGCCTATCGCCATGTTGCGGGCGCAGGGCCGACGATTGTCTTCCTGCCCGGCTATATGTCCGATATGGCGGGCGGCAAGGCGACTGCCGTGTTCGACTGGGCGGCGGCCGAGGGCCATGCCTGCCTACTGCTCGACTATGCGGGATGCGGACTGTCGGACGGGCTGTTCGCCGCGCAGGATTTGCTCGACTGGCGCGGCGATGTGCTCGACCTGATCGACGCGCGCGCCGCGGGTCCGGTCATCATCGTCGGTTCGTCGCTGGGCGGCTGGCTGATGCTGCTCACCGCGCTGGCGCTGATACAGCGCGACGGGCCGGGGCGCGTCGCGGGGCTGATCGGCATCGCCGCGGCGCCTGATTTTACCGACTGGGGTTTCAGCGACGCCGAAAAGGCGATCATCCTGGCCGAAGGCGAGCTGCGCGAGGAAACGCCGTACAGCGATCAGCCCTATGTGACGACGCGCGGCTTTTTCCAGTCGGGTGAGGCGAACCAATTGCTCGGCGGACCTATCTCGCTCGCCTGCCCCGTGCGATTGCTGCACGGCGAACAGGATGGAGATGTACCGCCCGAAATCAGCCTGCGTCTGTCCGCCGCGCTTGCCAGCGCGGACGTGCAGGTCACGCTGGTCAAGGGCGGCGACCACCGCCTGTCGCGCGACACCGACATCGCGCTGTTGATCGACACCGTCGCGCGGCTCGCGACGGCAAACTAAAGGATTATCATGGCCCGCAGCGACTTTCGTTTCCACGTCATCAAGCGTGTCCGCTATGCCGAAATCGATGCGCAGGCGGTGGTGTTCAACAGCCGGTATCTGGAATATTTCGACATCGGGATCACCGAATATTGGCGCGCCGCCGGGGTCTATGACCGCTGGCCCGGCCATACGAGCCCCGAGTTCCACGTCGCGCGCGCCGAGGTGGATTACAAGGTGCCGATCCTGCTCGACGAAGAGGTTGATATTTGTGTGCGCTGTTCGCGCGTCGGGCGCAGTTCGATGACCTTTCTGTTTGAGCTCCACGGCGCGGGGAAAGACGATCTGCGCGCCACCGGGATGGAGGTCAGCGTCCATGTCGCCGAATCGCAGGGCGCCCCGACGCCGGTGCCCGATGAATTCGTAAATCTGTTCGAAGCATTTGAAGGACGCAGCCTTCGCGCGTAGAACGGCGGCATGGCCAAATATCTCCACACCATGATCCGCGTCACCGATCCCGACGCGACCGTCGCCTTTTTCCAGCTGATCGGGCTGGAAGAAACCCGCCGCTTCGACAGCGAACAAGGGCGCTTCACGCTAATCTTTCTTGCCTGTCCGGGGCAGGATGGCGTGGCCGAGGTCGAGCTGACCTATAATTGGCCGCCCGCCGACGGCAGCGCCGCCGAGGCCTATTCGGGCGGGCGCAATTTCGGCCATCTCGCGTACCGCGTCGATGATATTTACGCGACGTGCCAGCGGCTGATGGACGCCGGGGTGACGATCAACCGCCCGCCGCGCGACGGTCATATGGCGTTTGTGCGCTCGCCCGACGGCATTTCGGTCGAGCTGTTGCAGGATGGCCATTTGCCCCCGGCGGAACCCTGGGCATCGATGCCCAACACCGGCGCCTGGTAAGCGCAGATCGGGAGCCGCAACCAAGGCGGAGGCCGCAGGGTTCCGTCTAAGGGAGCAAGAGGCTGGAGCGAAAGGAGATCAACGTGGCCGCACTCGACATCGTCCGGATCCCGGTCCTCAGCGACAATTATGTCTGGCTGGTCCATGACCCCGAGAGCGAGGCGACTATGGTCGTCGATCCCGCGGTCGCCGACCCCGTCCTCGCCGCCGCCGCGAAACGGGGCTGGACGATCACCGACATCTGGAACACCCACTGGCATCCCGACCATACGGGCGGCAACGCGGCGATCAAAGAAGCGACCGGCTGTAAGATCACCGGCCCCGCCGCCGAGTTTGCCCGTATCCCGACGCTCGATATTCAGGTGGCGGGCGGCGACAGCGTGCGCCTGGGCCGCCATGTCGCCAGCGTGTGGGACGTCCCCGCGCACACCGCCGGGCATATCGCCTATCATTTCGCCGATGACGCCGCGATCTTTGTCGGCGACACGATGTTCGCGATGGGCTGCGGCCGCCTGTTCGAGGGCACGCCTGAGCAGATGTTCGCCAATATGCAGAAACTCGGCACGCTCGACGATGCGACGCGCGTCTATTGCGCGCACGAATATACACTGTCGAACGCGCGCTTTGCGGTGACGGTCGATCCGGGCAACGACGCGCTCGCAGCACGGCTGGTCGCGGTCGAGGCCGCGCGCGCCGCCGGCGAGGCAACGGTGCCGACCAGCATCGGCGAAGAGCGCGCGACCAACCCGTTTTTGCGCGCGCCGAGCGCCGCCGAACTGGGGCGCATCCGCGCGCTGAAGGACGCCGCATGACGCCGCCGCTTCAGCGCGCGTTCATGTGCCAGCAATATAGTCAGCAACCTCAAGGAGCAATGGCATGGCGAAGCTGAACCTGATGGGGGCCGCGCTGCTGATCGCAGCCGCGCCGCTGGTTGCCAGCTGTATGCCCGCCGGCACCGCCGAACCCGGCGCCGCGGCACTGACCCCGAAACAGGCCGAGCGGCTCGATAAACAGCTCGCCGGCAAACTGCCCGGCCAACCGCTCCGCTGCCTGCCCAACTATCGCAGCAACGACACGATCCGCGTGTCGGACAACATCCTGCTGTACCGGTCGGGCGGCAATCTGGTGTATCGCAACGACCTGAAAAACAGCTGCCCCGGCCTCGCCCGCGACAGCGACATCATGGTCGTGCGCCAATTCGGATCGTCGACGTGCAGCGGCGACTTTTTTCATCTGGTCGATCGGTCGAGCGGCATCCGCGGCCCGACCTGTGTTTTTGGTGAATTCGTCCCCTATCGCAAACCGGCGGGGGATGCTGGCTGAACCAGCGGTTCAGTCGCAGGCGGGGACCGGTTTGCGCCGAGCTCTTCGGGTCGCACCCCCGCCTGCTATTGCAAGCCAAATCCCTCCCCTGAAGGGGAGGGGCTCTAGCCTTTATACAACGCCGCAATCTTGTCCGCATAAACCTCGCGCAGCACATGGCGGCGGATCTTCATCGACGGCGTCATCTGTTCATTCTCGATCGAAAAGGCTTCGTCGGCAAAGTCGAATTTGCGGACCTTTTCGATCACCGACAGCTGACCGTTGACGCGGTCGACCGCGGCGCGCAGCGCGGCGCGGAATTTTTCATGTTCGCGTAGTCGGCACAGGTCTTTGGGCAGCCCCTCGGCCTCGGCCCATTCGGCCATCCATTCGGGATCGGGAACCAGCAGGCCGACGAGGTGCGGGCGCTTGTCGCCATAGACCATCGCCTGCAAAATTTCGGGCTGGAGCGTCAGCATCCCTTCGACGCGCTGCGGCGAGACATTGTCGCCCTTGTCGTTGACGATCAGGTCCTTTTTGCGGTCGGTGATGACGATTCGCCCCTTGTCGTCGATATGGCCGATGTCGCCGGTGTGCAGCCAGCCATCGACGAGCACCCGCGCAGTTTCGGCGTCATTGCGCCAATAGCCCTTCATCACCAGCTCGCCGCGCACCAATATCTCGCCATCGTCGGCGATGCGGACTTCGGTGTTCATCAGCGGCGGGCCGACGGTGTCCATCTTGATGCCCGCAGCGGGGCGGTTGCAGCTGATCACCGGCCCCGCCTCGGTCTGGCCATAGCCTTGCAACAAGGTCAGCCCGATCGAGTGGAAAAATACCCCGATTTCTGGGTTGAGCGGCGCGCCGCCCGACACCAGCGCCTTCATCCGGCCGCCGAAGCGTTTCTGGATCTTGGGCCGGAACAATTTGTCGAGGATCAGGTCGACCGGGCGATCGAGAACGCCCATGCGGCGCTCATAATCCTTTTCGCCGACGCGCAGCGCCTGGTTCAGCATCCAGTTCGCGAGCTTGCCCTGTTTTTCGACCGACTTGATCATTCGCGCCCGGATCACCTCGAACAGCCGCGGCACGACGACCATGATCGTCGGGCGCGTTTCCTCGATGTTCGAGACGAGCTTTTCGAGTCCTTCGCTGTAATAGATTTGCGCGCCGACCATGATCGGCAGGAACTGGCCGCCCGAATGTTCATAGGCGTGGCTGAGCGGCAGGAACGACAGGAACACCTCTTCGTCGCCGATGCCGAAATCATTGACCAGCACTTCGGCCGCCCCCGCCGCATTGTGCAGGATCGCGCCATGATGCTGCATCACCCCGCGCGGCGCCCCGCCGGTGCCGCTGGTGTAGATCAGGCAGGCGGTGTCCTCGCGCGTCATCGCGGCGGCGCGCGTCCTCGTTTCATCCAGCCAGGCCTCGCCGCCGGTCACCAGCGGCGCCCAGTCGTGGATCGCGACATCGCCCTGTTGCCCGACGCGCAGGCTTTCCATGGTGATGACGATATGCGCGTCCGAGCGCGTCACCGCGGGCATCAGCGTGCGCGCCAGCTTGGCGGTCGACACGATCACCGCCTTGGCGCCGCTGTTGTCGAGGATATGCTGGTGGTCGCGTTCGGTGTTGGTCGTATAGGTCGGCACGGTGATGCAGCCCGCCGCCATGATCGCCAGATCGGCGATGCACCATTCGGGGCGGTTTTCGCTGACCAGCACCACTCGGTCGCCGTCGTTCAGCCCCAGCTCGCGCAGATTGCGCGCGAGCGCCGCCACCTGGTTCGCGACCTGCCGCCAGCTGAGCGGGTGCCAGATGCGGTCGGCCTTGCGCCACAGGAACGGATCTTCGCCGCCCTGTTCGGCGCGGTCGAAGAACATCGCGACCAGGCTGGGGAAATGGTCGAGATGGGGGTTGTTGAGCTTCATTCTATCTCTCTCCAGGGAGACTGTTTTTCTGTTCTTATCGTTGTAGCTTAGCCCTGCGGCGGTGCGCCATCCACCGATGATGTCCCCGGACCGCGTGGATCCGCCGCACCGCGCCAGCCGCCCTCAACCCGTTCAACCGCATTGAGCTTTGAGCCGAGATCGGTGGGGGTGAAATTATAGCCAAAGGGTTTCATCTTGGCGGCAACCGCCTCGCCCGCTGCGGTATTTTCGATCAGCACGCCATTATCACCGAAATAGAGATTGGGCAGTTCCATCGCTGTTTTGGCGTCGAGTCCCCAGTCGAGCACGCCGACCAGCACTTTCGTCACATGCATGATGATCCGCTTGCCGCCCGCCGAGCCGACCGCGAGCACGACCTTGCCATCGGGGCCGTAAACGATCGTCGGCGACATCGACGACAGCGGCCGCTTGCCCGCCTGGACGCGGTTGGCGGTCGGCACCCCGTCCTTGGTCGGCGCGAGGTCGAAGTCGGTGAGTTCATTGTTGAGGAAATAGCCGTTGGCGACGAGGTGGCTGCCGAAAATACTCTCGATGGTCGAGGTCATCGACACGACATTGCCCGCCTGATCGGCCACCGCAAAATGCGTCGTCCCCTGTTCGGGCACCGGCGGCGCGGCGGCGCGCGGCTTGGCGCCCGGCGGGGTGCCGGGGTCATATTTGCCCGCGGCGCCATAGGGCGAAATCAGCTGGCGGCGCTCGGCCAGATATTTTTTGTCGAGCAAACCCGTCACCGGGACATCGACGAAATCGGCATCGCCCAGATAGGCGGCGCGGTCGGCGTAGGACAGCTGCATCGCCTCGGCGAGCAGGTGCCAGCTCATCGGGCTCTCCTGCCCCATTGCGTTCATGTCCCAACCCTCGATCATCCCGAGGATGCCGAAGACCGTGGTCGCGCCCGATGAGGGCGGCCCCATGCCGCACACTTTGTAGATGCGATAGCTGGTGCAGACCGCCGGGCGTTCCTTTGACTGATAGGCGGCCACGTCCTTGACGGTGAGCTGCGCCGCATTGCGCGGCGCCTTGGCGACCGCGTCGCTGATCGCCTTGGCATTGGCGCCGCTGTAAAACGCATCGGGGCCGCGCGCCGCGACATCGCGCAGCAGCGCCGCATAGGCGGGATTGCGGATGCGGGTGCCGACCGGCGCGGGCTTGCCATCGACATAATAGATCGCGCGCGCCGCGGGGAAATCTTTCCACACCGGTTCGAACTGGACGAGCCAGTTGTTGAGCACCGGGGTCACGTCGAAGCCGTCCTCGGCGAGCTTAATCGCCGGTTGGAACAGCGCCTGCCATTCGAGCTTGCCCCATTTTTTGTGCGCCATTTCCATCAGGCGGATATTGCCGGGTACCCCCACCGACAATCCGCCGGGGATGGCGTCGCGGAACGACCGCGGCTTGCCGTCGGCGCCGAGAAAACGGTCGGGCCGGGCCGAGGCAGGCGCCATTTCGCGGCCGTCGATCGTCGATATGCTGCCGTCCTTCGCGTCATGATGCAGCATGAAACCACCGCCGCCGATGCCGCTCGATTGCGGTTCGACCAAGGTCAGCACCGCCACCATCGCGACGGCAGCATCCGCGGCGGTGCCGCCCTGATGCAAAATCTGACGCCCCGCCTCGGTCGCGCGCGGATCGGCGGACGAGGTCACGCCCTGCGCGAAGGCCAAGGACGGGAGGGTCAGGGTGACGAGCGCGGCAAGCGGCAGGAATCTTTTCAACATGGCGCGACTTTGGCGCGCGCATCGGACCAACGCAACCCTGTCAGTGCGCGCTTCCCACCGCGTCACCCACGCGCTTGAACCCATCGCGCACCGCGAGCTTTTCCAGCCCGTGCGCGATGCGCGCCGCGAGGCCCGGCCCGGCATAGACCATCGCCGAGTAGATCTGCACGAGGCTGGCACCGGCGCGGATGCGCTCCCACGCCTGGTCAGCCGAGGCGATGCCGCCCGCCGCCACCAGCGGCACCTTGCCGCCGCTCGCGACGTGAAAATCGCGGACCCGCTGCAACGCCAGATCGGCGAGCGGCGCCCCCGACAGCCCGCCCGCTTCGGCGGCGTGGCGCGAGACCAGCGGCGGGCGGGTGATGGTGGTGTTCGACACGATCACCGCGGCCAGGCCTTTGGCGATCGCCACCGCGACAATGTCGTCGATGTCCGCGGGTTCCAGGTCGGGCGCGACCTTCAGGAACACCGGCTTTGCCGCGCCCACGGACTGCGCCGCGGCAACGCCGTCGAGCAAGGCTTCGAGCGCCCCCCTGTCCTGCAAGGCGCGCAGTCCCGGGGTGTTTGGCGAGCTGATGTTGATGGTCAGATAGTCGGCGAGCGGCGCCATCGCCGCGGTCCCTTTGGCATAATCGGCGACGCGGTCGGCGCTGTCCTTGTTGGCGCCGATATTGATCCCGAGCGGCACCGGCAGGCCGTGGCGGCGCAGGCACGCGATCCGCTCGGCCGCCTTCGCCTGCCCGCCATTGTTGAACCCCATGCGGTTGATCACCGCGCCATCCTCGACCAGCCGGAACAGCCGCGGGCGCGGGTTGCCCTCCTGCGGCAGCGGGGTCAGCGTGCCGACCTCGACAAAGCCGAAGCCGAAATGCGGCATCGCATGTGCGACGCGCGCGTCCTTGTCGAAACCGGGCGCCAGGCCGACCGGATTGGGAAAATGCAATCCGGCGAGTTCGGTCGCGAGCACCGGGCTGGTCAGCGCCGTCCGCGCGCGCGGCAGCGGCTGGAGCGCGCTGAGCGTCAGATTATGCGCCGCTTCGCCATCGGTGGCATGAACGATCGGACGGACCAGCGCATAGGCGGCATCGGCGGCGGAGGCAAAGAGCGACATCGCCCGCCATTGCGCGTCCTGCGCGGCTATGGCAAGCCCCGCCTCAACCCAATAAGCATCATCGCAAAACCATCGGAAAAACCGGGAGAAAATCGTGTCGCAGCTTCGCCTTATCGCTCGTCTGTCCACCGGCCTTATCCTGCTCGCCGCCGCGGGCTGTGCGCCGGCCGTGGTGCAGGATGCGCCCGCCACCGCCGCGTCGGTTCCGGCGCCTGTCGCCCCCGCCGGTGCGAATCTGGCGCAGTTTTTCGACAATTACGACGCGGCGCAGCTCTCGCTGAGCCCGCAGGGCAAGGCGTATCGCGGGATTCGCGATGGCGATTATGGCCGCTGGAACGATGTCAGCGACGAGGCCGCGGTCGCGAGCCACAAATTGCAGCAGGCGACCGCCGCCGCGATGCGCGGCAGTTTCGATCCCGCAGCCATGTCTGCCGATGACGCCTTGTCGTTCGAGCTGTTCAACGCGCAGGCGGCGCGCGCCGAACGGTTGTTCCCGTTTCGCGATCGCGGCTATGTCTTTGACCAGATGAATGGCCCGCAAAGCCAGCTCCCCGCCTTTCTGATCAACATCCACCGCGTCGCGAGCGCCGCCGAGGCCGAGGCCTATGTCGAACGCATTCGCGGGCTGGGCCCCCTGCTCGACGCGCTGACCGCCCAATCGGTGGCGCGCGCCGCCAACGGCGTCCAGCCGCCCAAATGGGTCTATGCCTATCTGATTTCCGACATCGGCAATCTGCAAGGGCCGAACAACGCGGTGATCGAAGACATTGCGGCGAAGGTCGGCAAGCTGGACATCGATGCCGCCGAAAAGGCGCGGCTGACCACCGCGGCGAAAGCGGCGTGGGCCGAGAGCGCCGGCCCCGCCTATGGCCGCCTGCTGGCCGAGATGAAGCGTCAGCAGGCGAGCGCGCCGACGCAGGACGGCGTGTGGCGCCTGCCGGGCGGCAAGGCCTATTATGAGGCGCTGCTCGCCAATTACACGACGACCGACATGACCGCGACGCAGATCCACGACCTGGGTCTGTCCGAAGTCGCGCGCATTCACGGCGAGATGAAGACGATCATGGCCAAGGTCGGCTTCAAGGGGACGCTGCAACAGTTTTTCGAGCATCTGCGCACCAGCCCGCAATATTATCACACGACGCGCGAGGCCTATCTGGCCGAAGTCGATACCCGGACCAAGGCGATGGAAGCGCGGCTGCCGGCCTTTTTCAACACCCTGCCCAAAGCCGCGTTGCAGGTGAAGGCGGTCGAGGCGTTCCGCGAGAAATCGGCGGGCAAGGCCTTTTACCAATCGCCCTCGCCCGACGGGTCGCGGCCCGGCACCTATTATGTGAACCTCTATGACCTGCGCGACATGCCCAAGACCGAGCTGGAGGCGCTCGCCTATCATGAGGGCGTTCCGGGGCATCACCTCCAGCGCGCGGTGCAGACCGAGCTCACCGGCCTGCCGCCCTTCCGCCGCTTTGGCGGCTTCACCGCTTACACCGAAGGCTGGGGCCTCTACACCGAGGAACTGGCCAAGGACATGGGCTTTTACACCGATCCCTACAGCGATTTCGGGCGGCTGGGCATGGAGCTGTGGCGGGCGTGCCGACTGGTCGTCGACACCGGCATCCACGACAAGCGCTGGAGCCGCGAACAGGCGATCAAATATCTGAAAGACAACACCCCCAACCCCGACGGCGACATCGAAAAGGCGATCGAACGCTATATCGTCTATCCGGGGCAGGCGACCGCCTATCTGATCGGGAAGCTCAAGATCATGGAATTGCGCGGCCGGGCGCAGGCGGCGATGGGCGCCAAATTCGACTATCGCGCCTTTCACGACGTCGTCCTGAAATCGGGTCCGGTACCGCTCGACATCCTCGAACGGCGTGTCGATGCCTGGATCGCCGCCCAAAAAAGCTAATAATAGAATAAATTTGACGCTTGACGCGCAGGGATGAAACGCAAATGATTTGTTCCAGATAACAAGGTGGCCTGGGGAAAGGCTGCCACGGTCTGGGTTCGTCATGTCAGAAGCATCATCCTCGCACGAAGGCGTGGACGGCGTTGCGCCGTTCGAGTTGCACTATTTTCCGCCCGATCCCGATCTGGCGGACATGGTGTCGAGCTTTTATTTCGCGCGGCTCAACATGCCGAAATTCGACGAATATGAGCGCGCCGACCGGCCGCAGTTCCGCTTTGTCACCAATGCCGACGGCGAATATGTCTTTGCCGATGGCCATCGCACCACCGTGTCGCGCGCGATCATCATCGGCCCGACGAGCGGACGGGTGCGCGCGATCAGCAATTGTCCGGCGCAATTGTTCGGGTTCGGCATGCTGCCCGCGGGATGGGCGGCGCTGATGGGCGACGACGCCGAAAAGCTGACCGACCGGGCGATCAATGCGGTCGATCTGTTCGGACCATGGATCGAAGAGGTGGCGACGGCGCTGGAAAACGCCCCCGACGTCGAGGCCCGGCTGGTCATCGGTAACAATTTCGCGCGCGAGGTGCTGACGCGCGGCGAGGCCGCTCCGCTTTGGTTCATCCGCACCGTCGACCAATGGCTGACCGCGTCCCCCTCGCCGCAAGTGTCCGACCTGGTCGACGCCACCGGCATGTCGATCCGCTCGGTCGAGCGGATGACGAAACATTATTACGGGCTGTCGCCGCGGATGCTGGCGCGCAAATATCGCGCGGTGCGCGCCGCGTCGGCGCTGGCGCGCGGCGAAGGGCTCGATTCGGCGCAATTGGGTGATGCCTTTTACGATCAGTCGCATTTAATCCGCGAGATCAAACGCTTTGCCGGGGCGACGCCGGGGCAGTTGGGCAAACCGACCACCTATACCGAGGCAACAACCAAAGGGCGCAAGCAGCTTGCCGGCAAGGTCAGCCCGATGGTGTCGGAAACCTAAGGCGCCCACATCCCGCCATTGGTCATTGCGAGCGCAGCGAAGCAATCCAGAGCGGTTACGCTACTCTGGATTGCTTCGCTGCGCTCGCAATGACGAACGGTCATAGAGAAGATGCTGCCTCAACCCCCATTAACCCTCTAAATACGAACCACGGCGCTTTTGGCGTTTCTGTCCAATCACGAATCATCGCGCGGGCATAATCCAGCCTTGCGACCCAGAAGAGCTCATCCTCTGACGAGGACTGAGACCTTCATCTCGGCACTCATTTGGCCTCGGCCAGATGGGTGCCTTTTTTTTGGCGCAGCTTTTCTATCAGTGCGCCCAAACGGGCTTGCTTGCGCCGCGCAGACCGCGTGGCTATATAAGTGGAGTGATTTACTCCAGTTAAGAATCGTTCGCAATTTTATGCGCCTGTCCAACCTTGCCGATTATGCCGTGGTGCTGATGAGTGCCGCCGCCCGCCAATGCGGGTCCCAAATCGACTCTGGGCCGCTGCACGCCGCAATGCTCGCCGAACAGACGGGGATTCCGGGACCGACCGCGCAAAAGCTGGTGAGCGGCCTGGCGCGCGCCGGGCTGCTCGTCGCCTCGCGCGGCAGCGGCGGCGGGGTGCGCCTCGCCCGGCCGGCGGCGGCGATCAGCGTCGCCGATATTATCGAGGCGGTCGAAGGCCCGATCGCGTTGACCGCGTGCGTCGCCGAGGGGCGGCATGATTGCTCGCTCGAGGGCAGCTGCAAGGTGCAGCCGCATTGGGGCGTCGTGAACGGCGCGGTGCGTGGGGCGCTGGCACAGATCAGCCTGGCTTCGCTTTCCGTCGTTCCAGCGAAAGCCGGGACCGCTGGCGGTTTACGCAGCGACGACGGCGTCAACCCTCCTGCGGCCCCAGCCTTCGCTGGGGCGACGAGTTAAAGATATGACCGACAATACCGAACTCCCCGTGAAAGACGCTATCGTGAAGGACCAGGCCGCGCATGATGCCGCGGCGAAAGTCGCCGATTATGAACATGGCTGGTCCTCGACCATCGAGACCGACTTCGCGCCCAAGGGGCTGACCGAGGATACGGTCCGCTTCATTTCGGGCAAGAAGAACGAGCCCGAATGGATGCTCGACTGGCGGCTTAAAGCGTTCCGCCACTGGCAGACGATGGAGACCCCCGACTGGGCGAAGCTCAACGTCCCGCCGATCGATTATCAGGACGCGTACTATTACGCGGCGCCGAAGCCGAAGCCCAAGCTCGGCAGCCTCGACGAGGTCGATCCCGAGATTCTTGAGGTCTATAAAAAGCTCGGCATCCCGATCGAAGAGCAAAAGGTGCTCGCCGGGGTCGAGGGCGCGCGCAAGGTCGCGGTCGACGCCGTGTTCGACAGCGTCAGCGTCGCGACGACCTTTCGCGAGGAATTGAAGCGCGCCGGCGTCATCTTCCTGTCGATTTCGGAAGCGATCCGCGAATATCCCGACATAGTGAAGAAGTGGCTCGGCAAGGTCGTGCCGATGCACGACAATTATTTCGCGACGCTCAACTGCGCGGTCTTTTCGGACGGGACGTTCGTTTACGTTCCCGAGGGGGTGCGCTGCCCGATGGAGCTCAGCACCTATTTCCGTATCAATGCCGAAAATACCGGGCAGTTCGAACGCACGCTGATCATCGCCGACAAGGGCGCCTATGTCAGCTACCTCGAAGGCTGCACCGCACCGATGCGCGACGAGAACCAGCTCCACGCCGCGGTCGTCGAACTGGTGACGCTCGACGATGCCGAGATCAAATATTCGACCGTCCAGAACTGGTATCCCGGCAATGCCGAGGGGCTGGGCGGCATCTATAATTTCGTGACCAAGCGCGCGCTGTGTCAGGGCAAGCGCAGCAAAGTGTCGTGGACGCAGGTCGAAACCGGATCGGCGATCACCTGGAAATATCCCAGCTGCGTGCTGAACGGCGACGACAGCGTCGGCGAATTTTATTCGGTCGCGGTCACCAACAACTACCAGCAGGCCGACACCGGCACCAAGATGATCCACAATGGCAAGCGCACAAGGTCGACCATCGTCAGCAAGGGGATCAGCGCGGGCAAGTCGAACAACACCTATCGCGGGATTGTGCGGGTCGCACCGAATGCCGAGGGGGTGCGCAACTTCACCCAGTGCGACAGCCTGCTGCTGGGCTCGCTGAGCGGCGCGCACACTGTGCCCTATATCGAGGTCCGCAACCCGACCGCGACCGTCGAGCATGAAGCGACGACGTCGAAGATTTCGGACGACCAGCTGTTCTACGCGCTGCAGCGCGGGCTGAATGCGGAGGAAGCGGTGGCGCTGATCGTCAACGGCTTTGCCAAGGAAGTGCTGCAGCAGCTGCCGATGGAATTTGCGGTCGAGGCGCAGAAGCTGCTGGGGATCAGCCTTGAGGGGTCGGTCGGGTGATGACAGCCGCCTGTTACTCAACAAATGCACGTGATCCGATGCCCCAAATTGAGACATCTCGCCGAATGCTGACGGACAGCATCGCCGCGAACCGGGCTGAATTAACTATAATTTCCGCCAGTCCGCATCCGGGGACATGGGACGTCACGGCTTTGTCATATGCTCGCCCCCTGTCCGATTCGATCTGGAGATGGGACCATGGCACGCGGTATGGAATTCAACTGGTCGGACGCCGACCTGGTCGTGCATCCGGTGCAGGCCGTGACCGCTTATCCGACGCATCAGGGCGTGGTCATCCGGCAGCAGCGCAAATCGGAACGCGATCGCGACGAGGTGATCATGGTCCCGCATCATGCGGTGAACATGCTGATCCGGCGGTTGCAGCATCTGCAGAACACCAGCGTGATCAGCGTCGAAGAAGTCGCCAATTCGGAACTGGCGGAAATCTTCGCCGCCGAATAGGCGCCGCACGCCCCTCGCCCTTCGCGGGCTTTCTCCCATCACCTGCCCCAAATCCGGTGCGCGCCTTGGCGCGCGCTGCGCGGCCCCATTCTGCCTGAAAGTCTGACATGCTGACGATTAAAAACCTGCACGCCACCGTCGCTGACAAGCCAATCCTGAAAGGCCTGTCGCTGCGCATCAGTGCGGGCGAAATCCATGCGATCATGGGGCCAAATGGCGCGGGCAAGTCGACGCTCTCCTATGTCCTCGGCGGGCGGCCCGGCTATGAAGTCACCGAGGGATCGGTCGATTTCGACGGACAGGATTTGCTCGACATGGAGCCGCACGAGCGCGCCGCGGCGGGGCTGTTCCTGGGCTTCCAATATCCGGTCGAAATTCCCGGCGTGTCGAACGTCCAGTTCCTGCGCGAGGCGCTCAACGCGCAGCGCCGGGCGCGCGGCGAAGAGCCGCTGTCGGGCGGCGAGTTCCTGAAGGTCGCGCGCGAGAAAGCCGCGCTGCTGCGGATGGACATGGACATGCTCAAACGCCCGGTGAACGTCGGCTTTTCGGGCGGCGAGAAGAAACGCAACGAGATGGTGCAGATGGGGATCATCGATCCCAAGCTCGCGATCCTCGACGAGACCGACAGCGGCCTCGACATCGACGCGCTGCGCACCGTCGGCGACGGGATCAATTCCATCATGCGGCGCCCCGACAAGGCGGTGCTGCTGATCACGCACTATCAGCGCCTGCTCGATTATGTGCAGCCCGATTTTGTGCATGTGCTGGCGGCGGGCCGCATCGTGAAGTCGGGCGGACCCGAACTGGCACGCGAGCTGGAAGCGCATGGTTATGCGGAGATTGCGGCGTGACGAGCGCACATCTTTTCTTCTTTCGTCATGCCGGACTTGATCCGGCATCCATGACCGCGTGGACCCCGGATCAAGTCCGGGGTGACGAAGCGTGGGAGATCTCGGCTTGACCATCGCCACCCTCCCTTCGCGCCGTGACGAAGCATGGCGCTATAGCGACATCGACGCGGTCACCGCGGCGTGGCCGCTGCCCGCGCCCGAAAGCATCATCGTGCCCGCCGGCGGCAAGTTTGCGCGCGCGATCGTGCAGGATGCGGGCGAGATTCGGCAGGTCGAGCTGGTGCTTGGCAAGGGCGCGGTGGCGTCGCTGCACGTGTTGAATATCGGTGGCGCTTACGGTCGCATCGAACTGGCGGTGACGCTGCACGAAGGCGCCGACTTCCACCTTGGCGCGGCGCAGATCGGCGGCGGTGAACAGAATTTGGAGATCGTCACCACGATCACTCATGCCGAACCCGGCGCGACGTCGCGGCAGGTGGTGCGATCGGTGCTCGGCGGCACCGCGACCGGCACCTATCTGGGCAAGGTCGCGGTCGCGCGCGATGCGCAGCAGACCGACAGCGCGCAGGATGTAAAGGCGATGCTACTCAATCGCAGCGCGACCGCCAACGCCAAGCCCGAGCTGGAGATTTACGCCGACGATGTGAAATGCGCGCATGGCTGCGCGATCGGCGAACTCGATCCGATGGCGCTTTATTACCTGCAATCGCGCGGAATTCCACCGGGTGAAGCGAAGAAGCTGATGCTGCAGGCGTTTGTCGCCGGGGTGTTCGACGGCGCCGAGGATGAGGCGCGGTTGCAGGAACTGGCGCTGGCGAAGCTGGGGGAACTGGTGTGACCAACCTCTCACCTCCGT
This sequence comes from Sphingopyxis sp. L1A2A, assembly GCF_005502465.1. GTDB lineage: Bacteria > Pseudomonadota > Alphaproteobacteria > Sphingomonadales > Sphingomonadaceae > Sphingopyxis. The sequence continues at coordinate 130,125 of NZ_SCOT01000007.1, forward strand.
TCGTCCCGAGCGAAGTCGAGGGACGCGAAGCCCGGCGCCAGGGTGTCTCGACTTCGCTCGACACGAACGGGATTAGAGATCAGTTTCCTGGCCTCACCCCCGGCTGGCACTATCTCGACACCGCTGCGACGGCGCAAAAGCCGCAAGCCGTCATCGACGCCACCGTCAATGCGATGGGCCGCGACTATGCGACCGTACATCGCGGCGTTTATACCCGGTCGGCCGACATGACGCTCGCCTATGAAGCGGCGCGGCGGCGGATTGCGGCGTTTGTCGGCGCGCGCGACGAGCAGGTCGTGTTCGTGCGCGGCGCGACCGAGGCGATCAATCTGGTCGCTTACTCGCATCCCCGCAAAGGTCGGGTGCTGCTCTCGACGCTGGAGCATCACAGCAATATCGTGCCCTGGCAGCTGGCGGGCTGGCAGGTCGATGTCTGCCCGCTGACCGCGGATGGCTGTATCGACCTCGACGCCGCCGAAAAGCTGCTGACCCCCGAACATAATATGGTCGCCTTTGCCCATGTGTCGAACGTCCTCGGCAGCCCGCTCGACGTCGCGCGCGCCGCGGAGCTGGCGCACCGCGTCGGGGCCGAGCTGCTGATCGACGGCTGTCAGGCGGTGCCGCGCCTGCCGGTCGATGTCGCGGCGCTCGGCTGCGACTATTATGTGTTCTCGGGCCACAAGCTCTACGGCCCCACCGGCGTTGGCGTGCTGTGGAGCGACAAGCTCGATGCGCTGCCGCCGTGGCAGGGCGGCGGATCGATGATCGACCGGGTGACCTTTGAGCGGACGACCTACGCCCCCGCTCCCACCCGCTTCGAGGCGGGCACCCCCGCGATCATTGAGGCGATCGGGCTGGCGGCGGCGGTCGATTATGTCGATGCCATCGGCATCGACGCAATCCACGCGCATGAAACTGCACTGGTCGGCACGTTGCGCGAAGCCTTGGCGCGGCGAAACAGCATCACTTTGTTCGGCCCCGAAAACAGCGCCGGAATCGTCAGCTTTTCGATGGCGGGGGTTCATCCGCACGACATCGGCACTATCTTGGACGAAAGCGGGGTCGCGATCCGCGCCGGGCACCATTGCGCACAGCCGCTGATGGAGCATCTGGGCGTAACTGCGACCGCGCGCGCGAGTTTTGGCGTTTACAGCAATGACGACGATGTGGCGGCGCTGATCGATGGCCTGTCGCGCGTCGAGAGGATTTTCGGATGAGCGAGGACCGGATGATCAAGGTTGAAGAAGTCACGAGCGTCGAGGCACCGCCGAAAGCGCGCGTCGAGGATGTCGAGACCGCACCCGAGAAACTGGAGCGCAAGCGCGACTATCTGGAAGGCTTCCTCGCGGCGAAGCCCGCGGCGGTCGACCCGCACAGCATCGGCGGCGACCTGTACGAAGCGGTCGTCAACGCGCTGAAGGATATTTATGATCCAGAAATTCCGGTGAACATCTATGACCTTGGCCTGATCTATAATGTCGAGATCGACGAGGGCCACGCGGTCGTCACGATGACGCTGACGACGCCGCACTGCCCGGTGGCGGAATCGATGCCCGCCGAGGTCGAACTGCGCGTCGGCGCGGTGCCCGGGGTCGGCGATGCCGAGGTCAATCTGGTCTGGGATCCGCCGTGGTCGCCGCAAAATATGAGCGACGAAGCGCGGTTAGAGCTGGGAATGTTGTGAGTAATTTCTTCTCCCCTTGCGGGAGAAGGATACGAAGCCTTGTCACGCAGTGACTAGGCGTAGTTGGATGAGGGGTCTGCGAGCCGCAGGCTCGCGCGATCGCAAGCGACCGCACCCCCTCACCCAGCTTCGACCAGGCAGCAAGCTGCCAAGTCTTCACATCCCTCTCCCGCAAGGGGAGAGGGGAAGGAGTGTAGAATGACGACGTTAAAGACCCGCCCCGCCGCGGTGACGCTGACCCCCAACGCCGAAGCGCGCGTCGCGTCGCTGATGGCGGCTGCGCCCGAGGGCGCGATCGGGGTCAAGCTGTCGACCCCGCGCCGCGGCTGTTCGGGGCTCGCTTACTCGGTCGATTATGTGACCGATGAGCAGAAGTTCGATGAGAAGATCGTTACCCCCGGCGGGGCGTTCTATATCGACGGCGCGTCGGTGCTGTATTTGATCGGCAGCGTCATGGACTGGGTCGAGGATGATTTCGCCGCCGGTTTCGTGTTCGAAAACCCGAACGCGAAAGGCGCCTGCGGCTGCGGCGAGAGCTTTACGGTCTAGCGCGCTTTTTCCTGCGAAATATGGTATGACTTCCGCCTCGGGGGAGGTTTGCCATGACGCGCATTTTCTACCTGCTGTACGCGGCAATCGCCTATGCGATTTTCCTTGCGGTATTTCTGTACCTTATCGCGTTTGTCGGCAATCTGCCGGGCGCGCCCTTGACGATCGATCGCGGGCCAGAGGCGGCGATCACGCTGGCGCTGCCGGTCAATGTCGCGCTGATCGCATTGTTCGGCCTGCAACATAGCGTGATGGCGCGGCCCGCGTTCAAGGCGGTGTGGACGCGTTACGTCCCGCCACCGATCGAACGCAGCACCTATGTGATGATGACGAACCTCGTGCTCGTCATCCTGTTCCTGGGCTGGCATCCGATGACCGCGCCGGTGTGGACGGTCGAGCATCCGGTCGGCGCGGCAATCTTATGGGGTCTGTTCGGCCTCGGCTGGGCGATCGTGCTGGTCAGCACATTCCTGATCAACCATTTTGAACTGTTCGGGCTGCAACAGGCCTGGTTCGCGTGGCGTGCCCGCACCGCCGCGACACCGGTGCTACATCAGCCGCTATTCTACAAGCTGGTCCGACACCCGCTTTACGCCGGATTTCTTCTCGCTTTTTGGGCGACCCCCGCGATGACCGCGGGTCACCTGCTGCTCGCCGTCGGCCTGTCGATCTATATGCTGATCGCGATCCGGCTGGAGGAGCGCAATCTGATCGATACCTTCGGCGCCGATTATGTCGCCTATCGTGAAACGACCCCGATGCTGGTGCCGGGTTTGGGCGGCAGCGCGCCGCGAACGGACTAGCTGCACACCGACCAGCCGGCCGTCCGATCCGCCATGTCGAAATGGAAATGGTCGGCGTGCGCCTGATTATAATCGGGCGACAATGTCGTGCTGAACAGGTCGCATGATCCGTCGCGGACGGCGTGGAGGAAATCGCGGCGGACATCGGCGTCGTCCCAGTCGTCGATCAGCGCGATGCGCGTCCCGTCGGCGAGGATGAAGGCCGAAATGTCGATCGCGTTGGCGGTCGAATGTTCGCTTTGCGCCTGCCGCCCCGCGATCTTGCGGCAATTATAGCTGCCCAGATTCTCGAACGCGGCGACCTTTTGCCCAAAATGCTTTTGCGCCAGCGGCTGAACGACATCGCGATTCCACAGCATCATCGCGGCGGTCACCGCGCAGCCCGGCGCCGCATTGGCCGGCCGCATCGTCGGGACGAATCGATTGCCGGTCAGCACCAGCCGCTGGTCGGCGCGGCACACCCCCTGCCCCACCACCGGCCGCCGCAGATAGCGCGCGCCGGCGCGGTCGAGCGCGGCGAAACAGGCGCTGGTGTCGCCGACCAGCCCGACGAGCTTGCGATGCGTCGCCCATCCCTGCGGATGCGCGACCTCGAAGCGCGCGGTCGGGATATGTTCGGGATGATCGCGTACCCACTGCATCCCCCGGATCGCGCCGAGGGTCAGCAGCACCGCGATACCCAGCCAGATCAGATAGGGTCGAACGCTTTTCATGCGCCCCTATTGGAGGGCCGCGCCGCGCAGCACAATGGCGGGTCAGACGGGCCGGTCAGGCTGGCCGGACTTTCAGCGCCTCGTCGTGCGATGCTTCGCCGCCCAGCGTACCGAGTTCGCCCGCGGCGCGCGCCTTGCGGCCATAGACGATTTCGAACAACGGCCCCGCCATCACCGTGGTGACGATCGCCATCAGCACCATGATCGCGAACAGCGTCGGCCCGATGATCCCTTTTTGCAGGCCGATGTTGATGATGATCAACTCCATCAGCCCGCGCGCGTTCATCAGCGCCCCGATGCCCAGCGCGGTCCGGTTGTCCTCGCCCGCCAGTCGCGCCGCAAGCCAGCAGGCGCCAAACTTTGCCGCGATCGACACCAGCAGGATGCCGAGCGCGATCGCCAGCAGCGACAGGCTGTTCACCGTGGTGAGCTGGGTGTTGAGACCCGAATAGGTGAAGAACATCGGTAACAGGAAAACGACCGTCAGAGGCTCGATCTTGCGTTTGATCTCCTCGGTCAGCAGTCCGCGCGGCATGCAGGCGCCAAGCAGGAAACCCCCGAAAACGGCGTGGATTCCAACCGCGTCCATGAAGAATGCAGACATCGCATAGAGCATCAGCACCACAGCGAGCAGGCCATGCGACAATTCGCCGCTGGCCTCGACCGCCCGCCCAAGCGGGATCAGCAACCTGCGCCCGACGAAATACATGAATAGCGCAAAACCAAGGCCGCCGATGATCGCAATCAAGGCAATGGCCGGTCCACCGCCAAAGGTCGCCAGCACAATGGCCAGCACGCACCACGACACCGCATCGTCAAAGGCGCCGGCGGTGAGCGACAATGTGCCCAGCGATGTGTTGGCCAGCCCGCGCTCGTTGATGATCCGCGCCAGCATCGGGAAGGCGGTCAGCGCAATGCACGCGCCCATGAACAGCGTCGCGCTCGCTTGGCCCAAACCGTCGGTAAACAACCCCGGGACATCGAGCAGGAACGGCGTGATCATTGCCGCGAACAGAAAAGGTGCGGCGATCCCCGCCGCCGACACCGCGACCGCACTCTTTGCCTTCGACTGGAAATGGTCGAGCCGCAGCGTCGTGCCGACCAGGAACATGTACAGGCCGACCCCGAACTGGGCGCCGACGTACAGCATGTTGCGCGTCTCCTTGGGAAACAGCGCCGCCTGAAGATCGGGAAAGACCAGCCCGAACAGCGACGGCCCGAGCAGCACGCCGGCGATCATTTCGCCGACAACTTGCGGCTGGCCCAGGAATTTTTTCGCGGCCCAGCCGACGACGCGACAGACTAGCAGGATGACCGCGATCTGCAGGAAGAAGTGGATGCTATAGTCGGTCGGGGTATAGCTTTGCGCCGCGTTCACCGCGGGGCCATGCGCGCCCAGCACGTCGCCGACGGTTTGCAGCAGTTCGTTCAGCATGTCGGTCATCGCTCACCCTCCCGCAGTGCGGAGTCGCTGCCCGCCTACCGCTGCCTGCTTGTCCCCGCCCTATCGATGCGGAGCAATGGGGCATATGTATCCCGAATTGTGAACGCTAACAAGGCCGGAAACATGGAGCTAACGGTCAATATGGGAAATGGCTGGATCAGCGCAGGGGGACGAAACTGACCGTCAGCCCGTCCTTCGGGCGGGGGATCGGCAGCACCTGCCATTTGGGCTCATAACCGTCGGCCACGACGATGCGGTGCGTCGTGATGACATGATGGAAAAAGATCTTCGCCTGCATATACGCAAAGTGCAGCCCCAGGCACATATGCGCGCCGCCGCCGAACGGCACCCACGCATATTTGTGCCGCTCGCGCGCGACCTCAGGCGAAAAGCGCATCGGGTCGAATTTCTCGGGCTCGGGCCAATGTTCCGCCATCATGTGGGTAAAGGCGGGGCTGACCCCGACCGACGTCCCCGCCGGAATGCGATAGCCGCCATATTCGAAGTCCTTGAGCGCGCGGCGCGGGAAGCTCGGCACCGGGGGCACCAGCCGCAGCGCTTCCTTGAACGCCCATTCGGTCATTTCCAGCTCGCCCAGGCTGTTGTGACCGACGCCTTCGCCCGCGGGCGACACCGCGAGCATTTCTTCGCGCAGCTTGTCCTGCCATTCGGGATGCTTGGCGAGCATCCACACCATCGAGGTGATCGAGCTGGTGATCGTGTCGTGCGCCGCCATCATCAGGAAATTCATATGATCGACGATCGCCTCGGCGCTCAGATAGTCGCCATTGTCATCGCGGGCGCGGCAAATCTGGCTGAAAATATCCTCGCCCGTGCCCTCGCGGCGTTCGGGCACCATGCGACCGAAATATTCGACCAGGTAGGCGCGGCCCTTGGCGCCGCGCCCCATCGCGGTGAACGGCATCGGCACCCGCACGACGCCGATCGACGCCTGCACCATGTCGACAAACGCCTTGTTCACCTTGTCCGCCTCGGGGCCAAAGGGAATACCAAGGAAGCTGGTCGCGGCAAGATCGAGTGTCAGTTTCTTGATCGCGGCATAAAATTGGAACGTCTTGCCGCTCCACGATGCGACGCGATCCTTGATGCCTTCGTTCAAAGAGTCGGCATAATGGCGCATCGGTTCGGGCTTGAACGCGACCGATAGCACCTTGCGATCGGCGCGATGCTTTTCAAAATCCATCAGCATCAGCCCGCGCGGGAACAGCAGGTTGAGCACCGGTCCCCAGCCCTGTTCGGACGAAAAAATCTTCTCGCGATCGAACATCACCAGCTCGTTCGCTTCGGGACCGTGCAGCGCGACGCTGCGCCCGCCAAAGCTGTTGTTGCGATAAACGCGGCCATAGGTGGCCACCATCCGGGTGGTGAAACTACGGTAATCGCCAAGCTGTTCGAGGGTGTTGCCGATCACCGGCAGACCGTCCTCACCCGGAATATGGTCGAGCATATGATCGGGGTTGCGCGGCAGCCAATGCTGCGTCTCGGGGCCGAAACGAGCCTCGGGCCATTTGATATTGGTGGGCGCATTCATCGGGTCACATCCTCGTTCCTGCTGTTTCACCGTCTTGCGTAACGCACTACTGACAGTGATGCAAGTAACGCCTTGGGGCACTTGGACCACCATTCACCGCAAATTCAACTCGACTCGGGCAGCGTCGCGTTCAAGATAACCGCTCCATCCGGACGCGGCTTTTAAGGAACGGCTCGATGCCCATCAGGTTCAGGCGCCCTCTGTCCATCGCGCTCGGTGCGGTCGCGACGACCACGCTCGGCGGCTGCTATTATGGCGACGTTTATGGCGCGAGCTATGCCTCGGGCAGCGACTGCGCGGCGCGCTATGGCAACGCCTATTATGATTATGACGGCTATGCCTATGACGACGGTTATGGCTATGACTGCTATGATGCGTCGGATTACGGTGGCGGGTTCGTCAACATCGGCTTTGGCGGCGGCTGGTACGACGATTATTATTACCCCGGCTACGGCATGTGGATGTTCGACACTTATCGGAACCGCTACCCGCTGCGCGATCGCTACCTGAATTATTGGGGCGGCCGCCGCGCCTGGTGGAAACATCATGGCGGACGCGGTGACGGCCAGCCGGGCCGCCCCGGCGGCTGGCACCGCGGCGATGGCGACGGGCGTCCTGGCGACGGACGTCCGGGCAGACCGGGCGGCTGGAACCGCGGCGATGGCAATGATGATGGCCCGCGCGGTACCCGTCCGGGACGCGGGCCGGGCGACGGCAATGGCCGCCCGCCGCCGGGCAGCGGCAACCCCGGGCGTCCCGACTGGAACAGCGGTCGCCCGCGTCCCGATCCGCAAAATGGCGCCGGCCGTCCGCGCCCGATCCGCAACCTGCCCGCGACCGAGCCGGGCGAGATGTTTTCGCCCCCGCGCCCTGGTGCAAACACTGGTGCGGACATCCGCCGTCCCCCGCGCGCCGATCGGCCCGCCCCGGTGTTCCGCC
>NZ_SCOT01000008.1 GCF_005502465.1 Sphingopyxis sp. L1A2A
AAAAGACTCCCCTAACCCCTCCCGCAAGCGGAAGGGGAATTACTCAGTCGGCGCGGCGGACATATTCGCGGTCGTACACATGGACGACGATCTTGGTGCCGCTGGTGATGTGCGGCGGCACCATCACGCGCACGCCATTGTCGAGGATCGCGGGCTTGTACGACGATGACGCCGTCTGGCCCTTCACCACCGCGTCGGCCTCGACGATCATCGCTTCGATCGTTTCGGGCAGTTCGACCGAGATCGGGCGCTCTTCCCAAAGCTCGAGCACGACATCCATGCCGTCCTGCAGGAACTCATGCGCGTCGCCGACGACCTCTTTCGAGATATTGATCTGCTCGAAACTATCCTTGTCCATGAACACCAGGTCATCGCCCTCGGCATAAAGGAACTGAAAATCCTTGGTGTCGAGGCGGATTTTCTCGACCGTGTCGGCACTGCGGAACCGGTTGTTCAGCTTGCGGCCGTCGATCAGATTCTTGGCTTCGACCTGCATATAGGCGCCGCCCTTGCCCGGCTGAGTGTGCTGAATCTTGGTGACCTTCCAGATCCCCTTTTCAAATTCGATAATATTGCCGGGACGGATTTCAACGCCGGTGATTTTCATCGCGCACACTCACAGTTCAAGGATGGAAAGAGCAAACCGGCGCCCCGCAGGGCATCGGTATCAGGTGCGCGCCCTTAGCCTTAGACGCGGCCAAGGGCAAGTCAGGGTGTTGCGACGACCATCTGCCGCGTCCGCCGATAGCTGAGCCAGACGAGCCCAACGAACAGGACAAGCCCGACCCACGGCGCAAACGGCGCATAGCCCTCACCCACCACCGCCAGCGGCGCATCGCTGCCGCTGCCCGCGACAATCCCGGCGTACAGCACCCCGAACAGGCTTTCGCCGACGATCATCCCGGTTGCCGTCAGCACGCCCATGCGGTGGGCAAAACCGGCGTTCGGGCGTTTCGCCGCCCAGCGGTCGTAAAACCAGCCGCCGACGGCGCCGATCACCACCGGCAGGATCACCGCCATCGGCAGGTAGATACCGATGCCAATCGCCAGCGGCGGCAAGCGCAGCTTGCCCGCGCGCCCGAGCAGCGCATCGACGATGATGAAACCGACCCCGGCCAGCGCACCATAGCCGAGCATTGTCCAGTTGAGGTCGCCGCCGAGGACACCCTGCGCCAGCGACGAGATCAGCCCCGCCTGCGGCGCCGCGAGTGCTTCGGGGCCCGCGCCCGGGACGCCGACAAATCCGACCGTTTCGTTCAGCACGTTGAGCACCGGCGGCACGATCAGCGAACCGAAGATGACCCCGATGATCAGCGCAACCTGCTGTTTCCACGGTGTCGCGCCAACCAGCTGGCCGGTCTTCAAATCCTGCAAATTGTCGTTGGAAATTGTCGCGATACCGAACACCAGCCCGGTGACGATCAGCGCATAGGCGACCATCGCGTCGATTTCGGCCTCACCCCCGCCGCGGCCGAGCAGGCCGAGCAGCAAAAGCGACGAGGCGATGATCGCGAGGATGCCGATCCCAGACACCGGCGAGTTCGACGCGCCGATCAGGCCGGCCATATAGCCGGTCACCGACGCGATCATCAGCCCGACGACGATGATGAACAGGATCGCGCCCGCGACAAGGATCATCGACGATCCCGCGAGCGGTCCGCCCGCGAGCACTGACCAGAGCAGCCAGCCGATCGGTGCCATCAGCGCCAGCGAGCCGCCGAACACCCAGTTGATCGACATATCCTGTTCTTCGACCGCCATCGTGGCGCCGCCTTGCCGTGCGCGGCTGGCCGCCATCGCCGAACGGATGCCGCCAAGGACGGGTCCTGCAATCTTGACCAGGGTCCAGATTGCCGCGACCGCGATCACCCCGGCGCCAAAAAAGCGCACATCGGCGCGGAACACGGTGTTGGCCAGCGTCTCGGCATCGCCGACACCACCTTGCGTCAGGATCGGCAGCAACACCCACCAGCCGGTGATCAGGCCGACAAGCTGCGCCATGCCGACCGACAGGCCGACCAGATGGCCGACCCCGAACAGGGCAAAACCCAGGCCGCCCGCAATGCCGGTCGCGCCGGTGCCGACGCTGAACCAGCGCGCAACTTCGGCGCCCACCAGCTTCATCTGGGTCAGCAGCGTAAAGGCCGCTGCAATGATCGAATTCCACAGCAGCGCCGACAAGCCCGCCTTGTTTTCCTCGGCGCCCTCGGCGCTCGCCGCGCCGACCTGCAACACTTCGGCGGCGGCGCGGCCTTCGGGATAAGGCAGGTCCGAATCGACAACAAGCGCGCGGCGCAGCGGCACCGAAAAGAGCACGCCCAATATCCCGCCGAGCATGGTGATCGCGGTGGTCTCCAGCATCGGGAAGCCCTGCCAGTACCCGACCATCACCAGCCCCGGCAGCACGAAGATGATCGCCGCCAATGTGCCCGCGGCGCTCGCGATGGTCTGGACGATGTTATTCTCGAGGATCGTCGACCCGGCCATATAGCGCAGCAGCGCCATCGAAATCACTGCGGCGGGGATCGAGGTGGCAAAGGTCAGCCCGACCTTCAGCCCCAGATAGACGTTCGCGGCGGTGAACATCAGCGTCAGGATGCCGCCGAGCAGGATCGCGCGAAGCGTCAGTTCGCGGCCGCGCGCGGCCGCGGTGGTGATTTCGGTCATAAACTTCTCCCCGTCCGCTGTGTTGCGACACACCGCCGCCGTGGCAAGTCAAAATTTGGGCCAGGCAAAACACGACGAACCGAGGCCGATTTGACGCATCGATCCAATATGCGCGCCGCCGCCGCTGCCATATCGGCGGCATGATGCAGGTGGATCTTTCCAAACCGACACCTCGGCCTCGCCGGGGCAGCGAGCGCCCCGTACCGCGCGCTGCCCCGTGCGCCGGCTTGTTCGGGTGGCGCCGGGATGACGCCCGGCCCGGCGTGGCGGGTGAGTCGCCGAAAACGCCAGGGCGTGACTATCCCGCCGGCTGATCTTTCAACAGCGCGCTGAATGCCTGGACGGCCGCTGCCGGGCCGTCCGCATGCGCCCACACCGCGCCCGAAACCGCCAGAAAATCGGCCCCCGCGTCAACCAAGACGCGCGCATTGTCGGTCGTGATCCCGCCAATCGCGACGCAGGGCAGTTCGAACATGCCCTGCCACCATTCCAGAATTTCGGGTTCGGCCTGATGTTCGACCATCTTGGTCGTCGTGGGATAAAAAGCGCCGAACGCCACATAGTCGGCCCCCGCCTCGCCCGCTTCCATCGCCATATGACGGCTGGCGTGACAGGTGACGCCGATCTGGGCATTGGCGCCAAGCTCGCGGCGGGCTTCGCGCGGATCGCCATCGCCCTGCCCGAGATGCACGCCGTCGGCGTCCAGCCGCTTCGCCAGCGCGACATCGTCGTTGACGATGAACGCCACATCGCGCGCGGCGCAGATCGCCTGCAAGGGTTCGGCAAGCCGGACCGCCTCATGCTGCTCCACCCCCTTGACGCGAAACTGGAACGCCGCGACCGGGCCGGCGTCGAGCGCCGCGGTCAATCGGTCGGGAAAATCGCCGTCAACGTCGAGCGGCGAGATCAGGTAAAGCTGGCAGGGGGTGCGGGTCATGGCGGGTTCATAGCGACGCCTTCATCAACCCGCAAATGCAGAACAGCCCTCGCCTCGCCGCCCCCATCCTGTTCGCCGCCCTCGCTTTGTCGGCGTGTACCACAACGCGCGGCCAGACGCCGCTGCCCGACGCCAGCAATGTCACGCTTGGCCAACGGGCCTATGCCGATGGGCCGATCATCCAGCCGGTCGCGGTGCTGGAGGACAGCCGCTGCCCCATGAACGCCCGCTGCGTGTGGGCGGGCCGGGTGCGCGTGCAGATGCTATGGATTCGCGGCAACGGCGACAAGCAGCCGTTCGAGGTGACATTGGGCGAATCGACCCCGCTCGCCGATGGCAGCATCACGCTGGAATCGGTGCGGCCGGACAAGATGACCAATGTTGTGTTGAAGCCGGAAGATTACCGGTTCAGCTTCCGCTTCGACGGCGGCATCTGATTCAAATACTGTAGCCCTGAGCCTGTCGAAGGGCGCCTCACTGAAAAGCGCCCTTCGACAGGCTCTGGGCTACGGTCATCATTTGACCCGCGCCAGCACAAATCCGTCCCATTTCTTCGCGCCGACCGTTTGCACCGCGGTCGCGTCGAGCCGCGGTTCGGCCGCGAGCATGTCGAACAGCGCGCGGGTGCCGATGATCTTCTCATCGTCGCTGGCGATCTCCAGCACCCCGCCTTCGCGGACGACATTGTCGACCACGATCGTCGTCCCGGGGCGCCCGAGCCGGATCGCCTCGTGCACATAGTGCGCGTTATTCTGTTTATCGGCGTCGATGAAAACGAAGTCGAACGGCGGTTCGTCGGTCATCGCGGCAAGGCTGTCGGTCGCCAGTCCAATGCGAATATCGACCTGCCCGGCCACCCCGGCGCGCTCTAGGTTCGCCCGCGCAACGTCGGCGTGATGCGCTTCGAGCTCCATCGTCACCATTTCGCCATCATCAGGCAACGCACGCGCCAGCCAGATCGTCGAATAGCCCCCGAGCGTTCCGATCTCGAGGATGCGTTTCGCCCCCGCGATCTGCGCCAGCAGGAACAGCATCTTGCCCTGCGCCGCCGACACGTCGATCGGCGGCAGGCCTTGGTCGGCATTGTTCGCGAGGGTGGCGGCAAGCGCGTCATCGTCGCCAAGCAGTTTGGCGGCGATATAATTGTCGACGGCTTGCCACCGCTCTCCCATCACATCAGGCTACTGAGGCCGCGTGAATCTCGTGAATCGCGCCCCCGAGCGATTTGTCGAACTCGTCGTCGCTCATCTGGTGGCGGAGGTCTTCAAGCAACGCGCGGCTGAAGCTCGCGATGATGCCCGGGTTCTTCGCCAGCTCGGCGCACGCCTCGGGCCGCGCAAAGCCGCCCGACAGCGCGACGACGCGCAGCACTTTCGGGTGATCGACCAGCGGCTGGAACAGCCCCGCCTCGGTCGGCAGCGACAGCTTCAACATCACCGGCGCGCCGTCCCATGCGTTCAGCGCCGCCAGCGTTTCGTTCAGCAGCAAGCGGTCGGCGGCGTCGCGCTCGGCGCTCTTGATGTTCACTTCGGGTTCGATGATCGGCACCAGCCCATGCGCCGCGATGCGCTTGGCTTCGGCGAACTGCTGTTCGACGATCGCCTTGACCCCCGCCGGGTTAGCGAGGTTGACGACGCTGCGCATCTTGGTGCCGAACACGCCCTTGGCGACCGCGCGCTGGCACAGGGCATCGAGGTCGGGGTTCGGCTTCATCAACTGAACACCGTCAACTTCGTCCTCAAGCCCCTTGTCGACCTTCAGGAACGGCACCACGCCGCGTTCCCAGAGCAGCGCCGGGACCGGCTTGCCATCCGCGTCACCGTCCATCGTCCGCTCGAACAGGATCGCGCCGATCACCTTCTCGCCGTTGAAACACGGCGCGGTGACGATGCGGCTGCGCATCGCGTGGATCAGGCCGAACATCTCTTCGTCATTGGAAAAGGCATCGGCTTCGATGCCATAGCCCTTGAGCGCCTTGGGCGTCGAACCGCCGCTCTGGTCGAGCGCGGCGATAAAGCCCTGCCCCGATTTGATCTGCTCCAGCATGGCGGCGTTGGCGGTCGTCATAGGATCTCCGATGGTTTGCATACGTATGTGGCGGCGCGCATAGCGACCCCGCGGGCGGGATGCAAATGCGCTGGAAAAACTCAGGCTTTAAGCGCGTCCACCCCGGGCAGCGGCTTGCCTTCCATCCATTCGAGGAAGGCACCGCCGGCGGTCGAAACGAAGGTGAAGTCCTTGGCCACCCCGGCGTGATTGAGCGCGGCGACGGTATCGCCGCCCCCGGCGACCGAGATCAGCGATCCTTCGCGGGTCAGCGCCGCGGCGGTTTTGGCCAAGGCGACGGTCGCGGTATCGAACGGCGGCGTCTCGAACGCGCCGAGCGGGCCGTTCCACACCAAAGTGCGGCAATTCTTGAGCACATCTGCCAAGGCTTCGGTCGCCGCCGGGCCGACATCGAGGATCATCTCGTCGGCGGCGACCTCGTGGACATTGACGGTGCGCGTCGGCGGATTGGGCGCGAACTGCTTTGCCACCACGACGTCATAGGGCAGGTGGATCGTGCAGCCCGCGGCGTCGGTGGCATCAAAGATCGCGTTGGCGGTGTCGACCAGCTCATGCTCGCACAGCGACTTGCCGACATCGACGCCGCGTGCCGCGAGGAAGGTGTTCGCCATGCCGCCGCCGATGATCAGATGATCGACCTTGCTCACCAGATGGCGCAGCACGTCGATCTTGCTCGACACCTTGGCGCCGCCGACGACCGCGGCCACCGGATGCGCCGGATTACCGAGCGCCGCGTCGAGCGCCTTGAGTTCGGCCTCCATCGCGCGTCCAGCATAGGCAGGCAGCCGCCGCGCGATACCCTCGGTCGAACCATGCGCGCGGTGCGCCGCCGAAAAGGCGTCGTTGACGTAAAGGTCACCGATTTCAGCGAGCGCGTCGGCAAAGGCCGGATCGTTGGTTTCCTCGCCCGGATAGAAGCGCGTGTTTTCCAACACCGCAACATCGCCCGCGGCAAGCACCGCGATGCCCGCTTTCGCGCCTTCACCGATACATTCAGGGATGAACATCACCGAATGGCCAAGCACATCCTCGACCCCGCCCATCACCAGGCTGAGCGATTGGGTCGGGTTCTTCGCGCCCTTGGGGCGCCCGAAATGCGCCAGCAGCAGGACGATCGCACCTTTGTCTGCCAGCTCGCGGATCGTCGGCATCGCCGCCTCGATCCGCGTCCGGTCGCCGACCGCGCCATCGTTCATCGGGACGTTCAGATCGACGCGCACGAGCACGCGCTTGCCAGTGACGTCACCAATGTCGTCGAGGGTCTTGAACGCGGTCATCGGCGGTTTCCTTGGGTTCAGAGGAATTTGGCAATCACGCCCGCGGTGTCGATCATGCGGTTCGAAAAGCCCCATTCATTGTCGTACCAGCTGAGCACGCGCACCAGCTTGCCGTCGATCACCGCGGTTTCCAGGCTGTCGATGGTCGAGCTGGCGGCATCGTGATTGAAGTCGATCGAGACCAGCGGCTCGTCGGTATAGGCAAGGACACCCTTCAGCGGACCTTCGGCCGCCGCCTTCAGGACCGCGTTGACTTCTTCCCTAGTGGTTTCGCGCAGCGGCGTGAAGGTCAGATCGACGACCGACACATTGGGGGTCGGAACGCGGATGGACGACCCGTCGAGCTTGCCCTTGAGTTCGGGCAGAACCAGGCCGACGGCAACCGCCGCACCGGTCGAGGTCGGGATCATCGACATCGCAGCGGCGCGCGCGCGCCGCGGATCGTCGTGGATCTGGTCGAGGATCTTCTGGTCGTTGGTGTAAGCGTGGATTGTGGTCATCAGGCCGCGCTCGATACCGATCGCTTCATGCAGCACCTTGGCGAAAGGCGCGAGGCAGTTGGTGGTGCACGATGCGTTCGAGATGATCAGGTGATCGGCAGTAATCTTGTCGTCGTTGACGCCGAACACGACAGTCAGGTCGACTTCCTTGGCCGGGGCCGAGATCAGCACGCGCTTGGCGCCGGCATCAAGATGCTTCTGGCCGCCGGCCTTGTTGGTGAAAAAGCCGGTGCATTCCATCACGATATCGATGCCGTTGGCGGCATGCGGCAACGCGGCGGGGTCACGTTCGGCGGTCACCTGAATGCGCTTGTCGTTAACGATCAGGTCATTGCCATCGACCTCGACGCTGCCGTTGAAGGCGCCGTGAACCGAGTCATTGCGGAAAAGACGCGCATTCGCCTTGGCATCGCCCAGGTCGTTGATCGACACCAGCTCGAGGTCGTGGTCGGTCCGCTCCAATATGGCGCGCGCCACATTGCGGCCAATGCGTCCAAAACCGTTGATTGCGACTTTCACTGCCATGTCGAAATAACCTTTCTGCGTAGAGGCCGTCGGTCCTTATGCGCCGAGCCGTGCCAGGATCTGGGGGGTGATAGCATCGACCGTCAGGCCGAAATGCTTGAATAGGTCTTCGATCGGCGCGGAGGCGCCAAAGCTGTCGATGCCGAAGCGCAGACCGTCGCGGCCGGTATAGCGTTCCCAGCCAAAGGTCGTGCCGGCCTCGATCGATACCGTCAGGACATCGCCCGGCAGGATATCGGCCTGATAGGCTGCGCTCTGTTCATCGAACAGCTCGGTCGACACCATCGACACGACGTCGGCACCGTGGCCCGCGGCCTCCAGCTTGTCCGCGATGTCGATCGCCAAAGACACTTCGGACCCGGTGGCGACCAACACCACCTTGCGTGCCGCCGAGGCAGCGCGAAGGCGATAACCGCCTTTCAGACAGAGATTTTCCGTGACGTCATGACGCAGCGGCGGGAGGTTCTGGCGAGTCAGCGCGAGCAGCGACGGCCGGCTTTCCTGCGCCAGCGCCAGCGCCCAGCATTCAGCGGTTTCGACCGCATCGGCGGGGCGAAGAACGAGCAGGTTCGGCATCGCGCGCAGCGATTGCAGATGCTCGATCGGCTGGTGCGTCGGACCATCCTCGCCTAGCCCGATGCTGTCGTGGGTCATCACATAGACGACGCGTTGCTGCTGCAACGCTGACAGACGGATCGCGGCGCGGCAATAATCGGCGAACACCAGAAAGGTGCCGCCATAGGGGACAACGCCGCCGTGCAACGCCATGCCGTTCATCGCCGCCGCCATGCCGAATTCGCGGATGCCATAATAGATATAGCGACCAGAATAATCGTCTTTGGTCAGTGGCTTGGTCGATGATGTTTTGGTGTTGTTTGAACCGGTCAGATCGGCGCTGCCACCAACGAGCGCCGCAATATCAGCGGTCAGCGCGCCGAGCGTGTTTTCCGACGCCTTGCGCGTCGCGACCTTTGGCGGCTCGGCGACGAGGCCGTCGAGATAGGCCTTGAACGCATTGCCTGGAACGACCTTACCGCTTAAGCGATCCGAAAATTCCTTTTTCTTGCCGTTGTTTGCAAGCCGATCATTCCATTCGGCATGAAGCGCGGCGCCGCGGGCGCCGAAACCGGCCCATGCATCGGCCACATCGGCCGGAATGACGAACGGCTCAGCCGTCCAGCCAAGCTCCGTGCGCGCCGCCGCGATCTCGTCGGCACCGAGCGGGGCGCCATGCGTCGCCGACGTCCCCTGCTTGTTCGGTGCCCCGAACCCGATGATGGTCCGGCACGCGATCAGCGACGGGCGCGGATCGGCGAGCGCGGCGTCGAGCGCGCGGCGAATGTCGGCGGGATCATGCCCGTCGCAGCTTTCGACATGCCAGCCGGTCGCCGCATAGCGCGCCGCAATGTCCTCGCTCGTCGACAGGTCGGTCGACCCGTCGATGGTGATCTTGTTATCGTCCCACAGCACGGTCATGCGGCCGAGCTGCAAATGCCCCGCCAGACCAATGGCTTCGTGGTTGATGCCTTCCATCAGGCAGCCGTCGCCCGCGATCACCCAGGTACGGTGATCGACCAGATCGTCGCCATAGAGCGCGTTCAGATGCCGCTCGGCAATCGCCATGCCGACCGCGGTCGCCAGCCCCTGCCCCAGCGGCCCGGTCGTCGTTTCGACGCCTTCCAGCTCGAAATTCTCGGGATGGCCCGCGCACGGGCTGTGCAGCTGGCGGAAATTGCGGATGTCGTCGAGCGTCGGCCGCGCATAGCCCGCAAGGTGGAGCGTCGCATAGGCAAGCATCGAACCATGCCCCGCCGACAGCACGAATCGGTCACGATCGGCCCATTTCGGGTCGGTCGGATCGAACTTCAGATAATCCGAATAGAGCACCGTCGCGACGTCGGCCATGCCCATCGGCATCCCCGGATGGCCGCTGTTTGCGGCCTGGACGGCATCCATCGCAAGCGCGCGGATAGCATTGGCGAGCTGACGTTCGGGCAGTGTCATTGGTCCCCCGGAAATGGCTGGGCAGGCGCCGGACGCTACGTCCCGACTGGATGCGCACAGCCCTTTGCGGCGGCGGGGTCAGGAGTCAACCGCTGCGAAGGGAAAATCGGCGCATTTTGGACCGACAGGGCAATTGCACCCCCTCTCCCGCACTGCTAACCATCGCGCATGGAACTCGACCTCGACGAATCCAGCCTGGCCATCGGCCGTATCGAACGCGCGCTCAGCCGCATCGAAAAGGCGCTGGCCGCCCAGCCAAATCGGCCTCCATCCGCGATTGCCGCCCCCGCAGCCGACCAATCGGCGCTGAAGGCCGAGGTCGCGGCGGTGATCGGCGAACTCGACCGACTGATTGCGGAGGCGGATCGTGGCTGATGTGAAACTGATGATCGCCGGACGGCCCTATGACGTCCACTGCGCCGACGGCGAAGAGGCGCAGCTGCTCCAGCTCGCCGCCGTCGTCGATGAAAAAGCGCGCGAAATCAATGGGGGGACCGAGGTTCGCCAGCTGCTGTTCGCGGCATTGATGCTCGCCGACGATGTCCAGGAAGCCAGGGGCAAGGTCGACAAGGCAGAACCGCAGTCCGATTCGCTGCGCGCCGCCGTGGCGCTCGCCGAAAGCCGCGAGGCCGCGACGCGCGACGAACTGCGCGCCGCGGTGGCGCGCGAACAGGCGGCGCTGAAGGAGCTTGAGGCGGCGCGATTGGCCCCCACCGCACCGTCGCCCGCGACGCCGGCCAATGACCGCGCACTGCTCCAGATCGCCGACCGGATCGAGGCGCTGGCGACGAAAGTCGAGCAAATCCCTTGAGCGCGCGCCCCCGCGCCCCTACATAAGAGGCGGCGGGTACTGCCCGGCACGAGCTTTTGCGAAAATCCCTGAGGCGATACATCATCCTAGGGAGCTGTCCCTGCCCGGACCCTGGTCCGACGTACATGGTTCCCACCTGACGTTACTGGCGTCAGAGGACTTTCCAGCAAACGACCTCGGCGGTCCCGCCAACCGACCCCAGCGCCCGGGTCTAAACCCTCACAGGAGGCGATGACTCCCTTGTCCGCCGATCTGGTCCAGCAAAAGCAGCATTTGCGCGAGAAGCTGCGCTTTCGTCGCAAGCATTTCGCCGCCAATCTCGACCCGATGGCGCAGCTGGCGGCGTTTCGCGCGCTGCCCGCGCCGCTCACCGAGCTTTTGGCCGAGCATGCCGTTATCGGCGCTTATGCCGCGTGGGGCGACGAACCCGACATATTGCCCATGTTCGCCGACGTCGCTGCCGCAGGTGCGCTCGCTCTGCCCCACCACACCGCGCGCATCGACACGATGGGCTTTCGGGGCTGGCGTACCGGCGAGCCGCTGGCAAGGGGACCATGGAGCACGCAGCAGCCCGCGGATGATGCACCGATAGCGAGCCCCAACCTCATCTTTTGCCCGCTCGTCGGATTCGACCGCCAAGGCGGCCGGATCGGCCAGGGCGGCGGCCATTATGACCGTTATTTCGCCGCCCATCCCACGGTCCTGCGGATCGGGGTCGGCTGGTCGGTGCAGGAAATCGACGCCACCCCGCGCGAATCGACCGACATGGCGCTCGACGCCATCCTGACCGAACAAGAATTCATTCTGTGTGGAGATCGTTTGTGAGCGCAGACCGCCAAGACCCTGCCCAGGGCAATCCCCAGCCGAGCTGGCGCAAGCCGGCGGGCATGTTGCTGATCCTGCTGCTCATCGCCGGCTGGACCGCGATCATCGTCAGCCTGTCGCCGTGGGTCGGCGCGTGGCCGGTGCTGGTGCAGGCGGTGTTTTACCTGATCGCGGGGATCGTGTGGATCCTGCCGCTGAAGCCGCTGTTGCGCTGGATGGAATTGGGGACTTGGCGCCGCTAACGAGCGGCGCCAAGTCCCCAATTTCCGATATTGGATAATCCCAAGCTGCGGTGGCCATTCCGTCCGAAAATGGAAGGAATGGCGCGAGTGACGGGGCTCGAACCCGCGACCTCCGGCGTGACAGGCCGGCACTCTAACCAACTGAGCTACACCCGCGTGTGCTTGGGAGCAGCGCCAATATGCGGCGCGCTTCGGCCTGTCAACCGTCGCTTTCTTCGTGGGTGCGATTTAATCGGTCGCGTACCTCGTCGGTGGTAGTGAGCGTACCATGCTCGAACAGGAAACCGGCCAGATCGGGGGTTCCGGTCGATGCCAGCACCGTCTGCAGGATCAGCAGCAACGGCACCGCCAGCAACGCCCCCGGCGTTCCCCATATCCATCCCCAGAAGCTCAGCGAGACCAATATGAGCAGCGGATTGATCGTCAGCCGCTTGCCGAGCACCAGCGGGGTGATCAGATTCGCCTCGACCAGATGGACGCCGATAAAGATCACCGCGGGCAACAGCGCGAGCCCGACCGCGTCAAAGGTCATCAACCCACCCAGCCCCAGCAACGCCGCGGCGACGATCGGCCCCAGATAGGGCACGAAATTGCAGATGCTGACGATCCCGCCCCACATGAAGGGTGACGGCATCCCCAGCGCCCACAGGAGCAGGCTGACGGTCAGCCCCAGGATCGCGTTGATCATCGTGATCGTCGCCAGATAGTCGGCGGTCGCATCGACGACATTCTGGATCACCCGCGCCGTCTGCATCGCCCCGTCAAAGCTGCCGCGGCGCCGGATCGTGCCTTTGCGCAGGCGCGTCCAGCCGGCGAGGAAGAAAAAGATGACCAGCACCGCAAAGAACAGCTGGATCGCAGCGGCCGGCGCCGAGGTGATGAAATAATCGACGACCGACGTCGGCGCGGTCGCCGCCACCGCCTGCGCCGTCGCCTCGCTGCCACTGGCGACCGACATCAGCGTCCGGTCGACAAAGGCTTGCAGCGTCGAGTAAAAATCGATCAGCGGCGCCAGATTGCTCTGGATCCGCGGAATCGAATCGGGAAGCCGCGCGAACCAGTCGGTCGCCGGCACGACGATGATCGCCAGCGCGGCGTTGATCAGCATCACGAACATCGTCAGCGCCAGAAACGATGCCAGCCCCGACGGCACGCCGCGCCGCTCCAGCCATTCGAGCAGTGGCACCAGCGCGATCGCAATCACGATCGCGGCGGTCAGCGGCAGAAAGAATTCGGCACCCGCCTGCAAAGCAAAGGGCAACCCCAGGCAAAAGCTGGCGCCAAAGATCAATGTCAGCGCCGCGAGCAGCCGATCGCGGCGAAAATCGTCGATCTCGATCTGATGCAGCGGATTGGAACGCGGGCGTGCGTCTCTGCTCCCCCGATCGTCCGCCACCCCATCTCTCCTCACGTTAACCCCCTCGTCTTACGCGGGCTTTGCATCTTGCGCCAGTCGCCCCGTTTGCGGCGAACCGTGGGCCTGTTCTGTCCCCGTCTGGGTCAAAACCGCTCTTTCGTACTGCTTTTTAACCAGAAATTACCCTTTTTCATCGATTGAGGGCTCCAAGGACCAACCTGTTCGGAGTCAAAGTGATGATGAAAGCGCCTGTGGGGGGCGCGAAGCATCAGCTTCTACCCTCTTGTTCACTTCTCGCCCTGCTGGCGGCGTTCACGCTGCCGACGCAGGTTCAGGCGCAGGTCGCCACCCCGCCGCTGACGCGGGCCGGGACGACCATCAGCAACACCGCAAGCGCCACTTTTGATACCGGCGGCGGCTCGACCACGATCAATTCGAACCGGGTTGATCTGCTCGTCGACGAACTGCTCGATGTCACCGTCGATTCGAGCAATCCCGCCGATGTGCCGACCACGCCGGGCGCGACCGGACAGGTGCTGACCTTTTCGGTGACCAACACCGGCAATGGCGTCGAAAATTTCGTGCTGAGCACGATCGCCAACGCGGGCGGCGACAATTATGACCCCGTCGTCACCCAAATCTATATCGACAATGGCGACGGCGTGTTCGACCCCGGCACCGACACGCTCTATACCCCGGGCGCCAACGATCCGCAGCTCGATCCCGACGAAAGCGTCACCGTGTTTGTCGTCGCGACGACGCCGGGCGGCGTCGTCGATGGCAATCGCGGCATCGTCAGCCTCGTCGCGGCCGCAGTAACCGGCACCGGCGCGCCGGGAACCAGCTTTGCCGGCCAGGGCGAAGGCGGCGGCGATGCCGTCGTCGGCTCGACCGGTGCCGATGGCGCCGACGCCGGTGCGTTCATCGTCTCGGCGGCCACCGTCACCCTCGTTAAATCGGCGGTGGTGACCAATCCACTCGGCACCGCCGATCCCATTCCGGGCGCGACGATCACTTACACGATCGTTGCCACCGTCGCCGGCAGCGGCTCGGTCAGCGGTCTCGCGATCACCGATAATATCCCGGCGGACACCAGCTATGTCACGGGTTCGATCACGCTGGGCGGCGTCGCGCAGTCCGACGCGGTCGATGCCGACGCGGGCGATTACAACGGCACGCGGATCAACGTCGCGCTCGGCACGGTTGCCGGCGGCCAGACCCGCACCGTCACCTTCCGAACCACGATCGATTGATGGAGATGCCCATGCGCACCGTCCTTTTCCTGTTTCTCGCGGCGCTGTCGCCGGGTCAGGCGCTCGCCGCCAACCAGGTCGCGCTCGCCAATGACGTGTTCGTCGAGCGCGTGACCACCGACGCTCAGGGCAAGCAGCGGATATTGCTCGAAGAACCCAAGGTCGTCGTTCCCGGCGACCGGCTCGTCTTCGTGCTCAATTATCGCAACGCCGGGGCGCAGCCCGCCGACAAGTTCGTCATCACCAACCCCCTGCCCGCGGCGGTGCGCTTTGCCGATGCCGGCGACACAAGGCCGCTCGTCTCGATCGATGGCGGCCGCGGCTGGGGGCAATTGGATCAACTGACGGTAGCGCTGAACGACGGCACCCGCCGCGCGGCGCAGCCGGACGATGTGACCCACATCCGCTGGGCCTTTCAAAAGCCGATCCCGGTCGGCGGCAGCGGCAAGCTGATGTTTCGAGGAGTAGTAAAATAACATAATAAATACAGCCGCTTAATGATTGCCAGCGGTGGGGAAACGGCAATCGACCAAAGCCAAGGAGCTCAGCTATGACCAGCAAGCTGAACACCGTGGGCATCATCGGTCTGGCGGCGATCACAAGTCTCGCCGCCACGCCGGCACTTGCTGCCGGAACGACCGCGGGTACCACGATCACGAATACCGCCACCGTCGACTATCAGGTCGGTGGCGTTGCACAGGGACAGCAGTCGGCGTCGAACAATTTCACCGTCGACCGCAAGATCAACCTGCTCGTCGAAGAAGTCGGCAATGTGACGACCAATGTCGTGCCGGGCCAGGCGAACGCCGTCACGACGTTCCAGCTGACCAACAGCTCGAACGAAGTGCTCGACTTCGCGCTGGTCGCGTCGCAGATCGCCGGCGGCACCGCTTCGCACGGCGGGACCGACACCTTCGATGCCACCAACGTGCGGATTTACCGCGATAATACGGTGACCGGTACGGTCGGCAGCTGGGATGCGGGTGACACCCTACTCACCGGTTTTGTCGACGAACTTGTCGTCGATACCGCGATCCGGCTGTTTGTCGTCGCCGATATCCCGACCGGGCTCGCCAACAACGCGGTCGCCGGTGTCACGTTGCGTGCCACCGCGCGCGAAGGCGGCACAGCAGCCAGCCAGGGTGCGGCGATCACCGAAACCACGGGTGCAAACACGGCGGGCAAGGACACTGTCTTTGCCGATATCGCGGGTGTCACCGGCGATGCGGCGCGCGATGCGTCGCACAGCGACAACGACGACTATACCGTGCAGACGGCGACGCTGGCGGTCTCCAAGACCAGCCGCGTCATCTCGGATCCGTTCAACAATACGACGAATCCGAAGCTGATCCCGGGTGCGGTGGTCGAATATTGCATCTCGGTCGCCAATAGCGGCAGCGCCGATGCAACGTCGGTGGTGATCAACGATCCGGTTCCGGGCGAGTTGACGTTCAATGCCGGCACGATCCTGCTGAACGGCACGGTGACCGGGGTAACCTGCAACGCCGATGGCGCGGCGGGTGGCAGCTATGCCGCACCGAACGTGTCGGGGACCATCGCCACGATCGCGGCGGGCGCCACGCGCACGCTCGTCTTCCGCGCGACGGTCAACTGATCGGGATACCGATGGAGCAGCGGGTGTGGCCCAAAACCGCCTCCCGCTGCTCCGTTCGGGGCTATTATGGCGCTCGGAACCAAATATTTCGGCCTTGTGACCGCCCTCGTCGCGGCAGCGTTGCCGCCTGCGGCATCCCCGGCGCACGCTCAGGTGATTACGAACACGGCTTCGGCGCAGTGGACGCATGACGGGCAGCCCGGTCGGGCGCTGTCGAACCGCGTCGACGTCACCGTGGCGCCGCGCCCGCCCGAACGACCGACGATTACCACGTACCGACTGACCAATGGCGGCGGCAATAAATCGGCCCCGCTGGCGCCGACCCAGTGCAGCCGGGGCAGCGGCCCGATCGCCAGCAGCTTCAGCAGCGCCAGCAGCAGCAGCGCGAGCAGCGCCAGTGCAGGCAGCACCAGCAGCACAATCCCGCTCAGCGGCGTCTATGAGGGCATTTCGACCGCCCCTGCGTCGCTCCAAAGCACCGACAATTTCCGCGCCGGCGAAGTGCTCGTCGTTGGGGTCACGCTCGCATCGGCCAATGTCGATCCGCAGCGGCGCGACACCCTCGCGGTGGTCCTCGAACTCGAAAATGGCGACCGCGAGCAGATCACCCTGACCGAAACCGCCAACAACAGCGGTGAATTTGTCGGCTTTATCAACACGATCGGGGTTCCACCGGCGGTCGCGCAGGGCGATTGCCGTTTGTCGGTCAATCCCGGCGCCGCGCTGTCGCTGCGCGTCACCGATCAGGCGAACGCCAGCCTGGTCGCCCTCGCCACGATCAATTTCCTCGTCGATCCCTTCGGCATCGTGTTCGACAGCGGCGATGGCGCTCCCGTTCCCGGCAGCCGCGTCACCATTGTCGACACCGCCACCGGCCAGCCCGCGCAGGTGTTTGGCGACGACGGCGTCTCGGCCTACCCGTCCAGCGTCATCACGGGGCAGAGCGTCACCGATTCGGGCGGGACGACGTATAATTTTCCGCCGGGCGACTATCGCTTCCCGTTCGTCGCGCCGGGAACCTATCGCCTGATCGTCCAGCCTCCCGCGCCGTTCACCGCGCCGTCGGCATCGAACCCCGCCGATCTGGCCGGTTTCCGCCGCCCCGATGATGGTCTGCCGTTTGAAATCAGCGCCGCCAGCTATGGCAATCCCTTCGTGCTGAACAGTCCGGCGCCGGTGCGCGTCGATATTCCGGTCGATCAGCCCGGCCTGTCGCTGATCCTACGCAAGACGACCTCGACGCGGGTCGCGGTGCCGGGTGACGTGATCCAGTACCGGATTGAGGTCGCCAACCGCGATGCGCGCCGTAACACCGGCGCGGTGACTGTCAGCGACGTCCTGCCCGTGGGCATGCGCCTGCGCGCCGATACGGTGCGGATCGA
Organism: Sphingopyxis sp. L1A2A; assembly: GCF_005502465.1. Lineage (GTDB taxonomy): Bacteria > Pseudomonadota > Alphaproteobacteria > Sphingomonadales > Sphingomonadaceae > Sphingopyxis. The sequence continues at coordinate 17,463 of NZ_SCOT01000008.1, forward strand.
CGGGGTGCGCGTGATCGCCAATGTCGCCGCCAACGGCCGCGAATTTAGCGTGGTGGTGCCGAGCATCGCCGCATCGCGCACGGCGCTGCTTACCTATCTGGCCGAAGTCATCGTGTCGGCGCAGCCGGGCAACGCACTCAACCGCGCCTCTGCCGTCGACAATCGCGGCTCGGCGAGCAACATCGCCGAGGCGACGATTTCGATCAAACGCGATCAGTTGGGCGACCGGATGACGATCATCGGCCGTATCACCGACGGCGGCTGCACGGTTGATCCGCGCAAGGCCGACGGCATCGCCGGTGTCCGCGTCATGCTGCAAGACGGCAGCTACACCGTCACCGACGAGGACGGCCGCTATCATTTTGAAGGCGTGCGCCCCGGCCTGCATATCGTCCAGATCGATCCGTCGACGCTGCCGCTCGACCGCGAAGCGATCGACTGCGCCCGTTCGACGCAGAGCGCCGGCAGCGCGATCTCGCGCTTTGTCGAAGGCCGCGGCGGCGCGCTGAAACGCGCCGATTTCCGTGCAATCGCCAGCGCACCGCGCGCAGCGCCCAAAACTGCGCTAATTGCGGCGCCAACGGTCCTCAGCGACCCCGAAGCCGCAGGGGCCGGTCGCGACTGGCTGGCCGGACAGGCTCCGGGCATCGACTGGCTGTTCCCCGCCACCGACCACAACCCGCGCTCAAAAGCGATCCGGGCCGCGATCAAGCACGCGCCCGGCCAGACAGTGACGCTGCACGTCAACGGCAAAGCGGCCGACCCGCTGACCTTTGAAGGGAGCAGCAAGTCTGCCGACGGCAGCGTCGCGGTCAGCCTGTGGCGCGGCCTCGAAATCCGCGAAGGCGAAAACCGCCTGATCGCTGAGGTGAAGGATGTTAACGGCGTTGTCATTGAGACGCTGGAACGCCATGTTCACTATTCGATCACGCCGATGCGCGCCGCGCTGGTCCGCGAACGGTCGGTATTGGTCGCCGACGGCGTCACCCGCCCGGTGATCGCGGTGCGCCTGACCGATCGCGATGGCAAACCGATCCGTTCGGGGCTGACCGGCGATTTCAGCGTTCCTGCCCCCTATTATCCCGCCGTCGAAGCCGATGCCCAGCAGGCACGCCAGCTCGCCGGGCTCGAACGCGCCCAGCCGCTATGGAAAATCGATGGCGACGACGGCATTGCCTATATCGAACTCGAACCGACCACCGCATCGGGCACGCTGGCGATGGATTTCACCTTCCGCGACGACAAGGTGACCCGCAAGCAGACGATCGAAACCTGGCTCGATCCTGGCGATCGGCCGTGGACCGTCGTCGGCTTTGCCGCCGGGACGCTCGGCTACAACACGCTCGACGACCGGATGGAACCCGCAGCCGAGACGCTCGACGATCTCAATGCCGATGCACGGCTGGCGCTCTATGCCAAGGGCCGGGTGCGCGGAAAATGGCTGATGACGTTGGCCTACGACAGCGACAAGGACAAGGATGACGCGCGCTTTGGCGGCGTGATCGATCCGCGCGCCTATTACACCATCTACGCCGATCGCAACGAGACGCGCTACGATGCGGCGTCGGTGCGCAAACTCTATCTGCGCCTCGAACGCCCGCAATTCTATGCGATGTTCGGCGATATCGAGACGGGGATTTCGGAACCGCAGCTTGCCCGCTATCAACGCGCGCTCAACGGCGGAAAAGCCGAGTATCGCGGCCGCAATTTCGCCGCCACCGCGTTCGTCGCCGACACCCCTTATCGCTTCCGCCGTGACGAGCTCCAGGGCAACGGCCTCACCGGTCCGTACCAGCTCGGCGCGCGCGACATTCTACCGAACAGCGAACGCATCGTCATCGAAACGCGCGATCGCCTGCACAGCGAGCGCATAGTTAACAGTGTCAGCATGACGCGCCATGTCGACTACGACATCGACTATCTGTCGGGCACCGTCCGCTTCCGCAGCCCGGTGCTCAGCCGCTCGTCGGACCTCGATCCGCAGTTCATCGTCGCCGAATATGAGATCGACGGCATCGGTCAGCGCGTGCTCAACGCCGGTGGCCGCGTCAGCTATCAGTCGAATGACGAGAAATTGCGCGTCGGCGCGACCTTCATCCACGATGAGGACGGCAACGCCAAGACCAACCTGGGCGGGGTCGATGGGCGTTATCGCCCCAATATCGACACCGAAGTCCGCGCCGAGCTGGCGGTAAGCGATGCCAAGGCGGTCAACGGCAACCCCGCCGCCGCATCGGGCACCGCCAAGGCGTGGCTGATCGAGGCCGAACATCACAGCAGCAACGCCGATTTCCTCACCTATGTCCGCGAACGCGAGAGCGGTTTCGGCGCCGGGCAGCTCAACCGCGGCGAGGATGGTACACGCAAGTTCGGTTTTGACGCCCGGCTGCGCGCGACCCGTACCCTGTCGCTGACCGGCAGCGCGTGGCAGGAAGACTATCTCAACGTCGGCGCGCGCCGCCGCGCCGCGCGGGCTCTTGCCGAATATGACAATGGCACCACCGTCGCGCGGGCCGGGCTGACCCACGCCGACGACCGGCTCTCGGACGGCACGCGCAACCGGTCGAACATCGTCCAGTTCGGCGCAACCCAGCGCCTGTTCGAAAAACGCCTCGAACTCGACGCGCAGACCGAACTTGCGCTGGGCGGCAAGGATGCCAGCATCGATTTCCCGACCCGCCACCGTGTCGGCGCGCGCTTTGCGATCAATCGCGACGTCAATCTGGTCGGCAGCTATGAAATTGCCGACGGCGATACAATCAAAGCACGCACTGCGCGGGTGGGCTTCGACATGACCCCCTGGTCGGGCGGGCGCCTGCTCGCCACCGCTAACCAGCAGGAAATCGGCGAATATGGCCCGCGCAGCTTTGCCGCCTATGGCCTGTCACAATCGCTGAAACTGGGCGAGCGCTGGTCGGTCGATGTGTCGGTCGACGGCAATCGCACCCTCGGCGGCATCCGCGCGGACGATGTTATCAATGTTAACCAGCCGGTCGCCTCGGGCGGTTTCTTGGGCGACAATGGCACTTTAACCGAGGATTTCCTCGCGATCAGCACGGGTGCGACCTATCGCGCCGATCGCTGGACGCTGACGGGCCGCGCCGAATATCGTGATGGCGAAATCGCCAATCGTTACGGGCTGACGCTCGGCGGCCTCCGCCAGCTCGGCGAAGGCCGCGCGCTTGGCGCTCTGTTCACTTATGCGAAGGCCAGCGGCAACGGCATCACGCCGACGACCGAGGTCATCAACTTCGAGATGAGCTGGGCGCACCGCCCCGCCGACTCCAGCGTTTCGTGGCTTAACAAGAGCGAGTTCCGGTCGGACAAGGTCCGCGATGCCGTCGCCGGCCAGCCCGGCCCGATCGGCGGCGGCGCGCTGACGATCGACGGCGACGCGACCAGCCGCCGCCTGCTCAACAGCCTGTCGGTCAACTGGACCCCCCTCGGTGATCGCGAAAACCGCCGTGACGCGGGCCGCATGTGGTACGAACGCGGCGAATTCGGCTTTTTCTGGGGCACCCGCTACAATTTCGACAAGTTTGCCGACGACGACGTCAAAGGGTGGTCCAACCTGATCGGCGCCGATTTCCGCTTCAACCTGGGCGAGCATGTCGATGTCGGCGCGTCGGGCACGGTGCGCGTCGGCACCGATGCCGATACCGTCAGCTGGGCGGGCGGGCCGACGGTGACGCTGGCGCCGATGAAGAATGCCAACATCACCTTCGGTTATAATTTCGCCGGGTTTCACGACCGCGATTTCGAAGATGCGCGCTATTCGCGGTCGGGAGCTTATGTGACCTTTAAGCTGAAGTTCGACCAGACGAGCTTTGCCGGGTTGGGGCTTTAAGCTCACCCACTATTCCGTTCGTGTCGAGCGTAGTCGAGACACGTAAAGGCATGCACGACCTCGGCGTGTCTCGACTACGCTCGACACGAACGGTTGTTGGGTAGGCTTGTCAGTCCGCGAACAGCAAAACCGGGGTTTCAACCAGCTTCTTGAGCGCCTGGACGTAGCTCGCCGCATCCCAGCCATCGACCACCCGGTGGTCGCAGCTGATCGACAGGTTCATCAGCTTGGCGCGGCGAATATCATCGCCGTCGAACACCGGGCGCTCGACAATCTTGTTCGGGCCGATGATCGCAACTTCGGGCCGGTTGATTACCGGGGTCGTCGCGATGCCGCCGAGCGGGCCGAGCGAGGTGATCGTCAGCGTCGAGCCCGACAGTTCGTCGACCTTTGCCTTGCCGGTTCGCGCGGCCTCGGCCAAACGCCCGATTTCGCTCGCCAATTGCCAGACATTCTTGTCCTGCGCGTCGCGGATCACCGGCACCATCAGCCCGGCATCGGTCTGCGTCGCCATTCCCAGATGCACCGCGCCGTAACGCGTCACCACGCCCGCTTCGTCGTCGTAGCGGGCGTTGATCATCGGAAACTGGGGAATCGTCCGGCAAATCGCGACGATCAGGAAAGGTAACATCGTCAACTTCGGCCGCTGGCCGCGATTGGCGTTCAAATCGGCGCGCATGTCCTCCAGCGCGGTGACGTCCATTTCCTCGACATAGGTGAAATGCGGGATCGCCCGTTTCGACGCCGCCATATTCTCCGCGATCTTGCGGCGCATGCCGATCACCTTGATCGGCTCGTCGGCGCGCGCGCGGCTGGCGCCGGGGCTGTTATAGCCCTGCCCGCCGCTGTAGCGCAGGAAAGCGTCGAGATCGGCGTGGCGGATGCGATCGCCGTCGCTATGCACCTGGCCCAGATCGACACCCAGATCCCTGGCACGGGCGCGGACGGCGGGAGATGCCAGTATCTTGGCATCATGCACAGCACCGACGGCGGGTGCCGCCGGTGCGGACGGCATTTCGCTCGGCTTTGCTGCCGTTTTCGGTTCCACGCCGCTCGATGTTAACTCTGTCACCTTCGGCTCGGATACCGGTTCCGCACCCGGCGTTTCCGCTTCTATCTGCTGCTCGACGGCCGTATCGACCGGCGGCGCATCGACATCGCCGTCCGCATCGGTTTCGATCACCGCCAGCGTCGACCCGATCGCGATCAGATCGCCGACTTCGCCCGCCAGTTCGACGACAATCCCCGATACCGGCGATTCCATCTCGACCGTCGCCTTGTCGGTCATCATGTCGGCAAGCTGCGCGTCTTCCTCGACGCGCTCGCCGATCTTGACGTGCCAGGCGATGATTTCGGCCTCGGCAATGCCTTCGCCGATGTCGGGCAAACGGAATGAATAGCGGGCCATTTGCGTCAGTCCTTCAAAATCTTGGTCAGCGCGGTCGCGATGCGCACCGGGCCGGGGAAATAGGCCCATTCCAGGCTGTGCGGATAGGGGGTGTCGAAGCCGGTGACGCGCTCGACCGGGGCTTCGAGGTGGTAAAAGCAGCGTTCCTGCACCAGCGCGGCCAGTTCGGCGCCAAAACCTGACGTGCGCGTCGCCTCGTGGATCACCAGACAGCGCCCGGTTTTTTTTACCGACGTCTCGATCGCGTCGATATCGAGCGGCAACAAGGTGCGCAGGTCGATGATTTCGGCATCGATCCCCATTTCCTCGACGATCGTCTTGGTGACATGGACCATCGTGCCATAGACGAGGATGGTGAGCGCCTCACCTTCGCGCACCGTCGCCGCCTTGCCGAGCTCGATGCGGTAATGGCCTTCGGGCACCGCGCTCGCGGCATGTTTCGACCAGGGCTCGACCGGGCGGTCGTAGTAGCCGCTGAACGGACCGTTATAGATGCGCTTGGGTTCCAGGAAGACCACCGGATCATTATCCTCGATCGCCGCGATCAATAGCCCCTTGGCATCATAGGGGTTCGACGGGATCACCGTTTTCACCCCGCAGATATGCGTCATGATGCTTTCGGGCGACTGGCTGTGCGTCTGGCCGCCGAAAATACCGCCGCCAAACGGTGTCCGCACCGTCATCGGGCAGATGAAATCGGCCGCCGAACGATAGCGCAGCCGCGCCGCCTCGCTGACCAACTGGTCGAGCCCCGGATAGATATAATCGGCGAACTGGATTTCGGGGACCGGGCGCAGACCATAAGCGCCCATGCCGACCGCAACGCCGATGATCCCGCATTCGTTGATCGGGGTGTCGAACACCCGTGTTTTGCCGTGCTTTTTCTGCAGACCAGCGGTGGCACGAAACACGCCGCCGAAAAAGCCCACGTCTTCGCCCATCACCACGACATTGCTGTCGCGTTCGAGCATAACGTCCATTGCGCTATTGATCGCTTCGATCATGTTCATGGTTTTGGTCTCGTCAGCCATTATTCGGGCTTCCAGCCGGGGCCGAACTTCGCTTCCTGTTCGGCGAGCATCTGCACGCATTGCTCCTTCAGATGCCAAGGCAGCTCTTCGAACACATCGTCGAACATCGTTTCGAACGGCTGATGCATTCCGTGACCTAAAATACCTAGCTTTTCCGATTGCTTCTGGGTCGTTTTTACCAGGCCGTCTAGTTCGGCCCGCTGCGTTTCGTGGCGTTCGCCGTCCCATTCGCCGAGCGTTTCGAGATGCTGGCGCAGCCGCGCGATCGGGTCGCCGAACGGCCAGATCGTGGGCTCTTCGGCGGGGCGATACGCGGTCGGGTCGTCCGACGTGCTGTGCCCTTCGCTGCGATAGGTGAAATGCTCGATCAGCGTCGGGCCATTGTTGGTCCGCGCGCGGTCCGCCGCCCACTGCGTCGCGGCATAGACCGCGAGAGGGTCATTGCCGTCGATACGCAGCCCGGCGATGCCATAGCCCACGGCGCGCGCGGCAAAGGTTGTGCGTTCGCCGCCGGCGAAGCCAGAAAAGCTGGAAATCGCCCACTGGTTGTTGACGACGTTGAAGATCACCGGCGCGTTATAGACGGTCGCAAAGGTCAGCGCCGAGTGGAAGTCGCCCTCCGCTGACGAGCCTTCGCCGCACCATACGGTCGCGATACGGCTGTCGCCCTTTGACGCCGAGGCCATCGCCCAGCCCACCGCCTGCGGATATTGGGTGGCAAGGTTGCCCGAGACGCTGAAGAAGCCATGTTCGGGCGCAGAATACATGATCGGCAGCTGACGCCCCATCAGATGATCGCCGCGATTTGAATAAATCTGGTTCATCATCTGGATCAGCGGATAATCGCGCGCAATCAATATGCCCTGTTGGCGATAGCTGGGAAAACACATGTCGCCGCGGTCCAGCGCCATCGTCGAGGCAACCGACGTCGCCTCCTCGCCGGTACATTTCATGTAAAAGCTGGTTTTGCCCTGGCGTTGGGCGCGGAACATGCGGTCGTCGAAGGCGCGGACGAGCATCATGTAGCGGAGCATCGTGCGGAGTCGTTCGGGGCTGAGCTTCGGATCCCACTGGCCCTTTGCCTGCCCGTCGAAATCGAGCACGCGGACCAGGCCGTAGCACAGGTCGCGCATCGCATCGGGCTTGGTCGCTTCCGATGGTCGCGGCGTCGCGTCAACCCCAGGAACAACGATATCGCCAAAGTCGGGCGTGTCGCCCGGGCGATAGCGCGGCTCAGGAATATGAAGCGACAGCGGCGGCAGATTGCTCGCCGGGCGTCGATCCGTTTCGGGCATATCGTCTTCCCATTGCGGCGCGAATCGGCGCCTAGTTATATTTCAGCGTGGCGACATATTATTTCGGTCGCCATACGAATGCAACGCTAGCGATCAGACCGCGACCGGTGCCGAAATATGCGCCTGCGGGGCGTAGGCCTCGACCGCGAAATCGTCGAACCGATAGCCGAAAATGCTGTCCGGACGCCGCAAAATCCGCAGCTTTGGCGCCCCGTCCGGAATCCGCCCCATTTGCTGCTCAACCAGGTCGGCATGGTTCAGGTAGAGATGAACGTCACCGCCCGTCCAGACCAGTTCGTGCGCGTGGAGGCCGCACTGGTCGGCGACCATGCGGGTCAGCAGCGCGGCTTCAAAGACGTTGAAGGCAAAACCGAGCCCGAGGTCGCACGACCGCTGGAACAGCAGGCACGACAGTCCGCCGTCACTGCGGACATGGAACTGATAAGTCATGTGGCACGGCGGCAGCGCCATCTGATCGAGATCGGCGACGTTCCAGCCGGTGAATATATGCCGCCGCGACCCGGGATTGCTCCGCAGCCCGTCGATCACCGCTGCAATCTGGTTGTGCCCTTGCTCGGCGCGGCGGAACAGCCCCTCACCCGCGGGTTCATAGCGCGGCCAGTTTACCCACTGATGGCCATAGACCGGACCAAGGCCGCCCCATTGGGCAGCGAACGCGTCATCGGCGATGATCCGCGCCTCGAAATCCTCGGCCGTGATCGCCTCGCCCGTCGCCTTGCGATATTTATCGAGCGGCCAGTCGGTCCAGATTTTCACGCCCTGCGACACGAGCGACCGGATATTGGTATCTCCGGTCAGGAACCACAGCAGCTCGCGCAGCGCGGTCTTCCAATAGACGCGCTTGGTCGTCAGCAGCGGAATCGCGTCGTCTTTCAGCGAGAATCGCATCGTTTCGCCGAACAGCGACCGCGTTCCGACCCCGGTGCGGTCGATGCGCTCGTCGCCCTCGACCCAGATGCGGCGCATCAGGTCAAGATATTGCAGTTCATAATGGATGGATTCGGACAAGACTCGCTCCCGCTTCAGTCGCTCCGTGCTAGGCCGCGCGCGCGATGGCGACAAGGGCGGAGCAGGCGCCCCGGACAGGCAACAGCAGGAAAGCCTCCAAAGCGGGGCAGTCGGTGATTGGCGAACGTGCCTTGGCCGCGCATGGCATCCGCCATGACTTTGCTCCAACCCGTCGGCAAGATGCCCGATCCGCCGGTCGTGGACGGTTTTGTGCCGTACGCCGCCGAAGATGACATCGCCCACCACCTGCTCCGCCCCCATTTCGCAGCCGATCGCGAGAGCCTGCTGCTCGCCGGATTCGACGCCTTCGACCGGCTCGTCCGCCTCGAACGCGCGGGCGGCGACGATGCCAGGCGTTGTATCATTCCCCCGCGCTGCTGGCGCGCGCTGCTCGATCACGGCGTCGTTGCGGTGCTGATGGCGCATAACCACCCGTCGGGTATCGCGCAGCCGAGCGACGCCGACATCGCCACCACCCGCGAAACCGCACTTTTCCTGCGCGTCATGGGTATCGAACTGGTCGATCATCTGATTTTTGTGGCGAGCGGGCATTTCAGCTTTCGGAGGGCCGAAATGCTGTAGCTGCGGCAATCCCGTTGAATGTGCCGATTGGCGCTTGAAGTTCGCGAGACGCGCGTCTAGAGGACCGCCCTGCCTTCGCGGCGACCCCGGTCGGCGCGCAGATCGGTCGGGGAGTAGCTCAGCCTGGTAGAGCACTGTCTTCGGGAGGCAGGGGCCGGAGGTTCGAATCCTCTCTCCCCGACCAATTTCCTGCATATTGCAGATTCTGTACCGTCGCTTCTTGTAAGTCGGCGCACAACATCCTAGATTCGTTCTACGCCGCCATGGTTTTCCCCCTTTCCATCGCGGTGAGTGCCCCGTCCTCTTGACGCGGGCGCGTCCTCCCTGGACCCTGGCCACCTCGTACTTCGGTACGGGGTGGTTTTTTATTCGGCGGCCTGAATCATGGCGTCGGGTAGCGGCCGCGCTTGCCCGGCGGCGCCGACCAGACCGGCGAGCCAGCGCGCCATCGATGCCACTCTGGCACGATCGGGCACACGGTCGGCGCCCAGATAGAGGCGGCGATCGATCTCGATCTGCACCGCATGAACCGCCTGCCCCGGATTGCCGTGCGTGCGGATGATGTGCCCGCCGGCATAGGGTTGATTGCGCGAGACCGGCTCGTCCAGACCTGCGGCCGCCGCCAGCACCAGATCGACCAGCCATCCACCCGCCGTCACCCCGAAATGATCGCCGACGACGATGGTCGCACCATGGCCGGGCTGACCGATCGGGATCGTCGGCATCGAATGGAGATCGAGCAGGATCGCGTAACCGAACCGGTCGCGCGCCGCCGCCAAAGCATCAGCGAGCGCCGCATGATAGGGCCGGTGAAAGGAGTCGAGCCGCCATTGCAGCGCCGCCTGGTCGATCGGCTTTTTCCAGAGCGGCCCGCAATCGGCCAGCCGCGTCGGCACCACCCCCAGACCGGCGCGTTCCTTGCGCCCCGGTACCGAAAATTGCGCGCGCAGCGGCATCGCGACCTCGCCCGGCGCCATCTGCCCCTCGCCGCGATTGCAATCGGCGACGGCCCGCGCCCACAGACCATGCACCACGGTGGCCCCCGCTCCGACCGCTCCCGCGGCGATCAGATCGCACCAGCTGTCCTCGAGTCGTTCGAGATCGGCCTGTCCAACCCGGGCCGCCGTCAAAATCTCTGGAGGATAGAGCCTTCCCGCATGCGGCACCGACACGACCACTGGGCCGATCGCCGCGGGCCGGTTGACAGCGATGGCGGCGGGCGGGATGGTGCGGGATCGCATGGATCATGGGTGGCAAAAAAAGCGCGATGAATCCAGCACTGCCAAGTCAATTTGTTAAATCTCTGACGCTATGGCGGATTTGGCGTTAAGGATGCGAGCGGTCATCGTCGACCGGAACCGGCCGTATCGAGGGATCAGGGGACAGATTTCAGCATGATTCGTATTCTTCTGGCCGAGGATGATGATGTGATGCGCGAATATCTCGCGCGGGCGCTGACCAGCGCCGGTTATCACGTCACCGCGGTCGATCGCGGTACCGCCGCGGTCCCCTATATCGATTCGGGAACTTTCGACCTGCTGCTGTCGGACATCGTCATGCCCGAAATGGACGGCATCGAACTCGCCCAGCACACCGCCAAGGTCGCGCCGCAGACGCAGGTGATGTTCATCACCGGCTTTGCCGCCGTGTCGCTGCGTGCCGAGGAAAATGTGCCGCAGGCAAAACTGCTGTCGAAGCCGTTCCACCTGAAAGATCTGGTGCGCGAAGTCGATAATCTGTTCGGCCGCGCCGACCGGTCGAGCCAACAATAACGACATCATCGGGCGCGAAGGGCTTGCCAAGCGTTGCCGGGGATATTAGGGGGCCGTCACCCCAAGGGATGGGCGTGTAGCTCAGTGGTAGAGCACTGTGTTGACATCGCAGGGGTCGCAAGTTCAATCCTTGCCACGCCCACCATTAAAAACGCCGCCACCCAGCCGGGTTGGCGGCGTTTTTGCTATGGGGCTAATCGGCATTGCAAACCGTAGCCCCGGGCTTGTCGAAGGGCGCTTCCCGGCGAGGCGCCCTTCGACAAGCTCAGAGCTAAGGTGCTGGCCCGACCCTTACGCCATACCGCGCGCCAGATCGCCGCGCGATGCGTCGCCGACCTGGCTGCCGCCGTCGCAGTCGAGGATCGTGCCGGTGATATAGCCCGCGGCGGGCGAGCACAGGAACACCGCCGATTCGGCGACCTCCTCGATCTTGCCCCAGCGTTTCATCGCGATGCGGTCGAAATGCGACTGGCGCGTCTCGGCATCGGGCGCGAGGCGCTTCATCCCTTCGGTATCGGCGATCGGACCCGGCGAAATCCCGTTCACCCGCACCTCCGGCCCCCATTCGAGCGCCAGCACACGAATCAGCTGGTTGATCCCCGCCTTTGCCGCGCAGGCATGGACCTGTAGCGCCGAGGCGTTGACCGCCTGCCCCGCAGTGATCGCGATCAGCGATGCGCCGGGGCGATTGAGCAGGTCATGACAGCCGCGGAACACGTTGAAGGTGCCGTTGAGGTCGATGTCGACGACGGTGCGAAAGGCGTTCGCCGACATACCGAGCGCTGGCGCGAGGAAATTGCCTGCGGCGCCTGAAATCACGATGTCCATCGGGCCGAGCTGATCGGCGACCTCCTCCATCGCGCCGCGAATCGCGGCATAGTCGCGCACATCGGCCGACAGCCCGACCGCACCGGCGCCGATGTCGGCGGCAGCGCGCGCGGCCTTGTCGGGGTCACGCCCCGCAACCGCGACCTTGGCGCCGAGCTCAGCAAAGCGTTTGGCGATGCCCAGATTGATGCCGCTGGTGCCGCCGGCGACGAACGCCGTTTTGCCCGCGAGCAGATTATCGCGAAATGTCGTCATCGTGCCTCTCTCCCTTGCTTCTCTTATCGGCGCCCCCCGCATCCACCGCCATTGTACATAATGCGGGGTTGACGGATGGCGATCAGTCGCCTTTTGAAACTGGAACAGACAGCAAGGACGAACCGATGGCAAGTGCCGGCCCCACCTCGAACGCTTTCATCTCGCAGCGGCTGAAGCTGCATTATGTCGATTGGGGCAATCGCGGTGCGCCGCCGCTGCTGCTCGTCCACGGCGGGCGCGACCATTGCCGCAACTGGGACTGGGTCGCCGACAAGCTGCGCGATCGCTATCATATCATCGCCCCCGACCTGCGCGGACACGGCGACAGTGCCTGGTCGCCCGACGGCAATTACGCGATGGACGGCTTTGTCTATGACCTGGCGCAGCTGATCCATCAGCTTGATCTGGGGCCGATCAGCATCGTTGCCCATTCGATGGGGGGCAATATCGCGCTGCGCTACACCGGGCTTTATCCGGAAAATGTCCGCAAGCTGGTCGCGATCGAAGGGCTTGGTCCGTCGCCAAAGATCATCGCCGAACGCGCCCAAAAACCTTATGCCGAACGCTTCCGCAAATGGATCGACGACAAGCGTCAGGCCGCCGGGCGTACCCCGCGCCGCTATGCCACCCTCGACGATGCGCTGGCGCGGATGATGGGCGAGAACGCCTATCTGACCGAAGCACAGGCACGCCACCTGACCATCCACGGCATCAGCCGCAACGAAGACGGCAGCTGGAGCTGGAAGTTCGACAATTACCTCAACGTCTGGCCCGCCTTCGATATGCCGCAGGACGATATTGCGGCGCTGTGGGGGGCGATCACCTGCCCCACCCTGCTGCTCTACGGCGCCAACAGCTGGGCATCGAACCCCGAAGGCGACGGGCGCCTGGCGCATTTCAATACCGCCAAGGTGATCGAATTCGAAAATGCCGGCCACTGGTTGCATCACGACCAGTTCGACCGGTTCATGTCCACGCTAGACGATTTCCTGTAAATCGACCCCGATTGGTGCGCGATGGCGCGCATGTTGGGGCAGACGATGGCCTATACCGGGCAGATTTCCAGGCGGCAGCGGGTCGTGTCGGGCGGCGGTGCCCTGTTTGCCGTCGTCGCGGTCGGCTTTGGCCTGGCCAGCGGTCTCGACCTCGACGTCGTCCGCAAGGCCAGCCAGGCGATCGCCGCGCTCGCCATCCCGGCACCGCCGCCACCAGAGCCGGTCGAACCGCAAACGATCGCCAGCGACAAGGCGAGCGGCAAGGCCTCGGCGGCGAACCGGCACGCCAAAGCCGCCCCCGTTGTCGCTCCCAAAGCCAAACTGCCGCCGATCGTGCCCCCGGTTACCGCCGCACCACAGCCCGGCGCGGGCAATGACGCGTCGGCGGGCGCCACGCCCAGCCCCGGGACCGGATCGGGCGCCGGCGGGCGCGGCGACGGCACCGGCGCGGGGGGTTCGGGCAGCGGCACCGGCGGTGGCAGCAAAGCGGTGTGGCAGAGCGGCACGATCCGCGACCGCGACTATCCCGCCGCCGCCCGCCGCGCGCGCGTCGGCGGCGAGGTCGAGGTTCGCTTTACGATCCAGCCGACGGGCCGTGTTACCGGGTGCCGCGTGACGCGCTCAAGCGGCGATGCCGCGCTCGACAACGCGACGTGCCGCCTGATCGAGGAGCGTTTTCTTTTCAAGCCCGCGACCAACGCCGCGGGCGATGTGGTGGCCAGCGCCTATGGCTGGCGGCAAAGCTGGTGGCTGGAATCGCGACGCTGAACGGTATCGGGCAGAGGGCGCCGCGCGAGCGCTGCGACAAAATGCAACTTAGATGCGAATAGTTCGCAATATACGTTGACACTGCGATCGACTCTCAATAGCGGGCGCCCCAAGCCAATCACAAACCAGGGGTTTACCGTGAAGCCATCGACATCCGCCTCGTTCCTCGCCCTTTCCTGCGTCGGCAGCCTGATCAGCGCGCCCGCCTTCGCTACCGAGACCGGAACCGAGGCGCAGGATGCCCCCGGTAGCCGCGGCGATATCGTCGTTTCGGGGACACTGGCGACCGAGGTGGAATCGCCCAAATCGACCGCGCCGATCGTTGACACGCCGCAGACGGTCACGGTCGTGTCGCAGGAACAGCTGCGCCAGCAGAATCTGCTCACCCTGCGCGATGCGCTCTCGACGATCCCCGGCATCACCTTTGGCGCCGGCGAAGGCGGCGGCGGCTATGGCGATTCGATCAACCTGCGCGGCTATTCGGCCAACAACGACCTGACCGTCGATGGCGTCCGCGACGCCGCCCAATACAGCCGCACCGACCCGTTCAACCTGCAACAGATCGAGGTCTATAACGGCGCCAACTCGGTGTTCAACGGATCGGGCAGCGTCGGCGGCACGATCAACCTGGTCAGCAAGATCCCCTTTGCCCGCAACGCGACGACGGTGCAGGCGGCGGTCGGCACCGATAATTATTACCGCGGCTCGATCGACAGCAACTGGCGGGTCAGCGACCTGATCGCGGTGCGCCTCAACGCGATGTATCACGAAAACGACGTCCCCGGCCGCGACATCGAAAACTTCAAGCGCTGGGGCGTCGCGCCATCGATCACCATCGGCGTCGACAGCGACACCAGCCTGACCCTCGCCTATGTTCATCAGGACGATGACAACACCCCGATCTATGGCGTTCCCTATTATCTCAGTACCGTCAACGACGGCCCGCTAGCCGGGGTCGACGACAGCGACTATTTCGGCATCGTCAATCTCGACAAGCAGCAAACCAAGGTCGACCGCCTGACCGCGACCTTCCGCCATGCGTTCAGCGACAATGTCTCGATCCGCAACCTCACCCGCTGGCAGCGCGTCGGCCAGTACAGCCAAACCAGTGCGCCGCAGGGCGTTTTCTGCCTGGCCAGCGGTCTTCAGCCGATCGGCGCAGGACCGAATTCGACCGTCGCCATTGCCTGTCCGGCGGGCCAGAATGTCCCGGGCACCTATTATCAGAGCGGCCCGCGCGGACTGGTTCGTGATCAGGTCAACGACCTGCTCCACAACCAGAGCGACCTGACGATCGTCACCGGTGAAACGGGCGGCACGCGCAACACCCTCGTTGTCGGCGCCTCCTTCTCGCGCGAGGATTATGAAATCACCACCGCGTCGCTGCTGCGCAACCCCAATGGCTCGGCGGTGACCCCGCTGCCGCCGATCAGCCTGTCGAACCCGAACACCGTCTATACCGGCCCGATCAACTTCACCGTCACCGCGCGGTCAAAGGGCTATAGCCGCAACGCCGCCATCTATGCTTTTGATACGCTTGAACTCGGCAGCATGTTCGAACTGAACGCCGGTGTCCGGTACGAAAGCAACCGCGCCGAATTCCGCAATATCCCGCTGACCTTTGTTCCCTCGGGGACGACCGACCTGACCGCGGCGCAGCGCGCGCCGCAGATCAGCGACGAAAATCTGTTCTCGTACCGCGTCGGCGCAGTGTTCCACCCGATCGAGAATGTCAGCCTCTATGCCGCCTATGGCAACGCCAAGACGCCGTCGTCGGCAACCGTGCGCCTCGGCTGCGGCGTCACCCCCGCGACGCCGGGCGCAGCCGATCCCTGCGCGGTCGCGCCGGAAAAGGCGCGCACCTATGAAATCGGCGCCAAGGCCGAGTTGATGGACAAGCAGCTGCTGCTCACCGCGGCGCTGTTCCGTAACGAACGCAGCAATTTCCGCACCCCGTCGAACGACCCTTCGCTGCCCAACTCGCTGCAAGTGCTCGACGGTCAATCGCGCGTCGATGGCGTCGCGCTGGGCGTGACCGGCAATGTGACCCCCGAATGGGCGATCTTTGCCAACTACACCTATCTCGACAGCGAAGTGCGCCAGAGCGTTTCGGACTTCTGCCTGCGCTCGCCCGCATCCACTGGCTGCGGCAACAGCGCCGCAATCGTCGATCCGCAGGCAGGCGACCGCCTGATCCAGACGCCGAAGCATTCGGGCAGCCTGTTCACCACCTATGCCTTCCCGTTTGGGCTGCAGGTGGGTTACGGCCTGACCTATCAGGGCAAGTTTGCGACCAACCAGCGCAACCTGCTCCAGCGGACCCAGTTCATGGTCGACGACTATCTGATCCACCGCGCCTTTGTGTCCTATGATTTCAAGAACGGCCTGGTCGCGCAGCTCAACGTCACCAACCTGACCAACGAGGATTATTACACTGGCGTCCGCAACAATGTGAACGCGACCACCGGCGCCGTCTCGGGGGGCTGGGCGACCCCCGGCGATGCGCGATCGGCGGTGTTCAGCCTCTTTTACAACTTCTGATCGAACCGGGCGGGCGCGGCGATTGTCGTTCCCGCCCTTTTCAGCTTAGAAGCAGCCAATGATCCGGATCATT
Organism: Sphingopyxis sp. L1A2A; assembly: GCF_005502465.1. Classification (GTDB taxonomy): domain Bacteria; phylum Pseudomonadota; class Alphaproteobacteria; order Sphingomonadales; family Sphingomonadaceae; genus Sphingopyxis. Next base: position 33,887 of record NZ_SCOT01000008.1, read on the forward strand.
CCCGATGTGCTGGGCGCCGACGGCGTTGCAACGCTGCGCGCCATCCTAGACGCCGCCGACTGGATCGACGGCAACGAAACATCGGGACCGCAGGCGGCGCTCGCGAAACGCAACCAACAGCTGCCTGAGTTCGGCGAAGCCGCGAGCGAAGCGGGCCGCCTTGTGCTCGACGCGCTGGGCCGCAGCCCCTTGTTTATCGCCGCGGCGCTGCCGCTCAAAATCTATCCGCCCTATTTCAACCGCTATGGCGGCGGCGAAAATTTCGGCGATCATATCGACAATGCCATCCGCATGCGCCGCGGCACCGAGTTCCGGATGCGCAGCGATCTGTCAGCGACGCTCTTCCTTGCTGATCCCGATAGCTATGAGGGCGGCGGGTTGGTCGTCGAGGGCTTTTCCGAAGCGCCAGGGATCAAATTGCCCGCGGGGCATATGGTGCTCTATCCCGCAACGACCGTGCACCGCGTCGAACCGGTGACCGCAGGGACGCGCGTCGCGAGCTTTTTCTGGATCCAGTCGATGGTACGCGACCAGGGCCAGCGCAATCTGCTCTTCGACCTAGACCTGGGGGTACAGGGCGCCGCCATGGCGCTGGGTCAGGGCGACGCCACGGTGGTGCGCCTGACCGGGGTCTATCACAATCTGCTGCGCCGCTGGGCCGACAGCTAGCTCAGCATCGCGCGCCAGCCGCGCGAGATATATTCGCGATCACCCGCAATCACGCAGGCGGCGAGCTGCTGCGCATCGGCCAGCGCGATTGCCGCTGCGGGGCCAAGCACGGTCAGCGCCGTCGCCCAGCCGTCGGCCATCATGCAGCTGCGGTGCAATACCGTCACCGACGACACCATATTGACGATCGGCCGCCCGGTGCGCGGGTCGAAACTGTGCGAGTAGTGACGGCCATTGGCAGTGAAACCACGGCGATAATTGCCTGACGTCGCCGCCGACAGATCGTGCAGCGCAATCCGGTACGGCGCCACCGACGAGGCGGGCGGCATTTCGACATCGATCCACCACGGCTGGCCGTCGGGCCGGATCCCCTCGCCGCGCAGCTCGCCGCCGACGTCGAGCAGGAAATGGCGCACGCCCTGCGCCAGAAGCCATTCGGCGGTGAGATCAACGCCATAGCCCTTGGCAATCCCCGACAGATCGAGCATCGCGCTTTCGCTACGCCGGATGCGGCGGGCATTGGGGTCGAAATCGATCCGGCGTTTGCCGTTATCGGCGGCATCTGGCACGCGATCGACCGGGCCGTTGGCGCCAAAGCCCCATTGCTCGGTCAGCACGCCCAGGCACGGGTCGAACGCCCCGTCGCTCGCGCGCCCTATCGCCAGCGCGGCATCGACGACATGGGCAAATTCGGCGGGCAGATCGCACCACACGTCGGGCGCGGTGCGGTTGAACCGCGACAGGTCGGACGCGGCGTCCCACTGGCTCATCTGTGCAACGACGCGGTCGAGCGCCGCCTGCACCCCCGCGACGACCGATGGCGGCGCCGCGACCGCCTGTAGCGACCACGTCGTCCCCATCGTTTCGCCGCTGACGCTCGTGATCGCCGCCCCCGGGTCGCGCGCGGCAAAGGCCGCGGGTGTCAGCGCCCGGGGGATCAGGATGCGATCGCTCAGGGCGCCAGCACCTCGAGCGTGGTGACATAGCTGGCGCGGCGCGCCAGCGGCGGCGGTGCGCCCTCGCCTTCCTCGCTCTCGACCTGCGGGGTCGTGACGTTCAGCCAGTACATGCCGGGTTCGGCCCAGGTCACTTCGACCTTGCCGTCGGCACCGGTGGTCAGATCCATCTGGCCAAGCTGGTCGCGATAGCGGATGCCGCCGTGGATCACCGTGACCGGCAAGCCAGCCGTCGGCTTGCCGTCGAACAGGAATTGAAAGGTCGCCGCTTCACCGGCAATCAAGTCGTTCGGATGGGTCACCGGCACCAGCTCGATCCCCTTGCCGGTCGGTTTGAAAAGCGTCGTTGTCGGCTCACCGACCGTCACGAAAATCTCGTTGCGGTTGTTTGCCTCGGCGGTTTTCACATTGGTGGCGCCCGCGGGCACGCGTTCGGCGAGGTTGGCTGCGGTCGTCCCGCGCGGCAGGCGCTCGGTTTTGCCGTTCAGATCATAGCTGCCCATCAGCATGTCGGCGACCGACGCGATCCGCCACGTCCCCTTCTGCGTCAAATGGACGTCAAAGGTGCTGCGATAACGCCCCGTCGACTTGTTCTCGATCGCCGCTTCGGTGCCGTCGGGCGCCCATGCCTTCATTGCGTCGAGCCGCAGCGGCTGATGCTCGAAATAGAACAGGTCGTTCGACACCGCAGCATCGACCGTCACCCACACATCGTCGCCCGACACCACCGTCGACGACGGCATCATCCACTGGCGATGGGCGCTGGCGGGAGCCGCCATCAGAGCCGTCAGCGCGGCGCCCGCCGCAAAACCCCAAAACCGCTTGTTCATCATTCTGCCCTCTCGTGTTTAGCGGAAGGAAACCGAAACGGCCCCCAGTTCGGTCTTGCCCGCGGCGCGTCCGCCCGCCCCGGCCTTGGCCGGCCAGCTGAACGGAATGCGCAGCAACTCGCGGCCGCCGACCTCGCGCGCCGCTTCGACCACCAGCACATATTGCCCCGGCGCCGCCGCGCCGAGCTGCGCGCGCGAAAACGCGACCTTGTGCGCCCCCGGCGCGCGGGTGGCGCCGGTGATGCCGTTGGCGGGGAAAGTCAGCGACCGCCCCGACACCCGCCACCATTGGCGCACATCGCGGAGCCATTTGGTGCCCTCGTTCGCTTTCATGTCATGGTCGTACCAGACCGCGACCGTCTTGGCCTTCGCGCCCGCCTTTTCGACCCAGATCGCGACATAGGGCTTGTGATATTCGGCGACTTTCAGCCGCGGGATGTTGATCGTCACGTCCATCGTGCCGGGGTCGGCGGCCAGCGCAGGCGCGGCAAAGGCGGCGCCGAGGCCGACGGTCGAGCCGAGGACAAGCACGCGAGTGGAAAGCTGCATCACGGAACTCCCTAATGAATGAAGATGACGGCGATCGCGGCGGGGATCGCCAGCCCCAGCCCGACGAGCGGCCAGGTGCTTTTGCGCTTCGCCGAATGAAGCTGGAGGAGGAACAGCCCGGTGATCGCAAAGACCAGACAGGCAAAGGAAAAAATGTCGATGAACAGGCTCCACTCACTGCCCGAATTGCGGCCTTTGTGAAGATCGTTGAGGTAGGAAATCCAGCCGCGACTGGTGACCTCGCTGGCCACTGCCCCCGTCGTCAGGTCGATCACGACCCAGGCATCGCCGCCGGGACGCGGCGCGGGCAGATAGACCTCGCCCGCCGACCATTCGGCCTCATTCGACGCCTTGACCGGGAAATTCTGCTCGACCCAGTCGGCGACCGGCCCCGGCAGCGGCGCCTTGGCGTCGGCGGGGACGGCGGCGGCCAGCCGGGCGAGCAACGCCGGCGGTAACTCGGCCGATTTTTCGGTGACGACCGGCGCCCCTTCAATGTCGGCGGCATGGTTGAGCGTGAAGCCGGTGATCGCAAACAGCAACAGCCCGATCAGGCAGACAGCCGAACTCATCCAGTGCCACATGTGCAGCTGTTTCAGCCAAAAGGCTCTCCGGCTCTTCTTGATCGCCGGACGCGGGGGAGTGGGTGCGTGCATTGGGGGGTTCTGAAAAGGAATGATGCCGCGGCATTATCGAGAACGATTCGCAATTACAATAATTATTGCGACATGTCGGTGCCATATTGCCCCGCCTTGGCAGGCGCATCCGGCCAGCGCGCGCGCCTTCCCCGAAGGGCTGGATCGACAAGGAAGGAATAGGTGGCGGAGACGGAGGGATTCGAACCCTCGGTGCCGCATTCACAGCACGACGGTTTAGCAAACCGTTGGTTTCAGCCACTCACCCACGTCTCCGCATGGTCTGCCGCGCTAACGACAGTTGGCCTAGGCGGGTCGCTATAGCCATGCACTCCCCGCCCCGCAACGCCAAAGATTGCCCCAAATTTCGCTGTTGTGGCGCATTTGATCGTACAATCGATTCGGACTGGCGCAAAATCGACTCGGGTCATCGCCGGTTCATTGCCCGCGGGCGAAACCGAGTCATGATTAACATTGGTTTCGGCACCCGGGTGCCGGTGGAATTTTGGGGGTGCTTCATGCAAAAATCGTTCACCAGCCTTGCCTTGGCCGCTGCGGCCTCGATTGGCCTCGCGCTGTCTTCCCTACCGGCGGCGGCGCAGATGCGGGAAATCGATCCGAATACGTCGATCGACGCGGACCTCGACAATCCCGCCCCACCCCCGCCGGTGTCGAGCGATTCGACCGACGAAGTCATCAACTATGACAGCGACCTGGCGACGGGCGATCAGCAGACAAGCGAGGCGCCCGTCGATGGCACCGCGCCCGCCAGTGACATGACAACGACGACGGTCATCACCGAAGATACCGCAACCTACAAACAGGATGACCTGATCGGCGCTGCCGAAGGGGTGTTCGGCAAAGGCGCGCAAGGGCTCGCCGGACTGATCGAAGACATCCTCAAAAAGCAGGGCGAACCCAATGCCTATATCGTCGGCCGCGAAGCCGGGGGCGCGCTGGTGCTGGGCGTGCGCTATGGATCGGGGACGCTGCACCACAAGATCGAGGGCGAATTGCCCGCTTACTGGACGGGGCCGTCGATCGGGTTCGACGCGGGCGCCAACGCGGGCAACACCTTTGTCCTCGTCTATAATCTGTTCGACAGCGAGGATCTCTACAAACGCTATCCGGCGGGCGAAGGCGCCGCCTATCTGCTGGGCGGCTTCAACGCGAGCTACCTGCGCCGCGGCGACGTGGTGCTGATCCCGATCCGCGTCGGCGTCGGCGCGCGGCTGGGCGCCAACGTCGGCTATATGAAGTTCCGCAAGAAGCAGAATTGGGTGCCGTTCTGACGCCAACCCGGCTGACGCGACCAGGATAGCCCGCGCTTCGGCGCGGGTTTTTCTTTGCTGCGGCAGAGCGCCCTGCGCGCACGCTGCGCCATAACCTTCTGTTACCGGACGTTAACGTTGTTGGCGCACAGTCGCCCTATGAGACGATCGGATTCCCCCACCCCGGTCGAGCCTCGGTCACGCTTGCGAATTTTTCCAAGCCCAGCGGCTCTTCCATTGCCCGTATATCGCGATTTCGTCGATATGCTGTTCAGCATGTGGCTGCCGATATTCGGCCTCGGCATCGTGTTTGTGGGCATCTGCGTGCTGGTGGGTCGCGAACTCGATAGCCGCTTTCTGCTGTTGCTCGCGGCGCTCGGCGCCCTCACCACCATTTTGCGCCTTGCCACGCTGCGCGCTTATGGCCGTTCGGGTCCGATAACCGATTTCGAGGCGCTAAAACGCTGGGAGCGCCGCTATGCGATCGGGAACTATGTCTCGGCGATCCTGCTCGCGCTGCTCAACATCGTCGCGATATCCGCCCATTATCCGCTGCTGCATCTGATCACTGTCAGCCTGGTGTTCAGCTTTGGCGCCGGCATTGTGTCGCGAACGTCGGTCCGTCCGCACATCTGCGTGACCAGCCTGCTTCTCGCGACGCTGCCGACGATCGGCGCGCTGGCGCTGCATGCGCGGGAGGTTCACCCGACACCGCTCCACGCCGAATTGTTTCTGATCGAAGCCCTGATCGTCGCGATGATCACCGCGCTGAGTCTGCAGACGGTCGCCTATCTCTACCGATCGGCGGTCGAACATCATACGGCGCGGCACGACATGACCAAGCTCGCCCGGACCGACGCGCTGACCGGATTGTCTAACCGGCTGCTGCTGCGCGAGCTTTTCCAGACCCACGCCGCGACCGCGGTGCGGACCAAGAATCAGGTCGCGCTGCATTTCCTCGATCTCGATGGATTCAAGGCGATCAATGACTGCTACGGCCACCCCGCCGGCGATGCGTTGCTCGAACAGGTCGCGCGGCGGTTGGAGGGCATGGTGCGGAGCGACGATGTCGTCTCGCGGCTTGGCGGCGATGAATTTGTCGTCTTGCAAGTCGGGGTGCAGGACGAAAGCGAGGCCGAACTGCTCGCGCGCCGGATCATTCGTGAAATCAGCAAGCCCTATGTCGTCGACGATGTCTCGATGTCGATCTCGGTCAGCGTCGGCATTGCGACGGCGCCGAAGCTGGGCATCGAGCTGGAGCGGCTGCTCGCCTGTGCCGACGCCGCGCTGTATCGCGCGAAGGCGGGCGGCAAGGCGCGGGCGCTGTTCTGCGTCGACGCCGATGCCGCGATGGCCGATATGGCGGCCTGACCGCGCTAGTCGCCGTCAAAGGCGATCAACGTCTCACACTGCAACCCCGCCGCCACCAGCCGTTGTGAGCCGCCCAGATCAGGCAGGTCGATAACGAACAGCGCCGCCGCGACCTCCGCCCCGACGCTTCGCATCAAATCCGCCGTAGCGAGGATCGTCCCGCCGGTCGCGAGCAGGTCGTCGACCAGGATGACGCGGTGTCCGGGCAGCACCGCACCTTCGTGCAGCTCAAGCCGGTCGACGCCATATTCGAGTTCATAATCGACCCCGATGGTGACCCCGGGCAGCTTGCCCGCCTTGCGAACGGGCACCAAACCAAGCCCCATCGCGGTCGCCATCGCCGCGCCGAACAGGAAACCGCGCGCCTCCACCGCGACGATGAAGTCGGGGCGATGGACTGCGGCGAGCGCACTCAGCCGGCGCACGCTTTCGGCAAAACCGGCGGCGTCGCCGATCAGCGTCGTGATGTCGCGAAACTGGATGCCCGGCTTGGGAAAGTCGGGGATGGTGCGGACCAGTGACGCCAGGTCGAGGTCGGGCTGCGGTGGGAGGGCGATCATGCGGTCACAATCGCCCTGCCCCAATCGCTCAATGTTTCTTGTCGGCCCAGATGTTGCGGTACGACAGATAGGCGAGCACGGTGAAGATCAGCAGGAAGAAGAACACGGCCCAGCCAACCTGCACCCGCGTCACCAGCTTCGGCTCGGCGGTCCAGACGAGGAACGCGGTCACGTCCTTGGCCATCTGATCGACGCTTGCTTTGGTGCCGTCGGCATAGGTCACCTGATTGTCCGCCAGCGGCTTCGCCATCGCCAGATTCAGGTTCGGGAAATAGGGGTTATAGTGCAGCCCGGTGCCGAGCTTCAGTTCGGCGGGCAGATTTGCCGGCGGGTTCTGATAACCGGTCAGCAGCGAATAGACATAGTCCTTGCCGCCTTCGCGCGCCTTGGTGATCAACGACAGGTCGGGCGGGATCGCATTGTTGTTCGCCGCGCGCGCCGCCACGTCATTGGCATAGGGCGCCGGGAAGTGATCCGACGACAGGCCATCGCGCGTCGCAACTTCGCCCGTATCGGGGTTGATCGAAGGAACCTGGAAACCCTTGGCAAAGGTTTTCACCTGGCCTTCGGTATAGCCCAGATCCTGGATGTTGCGGAACGCGACCAGGTTCAGGCTGTGGCAGGCCGAGCAGACCTCTTTGTACACCTGCATCCCGCGCTGCAATTGGGCCTTGTCCCAATGCGGAACCAGGCCGTCGCTCGCCAGCTTCAGATGGCGCGGGTGCTTGACGAAGGAATAAGCGACATTCGGCTCATTGCTGAGCGGCGTCGTAAAGATCGCGAGCACCAGCGCGGTAATGAAACCGAGGCCGACGAGAAATCCGAGCGGGCGAACCATGGCTGTATCAGCTCCTGTTAAAGTCTGGCGCTCAGGCCGCTGCCGGACCCGACGCGGCGTCGGGGGCATGTTTGGCAAGAACCGCTTCGGTGATCGAATTCGGCATCGGCAGCGGACGTTCGATCCGCGAGACGATGGGCAGAATGACCAGGAAGTGGGCGAAATAATAGATCGCGCCGAGCTGGCTGAGGATCACCCACGGCTGTTCGGCGGGCTGCATGCCGCACCAACCGAGGAGCAGCACGTCGGCGACGAGCACCCAGAAGAACCAGCGATACAGCGGGCGATAGGTCGACGACTTCACCGGCGAACTGTCGAGCCAGGGCAGGAAGAACAGCAGCGCGATCGATGCGAACATCGCGATGACGCCCCACAGCTTCGCGTCGATCCACAGGAAGTTGAAGGTGAAGGCCTTCAAAATCGCGTAGAAGGGCAGGAAATACCATTCGGGAACGATATGCGCCGGCGTCGACAGCGAGTTCGCCGGGATATAGTTATCGGCGTGGCCCAGCATGTTCGGGCTGAAGAAGGTCAGCGCGACGAAGATCAGCAGGAAGACGCCGAGTCCGAAGCCGTCCTTCGCGGTGTAGTAAGGGTGGAACGGGACGGTGTCCTGCTCGTCCTTCACCTCGATGCCCGTCGGGTTGTTCGACCCAGGGATGTGCAGCGCCCAGATGTGCAGGATGATCACACCCAAAATCACGAACGGCAGCAGATAGTGCAGCGAGAAGAAGCGGTTGAGCGTCGCATTGTCGGGGACAAAGCCGCCAAGCAGCCACTGCCGAACCGGCTCGCCGACTAGCGGGATCGCCGAGAAGAAGCCGGTGATCACCTGCGCGCCCCAAAAGCTCATCTGGCCCCACGGCAGCACATATCCCATGAACGCGGTCGCCATCATCAGCAGGAAGATCACGACGCCAAGCAGCCACACCATTTCGCGCGGCGCCTTGTACGACCCGTAATAAAGACCGCGGAAAATGTGCAGATAGACGACGATGAAGAACATGCTCGCGCCGTTCATATGCGCGTAGCGAATGAACCAGCCGGCGTTCACGTCGCGCATGATATGCTCGACCGAATTGAACGCGACCCCGACGTTGGCGGAATAATGCATCGCCAGCACGATCCCGGTGATGATCTGCATCATCAGCGCGGCACCGGCAAGGACGCCGAAGTTCCAGAAATAGTTGAGGTTGCGCGGGACGGGATAACCGGGGCCGGTGGCGTTATACACCAGGCGCGGGATCGGCAGCTTCTCGTCCATCCACTTCATCAGCGGATGCGTCGGCTCATAGGGTTTGGCCCAGGGAAAGCTCATCTTATCTCGCTCCTCAGCCGATCGTCACGACGGTGTCGCTGTTGAATTCATACGGCGGCACGACCAGGTTGGTCGGCGCCGGACCTTTGCGGATGCGCGCCGCGGTGTCGTAATGCGAACCATGGCACGGGCAGAAATAACCGCCGAAATCGCCCTTGTTCTCACCTTCCGCAGCGCCGAGCGGCACGCAGCCAAGGTGGGTGCACACGCCCAAAGTGATCAGCCAGTTTTCCTTGCCCGGCTTGGTGCGCTCGTCGATCGTCTGCGGATCACGGAGATCGCTGAGCGGCACGGCCTTCGCCTCGGCGATTTCCTTTGCCACCAGGTTGCGCACGAACACCGGCTGCTTGCGCCAGCTGGTCTTGATCGCCTGACCGGGCTGGATCGCCGAAATGTCGATTTCGGTCGTCGACAGCGCGAGGACGTCGGCCGACGGGTTCATCTGATTGACCAGCGGCAGCACCACTGCCACCGCGCCAACCCCGGCGAAACTCACTGCCGCAATATTGATGAAGTCGCGGCGTCGCACGCCATCTTCGATGCCTGCATTGAGTTCGGATTCACTGGCCATTCGACTGCCCTTGCATGGGTGAACTGACAAAGTTCTCGGAAAGTCGGGCCGCCCTGCAGCGCGCGCACGAAAGGACGCGCCCCGGCGGCCCCTCCGGGAATTGCGGGCCTGATAGCCGCACATCCGGGGCTTGCCAACAGGCAATTTCCGCTTCTTGCGCCGCACCATCGTATGGCCGCGAAGCCCCTCGATTCCACAAGCGTGCGCCGCTATGGCAAGGCGATGGAAATCGCCCTGTTTCAGCCGGATATCGCCGGCAATGTCGGCACGACCTTGCGTACCGCCGCCTGTTTTGGCGTGCCCGCGCATATTATCGAGCCATGCGGTTTTCCCTTCTCCGACGGCGCGTTGAAACGCGCCGGAATGGACTATGCGGTGCGCGCCAATGTCCGCCGTCACGCCGACTGGAACGGCTTTTGCGACTGGAGCGCCGGGGCCGGACGACGGTTGGTGCTGCTCACCACTGCGGGGGCGACGCCCCTGCCCGACTTCGCCTTCATGCCCGATGACGTGCTGCTGCTCGGCGCCGAATCCTCGGGCGTGCCGCAATATGTCCATGACGCGGTGGCCGCGCGGGTCGCGATTCCGATGCAGGCGGGTTTTCGCTCCTTGAATGTCGCGGTCGCGGCTGGCATCGCGCTCGCCGAAGCGCTCAGGCAAACGAAAGGCTTTCCGGCATGATCTCGCTCGATCCGCAACAACAGACGGCGCGCAGCTGGTTCGAATCGCTGCGCGACCGGATATGCGCCGAATTTGAAGCGATCGAGGCGGAGGCGGGCAGTGACGCGCGCTTTGCCTATACGCCATGGGACCGCGAGGCCGACGGGCTGGCGCCGGGTGACGGCGGCGGCGGCGTGCGCGGGGTGATGACGGGCAAAGTGTTCGAGAAGGTCGGCGTGAATGTGTCGACCGTCGGCGGCCAGTTCGCCCCCGATTTCGCCGCATCGATCCACGGCGCCGGCGAGGATCCCAGCTTTTTCGCGACCGGGATCAGCCTGGTGGCGCATATGGCGAACCCACATGTCCCCGCAGTGCATATGAACACGCGCTTCCTGGTCACGACCAAGCGCTGGTTCGGCGGCGGCGCCGACCTTAACCCCCCGATTCCCTACAGGCAAGACACCGACGCCTTCCACGCGCGGCTGCGCGCCGCCTGCGCGCCTTTCGGTCCCGACGTCTATGAACGCTACGCCAAATGGGCCGAAGATTATTTCTACATCCCGCACCGCGGCGTCCACCGCGGCGTCGGCGGCATCTTTTACGATCACCTCGAATGCGGCGACGATGCCGAATATGACCGCAATTTCCAGCTGACCCGGGCGGTCGGTGAGGCGTTCCTCGACGTCTTTCCGCAAATCGTCCGGCGCCGGATGAACCAGAGCTTCAGCGACGCCGACCGCGAGGAACAGCTGATCTGGCGCGGCCGTTATGCCGAATTCAACCTGGTCTATGACCGCGGCACGTTGTTCGGGCTCAAGACCGGCGGCAACATCGACGCGATCCTGATGAGCCTGCCGCCGCTCGCCAAATGGAGCTGAAATGCAAAAGGGCGCCCCGTTACCGGCGCGCCCTTTCGTCTCCTCGCCAATCAACGCCTCAGGTGAAGACCTGGCTCACATCGTCCTGCCCCAGCGCGCGATAGATGCCCGCGGGAATGGCGACGGTGAAATAGGCCATCGGGATGCTGATCAGAATGGTCATCAGGATCACCGTGCCAAAGCCCGGAACCCCGCCGCCCATCACCAGCGACTGAAACGCCGAACCGACGATCAGCCCCAGAATGATGGCGATCACCAGGATCACAGCGCCGATCAGCAGGAAATAGCCGGCGATCCGCCATTGGCCTTCGGACGTCATCGCCCAGCTGCGCTTCATCGCCTCGAACGGCAGATACTCCTCGCGGTCCGCCATCGACGGCGCGGTGCAGCACAGCCGCGCCGCCAGCCACAGCAGCAGCACGGCGACCAGCACCATGATCAGGATGCCAAGGCCGCCACTCGCACCGCCGCCGCCGAACATCGGCGCCATCGAACTGAGCGCGAACGAGCCGAACACCGCCAGCAGCAGGAACAGGATGGCCAAAAAGCCGAATAGCGCCGGATACATGATGACGAAGCACAGCATCAGCAACAGGATGAACGGCAACGCCACCCATGGCGAGATCGCATAAGCGAGCAGGCCCGCAACGATCAGCGTTCCGATCAACAGCCCGACCAGCACCAGCGCCGCGATCATGCCAAAGCGCAAACCGCCCGCCAGATCGTCGGCGTTCGCCCCGACGCCGAGCCGCCACGAGGTGAAATAGCTGCCGAACTGCAGGACATAGGACAACAGCGACACGACAAGGATGCCCATGCCCATGCCGGCCATCATCGACGGATCCGCCATCATCGCCGGGTTGAGCGCGTTGGCCATCGGATTGCCCACGATGACCCACTGCAGCGCAAGCGGAATTATGATGCCAACCGCGATCAGCGCGATCGCATGATTGGCGGCGTGGCCACTGAAAAAACTGGTCGCACTGGACCAGGCCTGACCGATACTGAACCGATTCATTTTCGTTTCTCCCCCTATCGAAACCAGTGATTTCCGCTCAAACGACCCCTCTTATCGAAATGTCTCCTGCGCTCCCGCCATCGACAACTGGCGATAGGTGGCACCGGTGATCGCCAGCGACACCAGCGAACCGATTGTACCGACGATCGCCTCGACCAGCCCGACGACCATCTTGCCAGCCCCCTCGCCGCTTCCGGCAACGATACCGATCACGCCGCCGATGATCAGCGCGGTGATCACGAAAACGATGATGACTAGGAACATGAACAGGAAAATGCGCCAGCCATTGCCCTTGGTCACCGCCAGGCTGCCCTGTACGGCCGAAAGCGGATTATAGACCGTCTGGTCGGCGATGATCGGCGATATGACCGCAAAACGACCCCAGAAATAGGCCGCCAAACCAACAAACAGGACCAGCCCCACAACCAGCAGCAACCCGCCGCCGACGCCGCCAAGGCCGATGCCCGGCAACAGCAACAGCAGCACGGCCGCGCCGAGCATGACGATCAGCAACAGCTGCACCGCGATCATCGTCGGCACCATTTTCAGCGCAAAAATCAGCGCGTCGCCGACACTTGTGCCGGTCCGCGACAGCCAGAGCCGCAGGATACCGACGCCGCCCACCGCGGCAATCACCCCGATCAACAGTTGATAGGGCAACATTTCGCGTCCCATTTGCTGGAACGCCGCCATGATCTGTTCCATCGACGCCCCCGCCGCAGGCTCGATCGGCGCCGGGCCGAACCAGCTCATCGCCAGATTGGGCAGGAACAGAAACACCGCGGCGATCGTGCCGGTCAGGGGCAGATGCGAACGCAACAGGACCATCGTGTCGTCCCATGCCGCGCCCATGTCGAATTTTACCATTGATACCCCGTCATTTTTTGTGCCCCGATTGGGGGGAAAGTGACGATCTTCGCGCCCGATGTCCAGCCCCGTCGCCGCGGCACCATTCGCCGCCCCTTGCGCGCGGCGCGCCGGCAAGGCAGGAAGCCGGCGCGATGCGCAGCCTGCCGCCCCCCCAATGGATCCTGTCCACCGGCCTGACCGACTATGCCGCGGCGCTTGCCGACATGGACGCGCGGGCAGCCGCGATCCACACCGGCAGCGGCGACGAACGGATCTGGCTGCTCGAACATCCGCCGCTCTACACCGCCGGAACCAGCGCCGATCCCGCCGAACTGCTCGATCCGCGCTTCCCCGTTTATGATGCGGGCCGCGGCGGACGTTATACCTATCATGGCCCCGGCCAGCGGGTCGGCTATGTCCAGCTGGACCTGTCGCAGCGCGGCCGCGATGTACGCGCCTATGTGTCGGCGCTCGAAGGCTGGGTGATCGATGCGCTGGCGCTGCTGGGGGTCGAGGCGCGGCGTGCCGAGGGTCGCATCGGCATCTGGACCGACGACCAGAACGGCCGCGAGGCAAAGATCGGCGCGATCGGGGTGCGGGTGAAGCGCTGGGTGACGCTGCACGGATTTTCGCTCAACGTCGCGCCCGATCTGGCGCATTTCGGCGGCATCGTTCCCTGCGGCATCGCCGAATTTCCGGTCACCAGCCTCGCCGCGCTCGGCAAATCGGCGTCCTTCGCCGACGTCGATGCCGCGCTCGCCCGCGCCCTGCCCGCCTTTCTCGACAAGCTGAGGCCGAGCGATTAGGAACGGCGCATGATCCGCAATATTTCCGCTTCGCTTCTGCTCCTTGCCCTCGCCGCCTGCGGCAGCGGCGACCCCGCGGGCAAATCGACCACCAAACTCGACGCGGTCGAGGTGCAGCCGGGATCGGTCAGCGATTCGATGATCATCCTCGATGATGCCGTCGTCGATGGCACCGCGGTCGACAACAGCGTTCCCGACGACGGCACCAGGAAAGCGACGGCAAAGTCGGACGCCGACAGTCCGGACGAAGAAACCACCGACGCCGAAGCGGAAGAAAATCCCGACGCCGTCCCCGTCCCCGCCCTGAAAAAGGCGATCACCACCGACGCCCCCGCCAAAAAGGGCGACTAGCGAAGGCGATCAGCGCAGCCCCAGGCTTTTGTGGGTTTGCAGCGACAGCCGCCAGCGCGGGTCGGCCATCACCAGATCGATGCAGTGCTGGACATTCGCGGTGGCGTTCGGATCGTCGAGCGGCTGAACCAGCCGATGGGTAAAGTCGAGCGCCGCGAGCCGCGCGACGTCGCTGCCCGGCTGCGGCCACACCAGTTTCAGTTCGTCGCCGCTCATCTGGACCAGATTGCTGCCCGCCTTGGGGCTGACGCAAATCCAATCGATGCTGCGCGGCACCGCCAACGTCCCGTTGGTCTCGATCGCGATCGTAAAGCCCTGCGCGTGGAGCGCATCGATCAGCGCCGCATCGACCTGCAACATCGGTTCGCCGCCGGTCAGCACGACATAACGATCGTCGTCGCCCTGCCCCCAGCTTTCGGCGATCACCGCCGCGAGTGCCGCGGCGCCCGCGTATTTGCCGCCCAGCGTCCCGTCGGTGCCGACAAAATCGGTATCGCAGAATTTGCAGATCGCTTTGGCGCGATCCTGCTCGCGCCCCGTCCATAAGTTGCAACCGGCAAAGCGGCAGAACACCGCCCGGCGCCCCGCCTGCGCGCCTTCGCCTTGCAGGGTCAGGAAAATCTCTTTGACCGCGTATGTCACCGGTCAGGCGCCTGCGGCATAGCGCGTCGGGTCGGTCAGCCCCGCGTCGGCAAACCCTTTGCTCCGCAAGCGGCAGCTATCGCAATATCCGCAATGCAGCCCCGCAGGCGTCGGGTCATAACACGACCAGCTCATCCCCGCGTCCATCCCCAGCCGCGCCGCTTCCGCCGCAATGTCGGCCTTGGTCATGTGCTGAAGCGGAGCGTGGATGTGGAAATCGACGCCTTGGTCGCCGTCGCGGGTCGCGAGCCGCGCCAGATTTTCGAATCCGGCGATGAAATCGGGCCGACAATCGGGATAGCCCGAATAATCGAGCGCATTGACCCCGATGACGATGTCCTGCGCCCGCCGCGCTTCGGCCAGTCCCAGCGTCAGCGACAGGAAGATCAGGTTGCGTGCCGGCACGTAAGTAACCGGCACATCGCTGCCGACTCCGTCCTTCGGCACGTCGATATCGGCGGTCAGCGCCGAACCGCCGAACCGGCGCAGGTCGAGCGGCAGGACGATATGTTCGGCCGCGCCGACATAGGCTGCAATCCGCGCCGCCGATTCGAGTTCGACGCGGTGGCGCTGGTTATAATCGATCGTCAGCGCGACGATGCGCGCCCCGGCCTCGCGCGCGAGCCCCGCGCACACCATCGAATCGAGCCCGCCCGACAACAGGACGATCAGGGTTTTTCCGGCAACATCGTGCATCGGCGCCCGATACGCCCGCTCTGATAGCGGCGCAAGGGGCCGCCTGCTGCGGCGCACCAAAAGAAATGGGCCGCGCGACGTTGGTCACACGGCCCAGTGCGGCATGTAAGCCGTTAGGGAGAAGGACACACATCGGTGTGCCACCCCTCCCGATTAACGCAGGATGGTTAACAACCGCTTAGCGCCGCAAAGTCTTTCAGCACGGCCCCGCGCGGCGCGCTTCGATCGCCTGCGAAAAGGGTTTGCCGTCGGCAATGCCCTGGGTGTCGATCTGGACCAGCCGGTTCGTTTCGCTGCGGATGCTGGTGCGGCCGTGGCCGGCGCCAGGGCAGGTGTAATGCACCGTGACCGAATTCGGCGTGTCTTCGATAATATAACGCGAGCAATTTGCCCGCGGATGCTGGATCTGGATCATCCGGCGCGCATCGCCGACGCAAACGGTTTGCAACACCGCGTCGCTGCCGCGTTCGCGCAGCTGCCAGCTGCCCTTTTCCAGCCGGTCGAGCATCGCCAGCGACGGCGCCTGCGCTGGCACCGCCGTAGCGCCCGCCACAGCGGACGCGGCAAGAGTGCATCGTAAAATGGGAAAAAAGATCGCCATTATCACCTATCCATCGGACGCCCGAATGCGGGCGGGAATGCGACCCCGTTTCGATAGAGATAACAATCGCGCACGGGCATTTCAACCGCTTGGCGCTGGACTAGACCGTTTCGTCGTCAATCTGGCACAGAAATCTCACCCAGCGGGATCGGAAAAATGCGCGAGCAGAAGGCGCAATCGACGACGATCTGTCCGCTTTCGTCGGCCATATCCACCCGCTCGGTTTCCGGAAACTGCGCGAGCACGCCAGCGAAATAATCGGTGCTGCAACGGCAACCACGCGACACTGCGACACCCGGCTCGACCCGCACCTCATCCTCATGAAACAGCCGCCACGCCAGCGTTTCCAGCGAATGAGCGGGGTCGGTCAGTTCCTCGGGCTTCAACGTCGCGGCAATCGTCCGCGCATGGTCCCATTCGGGATTGTCGTGGCGGACGTGCAGCCGGTCGCGGCCGACCTCGCCCTCGGGCAGATGCTGGAGCAGCAAGCCGCCAGCGACGCACCCCGCCTCGGCATCGTGCCGCGCGGCCAGGCGGATCAGGCTCGAAATCTGTTCGGACTGCTCGAAATAATGTTCGGCCGCCTCGCCGATCGACGCGCCTTCGAGCGGGACGATGCCCTGATAACGCTCCGCCGTCGCCGTCTGGTCGAAAGTGATCGCCAGAAAACCCTCGCCGAACAGCGCGAACAGCGTCGGGTCGGGACCGACCGCGGCGAGCCGTTCGGCATCGAATTTCAAATAACCGCGCAGCTCGCCGCCGCGGTAATCGCACACCAGCAATTCGACGGGGCCACCGCCGGTCTGCGCCTGCAACGTCATCTGCCCGCCATCGGCCTTCAGTGTCGAGCCGAGCAGTACGGTCAGCACCAGTGCTTCGGCGAGCAGTTTCTCGGCCACCGGCGGGTAGCTGTGCGCCGCCATGATCGTATTGAGCACGGGGCCCAGCCGCACAAACCGTCCGCGCACATGACGCGCGGCGATCGTGAAGACCAGAGGCTGGTCGAACCAGGTTTCGATAATTTCGTCGCTCACAATTCCGAACTCACAGCTTGCCCAGCGCCCAGAGCAGGATCGATTTCTGCGCGTGGACGCGGTTCTCGGCCTCGTCCCACACCCGCGACTGCGGCCCGTCGATCACCGCATCGACAACCTCGTCGCCGCGATGCGCGGGCAGGCAATGCAGGAAGATCGCGTCGCCCTTGGCGCCCGCCATCAACCGCTCGTCGACCTGGAACGGCGCCATCGCCGCGACCTTGTTATGGGCATGATCCTGCCCCATCGACACCCAGGTGTCGGTGACGACCAGATCGGCGTCGGCAACCGCTGAGCGCGCGTCGGCCACGACGTCGATGCGAACACCCTTGGCGCGCGCCGCCTCGACGAACGACGCGTCGGGTTCATAACCCTGCGGGCAACCCGCACGGACGTTGAAACCGAACAGCCCCGCCGCCTCGATCAGCGACGACAGCACATTGTTGCCGTCGCCGAGCCAGGCGAGCTCCAGCCCCGGCAGCGCCTTGCCCTGTTCGACGATCGTCAGCAGGTCGGCGACGATCTGGCAGGGATGCGACAGGTCGGTCAGGCCGTTGATCACCGGGACGCTCGCATATGCGGCGAGCTCCTCGATCTTGGCATGATCGTCGGTGCGGATCATGATCGCGTCGGCATAGCGCGACAGCACCCGCGCCGTGTCGGCGATCGTCTCGCCGCGGCCAAGCTGGGTTGTCCCCGCGTCGAGGATCATCGGCACCCCGCCCAGCTGGCGGATCGCGATGTCGAACGACGCGCGCGTCCGCGTCGAATTCTTTTCGAACACCATTGCCAGCACATGATCGGCGAGCGGCGCGTCGGCGTCGCGTTTCGCCTTCGGCCAGCCGGTGCGCGCCGCCTTGCGGTCGATCGCGTCGGCGATCATCGCCGCGACGGCATCGCCGCCCGCGTCGGACAGATTCAGGAAATTCGGCATCAGGCCCCTCCGTTCGCCGCGAACGGAATCATCAGGATTCCGGCGGCGTGTAGCTCGCCGCGCCCGCTGACAATTTCTCGACGAATTCGTCGATATGGCTCTGTTCGATGTTGAGCGGCGGCAGCACGCGCACGACATTTTCGCCCGCCGCGACGGTCAGCAGCCCGTGATTATCGCGCAGATGTGCGACAAAGGCGCGGCTGTCCGACTTGAGCTTGAGCCCGAGCATCAACCCCATGCCGCGTACGCTTTCAAACAGATGGTCATGGTTCGGGATCAGCTGTTCGAGCGCGCCGCGCAGCCGTTCGCCGGTCGCCTTGACCTGATCGAGAAAGCCTTCCTCCAGCACGACATCGAGGACCGCCTGCCCGGCGGCGCAGGCCAGCGGGTTGCCGCCATAGGTCGAGCCATGGGTGCCGATGACCATCCCGCGCGCGGCTTTTTCGGTCGCAAGGCACGCACCCATCGGAAAGCCGCCGCCGATACCCTTGGCGCTCGCCATGATGTCGGGGGTGACGCCGAATTCCTGATAGGCATAGAGCGAACCGGTGCGCGCGACGCCGCACTGGACTTCGTCGAACACCAGCATCAGGTCGCGGTCGTTACAGATGTCGCGCAGTCCCTGCAGGAACGGCTGCGACGCGGGGCGGATGCCGCCCTCGCCCTGAATCGGTTCGATCAGGAAACCCGCCGTATTGTCGTCGACCAGGTCGAGCGCGGCGTTCAGATCGTCGAACGGCGCATAGGTGAAACCGGGAAGCAGCGGATCGAAACCCTTGCGCAGCTTTTCCTGATTGGTCGCCGAAATCGTCCCCAACGTGCGGCCGTGAAACGCATTGTTGAAGGTGATCAGATTATGCTTTTCGGGATTGCCCGCGCTCGAATGATAGGCGCGCGCGGTCTTGATCGCACATTCGACGGCTTCGGCGCCCGAGTTGGTCAGGAACACCGTGTCGGCAAACGTGTTGTCGACCAGCCGCGCCGCATAAGCCTCACCCTGCGGGCTGCCATACAGGTTCGACACATGCATCAGCGTCGCGGCCTGCTCCTGAATCGCCTTGGTCAGATGCGGATGACCATGGCCCAGCAAGTTGACGGCGATGCCGCTCGCGAAGTCCAGATAACGCTCGCCGCGCTCGCCGATCAGATAGGCGCCCTCGCCGCGCACCGGACGCACACCGCACCGGGGGTAAACGGGCATCAGCGGCGTGATCGACATGGCAGGCACCTTTCAGGAAAAAGTAAAAAGGCGACCCTTGCGCGGGCCGCCCTTGGTCGGACCGACCCTATACTGCCGCAGCGCAAGGCGCGTCAACACAGGC
Organism: Sphingopyxis sp. L1A2A; assembly: GCF_005502465.1. Classification (GTDB taxonomy): domain Bacteria; phylum Pseudomonadota; class Alphaproteobacteria; order Sphingomonadales; family Sphingomonadaceae; genus Sphingopyxis. The sequence goes on from NZ_SCOT01000008.1 coordinate 53,246, forward strand.
GCACACCGTGCAACCAAGCAAAGGCGCTTGCGTTCGCGGTGGATGAAACCCCAGCTTTGGCCTCTTCTTATTGCCCTCCCCGCCCTCACCGGCTGCAGTGCTTTGCCGCGCGATGCGTCGGGGACCAGCGAGCGGATGACGCGGACCGGCGAAATGCGGATCGTGGTCCTGCCCACGACTCCCGACGCCGCACCGGCGCTCGCGGTGCTCGGCAGCTATGCAAAGCGTCACGACGCGCGGCTGACCCGCACGTCCGGACACGGCGAACATGCCCTGCACTGGCTGGAGGAAGGCAAGGTCGATGCGGTCGTCGGTCATTTCGCCAAGACATCGCCATGGCAGGCCGAGGTCGCGCTATCCAAACCTGTTGGGCGCCGCGAACCCCATGATGCCACGCAGCCCGTTCTCCGCATCGCCCGGCGCAACGGTGAGAACGCGCTCATCCTCGCAACCGACCGCGCGATCGCCGAGATGACGAAATGAGCCTGCACGGCGGCATTCCTTCAGCGATCGCCGCCGACGTGCGGCACGGCGAGCGGCTCGAATGGTGGACGCTCGGCTGGATGACGAGCGTCGTGATCGTCATGGGGCTCGTCATGGGCAGCAGTCAGGCGATGAAGGCCGCAGTGATCGAGGATCTGCTCAGCCTGATCCCCGCGGTCGTTTTCCTGCTGTCCACCCATTGGGAACGCAAGCATTCCGATCCGCGCTTCCCTTTCGGCTATCGCCGCGCCAACAGCCTTGCCTTTCTGGTTGCCGCCACGGCGTTGCTCTCGGTCGGCGGCTTCCTCGCTTATGAAAGCGTCACGACGCTGGTGCGGCAGGAGCATCCGACCGTCGGCGGCATTACGCTGTTCGGCCACACGGTCTGGCTCGGTTGGCTGATGATCGCCGCGCTCGCCTATTCGGTGGTGCCGCCGATGATCCTCGGTCATCTGAAGCACCCAATCGCGACCCGCATCCGCGACAAGGTGCTGCATACCGACGCGCTGATGCAAAAGGCCGACTGGCAGACGGGGCTTGCCGGCATCGCCGGAATCATCGGCATCGGCCTCGGCTGGTGGTGGGCCGATGCTGCCGCGGCGCTGTTCATTTCGCTGTCGATCATCAAGGATGCGATCGGCGCGTTGGAAAAAGCCGTCGCCGAGCTACTCGACGGCACCCCGCGCGCGCTTGATACCGACGCGATGTCCGAAGACGCCGAACTATTGACCACGGCGCTCAAAGCGCATTTCGGCGACGTCGAAGTCCGGTTGCGCGAGACGGGCCGCTATATTGCCGCCGAAGTCGATTGTGCATCGCCGAGCGTCGTCCCAACCGCCGAAGATCTGCTCGGCAAGGAACTGGCTTGGCGGCTCGCGAGCCTGACGTTCCGACCCATATGACATCTCGTCATTGCGAGCAAAGCGAAGCAATCCAGAGTGTGACAAGCCGCTCTGGATTGCTTCGCTTCGCTCGCAATGACGAACTACTCAAATCGACCGCGCCGCTTCCATCGTCAGCGCCAGCGAGTGCTTGCGTGCGTCATGATCGTACATCGACGACGCGATGATCACCTCGTCAACGCGCGTCCGGGCAACAAATGCCCGCAAGCCAGCGGCAATATCATCGACTGTCCCCACCGCCGAACATTGCAGCACATGGTCGAGGATCGCGCGCGCGTTCGGCGGCAGGCTGTCCTTATAGCCTGCCAGTGGCGGCTTCATTTTGCCCGGGTTACCGGTGCGCAACGCGACGAACGCCTGCTGCTGCGACGAGGCGAGCAGTTCGGCCTCCTCGCGCGTATCGGCGGCAAAGGCGTTGAACGCCGCGGCCACATAGGGCGCCGCAAGTTGCGCCGATGGTTTGAACTGGCGCCGGTAAATGGCAAGCGCCTCGTCAAGCGCATCGGGCGCGAAATGACTCGCAAAGGCATAGGGCAGCCCGAGCATCGCGGCGAGCTGCGCGCCAAAGGTGCTCGATCCCAATATCCACAGCGGAACATGCGTCCCTGCCCCCGGCACCGCGGTAATCCCCAACTGCTCGTCGCCGGCCAGAAAGGCCTGCAACTCCAGCACATCCTGCGGAAACTGCCGCTCGTCGCTGGCGAGGGTACGGCGCAGCGCGCGCGCGACCCGCTGGTCCGACCCCGGCGCGCGCCCGAGCCCCAAGTCGATGCGGCCCGGAAACAAGCCTTCGAGCGTTCCGAACTGTTCGGCGATTACCATCGGCGCGTGGTTCGGCAGCATGATGCCCGCCGACCCGATCCGGATCGTCGACGTCGCCTGCCCGATATGCGCCAGCACGACCGCGGTCGCCGCGCTCGCGATCCCCGTCATGCCATGATGCTCGGCGACCCAATAGCGCCCATAACCAAGCGCCTCGGCGTGGCGTGCCAGATCGGCGGCGTTGGCGAGCGATTGGGCGATCGTGCCGGTGTCGGTCACGGGCACGAGGTCGAGGAAGGAAAGTTTCGTCATGCAACGGATATGCGGTTGAGTGGCGGCGGGTTCAACCGCACCGCTTCACAGCCACTAAAAAGAAAAACTACGCCCGCTCATCCTTCGTCGAATCCATCACCACATAAGTGCTGATCGAATGCACCTGCGGCAGCACGCCCAGCACTTCGGTGTGGAAATGCTTGTACGCCGCCAAATCGGCGGTCTCGATCCGCAGCAGATATTCGATCGCGCCGGTGATATTGTGGCACTCGCGCACTTCGGGCGCTCCGGCCATCGCCGCCTCGAAATCGGCTTGCGCCTTCTTGGTGTGGGTCGACAGCCCGACGGTGACATAAGCGAGAAAGGTCAGTCCCAGCTTCGCCGGGTCGATGTTGGCGCGATAACCGGTGATCACCCCGCTGCGTTCCAGTTCCTGGACCCGCCGCAGACAGGCCGAGGGCGACAACCCGACGCGCTCGGCGAGTTCGAGGTTCGAGATTCGCCCGTCCCGCGCCAGTTCGCGCAATATCTTGCGGCCAAGATCGTCCATCTTGCTCATAGATTGCATATGATAGGTGATGAGCGCCATAATTTGCAACCCGCGCACTGCTGAAACACGTTATGTTGCACGCATGAACCAGACCACGCTCCTCGCGCTCTCCGCCTTCGCGCTTGTTTCGTCGATCACGCCGGGGCCGAACAACATGATGCTGATGGCGTCGGGCGCCAATTTCGGCCTCCGCCGCACGGTGCCCCACGCGCTCGGCGTTGGCATCGGCTTCACGCTGATGATCATCCTCGTCGGGCTCGGGCTGATGGGATTGTTCGACCTGTTCCCGATCCTGAACAGCGTGCTCAAGGTCGTGAGCGTCGCCTATCTGCTGTGGCTCGCGTGGAAGATCGCCAATGCCGCCGCCCCCGACACCGAAACCGGCGCGCGCGGCAAGCCGATGACCTTTGTCCAGGCGATGCTGTTCCAGTGGGTCAATCCCAAGGCGTGGTCGATGGCGCTGACCGCGATCGCACTCTATGCCCCCGACCGGAATCTCGGCGCGGTGCTGCTGGTCGCGGTGGTCTTTGGCCTGATCAACCTGCCCTCGACCAGCCTGTGGGCGGTAATGGGTCAGATACTGCGCGGCTGGCTGTCGAGCCCGGCGCGGCTGCGCGCTTTTAACTGGACGATGGCGGCCTTGCTGGTTGGATCGCTGGCGCTGCTGATCTGATTGCAAGGTTGCGATCCGCAACCTATGCACGGCGCTCCCTTCCGCTGACCGGAGAACCGAACCATGCCAAGCCGCCGCCTGGGCCTGAGTGCCATCCATGTGTCCGACATCTGCATGGGGACGATGACCTTTGGCAGCCAGACCGACGAGGCGGCGGCGTTCCGCATCCTCGACCGCTGTTTCGACGCCGGGATCAATTTCTACGACACCGCCGAGGGCTATCCGGTGCCGCCCGACGTCAAATGGGTCGGCCGCACCGAAGAAATCGTCGGCCGCTGGCTGAAGACCAAGCCGCGCGATGCGATCATCCTCGCCACCAAGGTGTCGGGGCCGAGCCATGTCTGGTTCAAATCGCCGTGCCGAAATGGCATGACCGCGCTTGACCGTAAGAACATCTTCCAGGCGATCGACGACAGCCTGACCCGCCTCCAAACCGACTATGTCGACCTCTACCAGACGCACTGGCCTGACCATGACGCGCCCTATGACGAGATCATGGACGCGCTCGACGAGCTGGTCCGCGCCGGCAAAGTCCGCATCCTCGGCTGCTCGAACGAAACGAGCTGGGGGCTGATGAAATCGCTCGCCGCGTCGGAGAAACTGGGCGTGGCGCGTTACCACACGATCCAGAACAATTTCAGCCTGAACAACCGCCGCTTCGAGGACGAACTGAAACAGGTGTGCCGCCAGGAAGGCGTCAGCCTGATCCCCTATTCGCCGCTCGCCGGCGGGGTGCTCTCGGGCAAATATCAGGGCGGGGCGGCGCCTGAGGGTGCTCGTTTCTCGCGCTATTTGGCGATGGAAGGGCGGCAGGCCGCGATGGGCCAGCGCTTCGTCAACGAAAAGAGCCTCGCCGCGACCGCACGCTATCTGCAAATCGCCGCCGATGCCGGGCTGCACCCGGTGACGATGGCGACCGCCTGGTCGAAACAGCATGACTTCGTCGCCTCGACGATCGTCGGGGTCAGCGCCGACGACCAGCTCCAGCCGATCCTCGATGCCATGGATCTGGTGCTGAGCAACGAAGTGATGACCGCGCTCCATAAGGTGAGCAAAGACATCCTCTATCCGATGGGTTGAACGGCTTGTGCGGCGCGTGGGGGCTGCTACTCTTCGCTCGAAATCACCGAAAAGGAACTCCACCATGCTCCCCGCCCGCCGCGCGTTTTTTGCCCTCGCCGCCTTTGCCGCCGTCATCGGCACCGCGCATGCCGCAAACCCGGTGATGTTCCGCGACGCCGGTTGCGGCTGCTGCCTAAAATGGCTGGAGCAGGTAAAGGCGTCGTTCGGGCAGAAGGCGGTCATCGTCAATTCCCCCGACATGGCCGCAATCAAGGACAAGCAGGGCGTGCCGCAGGCGCTGCGCAGCTGTCACACCGTGCTGGTCGGCGGCTATGTGATCGAGGGACATGTCCCCGCCAAGGAAATCGCCCGCCTGCTCCGCGAAAAACCCAAGGGCGTCAAAGGCCTGGCGGTTGCCGGGATGCCGACGGGCTCGCCCGGCATGGAACATGGCGGTCACCGCGACGCGTATAAGGTCATGACCTTCGGCACTGGCGGCCAGCGCGTTTATGCGAGCTATGCAGCGAGCGGCGGCGCGCACGCGCACTGAGCGGCACAGCCTGGTTCATTTCCGTTCGTGTCGAGCGAAGTCGAGACACCCATCGATAGCGCGCGGCATCGAGGTGTCTCGACTTCGCTCGACACGAACGGATCAGAGCGGTTGGCTATTACAAACTCGCCTTGAATAATTCCAGCATCCGTCCCCACGCCTTCTCGGCCGCCGCTTCATTATAAGCGCGTCCGTCGGGCGGGCACCAACCGTGCATCGCACCTTCATACACCTCGACCTCGTGCCACTGCTTACGCGGCTCCAGCACGGCCTTGAGCAAGATTTTTTCGTTCGGCGCTTCCTTGTCGTCATTATCGGCAATCGCGAACAAATAGCCCGCCTTGGTGCCGGGGATCAGCAGATGCGGGCTGTCGGGCTTGTCGGTTCCCACCCCGCCGCCATGGAAACTCGCCGCCGCGCCGACGCGGTCGGGTTTCAGCGCCGCGGTATAGATCGTCATCGCGCCGCCCATGCAATAGCCGGTGGTCGCGAGCTTGCGCCGCGCATCGACCTCTTTCTGCGCGTCGAGAAAGGCGAGATGCGCGATCGCGTCGGTCTCGACGACCGGCTTGGTCAGCTGCTTCAGATACCCAAACAGCTTTTCGCGCACCGCGGGATTGCCCCAATCATTCGCGGCATCGACGACCGGCGATTTCTGCCAGCGGTAAAAGGGATTGACGCACAGCACGGCATAACCCTCGCCCGCCAGCCGGTCGGCCATCTGGCGAAAGGCGGGGCGCAGGCCGCGAATGTCGGGCCAGATCAGCACGCCCGGATGTTTTCCGCCCGTCGGGGCGACGAAATAGGCGTCGCAGGTGCCGTCGGCCGTCTTGATCTCGACGTCGCGGCCCTTCACCGGCTTGCCCGCCATCGCCCGCGCCGGCAGCGCCGCGATCAGCGCGCCGGCTCCGGCCAATGCGGCAAAGCTGCGGCGACCGACAGCCATCCCGGCGCGGTCGAGATCGGCTTCGGTATCTTCGGTGCACATGCTGGCTCTCCTTGGGGCGTTTTCGAAAAGTGCGGAAAACTCCGCAACTTCACGCGCGATTTCCTATTTTCGTCCCGTGCTCGGGATCGAACTGGCGCGAAGCTAATCCAGCGATGCCGCGTAGGACAGCGGTTTTTGAGGGGGTCGATCCTCCCTGTGGCGAAGCCATGGGGAGGATTATCGTGCGACCTCCGTCAGCCTCTCTAATTCACCAAATGTGAGCGCCACATGATGCACGCCAACTGCGCGCAGCACTTCGCCATGCGCGGCGCGATCGACGATATGCCCGGCGCCGCAAAAGCCGACGACGGTCATCCCCGCCGCCAAAGCCGCTTGCGCCCCGGTCGGCGAATCCTCGATCGCAAGGCAGCGTGCCGGATCGACGCCCAGCCCCTTGGCGGCGGCAAGATAGACGTCGGGAAACGGCTTGCCGCGATCCCAGCCGTCGGCGCTGTACACATGATCGGCGAAATGATGGTCCAGCCCGAACAGCCCGAGCGCCCAGGCGATATATTCGACGCGGCTGGACGAGGCGATCGCGCGCGGCATTGGCCCCAGCCCGGCCAAGAAATCGGCGGCGCCGGGGACGGCGTCGAAGCCCTCCATGAACCGGCCCCGGGCGCGCTCGCGGTGTTGCTCGCGAAAATCGGCGGGCAGCGGACGACCGAAACGCACCTCGATCCGCCGCTGGGTCTCCTGCCAGTTGTGGCCATAATAGTCGCGCAGGCACTCGTCATAGGTCGACGGCATCCCGACCGCGGTCAGGCTCTCGGCAAGCGACTGGTTCGCCCGCACCTCGCTGTCGGCAATGACGCCGTCGAAATCGAAGATGATCGCGGCGAAACTCATGACAATCCTACAATCTTCATACTTCGCACCTAGAGCCCCGACCAACAGGAGACATCGGCATGAAATTCATCGAACTCAAGTCGCGCGGCGGCAATTATCTGGTCGTCGCCGAAAATGTCGCCTGGCTCCGCGACTATGAAAATGGCCAGACCCAGGTCGGCATGGTCGGCGGCGCGCCGCTGTTGGTGGCGGGCAAGATCGAGGACATCGCGGCGTCGATCCTGGCGCAGGCAAATGCCGCGGCGTAGCAAACGGCAGATAGCGTTTTAGATGCGTCGCCACGGCTTAATCGTTGGAGCAATTGACAACATTGCTTGCCGATGGTACTTACTCCAACATGAAGGCTGTCTCGATCTTGCGGGAACGCATATCGCTCGACGATGACAGCTTCGTCGAACTGGTCGTCTGGAAATTGCCGCATCCACTCGCCGGTAGCACGCATGATTTCAAATATCGCCTCGCCCTCGTCAGCCAGAATATCTGCGTGATGCGTTACGACAACGAGGCTGGCAAGGGCGACCACAAACATCTGGGCGAGACCGAGATCGACTATGCCTTCGACGGCCTTGAGCAATTGCAGCGTGATTTTTGGGCCGATGTCGAACGATGGAGAAAACCATGAAAAATATTGTCACGGTCGGTATTTCGTCGCTCGATGACGCGAAGGATCGCCTTGCCGCCGCCTTTCGCGGCGAGCCGCAGGGCAACCGGATCTCCTTCCTGACCGTCGAGCAGATGTGGAAGACGTTGAGCCCGAAGCGTGCCGAAATCCTGAGCATCATGGCGGGCCAAGGCGCGATGCCGATCCGCGAAGTCGCCCGCCGTGTCGGCCGCGACGTGAAAGCGGTGCATGGTGATGTCCATGCGTTGTTGAGTGCGGGTGTTGTCGATCAGGTGAAGGGCGGTGTCGTGTTTCCCTATGATGCAGTGCATGTGGATTTTATGCTGGGTGAGGCGGCGTGACGGCGATGATTCCAAGGTAACCACCTTCCCATCATTGCGAGCGAAGCGAAGCAATCCCGAGCGGTTTACGCACACTCTGGATTGCCGCGTCGCTTCGCTCCTCGCAATGACGATTCAAGGCGATGACGTCCTGTTCAACAGGTTCAGAGCTGACAAGCGATTTTCACTTTGAAGGTTCCGGCAAAGGTTGGTTCGCAACATACGCCCATACATCCGTGCCGCTTTCGCTGGAACGCGCATCAAGCTCGATCAAAAGCTGCGCCGTTTCTTCTCGACTTGCGCCAATAACCCCCGACAATGTCTCCATCTTGCGCCAACCATCGCGCCCCGCCTTGTCGAGCATCTGCTTGAGGAGGGCTTTGCGCTTTTCATTTTGCAGGCGCGATTTACCCGTTTCCCAGCGATGTTTCGCAAACTGACCTGCCAGCGTGACCGCGCTGCCAACTACGGACCCCAATATTCCAAGCCAAAACCCTTCCATTTCCCTCACTCCACCGTCACCGACTTCGCCAGATTCCGCGGCTGATCGACGTCCGTCCCCTTCGCCACCGCAACATGATACGCCAAGAGCTGCACCGGAACCGCATACACCAAAGGCGCGATCAGCGGGTGGACCTTGGGCATTTCGATCGTCGCCATGCAGCCGTCGCCGGCTTCGGCGATCCCCACGGCATCGCTGATCAGCACGACCTTGCCGCCGCGCGCCATCACTTCGTGCATGTTGCTGACGGTCTTTTCAAACAGCGGGCCGCTGGGCGCGAGGACGATGACCGGGACCGATTCGTCGATCAGCGCGATCGGGCCGTGCTTCATTTCACCCGACGCATAACCTTCGGCATGGATATAGCTGATTTCCTTGAGTTTTAGCGCACCCTCCATCGCCAGCGGATAGTCGGGACCGCGGCCAAGATAGAGCACGTCGCGCGCCGGGGCGACGAGATGCGCCATCGCCGCGATGTCATCGTCATGCGCCAGCGCGGCGTTGAGCGCCGCGGGTGCTTCGATCAGATGCTCGACGATCTCATGCTCGTCGGCGGCGCTGAGCTTGCCCTTTTTGAGCGCGAGATGGGCCGCGAGCGCCGCGAGCACCGCGAGCTGGCAGGTGAACGCCTTGGTCGACGCGACGCCGATCTCCGGCCCCGCGTGGGTCGGCAGCAACAGGTCGGCCTCGCGCGCCATGCTGCTGGTCGGGACGTTGACGACAACCGCGATCGTCTGGCCGTTTGCCTTGCAATGACGCAGCGCCGCGAGGGTGTCGGCGGTCTCGCCCGACTGCGAAATGAACAGCGCCAGCCCGCCGGGTTGCAGCACCGGGTCGCGATAGCGAAACTCGCTCGCGACATCGATGTCGACCGGAACGCGCGCGAAGGTCTCGAACCAATATTTGGCGACCATGCCGGCGTAGAAGCTGGTGCCGCACGCGACGATGGTGATGCGGTCGATCTTGCTGAGGTCGAAATCCATCTGCGGCAGCGCGACCGTCTGTTCGAGCGGTCGGATGTAGGAGGACAGCGTCTGCGCGACCACGGTCGGCTGCTCGAAAATCTCCTTCTGCATGAAGTGGCGGTAATTGCCTTTTTCGACCGCCGCGGCGGTGACGCCCGAAGTCGTAATCTCACGCGCTACGGGGTTGTTCGCGCTGTCGAAAATCTGTGCGCCTTCGCGCGTGATGACGACCCAGTCGCCTTCCTCGAGATAGGCGATCTTTTGCGTCAGCGGCGCGAGCGCCAAGGCATCGGAGCCCAAATAGGTTTCACCCTCGCCATAACCGACGACCAGCGGCGAGCCGAGCCGCGCGCCGATCAGCAGGTCGGGATGCTGGCGAAACGCGATGGCAAGCGCAAAGGCACCGCGCAGCTGCGGCAGCACCGCCTGCACCGCGTCCTGCGGCGACAAGCCCGCCTCGACCTGTTCGGACACGAGATGCGCGACGACTTCGGTATCGGTCTCGCTCTCGAACCGGCGCCCGCGCGCGGTCAGCGCCTCGCGCAGCGGCTTGAAATTCTCGATGATCCCGTTGTGGACCAGCGCCACCTCGCCCGTCGCATGGGGGTGCGCGTTACTCGTCGTCGGGGCGCCGTGGGTCGCCCAGCGCGTGTGCGCGATGCCGACGGTGCCGGGCGCGGGATTGCCGGCGAGTTCCTTGACCAGATTGCCCAGCTTGCCCTCGGCACGGCGGCGGATCAGCTGACCGCCTTCGACCGTGCAGACGCCCGCGCTGTCATAGCCGCGATATTCCATGCGCTTCAGCCCGTCGACGAGGCGATCCGCGACCTGGGCAGTGCCGATGATTCCGATAATTCCGCACATGAATTCTGGCTTTCGTTAAAGAATATAGGGGACACGGATACCCGGCATATTGGGCGGGAAATCCTTGGTATTGCGGGTGATGAGAACGCGCCCACGGGTTTGGGCGGTGGCGAGGATAATGGCGTCTGGCGACCTTAGCCGCGGACGATCGCGGCGCAATGCCGCAGCGCGCGAGGCAATTTCGTCGTCGATTTCATCAAGACCGAAATGCGCCAGAAACGCCATTGCCTCGCTGACAACGCGCTCGTCGCCCTTGGACAGCACTTCGATCCACGCCATGCGGCTGATCCAGGGGCGGGCGCCATTGTGCGTCGCGCGTCGGATTTCCGCCCGGGCAGGCGGATAACCGGCGAGGGCATCGATGACGATGTTCGCGTCGAAAATATAGCCGCTCACCGGGCACCCGGACTTTTGGGTGCCGGATATTTCCCGGCGATCATATCCAGATAAATTTGCCGCTGGCGATCGTCCTCGGCATCGAACATGTCGGGCGATTCGGCGCGCACCGCCTCATAATCATCGTCCCAGGGCCGCGTCCATTCGGCGCGCCGCTGGCGATCATAGTCGTGCGGATCGATCGAAATGCCGTGGCGCAACCACAGCCCGAAGCCCCGTTCGATCCAGTCGCCATCGCCGTCCGCAGGCTGCGCATGATAGGCCGCAACCGCATCGCGCAGCACCGCCGCCCGGCTTTTGCCCTGTTCATGGGCGATACGGTCGAGGCGTTTGATTTCCTCATCGGGAAGATCGGCGAGAATGCGGGTCATTGATATACTGATATCATATCATGATATCAGGTCAACCATTTTGCAGGTTTTTGTCGACGAACAGATAGGCAAATTGCACCGGATCGGGCGCGGTGCCGTTGCCCGCCTCGAACCGCGCCTTGCCGTCGGTCCAGATTTTCCGGATCTGCTCCGGCAAATCAGGCCCGAATTTCATCTGCTGCTCTACGATCTGCTCCCAGCTGCCGGTGACGCCGAAACTCTGTTTCAGCTGCGGCACCATCGCCTGGCAATAGCTTTCGGTGGCATCGTCGAGATGGCCGATCGCTTTCAGCACATAGGCGTCGACGAAGCGCAGAAAGGGTTTGTCGGTGTAGCGGTCGCTCACTTGGTCGTCTCCATCGTCCATTCGTCGCGCAACAAGCCGAAAATCAGCGCATCGCGGACCCCGATATGCGTTTCCCATTCGCCGCGCAAATGGCCTTCGCGCCGAAATCCCAGCCGATCGAGCAGCGCGATCGATCCGCTGTTCTCCGGGTCGGTGTCGGCCCATATGCGGCGCAGCTTCAGTTCGGCAAAACCATAGTCGATGACGCGCGCCACGGCTTCGCGCGCGATCCCGCCGCGCCAATGGTCGCGGTGCAGGATATAGCCGATTTCTTTCACATCGGGCTTGCCATCGATCAGGATCACCCATCCGATCGCGACATCGTCGCCCAGGGTAATCGCCCAGCAGGCAAAGCCCTGCCCTTCGGCGGCGTTCGACGCGACATAGTTCGCAGTCTCGGTAGGCAACTGATGCGGGCCGCTGGACCACCATGTCATCACGTCGGGATCGGACAGCACCGGAAACAGCGCGGCGGCATCGCCCGCGCGGATCTGACGCAGCACGAGGCGCGGCGTGGTCAGGGTCGGCACCGGCATGACGCCTATTTGCCTGCCTTTTTCTTGCGCATCGCGTCGTGAAAGCGGTCGGCCCAGCCGGGTTTGATCAGTTGTTCGGCGCGGACCATGCGCAGATCGCCGTCGCCGACGTCGCGCGATACCGCACTGCCCGCGGCGACGATCGCGTCGCGGCCGATGGTGACCGGGGCGATCAGCGCGCTGTTGCTGCCGATGAACGCATTTTCGCCGATCACCGTCTGATATTTGAAATAGCCATCATAGTTGCAGGTAATCGTGCCCGCGCCGATGTTCGCGCCCGCGCCGATCGTCGCGTCGCCCAGATAGGTCAGGTGGTTCGCCTTGGCGCCCTTGCCCAGCACCGCCTTTTTGGTTTCGACAAAATTGCCGATCTTGGCCTGTTCGCCCAGCACCGTGCCGGGGCGCAGCCGGGCGAAGGGGCCGACCTCGCAGCCGGTGCCGATGGCGGTGCCCTCGATATGGCAATTGGCGCGGATTTTCACATTGTCAGCCACGGTCACGCCGGGGCCGAAAAAGACGTTCGGCTCGATCGTCACGTCGCGGCCCAGCTGCGTGTCCCACGAGAACCAGACGGTGTCGGGCGCCTTCAACGATGCGCCGCCCGCCATCGCCTCTTCGCGCTTATAGCCCTGCCATATCGCTTCGGCCGCCGCGAGTTCGGCGCGGCTATTGATGCCCGCCACTTCCTGGGCGTCGGCCTCGACAACGGCGACGCGGCTGCCCTCGGCGATCGCGCCGGTGGCGACGTCGGGCAGATAATATTCCCCGGCGGCATTGTCGTTGCCGACCGCTTCGAGCAGGCGCCACATATCGTGCGCCGCGGCGACGATGACCCCCGAATTGCACAGATTAACCGCGCGTTCGGCCGGGCTTGCGTCCTTATGTTCGACCATCTTCGCCACATTGCCGTCGGCGTCGGCGATGATCCGGCCATAGGCGGCGGTGTCGCTCGGCCGGAAACCCAGCACCGCCACCATCGCGCCGGTGTCGAGCGGCGCACACAGGCGCCGCACGGTGTCGGCGGTCAGCATCGGGCAGTCGCCGAAGCAGACAAGGACCAGGCCATCGAAACCGGCAAGCGCCGCCTTCGCCTGGAGCGCGGCATGCGCCGTGCCGAACTGGGGATCCTGAACCGCGACCAGCGCGCCGCTTGCGGCCACCGCCGCCTCGACCTGGTCGCGCTTGTCGCCGACGACGACCACCGTTTTTGCGGGGGGCAGCGTGGCAAAGCTCGCCATCAAATGGAGCAGCATCGGTCGCCCCGCGATCGGGTGCAGCACCTTGTGCAGATCGGATTTCATCCGCGTCCCCTTGCCCGCGGCAAGGATGACGGCGGCGATCGGGCGGGCGGGTGATTTTTGGGTGGTCATGCGCGTCCCCTTGCCAGCAAATGATTGCGGATTCCAGAGCGTCGCGCCATGCGGGGCCGATGAACGGATTTCCTTTTACGATCGTCGGCTTTGACCTCGATGGCACGCTGGTCGATACCGCGGGCGACCTGACCGCGGCGGTCAATCACGGGCTGAGCCTCGCCGCGCGCGCGCCGCTGACCGAGGCACAGGTGCGGCCGATGATCGGGCTGGGCGCGCGGCATATGCTCGAACAGGGATTCGCCGCAACCGGCGGCGTGCCGGGCGGCGATTTTGAGCGGCTCTACCGCGAGCTGCTGCGGTTCTACGAAGCCCATATCGCGGTCCACAGCCGCGTTTTCCCTGGCTTGATCGCCGCGCTCGACCAGCTCGATGCCCTCGGCGTGAAGACCGCGGTGGTCACCAACAAGCGTGAGGATATGGCGCGCAAACTGCTCGGCGAACTCGGGCTGGCGGACCGGATGGCGACGATCATCGGCGGCGACACGCTGGGGCCGGGCAACGCCAAGCCATCGCCCGCGCCGATCGTCGAGATGATCGACCGCTGCGGCGGCGGACGCGCGGCGTTTGTCGGCGACAGCATCTATGACATCCTCGCCGCACAGGCCGCCGGAGTGATGAGCGTCGCGGTCAGCTTCGGCTTTCTTGATCGGCCGGCCCGGGATCTGGGCGCCGATCATGTCATCGACCATTATGACGCGCTGATCCCGCTGCTCGATCGCTTCTAACGCTTCCGCCACTTGGTCCACAAATGCCTCGCCAGCATCGCAGCCGGCATCCGCAGCCAGTGCGAGCGGATGTAAAAGGCCTGTTCGAGCAGCGGCTGCGTCACCCGCCCCCAATCGTCGCGGGCGAGCAGGCGCTGGCGAAACCAGCGATCGGCGGGATCATGCCCGTCCCAGCCCGCCGGCAGCACTGCGCCATACAGATCACGCGACAGCCGCGCCGCGCGGCGCACCGACTCCTGCAACCCATGCAGGCGTGCCCGCGCGTCCAGCCGGTCCCAGAAACCTTGATCCGCCGCGGCAAAATCGCCGGTCATCAGATTGAAATCCCACAGATTGCGTAGCCCCCCCTGCAAATCGCCGTCGGCCAGCATATGCGCGGCACAGTGGCACGCCATGTCGGCGGGGTTCAGCACCGCAAAACCATCCGCGCTCGCCACCGCATCGCTGACCAGCGCCAGCGCGTCGGGGGTAATCCGGTGGGTGCGCGGCAGGATCGTGTGGTGGACGTCGATCATCCGGTCGCGCAGCTTGTGGATCAGCGGCGGCAGCTCGTGCATATGCTCGCGATAATAGAAATCGTCATAGGGGTCAGACTTGACCCACTCCCACCCTGCGTTGAGCAAGGCGTTCTCCGCGCGCCGGATGTCCGACGCCAGCACCAAAATGTCGAGGTCGCCGATCTGCCGCCCCGCCGCGCAGGCCATGCCCGCGGCGGCATAGGCGGCGCCCTTCAGCAGCACGAATTCGATCCCCACCGGCGCCAGCGCGCGCCGCGCCATTTCGGCCTCCCACAGCGCCTGGCGCTGTGCGACCGCGGCGGCGGCGCGCTGGTCGGCGAACAGCGCCGCAACGCTCGGCGGCAGGTCGACGCCCTCCAGCCGGTGCGCCAGCGTCGCCAGCATCGCCTCGCTGCGCGCGACGCCGATCACACCGTCCCACTCGCGTGGGGCTAACGCGGCGGCGTCGCGGCGTCCGGCAAGCAAGTCGACAAAGGTAAGCACCGCGCTCACTTGAGCGTCTCCGCCCACAATTGCTCGACCAACGCGATGCCGGTCGCGCTGTCGGGATAAGAAATGCCAAACGCCGGCGTCTCGCGCACCAGCCGGGTGAGCGCCGCAAAGCCTGCCTCGCCCAGCGCGACATAGTTGGTCGACGCCTCGGTCAGCCGCACAAACACCTCGCCCTCGCCCATCGGCTCGATCGCGGTGCCGCCGCCAAAGCGGGGGAACAGCAGCAACGCGGGGCGCGCGGGTTCGTGCATCGCCGCGATCGCGTCGGCGCGCGGGATCAGGTGGCGGATGTCGCCCTTGGGCGTGCCGGCCATCAGCGGCCCCAGCCGCGCCGCATCAACCCGCCCTGCCACCGCGGCGATCGCTTCATTCTTCAGGCTGACCGCGCGCGGGAAAGCGAAAGCATCGCCGCCGACCGGATCGATCAGCGTGAACTCGTCGCCCATCAACCGCCACTCATCCTCGCCGAGCAGCGCCGCGAGGGTCGATTTCCCCGACCCCGATTCGCCCGACATGATCAGCGCGCGGCCATCGCGCGCGACCGCGCTGGCGTGGAGCAGCATATGCCGCCGCCACCCCAGCGCGACCTGCAAATTCATCCCCATTTCGGCGGCAAGCAGCCCCATCGACAAGGGCAGCGGCAGCGCGTCGGGCACGACAAAATCGCCGCCGATATGCACCGAAGGCCGTACCCAGCGCCGCCACGGCCGCGCCGCGAACAGCCGCACCGTCGCCTCGGCGGGGCGCGCGTCGTCCTGCGGATAGCCTGCGTATAAGCGCTCAAGCGCGGCGATCGGCGCCGCCCAGTCGCTGCCGATCCGGAATTGCACGGGGCCGACCGCGATGCGGATGCTGTGCCTCACGCGCGCGCCACCAGCCCCATCGCGGCTAGCTCGCCCAGCCGTTCGGCGACGATCGGCGTCGCATCGTCCGCGCCGCCCAGATCGAAGCTCTCGGCCAGCCGCGCCGTCAGCGTCGCCGCATCGCAATCGCCCGCGCCCAGCGCCGCCAATATTTCGGGCATCGGCGACACCACCAAATGCGTCTGCATCGACCGCCGATCGAAGATCGCGGTCAGCTCGCCCAGCGGCTCGACGCGCAGCGCGCCCGGCGGCGCGGCGCGATAGGCGGGGTCAGGCATAATCTTCGGCGGCGGCGGTCAGCTTGGCAAGGATCGCCATCATCGTTGCGCGCTCGGCAGCACTGATCTTGGATTCCAGCTGCGCCTCGCTCGCCAGCGCGGCGGGGACGATCGCGTCGTACAACGACCATCCGGTGGCGGTGAGCTCCAGATGATGCGACCGCCCGTCGACCTCATGCGCCTGCCGCGCGATCAATTGCCGGTCGGCCAGAGCTTTGGCAGCGCGGTTCACCGTCACCTTGTCCATCCGCGTCGCTTCGACCAGCTCGCGCTGCGTCTTGGGCTTTCCCTCGCCCAGCACCGCCATCAACCGCCACTCGGGAATCTTCAGCCCGAAGCGGTTCTGATATTCCGCCGCGATGCGTTCGGACAAGGCGTTCGACGCGATCGACAGGCGATAGGGCAGGAAATTGTCGAGGTTCAGTTTTTTGGCGGCCATGCGTCGTTCTTATCGACAATCGCCGTCCTGTGAAGATCAGAACGACAGCCGCGCGCCGATCCACAAAGTCCGCGGCGTCGCGCGCTCGACGATCCCCGCCGACGAGATTGCCGCGGGGACCAGTTCGTCGAACAGATTTTCGCCGCGCGCCTCGATACGGATCGCGTCGGCGAGCCGCCACGACAGCCCGGCGTCGAGCGTCAGCGCATCATCCAGCACCAGCAGCCCCAGATCATCCTCATTTTGTTTGCCGACATAGCGCAGCGTCGCAAAGCCGCCGAACGGGCCGTCGCCATGGCTGTGCAGCGAAACGCTGCCGCCATGCCTGGCAATCTGCGCCGGACGACGCCCGTCGAGCCGCGCCGCGCTGCCCGACGCATCGACTTTGGCGTCGGCGAAGGCATAGGTGGCGCGCAGTGTCGCGGGGCCGATCCGCTGTTCGGCGGTCAGCTCGACACCCTTGCTGTCGATCGCGCGCAGATTCTGCCGCTGGTTCAGGTTCGGCGCCAGCGTCACATTGGCGATCGCGTTCGTCAGATGATTGGCGAACAACGTCGCCGACAGCTTCGTATCGCCGCCGTCCCAATCGACCCCGACCTCGCCGCCCCACAATCGTTCGGGTTCGAGCACCTCATTCGCGGTCGTCACCTCGGCGCCGACACGGAAGGGGCGGTAAAGCTCGTTCAGCGTCGGCAGGCGCCAGCCGCGATAGGCGGCGGCGCGCAGCGACAATGCGTCCGACGTCCAACGCACCCCGGCGCGCCCGCTGCCTTCCCATCCTTGCCGGGCGGCAAAGCGGAGGTTGGTGATCGTCGAACCGCCTATATTGCGTTCGAGCCGATATCCCTCGCCCAGCCACCAGCGATCGACGCGCCCGCTCAGCGTCCAGAGGAACCCATCGTCGGCCTCACCCGCGGTCCATTCGGCAAACGCGCCAATTGTATCGCTGCTGCCGCCCGCGATGCGGTGGCGACCCGGCGTCACGCCGCTGAAGAAGAAATCCTCTTCGGTCCGCCCCGTCGTGCGCCGCCAATCGGTGCCGGCCCGGAGCGGATTGTTGCCGTCGATCGCGGGGCGCAACTCGAAGCGAGCTCCCAGGCCGGTGGCGGGCACGCGCTGAAAAAGGGCTGGGGCAACGCTGCCCCGGCCCGCCGCGACGCTGGCAAAACCGCTCTCCAGGTCGCGGACCTGCACATACCCCAGCGCGAGCCATTGCGTCTGGCCCGCCGGGTCATGGACGAAGCGCAGGCTGGCATCGACGCCATCGACCTTGCTCGCCGTGAAATTGGTGCCGCGGTCGCGACGATCCGAAAAGCCGCGCAAGCTCGCTTCGATCCGGCTGTCGTCCCCCGCGTCGAACCGCAAGCGCAAGCCGAGCCCGCCCTGCTCATAAGGCGGCGCGCGATCGACCGAACCGCGCTGGCCCTTGGCAACCGGAATGAAACCATCGCCGCGGCCGTAACGACCATCGACCGCAATCTGCCCATTGCCAAGATCGCCGCCGACGCTTGCCGAAGCGTCCCAGCTGCCGCGGCTGCCATAAGCCGCGCTCGCCGTTACTCCGTCGGTCATGGTCGAATAGAGGCCGATTGTGCCCGCAAGCGCGCCCGGACCATCGGCGCCGCTGCCTCCGCCACGGGTGATCGCGACGCCGCCCAGATTGATCGCGTCATAGGCAGTCCACGCGACCCAACCGCCGAACGGATCGGCCTGCGGCACCCCGTCGAGCGTCACCAACGCGCGACTCGATGCATTGCCGCCAAGGCCGCGTAACGTGATGCCCTGACTCGTCGGATGGGCGGAGCGCCCGTCCGATCGACGGAACTGAACGATACCGGCTTCGTCGCGCAAACGGTTTTCGACGCGCGCCCCCAGCCCGGGATCGATGTTGGCGATCAGGCTGGAGCCCTGTACGGCATCGCTTTCGGGGCGGCGCAGCATGCCGCTGCCATTGACTATAATCACTTCGGGCGGACGCCGCGAAACCCAGAAACTGCAGCAGCCACCGGCTTCGTCGGCGGCCGCCTGCTCGATGGCAACGGCAGCCTGTTCGTCGATGGCGCCGTCCTGCGCCATCACCGCTGTCGGCAGAGCCAGGGCCATGACCCCCACGAGCGGGCGGATCACGCCGCCTTGACCGCGTCGGGATGCGCGTTCTGAAACGCTTCCAACTCCATGCATGCCGCATCAATCGCCACCAACCGCGGATAATCGTCCAGCGGCACCTCGAACCGGCGCGCGTTGTACATTTGCGGCACCAGGCAACAATCGGCGATGCTCGGTGTGTCGCCGCCCAGAAAGGTTTCGTCGCCCGCCATCGCTTCCAGCGCCTCGAACCCCTGCGCGATCCACGTCGCGATCCAGCGGTCCTTGGTCTGTTCGTTCAGCCCCAGATCGCGGGTCAGATATTTCAGAACCCGCAGATTGTTGAGCGGATGGATGTCGCTCGCCACCACCTGCGCCTGCGCCAGCGCGACCGCGCGCGGCATCGCGGCCTCGGGGATCAACCGCGGCTCGGGAAAGGCGCGGTCGAGCCAGTCGATGATCGCCATGCTCTGAATGATCGGCTCGCCATCGGCGACCAGCATCGGGACAAAGCCCTGCG
The DNA here is from genome assembly GCF_005502465.1 of Sphingopyxis sp. L1A2A. Lineage (GTDB taxonomy): Bacteria > Pseudomonadota > Alphaproteobacteria > Sphingomonadales > Sphingomonadaceae > Sphingopyxis. Next base: position 72,553 of record NZ_SCOT01000008.1, read on the forward strand.
CGTTAAGTTCGAGATAGGCGTCGCTGCGCTGTTCGCCCGCGATCAGGCTGATCTCGACCCGCTCATAGTCCAGCCCTTTCAGGTTCAGCGCGATCCGGACGCGATAGCTGGCCGACGAGCGGAAATAATCGTGAAGGACGAGATTTGTCATGGGCAGCCTAATGCGATGCTTTTGGCATCTCGGCAATCCATTGCCGCAGCAGCGCGGCGCCTTCCTTGTGCACCGTCGACCGTCCGACCTCGGGCATCGCGATGCCGGGGTCGGTGCTTTCGAGCCGGTAGATCATGAAGCTGTGCGCCGCGTCGCCCGGCGCAATCGCAAAATCCATGCCGCCGCTGCCGCGGCCTGCCGCGGTCGGGCGCTTGCCGATGCCATAATTGACCCCCGTCGGATCGTCGGTCCAGCGCAGGAACAGCCCGCTGTTCGACGCGCTGCCCGCGGGATTGTGGCAATGCGCGCAATTGACGTCGAGATAGGCGCGGGCGCGCTGTGCCACCGTTCCCGACGCCCGATCATCCCATATCGGCATGGCGACGCTGCGCGCCGGGATGCCCCGAACGCGGATCGGCGGCGCTTCCTGTGTACCGATCAGATCGACCCGGAAGTTGTGCATCTTTGGCCCGATCGGTTCGATCACGCCATTCTTGCTGTGACATTCCTTGCACTGATTCTTGTTCGGCACCGCGTAGCGGATGCTGTGCGTTTCGCCGTCGGGGCTTTTGAACGTCACCGGCACCCGCCGCCCGCCGAGCGCCAACGTCGCGTCCTTGCCGTCGGCATCCCAGATATAGGGCAGCGCCACCCAGCCCGACGCGCGGTGGATCAGCAGCCGTGTCTCGACCGGCTTGCCGCCATTATGGTCGGGCCAGCCGAAACTTTTGAACAACACCGTGCCGACCGGAAACTCGATCGTCCCGTCGGCGATCACGCGCGCCTCGCGGCCGGTCGGGATGTAAAAGAAACGCTGCTTGTCGGCATAGTCGCTGAACAACGGGGTACGCAGCGTATAGCCGACCGCAGCCATCGGGCGATAGCCGCCCGCCGTCATGCCGAACCCGAACGCCGACAGCTTTTGCGGGATCGCTTCGCCTTCGATCGCGGCCTGATCGACGGTCGGAGCGGTCATGGTGGCAGCGCCGCTGACGCAGCACAGCGCCGCTGCCAGAGTCGCAAATGCGCGTCTCACCGGACCTTTGCCTCCATCGCTTCGGGCAGCTTGATCGCGGGGAGCGCCGCGGCCGGTGTCCCCTTTGACAGGTCGGCGGGAGCGGGCTTCGCCTGATCGCGCGGGGTCGCGACGTCGGGCAGGTTCAGCGACAGCACCCCGACCGGGTCCAGCACCACCGCATCGCCCGCGCCATCCCACAGCACCGGCGGGATCGCGCCGCCAAAGGCCGCGGCAATCTGTGCCCCGCCCTCGAACGCTGGGGCGTAACCCGCCTTGCCATGCATATTGTCGCGCACGACGATCGCCCGCGGCAGCGGCTGATATTTCGGATCCTTATGCGCGTAGCGATAACCGACGATCATCACATTGGCGGTGCCATTGTCGGCCAACACATTGTCGAAAATCTCGACGTTGCGGTTCGCCATCACCAGCACCCCGGTGCCGGTCGGCACGCTCGCGACGATATTGCCCTTTGGCGCGAAGTTGGGCGTGCTGTTGTCATTGACGATATTTTCGAACACCCGGACATTATGCCCGCCCTGCATCGGCAGGCTGGGCAGGTCGAACACCAGGATGCCGCCGGTGTTCTTCGTCGCGATATTGTCGTGGACGTCGGCGTCGAAACTGTTCTCGATCTCGATCCCAGCGACATTCTCGGTCGCAATCGAATCGCGCACGACGATATTCTTTGACTGGCCCACATAAATGCCGGCGTCCGACGCCCCGCGCACAAAGACGCTGTCGATCAGCACATCGCTGCTTTCGACCGGATAGATGCCGTAGGCGCCATTGGTTTCCTTCGGCCCCGCGGTCCATTCGACGCGCAGCTGGTGATAGACGATGCGGTCGGCACCCTTTGACTTGATGCCGTCGCCCTTGGTGTTGAGCACCGCAAAATTGGTCAGGAACACATCATCCGACGTGACGAGCAGCCCCTCGCCCGCGCCCTGCTGCCCGGTGAAGTCTAGGATCGATCCGCTCTCGCCCGCCCCGGCGCCGCGCACCGTGACCCCCGCCACGTCGAGCGACAGCCCATCGACCAGCTTCCACACTCCCGCGCCCAGCTGCACGACATCGCCGGGCTGGGCCAGGATCAGCGCCTCTTGCAGCTTTTCATTGGCATCGGGCGTTGTCGCACTGACGCTGATCGTCTTGGCGGCCGCCGGATTGGCGGCAAGCGCCGCCAGGACAGTCAGCGTTGCCGCGTGAAGGCCATGGAATCGCATAGGTCTCTCCCCTGATTTTCGGGGGAACATGCGGCAAGACTTGACGGATGCCAAGCGATGTTGCTGACATGCGTGTAGCTAACCCGGGGAGAGGTCGCTTTGATTACAAGATTTGCTTTGGCGCTTGTCGCCTTGGTCGCGGTGCCGTCGATGGCGGCGGCGCCCGCGCCGATTGCCGGACGCTGGAAGACCGACGATGGCAAGGGTGTCGTCGTCATGGCCGCATGCGGCGCCAAAATGTGCGGGCGCGTCGAGCGCATCCTGGTCAAACAGCCCACGGGCGGCCAGCTCGACGAGCGTAATCCCGACAAGGCGAAACGCACCCGCCAGATCACCGGCCTGCAAATATACTGGGATCTGGTCCCGCATGGCGACGGGTGGAAGGGCGAAGGCTATAGCCCCGAAGACGGCCGCTATTACAAGGCGCACCTGCGCGTAAAGGGCGGCAAGCTGACGATGAAGGGCTGCGTCAGCCTGTTCTGCCGCACCGTGACATGGACCAGGATGGGATAGTCTTCGCGAATTTTCGTTCGTGTCGAGCGAAGTCGAGACACCCCGAAGTCGTACCCGACCGATGGGCATCTCGACTTCGCTCGATGCGAACGGAATTGGTGGTTTAGCTAGGCTTCATCCCCCAAAATCCAGTCGATCCCCGCCGCGACGTGAATCCGCGTCGTGTCGTAAATCGGCAGCACATTGGCGTCGGGGTCGACCAGCATTACCAATTCGGTGCACGCCAGCACGATCGCCTGAATGTCCTGCTTGGCGATGTCGGTGATGAAGGTCTTCATCGTGCGCCGCGAGTTTTCGCTCGCCTTGCCCTGCATCAGCTCTTCGTAAATGATCCGGTCGATCTCGTCGGCGCGGCTCATGTCATAAGGCGCCAGGGTCAGCCCGTGACGGACGAGCCGCTGGCGAAACCACGCTTCGGTCATCACGTTGCGGGTGCCGATCACCGCCGCCGCCTTGATCCCGTCGGCCTTCATCTTCTCGCCGGTTTCATCGACGATATGGAGCAGCGGGATCGACACCGCGGCGGCGACATCCTCAGCCACCTTGTGCATCGAATTGGCGGCGATCATCAGCGCGGTCGCGCCCGCCGCTTCCAGCCGCTGCGCCGATGCGATCAGCACGTCCTTGGCATGGGTCCATTGCTCGGGCGTGGTCAGCCGCGACAGGTCGCAATAATTCAGGCTTTCGAGCATGATCGGCGCCGAGCATGCCGTGCCCAGCCGCTTTTGCACCCCCTTGTTGAGGTGCCGGTAATAGAGCTCGGTCGACGCCCAGCTCATCCCGCCGATCAGGCCGATTTTACGCATGAATTCTCCTAATCGAAATACGTCGCCCCCGCGAAAGCGGGGCCGCTGGCAACCTTGCGCATGGCTGATAGCGGCCCCCGCTTTCGCGGGGGCGACGCGTAATTCTAGTGTCCGCCGCCGTTGAGCGCTTTCACGATATCATCGGTCATCTTCTTGGCATCGCCGAGCAGCATCATCGTCTGGTCCATGTAGAACACGTCGTTATCGACCCCGGCATAACCGACCCCGCCCATCGACCGCTTCACGAACAACACCGTCTTGGCCTTTTCGACATCGAGCACGGGCATGCCGTAAATCGGCGATGTCTTGTCGGTCTTCGCCGACGGGTTGGTCACGTCGTTCGCGCCGATCACGAAAGCGACGTCGGCCTGCGCGAACTCGCCGTTGATGTCCTCCAGCTCGAACACCTCGTCATAAGGGACATTCGCTTCGGCGAGCAGCACGTTCATATGGCCGGGCATACGCCCCGCGACCGGATGGATGGCATATTTGACGGTGACGCCCTCTTTCTTGAGCAGGTCGCCCATTTCGCGCAGCGCATGCTGCGCCTGCGCGACCGCCATGCCGTAACCGGGGACGATGATCACCGTGTCGGCCTGGCTCATCAGGAACGCGGCGTCGTCGGCGCTGCCGGGTTTCCATGGCCGCTGTTCGGTCGATCCGCTGCTCGCGGCCGAGGCATCGGCGCCGAAGCCGCCGGCAATGACGCTGATGAAGCTGCGGTTCATCGCGCGGCACATGATGTACGACAGGATCGCACCCGACGAGCCAACGAGCGCGCCGGTGATGATCATCGCGGTGTTGCCGAGCGTGAAGCCCATCGCCGCCGCCGCCCAGCCCGAATAGCTGTTGAGCATCGACACGACGACAGGCATGTCGGCGCCGCCGATCGGGATGATCAGCAGGAACCCGATCAGGAAGCTGAGCCCGGTAACGGTCCAGAACACCCACGGCGACTGATCGACGGTGAAATAGGCGACCAGCCCGATGATCGCGGCGAGCGTGCCAAGATTGATGATATGCCGCCCGGGCAGCATGATCGCCGCGCCCGACATATTGCCGTTGAGTTTGAGGAAGGCGATGACCGATCCCGAGAAGGTGATCGCACCGATCGCGATGCCCAGCCCCATCTCGACGCGGCTGACCGTGTAAATCTGTCCCGCGGCATCGGCAATGCCGAACGCCGTCGGATTGAGATAGGCGGCGGCTGCGACCGCGACGGCGGCCAGGCCAACGAGGCTGTGGAACGCGGCGACCAGCTGCGGCATCGCGGTCATCGCAATGCGCCGCGCCATCACGATACCGATGACGGCGCCGATACCGATGGCTGCGAGAATCTCGATCAGCCCGACAGGATCGACGCCCGTATAGCTGTTGGTGGCATCGCCAAACTTCATCGGCACATGGGTCACCAGCGTGGTGACCACCGCGATCGTCATGCCCGCCATGCCATAGCGGTTGCCGCGCTGCGCCGACGCCGGGCTCGACAGCCCGCGCAGCGCGAGGATGAAAAACACCCCGGCGATCAGATAGGCGACGGCGGCCCAGGGGTTGACCGCGATGCCATGGCTGTCAGCGGCGGCGGCGGAAAGGATCGACTGGATGTCCATCTCAGCGCTCCTTTTTCTTGTACATCGCCAGCATGCGGGCGGTGACGGCAAAGCCGCCAAAGATATTGATGCTCGCCATGACGACCGCGGCGAGGCCGAGCCATTTCGACGATGCCGAACCCGCGGCGGCGCTGGCGATCAGCGCGCCGACGATGATCACCGACGAAATGGCGTTGGTGACGCTCATCAGCGGCGTGTGCAGCGCCGGGGTCACCGACCACACGACAAAATAACCGACGAAGCACGCCAGGACGAAAATCGAAAAAATCGCGATAAAATCCACGGGCTCGCTCCCCTGCTGATTCCGTTTCGCGCACCTCTTGCCGCGCGCATCCCACCCTGTCGACTCCAAAGCAGTCAAAAAGAAAGGCCCGCATCTCTCAAAAGTGAGAAATGCGGGCCTGTCGGGACATAAAATGTCGTGGGGCCGGGCAAATGCGCCCGAGGACTTACATCTTCGGCACCAGCACCGCGTCGATCACGTGGATGACGCCGTTCGACTGGCCGACGTCGGCCTGCGTCACCGTCGCCTTGTTGCCGCTGGCGCTGGTCAGCAGGATAGCATCGCCGTTCTTTGTCGCGGTCAGATCCTGGCCGTCGGCGGTCTTCAGCATCGCTTTGCCGCCGCCCGCGGTGATCTGCGCGGCGAGATCAGCGGCGGTCAGCTTGCCGGGGACGACATGATATTTCAGCACGCCCGCCAACACTTCCTTTTGCGCCGGGCGCATCCAGCCATCACGCGTCACCGGCGCGACTTGCGAGAAAGCCGCGTCGGTCGGGGCAAAAACCGTAAACGGCCCTGCGCCCGACAGCGTTTCGACTAGTCCGGCCTGGGTCACCGCGGCGACCAGCGTCTTGTGGATCGGCGAGGCCGACGCGTTTTCGACGATATTCCTGGTCGCCAGCATTTCGGCGCCGCCGACCGTCGGGTTGGCCCCCGCGGTTTCGACCGGGGTGGTCTCACCGCCAGCGACGGTGGTCGTTTCAGTCGGGGTCTCGGATTTACCGCAACCGGCAAGGCCAAGGCCGATGGTAACAGCGGCGGTCATCAAGAGGGCGCGCTTCATAACATTCTCCTTTGGGGTCGGCATTATGATGCCGGGGTCGCTTTGGCGGCGGGCGCCGCCTCGGCAGGCGCAGCGGGCGACGCCGCCACGACGGGCTTGAGTTCGGGCATCAGTACGCCGTTGAGGATATGGATCATCCCGTTGGACTGCGCGACGTCGGCCTGCGTGACATAGCCGCTGCTGCCTTGGGTGCCATCGACCTTGATGTTTCCCGACACTTCGGTGAACGTCAGCGGCTGACCTTCGACCGTGGTCAGCGTTGCCTTACCACCGCCCGCCTTGATCTTGGCATACAGGTCGGTCGAGGTAACCGTACCCGGGACCACATGATAGGTCAGCACTTGTGCCAAGGCGGCCTTATTGCCCGGGTCCATCAGATAGGCTGTCATCGGCTGCGGTACGGCAGCAAACGCCTGATCGGTCGGCGCGAAGACCGTGAACGGGCCAGTGCCGCTCAGCGTTTCGACCAGTCCGGCGGCGGCAAGCGCCTGCACAAGCGTCTTATGCTCGGGCGATTTCGTAGCGTTCTGCACGATATTCCAGCCTTCGACCATCGCACCTGCTGCGGCTTCGGCCTCGGCGGTCGTCGCCTCAGCGGCCTCGTCGGCAGCGCGTGCATGCGCCGGGGCGACCATCGTCGCGGCGGTCAGGGCAAACAAGGGAAGGGCAAAAAACTTCGCACGCAACATCGATCAATCTCCGGTTGTTGAAAGCACAGGGTTTCACACCCTGAACGCATCGTAACCGGTGGAAGTTGCAAGAAAAGGCCGAAATCAGCCTTTTTTTGCACTGGTGCTACGTCAAAAGCCGCTCGTTCACCACCTTGCCGCCCTGCGTCAGGCGGATGGCGGTCCCGATTTCCTCGTCGAGCACGGGCTTGCCCGCTTCCTTGTCCCAAAAGGCCGACAGGAAGTTGAACAGGTTGCGGCTGAACAGCGCGCTGGTGTCGGCGGGCATCAGCGCCGCGATATTGCTCGCGCCGATGACGGTGACGCCGTGGATGCGCTTTGCTTCGCCGGAAACCGACCCTTCGACATTGCCGCCGCTTTCGGCCGCCATATCGACGATCACGCTGCCGGTGCGCATCGTCGCCAGCTGCGCGTCCGAAATCAGCCGCGGCGCGGGTCGCCCCGGGATCAGCGCGGTGGTGATGACGATGTCCTGCTTGGCGATGTGCGACGACACCAGTTCGGCCTGCGCCGCCTTATATTCATCGGACATTTCGGTGGCATAGCCGCCCGCGCCCTCGCCTTCGATCCCGGCGACACTCTCGACGAAGATCGGCTTGGCGCCGAGCGACAGGATTTGTTCCTTGGTCGCGGCGCGGACGTCGGTCGCGCTGACCTGCGCGCCCAGACGGCGCGCGGTGGCGATCGCTTGCAAGCCCGCAACACCGACCCCCATCACGAACGCCTTGGCGGCGCTCACGGTGCCGGCGGCGGTCATCATCATCGGAAAAGCGCGGCCATAGGCATTTGCCGCTATCAGCACCGCCTTGTAACCCGCCAGGTTTGCCTGGCTGGACAGGATATCCATCGATTGCGCGCGGGTGATGCGCGGCATGAATTCCATCGCCAGCGCCTCAAGCCCCAGCGCCGCATAGCCATCGATGCGGGCGCGCTCGCCGAACGGGTTCAGCCCGGCGGCAAGCCAGGCGCCATCGGCAAAGCCGCTCAGCCCCTTGGGATCCGGCCCTTGAATCGCGAGGATGATGTTGGCGCCCTTCAGCACGTCGGCGCGGCTGCCGATGCTGGCGCCCGCCGCGCTATAGTCTGCATCGGCGACCGAAGCGGCCTCGCCTGCCCCCGATTCAATGGCAACTTCGGCACCCAGGCCAATGAATTTCTTCACGGTTTCGGGCGTAGCGGCGACGCGGGTCTCGCCGACGGCGAGTTCCTTCAGGACAGCGATGCGCATGCGCGAAGCCCGGTCAGGATGCGATGAGGAGAACGACGAAAACGGTGACGATCGCGGTGATGATCGATCCGACTTTCAGCAGGCTGATAAAACCCGAATAGGTTTCGCTCGCTGCCTTCATTTCCTGTTCCGCCATGACCTGTCCCCTTTACCTGTTCACTCGCCGGGCGCGCGTCAGCGCACCCAGAATCGGCTATCGCCCCGGTCTTAGCCACGCGCCGCGCCATGCTCAAGGGGCGCGGGCGCGAAAAGCCGTGCATGGCGCCAAAAGCGAACGGCCTTAATCGCCCCTTTACCCGTGTGGCGTACATCACTGCGCTTGAGCGGAGGAAACGGCACGAAGGCGCCGAACAAGGGCAGATTCGAAACGATGGCAAGCACGCGCGACACGCGAACAGTGATGATCGTCGACAGCGAGCCGGCGCAGCAACGCTTTCTGGCGGCGCTGGTGTCGCGCGGCGGTTGGCGAAGCGTTATCGCCGGCGATACCGACACCGCGCTGGCCAAGCTCGGCACCCAGGAAGGCATGGCGCTCGACGCGGTGCTCGTCGATCAGGGCGCGCCGGGCATGGACATGGCCGAATTCGTCGCCGAACTGCGCCGTTGGCGCCCCGCCCTGCCGCTCATCGTCATCACCATGCGCAACGGGGTCGAGGTTGCGGTCGGCGCAATGCGTGCCGGTGCCAGCGATTTTGTCCAGAAACCGATCGCCCCCGACCGGTTGCTCGAAGCACTCGACCGGATCGTATCGACCAGCGGCCCGCAGGGTGAGTTGCGCCCGCTGACCGAAAAATTGCGCGCGCCGCTGGCCTTTGAAGAAATCATCGGGTCGAGCCCCAATTTCCGCAGCGCGCTCGCGATCGCTGCCAAAGCGGCGCGGGCCCGCGTGCCGGTGATGATCAACGGCCGCCCCGGCACCGGCAAGGAAGTCTTTGCCCGCGCGATCCACAGTGCCAGCCCGCGCGCCCGCGGCGCGCTGGTGATGGTCGATTGTTCGGCGGTGTCGCCGGGGCTGATCGGATCGGGGCTGTTCGGGCATGAACGCGGCGCCTTTGCCGGCGCGTTCGACCGGCAGGTCGGGCGGCTGGTCCAGGCCGACGGCGGCAGCGTCATCATCGACCATGTCGAATGTATCCCGCTGGAAACCCAGGCCAAGCTCGTCGAGTTCCTCAACACTGGGGAAGTGCAGATGATCGGCGGCACGATCCGCCAGAGCGTCGATGTCCGCATCATCGCCACCAGCACCAGCCCACTCGAAAAGCTGATCGAGGCGGGGCATTTCCGCGAAGACCTGTTCTATGCGCTGTCGAGCGCGCAATTCACCCTGCCCTCGCTGTCCGAACGCCGCGGCGACGTCGGCCCGCTGGCGCGCCACCTGCTGGCGCGGATCGGCGGCCTGCCCGGCATGGGGCCGATCGGGGTCACCGACGACGCGCTGCGCCTGCTCGCCGCCTATGCCTGGCCGGGCAATGTCCGCCAGTTGCAGGACGTGCTGTTCCGCGCCGCAGTCGGCAGCAAGACCGACGTGCTGACCAGCGCCGATTTCCGCGCGCTCGAGGCGACGCTGGGCGGCGGCAGCATGACCGGCGAAGGCGAAATCGCGATCAACGGTGAAGCGATCGGGGTCACGCTTTACCTGCCCGACGGCAATTTGCGCCCGCTCGAAGAAATCGAGGCCGACGTCATCCGTCTCGCGATCGGTCATTATCGCGGCCGGATGAGCGAAGTCGCGCGCCGCCTCGGCATCGGCCGCTCGACGCTGTATCGCAAGCTCAGCGATCTGGGCATCGACACTGCCGCCTGAACCGATTAATCGCGGCGGGGTGATCCGCCGTTTCTATACCAAAACCGCCCTTGTCACCGGCCATGCCTCGGGCATCGGCGCCGCGACCGCCGCCCTGCTCGCGGCCGAAGGGGCGCAGGTCGTCGGGGTCGACCTGGCGCAGGGGCAGGACGTCGCCGATCCCCCGCTGTGGCAGGAACTGGCGGCCGAGCTCGCCAACATCGACATCGCGGTGGTCAACGCGGGAATCGCAACCGCCGCGCCGATCGTCGATCTCGACTTTGCCGACTGGCGCCGCACCCTGTCGGTCAATCTCGACGGCGCGATGCTCAGCGTGCAGGCGGCGATGCGCGCGATGATCGGCCATGGTCGCGGCGGCGCAATCGTCATCACCGCGTCGATCGCCGGGCTGAAGGCCGAGCCCGGCACCGCCGCCTACGCCGCCTCCAAAGCCGGCGCGATCCACCTCGCGCGCGTCGCGGCCAAGGAAGGCGCGCCGCATGGCATCCGTGTCAACGCCATCGCGCCGGGCGGGGTCGATACGCCGATCTGGGACGCGATGGATTTCTTCGGCCAGATGGTCGCCGATCTCGGCAGCCGCGCCGCCGCGACCACGGCGATGGCGCAAATGGCCACCCCGCTCGGCCGCTGGGCGACCGCTGACGAAATCGCCGCGCAGATTCTGTTCCTGCTGTCCGATGCCGCCGCCACCATCACCGGCAGCGTGCTGACCAGCGATGGCGGCTACAGCCTCTAAATCGGTCAGGCGTTGGCGATCGACTTCAAAATATCGTCGCTCGACTGACTCGTCAGCGTCTTGGCAATCTCGCCGACCAGCGCCGTTTCCAGCGTCTTGTGATATAATTTGCGCATTTCGCCGAGCGTTGACGGATCCGCGATCACCACCAGCTGCTTGATCTTGTTGGACAGGACCGCGGCATTCAATGCTTCGGCAACCGATGCCGCATGCCCCGCTTCCGCGTTCTGGCGCGGGGTATCGCCCTGTCCGGCGTTGTGCGCCGATTCGTCGCTGGTCGGCAGATCGACCGCTTTTAGGCTGGGCTCCTGTTCGCTGCCGCTGTTGCGGAACAGCTGGAACTGGGTGCCGTCGGCGACAACGACATGCGAGCCGGGGGGAAGTTGCATAAATATCTCCTGCGGGATCGGCGCCGTGCTGGCGCCTCTGGTCCCCAGAGATACGCGAGAGGAGGATGAGGGTTGCCTCGCTTCGCTTCAGCCGGTCAGCGCCGCATCGCGCAGCCCGCGCCATACGCGCAGCGCCTGCCGGTTCTCGGCAATGTCATGGACACGCAGCAATTGCGCGCCCTGCGCCGCCGCCTGATAGTGCAGCGCGACGGTGCCGCCGAGCCGCTGGTCGGGCGCGGCTTCATTGTCCAGCGCGCCGATCATACGCTTGCGGCTGGCGCCGAACAGGATCGGACAGCCCAGCGTGTGGAACAGCGCCAGCCCGTTGATGATCGCCAGATTGTCGGCAACCCCCTTGCCGAACCCCAGCCCCGGATCGACGATGATCTTTGCCGGATCGATCCCCGCCGCGATGCACGCTGCGACGCGCTCAGCGAGCATGTCATAGACGTCGAACAGGACGTGGGCGTAACCGCCGCCCTCGTGCGGGTCGCTCTTGGCCGACGGTGCGTGCATCAGCACCACCGGGCAGCCCGCGGCCACCACCACCTCCATCGCGCGATCGTCATAGCGCAGCGCCGACACATCGTTGACGATCCGCGCCCCGGCGGACAGCGCCGCCTCCATCACCGCGGCCTTGCGCGTGTCGATCGACACCGCGACGCCGCCCTTCGCCAGCGCCGCGACGACTCCCTCGATGCGCTTGATTTCGTCGCCGTCCCAGATCAGCGGCGCGCCGGGGCGGGTGGATTCGCCGCCGACGTCGATGATCGCGGCGCCCGCGCTCGCCATCGCAAAGCCCGCGTCAGCCGCAGCTTCGGCATCGACATGCTTGCCGCCGTCCGAAAAGCTGTCGGGGGTGACGTTGAGGATGCCCATCAGCTGGGGTTCGTTCAGCCGCACCGTGCGTTCACCCAGGTGCAACGCGCCGCGCGGCCGCAGCACCCCGGCGCGCTGCGCCGTCGCCGCCTCTGCCAAGCGGTCGGGCATCGCCGCGATCCAGTCGGCCCATTCGGCCACCATCACGATCGCCGATTTGACGCTGGCGCCATCACGCAGGCTGATGTGCCACGCGGCGAACCAGACCATCGTGTCGGCGATCCGCAGACAATTGTCGTCGAGTTCGTGCGGGCGGTCGATGAAACAGGTGGGGCGGCAATAGATTTGCGCGGTGGCGGATGCAGCGCCGAGGTCGGGTTTGGTTAGCGGTTGGAACATGCGATCCTCTGATATTCGTCATCCCAGCGAAAGCTGGGATCGCTGGCGTGCCGACACGACGATAGCGATCCCAGCTTTCGCTGGGATGACGGTTTTCATGCCTCGTTGGCCAGCAACCAATCCTGCCGCACCGCATCGATCACGCGCAATTCCTTGCCATTATCGACATGCCAGAAGGTCCAGCCGTTACAGCTTGGCGCGCCCTGCACCCCGGCGCCGACCTTGTGGATCGACCCCGCGGGCTGGCCGTCGCAATCGAGGCTGCCATCGACGCGCACCTTCGCTTTCCAGCGCCGCTTGGCGTCGGTCAGCAGTGTTCCCGGTGCAATCAGGCCGTCCGAAACCAGCATGCCGAACGCGACGCGCGTCGCTGCCTGCGGCGCCATCATCGTCTTCACCGCGCTTTCGTCGAGCGGCAGCGCCATTCCGATGCGTTCCAGCGCCGCGGCGATATAATCATCCTCGCGCTCGATGCCGATGAAATGCCGTCCCAACCGCTTCGCCACCGCGCCGGTGGTGCCGGTGCCGAAAAAGGGATCGAGGATCACATCGCCGGGGTTCGAGCACGCGAGCAGGATGCGATAGAGCAACGCCTCGGGCTTTTGCGTCGGGTGAACCTTGGTCCCGCCCTTCTTGAGCCGCTCCTGACCGCCGCAGATCGGGATCAGCCAGTCGCTGCGCATCTGCAATTCATCGTTGAGCGTTTTCATCGCGCGATAGTTGAACGTGTAGCGCGCCTTTTCGCCCATCGACGCCCAGATCAGCGTTTCATGCGCGTTGGTAAAGCGGGTGCCCTTGAAATTGGGCATCGGGTTCGCCTTGCGCCACACGATGTCGTTGAGGATCCAATAACCTTGATCCTGCAACGCAGCTCCAACCCGGAAGATATTGTGATAACTGCCTATTACCCAAATGTTTCCGCCGGGTTTCAGGATGCGTTTCGCTTCCTTCAGCCAGGCGTGGGTAAAGCGATCATAGGTGGCGAGGCTGTCGAACTTGTCCCATTCGTCGGTGACCGCGTCGACCTGGCTGCCGTCGGGGCGATGCAGGTCGCCGCCGAGCTGGAGGTTGTACGGCGGATCGGCAAAGATCATGTCGACCGACGCGGCAGGGAGCGAGCGCATCATCGCGATGCAGTCGCCCTGCAGGATGCTGTCGAGCGGCAGGTCCGCGGGCGAAATCTTCACCGCCCGCTGCTTCACCGCCGGGGTCTTGACCCGTTCCATCACACCCATGTTTTGCCCCTGTGCCGTTCCGAAAGAAGCCCCTGATGAGTCCGGCAGAGTCCGCCGTCAAGCGCAGAAGTCTAGGGATTCCGCGTCACTAACTGGTTAACGCGATGAGAACGAAACGAGTCTGACACAGCATATGGAGTCTGGCGCGACTCGGGGACTCAACAGGTGGTGGTGTGACGAAGAGGACTCAGTGGTGGAAAATAATCATAATCCCTTCTCCCCTTGCGGGAGAAGGATACGAAGCCTTGTCGCCTTGGCGACTAGGCGCAGTTGGATGAGGGGTTGCGAGCCGCAGGCTCGCGCGGTCGCAAGGCGACCGCGCCCCCTCACCCAGCTACGACTAGCAAACAAGTTCGCAAGTCTTCGCAACCCTCTCCCGCAAGGGGAGAGGGTACAATGAATCAAATCCCCGGATCGACCCCCGTCAGCGCCACCGATCGTTCCCACAGCTCGCGCGCCAGCTTGGGATCGCGCGCGGTGCGCGTCGCGCGCGCCGGACCCGATCGCCCCGACACCTCGCCCAGCCCCTGCGGCCCCAGATAATCGCCACCCTGGACATGCGCGCCGGTCGCCGCCTGCAAACTCGGCCACGCGCCCTGCGCCGCACTGTTGAAAAACGGCGCGGCGAGCGGCGTCATGGTGCGCAGCGGCATCGGCAGGTGGCGGGTCAGTTCGGTGATCGCGACCCCGGGATGGCATCCGATCGCCTGTGTCGAACGTCCCGCAGCGCCCAGCCGCCGGTCAAGCTCGAACATATGGAGCAGATTGGCGAGCTTGCTCGCCTGATAGCGCGACAATTTATGATAGCTGCGCGCCGCCGACAGGTCGCTGAAGTCGATCGCGCCGCCCTTGTGCGCCAGACTGGCGGTGATGACGATGCGATCCTCGACATGGCCATGCACCAAACCGGTGAAGGCAAAAGTGCCGAGGTGATTGACCCCGAATTGCAGCTCGAAACCCTGCTTGGTCAGCGTTTTCGGCGGAATCATCACCCCCGCGTTGTTGACCAGCACATCGATCCGCGGTCCCGCCAGCACCGCCGCGGCCGCCTCGCGCACCTGATCGAGATCGGCGAGGTCGAGCGGCTGAAACGACAGCTCGGCATGGGGCACATCGGCGCGGATCCGGTTCATCGCCGCGGTCGCGCGACCCGGATCGCGGCACGCCAGGATCACATGCGCGCCGCGCGCCGCCAATATTTTCGCGGTTTCAAAACCGATGCCGGCATTGGCACCGGTGACCAGGAACGTGCGACCGGTCTGGGCCGACACATCGTCCGCCGTGAATCCCCTGCTCATCGCGCCCTCCTGTTGATCAGACCAGCTGCATTTGTGCGACCGGGGCAAAGCTGGTCCGGTGAAGCGGCGTCGGGCCATATTGGCGCAGCGCCGCAAGGTGCTGCGCGGTACCATAGCCCATGTTGCGTTCCCAGCCAAAGCCCGGAAACTCGCGCGCCATCGCGGTCATAAAACGGTCGCGATGCTCCTTGGCGATGATGCTCGCGGCCGAAATGCACGGGTGCAGCGCGTCGCCGCCGACGATGGCCCGCGCCGCATAACGCCAGTTCGGGAGCCGATTGCCGTCGACCAGCACTTCGTCGGGCTCCACCCCCAGCGCCTCGACCGCGCGGGTCATCGCGAGCAGGGTCGCCTGCAAGATGTTGATGCTGTCGATTTCCGCAACGCTCGCCTCGCCGACCCCCCAGCGGCAGCGCGCCTTGATCTGGGTTTCCAGCTCGGCGCGGCGTTTGGCGCTGAGTTTCTTGCTGTCGTCGAGCCCCGCGACACCGTCGGGGCACAGGATCACCGCCGCAGCGACCACCGGCCCGGCCAGCGGCCCGCGCCCGGCCTCGTCGACGCCGGCGATCATCGACCGCTGCCCAGCAAACCGTATCCCAGTTTCCGTTCGTGTCGAACGGGACAAAGCAACGCCGTGCGAAGCTACACGCGCCACGGCGGATACCTCCGATATTCCCCCGCCTGATACAGGCACAGCCGGTTCCCCGCCGGATCGCTCAGCCGCGCCTCGCGCCAGCCCCATGACTCATCCTGCGGCATCTGCTCGAACCGCACCCCGCGCCGCGCCAGATAGGCGGTCCAGGCATCGAGCGCGCCACTTTCCAGATAGGTCGTCGCGCCGCCCGCCGCGCCGTCACCGACGTGGATCGACAAGGTGACGCCATTGGCTGCCTCGAACCGCGCATAGCCATTGTCCGGGCTATCGACGATCAACGTCAGCCCCATCTGTTTGTAGAACGCGACCGACGCTGCATAATCGCGCGCGGGTAAGGTGAATTGATTGAGCGCCGGGCCAGTAAACAGTCCGTCGTTGCGCACAAATTGCTGCCCCATCGGGCCATGCCCCGCGCCCAGCCCCGGCGCGCCCATCAGCGCCAGCCGGACGAAATCGCGCGCCCGGGCGATCGCGGGTTCCAGCGGCATGCCCTGCGCCAAACCGCATGCAATCGCGCTCGCCAGCGTGCAGCCGGTGCCGTGGCTGTGCGGCGTGTCGATGCGCGGCGCTTCCCAGCGCGCCACCTCGCCCTCGCCCGTTTCGAGCAAGCGGTCGATCACTGTCTCGCCTGCAGCATGACCGCCCTTGACCAGCAACGAACAGCCGTGCGCCAGCACCGCCTCTTCGCCGCCCAGCGCGCCCAGTTCAGGCAAATTGGGCGTCGCGACCATCGCGCGACCGAGCAAAGCGCGGAACGCATCGATCGTCGCCGCGTCGGCCAGCACCGATCCGCTGGTCGCCACCATCACCGGGTCGAACACCACCGCCGCTGGCGCCAGATCGGGCCGGGACAGCCGTTTGGCCACCGCCGCCGCGGTTTCGGCGCTGCCGATCATGCCGATCTTGACCGCGTCGACGCCGATGTCGGATGCCACGCTGTCGATCTGCGCGAGCACCATGTCGGTCGGCACCGGATGGACGCCCTGCACCCCCAGCGTGTTCTGCGCCGTGATCGCGGTGATCGCGGTCATCGCGTGACCGCCGAGCATCGTGACCGTCTTGATATCGGCCTGAACGCCCGCGCCGCCGCCGCTATCCGACCCGGCAATGATCAACACGCGGGCGGTCACGATAGTATCTCCACATCTTCGTCATGCCGGACTTGATCCGGCATCCCTCGCCGCGCGGGCGTTGTGGATCCCGGATCAAGTCCGGGGTGACGAAGCGGGCAAGGCGTCAAACCTTGTATTTCCGCACCGTCGAGCCGGGATATTTCGCCAGGATCGCGCCCTCACGCAGCGGCCGGTCGAGCAGGTCGCCGCCGCAATTCGGGCAGCGCTCGTCCATCCGGTCGGCGCAATTCGCGCAAAAGGTACACTCCATGGAGCAGATGAAGGCGCCATGGACATTCGCGGGCAGATCGCGGCCGCATTTTTCGCAATCGGGTCGCATTTCAAGCATGGTAAGTCTCTTTCAGTTCTAAAAAAATCAAATGGTCATGTCGCCGCGACGCGCACCGCGTCGCAAATCATGTCGACGACGCGCTCGACCTGTCCGGCATCGTCGCCTTCGGCCATCACGCGGATCAGCGGTTCGGTGCCAGAGGGACGGATCACCAGCCGCCCGCGTCCGGCCAGCATTGCCTCGCCCTCGGCGATCGCCGCCTGAACCTTGCCATCGTCGAGCGGCTTGCCGCCCGCAAAGCGCACATTCTTCAGCAACTGCGGCACGGGATCGAACTGGTGCAGCAATTCGCTCGCCGGCTTGTCCGCCGCGACCAGCTCGGCCAGCACCTGCAAGCCCGCCAGCGTCCCGTCGCCGGTCGTCGCATAGTCCGACAGGATCATATGCCCCGACTGTTCGCCGCCGACGTTGAAGCCGCCCTCTTTCATGCGTTCGAGCACGTAACGATCGCCGACTTTGGTCCGTTCGAGCCGCAGTCCCTCGCCTTCAAGGAAGCGTTCGAGGCCCAGGTTCGACATCACCGTCGCGACGACGCCGCCGCCTTTTAGCCGCCCCTGCCGCGCCCAGCTCGCGCCGATCAGCCCCATGATCTGGTCGCCGTCGACAAGTCGGCCCTTTTCATCGACGACGATCAGCCGGTCAGCGTCACCGTCGAGCGCAATCCCGATGTCGGCGCCGCTCGCGACCACGGTTTCCTGGAGCAGCGCGGGGGCGGTCGAGCCGCATTTGTCGTTGATGTTGGTGCCGTTCGGCGTGATCCCGATCGCAACGACATCGGCGCCCAGTTCCCAGAATACGGTCGGCGCGCTGTTGTATGCCGCACCATTAGCGCAATCGAGCACGATGCGCAGCCCGTCGAGCCGCACCGATTCGGGCAGGCTCTGTTTCACCGCATGGATGTAACGCCCGCGCGCATCCTCGATCCGCTTGGCGCGCCCGATATGCGCCGGATCGGCCAGCTTGGGCTGCTGCGCGAGCAGCAATTCGATCTGCACCTCATCCTCGTCGGACAATTTATATCCGTCGGGGCCGAACAGCTTGATGCCGTTATCGTAAAAAGGATTGTGGCTCGCCGACAGCATCACGCCCAGGTCGGCGCGCATCGAGCGGGTCAGCATCGCGATCGCCGGGGTCGGCATTGGCCCGACCTGGACCACGTCCATGCCGACGCTGGTAAACCCGGCGACCAGCGCATTTTCCAGCATATAGCCCGACAGACGGGTATCCTTGCCGATCACCACGCGATGCTTGTGATCGCCGCGCAGAAAATGCGCGCCCGCCGCCATGCCGACGCGCATCGCGACCTCGACCGTCATCGGGATCTGGTTGGTCAGCCCGCGAATCCCGTCGGTTCCGAAAAACTTGCGCATGCCACCTCTGCTACTTAAGCCGAGGGAGACCAATGCCTGCCCGGCTTCTTCCGGATGGCCCTAAGTCACCCTCTTTTGCTTGGCAAGCTGGCCAGAAACATCGCCGGGAGAATATAGCTTGAAATCGGCATGGATCATCCTCTCGGCGCTGGTCGCCGGGATGCTGCTGGGAATCGGCATCGAACTGGTCGCGCCCGACGCGGGCACCGCATCGCTACCCTTTGTCGAACCCATCGGCCTGCTCTGGCTCAACGCGCTGAAGATGACGATCGTCCCGCTCGTCGTCGCGCTGCTCATCACCGGCATCACCGCAACCGCCGACGCGGCGCGCGCGGGCAAGCTCGCGGCGCGCGGGGTGATGATCTTCCTCGGCGCCATCTTTCTGTCGGGGACGATGTCGCTGCTGATGACGCCGCTGTTGCTGCGGCTGTTTCCGCTGTCGACCGGCTCGGCGGCGGCGCTGCGGAACGGACTCGGCGGCACCACCGAAGCGGGGCCGTCGCCGACCTTTGCCGATTTCCTGCTGTCGCTGATCCCGACCAACCCGATCGCCGCCGCCGCCGACACCGCGATCCTGCCGCTGATCGTCTTCACCACCATCTTTGCCTTTGCGATCACCAAGCTCGAACCGGTGCAGCGCGCCACGCTATCGGGGCTGTTCAAAGCCCTTGGCGACGCGATGCTGATCGTCATCGGGTGGGTGCTCGCGCTGGCACCGATCGGGGTTTTCGCACTCGGCTACGCGCTGGCGGTGAAGGCTGGGCTCGCGGCGTTCGGCGGCCTCATCCACTATGTGCTGATCCTGTCGGGAATCGGGATCAGCTGCCTGATCCTCGGGCTGCTGCTCGCCTGGCTCGTCGTCGGTATCCCGCTGCCGCGCTTCATTCGTGCAATGGTGCCGACGCTGGCGGTCGCGATCAGCACCCAAAGCTCGCTCGCCAGCCTGCCCGCGATGCTCAAATCGTCCGAAGAACTCGGCGTCGATCCCAAAAAGGCCGACGTCGTGCTGCCGCTCGCGGTCGCGCTGTTCCGCTTCACCAGCCCGGCGATGAACCTGGCGGTCGTCGTCTATGTCGCGTGGCTGTTCGGGGTCGAGCTAACCCCGTGGGAGATGGCGGTCGGGCTCGCGGTGGCGATGGCCGCGGCCTTGAGCTCGGTCAGCCTGCCCGGATCGATCAGCTTCGTCACCTCGATCGCGCCGATTGCGGTGTCGATGGGAGTCCCCGTCGCGCCGCTCGGGCTGCTCGTCGCGGTCGAAACCTTCCCCGATATTTTCCGCACCCTGGGCAATGTCGTCGGCGATGTCGCCGCGACCAAATTTGCCGCCGATGGTGTAGAAGACGATGATCCCCCGGCAGGAGTTCACCCATGAAATATCGCAAACTCGGTCACGGCCTCGAAGTTTCAGCCATCGGCATCGGCTGCATGCCGATGATCAAGGGCGGCAATATCCTCTATGGCGAGGCCGCCGACCTCGACGAATCGACCGCGACGATCCACCGCGCCATCGACCTTGGCGTCACCTTTTTCGACACCGCGCAAATCTATGGTCCGTTCAGCAACGAAGAATTGCTGGGCGAAGCGATCAAGGGCAAGCGCGACGGGCTGGTCATCGCGACCAAATTCGGTTTCAAATTCGACGGCAACCAGATCGTCGGCGTCGACGGCTCGCCCGCCAACGCCAGGCGCTCATGCGAAGGCTCGCTCCAGCGGCTCGGCATCGACACCATCGACCTGTTTTACCAGCACCGCGTCGATCCTTCGATCCCGATCGAGGAGGTTGTCGGCGGGATGATGGAGCTGGTCAACGAAGGCAAGGTGCGCCACATCGCGCTGTCCGAAGCCGGCCCCGAAACGCTGCGCCGCGCCGCGAAAGCTGCGCCGATCACCGCGCTGCAAAGCGAATATTCGATCTGGGAACGCGATATCGAGGACGAAATCCTCGGCGTCTGCCGCGAAAACGGCATCGGCTTTGTCCCTTATTCGCCGCTCGGCCGCGGCTTCCTCGCGGGTGCGGTGCGCAGCCGCGACGAGCTGCCCGACAATGACTGGCGCCGCAACGACCCGCGCTATTCGGACGAAAACCTGCCCGCCAACCTTGCGATCGTCGATGCGATCGGCGCGGTGGCGGACAAGCATGGCGGCTCGAAAGCGCAGGTCGCGCTCGCCTGGCTGCTCGCGCAGGGCGACGATATCGTCCCGATCCCCGGCACCAAACGCCGCGTCACGATGGAAGACAGCGTCGGCGCCGCCGACGTCACGCTGACCGCCGACGACCGCGCCGCGATCGAGGCGGCGGCGCCGAAAGGCGGCACGAGCGGGCCGCGCTATGGCGAAATGGGCATGCGGATGGTGCGGTTATAGTGGAACAAGCGAGGCCGCCGGAAACGGGAGCTTTCGACCGATTGCGGACATCAATCCTCCCTGTCGCGCAGCGATGGGGAGGTGGCAGCGTGAAGCGCTGACGGAGGGGCCATAGCGCGACGTTGCCGCCCCTCCACCCTTCGCTTCGCGAACGGTCCCCCTCCCCATGGCTTCGCCACAGGGAGGATTTCTCCTCCTCGTCATCCCGGACTTGATCCGGGATCCATGACTTCAACGCCGCGGTGGATCCCGGATCAAGCCTGTCCTGAGCGTGTCGAAGGGTCCGGGATGACGAATGACAGGTAGCCACCCCAAAGTCGCCATCCACCGCTCAAAAAAACGCTGTCCTACATTATTCCGCTGTGCCAGCCTTCCTCCCATATCTTTCAATTTGTAAGCAAGAGCGGCCGCCGACCGGATTCCGGACACGGCCAGGTTCCAGCCGCCCTCTGTCCGCCGAACAGGACAAATCGGGCGCTGCACTAGGTGTTTGGTCCCGGCATTTGATGGTGCGGATCGAGTGTAAACCTTTCGGGCTCGGCTGCCCATAGTTTGCAGATGTATTCATAGGGTGTGAGGCCGCGCAGCCATAGCAATCATGCCTGCCATTTTCGGCCGTATTGTTGGTGATGAGGTGATGAGCCAGCGAAAGCGAATATTCGTATCCCGAGAGCGGGCTGAATCGCCTGATCACCGGCTCCACGCCGAAGCCCCAACGCCCCTCCATTGACTCGGCGCCACCTGACGTTGAACGGGCCTACCCCAGCAATTCCTCAATCTCTTTGCGCAACTGCTCGGGCTTGGTCGTCGGCGCGTGCCGCGACACCACCTTGCCATCGCGGCCGACGAGGAATTTGGTGAAATTCCACTTGATCCCGCTGCCCAGCAGCCCGGTCTTTTCCTGCTTCAGATGCTTGAAGATCGGGTCGGCGCCGTCGCCGTTGACCTCGATCTTCGCCATCACCGGAAAGCTGACGTCATAGGTCAGCGAACAGAAGTTGGCGATCTCGGCCGCGTCGCCCGGCTCCTGCGCCCCAAACTGGTTGCACGGAAAGGCGAGGATCTCGAGCCCGCGATCCTTGTAATCGCGGTACAGCTCCTCCAGCCCTTCATATTGCGGGGTGAAGCCGCATTTCGACGCGGTGTTGACGATCAGCAGCACCTTGCCGCGATAATCCGCCATCGACTGGAGCGCCCCACCGGGCAGCGGCGCCGAAAAATCATAAAGGCTCATGGTTTTTTCTCCCCCGCTTTCCGCGGTCTGTAGATGAAATCGAAACTGGTCGCCCACGTCAGGCCATGGTCGGTCGATTGCTCGCCATGCTGGCGGATCGACCCGCCCGGCTCCTTGTTATAGGTCATGCGGATCAGGCCGTCCTGGCCCTTGGCGACGACATTCGCCCAATGGCCGGTCAGCACCATCTTGTCGCCCGCAGGGCCGCCGTCGAAATCGACCCGCGCGCCGCTGCTGTCGACCCACATCTGCCGCCAGCGACGCCGTTCGGCGTCGAAATGGCTGAACGATCCGCCACCACCACCCTGCAGCGGTTTCCACGTCTCGCGGATCGCGCAGCCCGCAAACATCGCCTCGATGCTGCTCGTCGCGACCTGCGTACTGCTGCCGTTTGCAAAAACATCCCACTCGCCGAGCCAGAAGTCGAACGCGCGATGATCCGGCGAAGCGCAGGCCGATTGTACGAGCGGCGGCGTGGCAGGCGCCGATACCGGTGGCGGTGACGGCGGCAGCAGAATCGGCGGGGGTGGCGGCGCCGGCGACGGCGGCATCGGAATGGGCGGCGGCGGCGGTGGCGGAGACTGGGCGTATATCGGCCGGGCAACAACCGCGAGCAGAAACGCGATCAGCGAAAACAGCCTGTACCGGATCATGCGCGCACCCCCTGCTTATGCAGCCTACGCCTCTATCCGCCCGTCGTGCAAGCGCAGCACGCGGTCCATCCGCGCCGCGAGCCGTTCATTGTGGGTGGCGACGAGCGCCGCCGAACCGTGATCGCGCACCAGCGACACGAACTGGTCGAACACCCGGTCGGCGGTCGCCTCGTCCAGATTGCCCGTCGGCTCGTCCGCCAGCACCAGCATCGGCCGGTTCGCCAGCGCGCGCGCCACCGCGACGCGCTGCTGTTCGCCGCCCGACAGCTTGCTCGGCTTGTGCTGCAACCGCTCGCCCAGCCCCAGCCGCCCGAGCAGCTCCGCCGCGCGTTCCTCGGCGTCGGCCTGCGCCGTCCCGCGGATCAACTGCGGCAGCACGACATTCTCGATCGCGTTGAAATCGGGCAGCAGATGGTGGAACTGATAGACGAACCCGATCTTTTCGCGCCGCGTCTTGGTCCGCTCGCCCTGATCATATTGCGTCACGTCGGCGCCATCGATGCGGATCGTCCCGTCGAATCCGCCTTCGAGCAGCCCGACCGCCTGCAACATCGTCGACTTGCCCGATCCCGACGGGCCGAGCAGCGCGACGATCTCGCCGCGCTTCAGATGCGCGTCGACCCCGCGCAGGACATCAATCGTCACATCGCCCTGCGTAAAACTGCGCTTGAGCGCGGCCAGTTCGAGGATCATGTCACTCATAACGCAGCACCTGTACCGGATCGGTATTCGCAGCCTTGAACGCGGGGTAGAGCGTCGCGAGGAAGCTGAACACCACCGCCATCAACGCAATCCCCGCAATCTCGAACGGGTCGGGCTTCGACGGCAATTCGGTCAGGAAACGGATCGACGGATCCCAGAGCGGCTGGCCGGTCAGAAACTCGACCCCGCGCAGCACCCCCTGTCGGAAATACAGCAGCCCGAACCCGAGCGCCATGCCCATCAATGTCCCCGCAATCCCGATCGACAGCCCGATCGCCATGAAGATACGCAGCACCGCGTCGCGCGGCGCCCCCATCGTGCGCAGGATCGCCATGTCGCGCGTCTTGGCGCGCACCAGCATGATCAGCGACGACACGATATTGAACGCCGCGACGAGCACGATTAGCGACAGGATGACGAACATCGCCACCCGCTCGATCGACAAGGCCTCGAACAGGCTGCTGTTCATCTGCCGCCAGTCCGATACCACCGCCTGCGCCGCGACCTTTTCCTTCAGCGGCGCGAGTATCTCGCCGACCTTGTCGGGGTCGGTGACCTTGACCTCGATCATCCCGACCTGGTCACCGGTCAGCAGCAGCAATTGCGCATCCTCCATCGGCATCACGACATACATTTTGTCGAAATCATAAACCCCGATCTCGAACACCGCGGTCACCCGGTAGCTGATCTCGCGCGGCACTGTTCCGAATGGGGTGGAGCGCCCGGCGGGGTTGATGATCGTCAGGTTCGATCCGACCGTCGCGCCGATATTGCGCGCCAGCTCGCTACCGATCGCGATATTGCCCGCATTGGCGGTCAGCGTGTTCAGATTGCCCTGCAACACCTTGCCGCCCAGCGTCTGGTTGTTGCGGATGTCGGGCACCGTCATGCCGCGCACCAAAATACCCTCGACCCTCCCGCCAAAGGTCGCGAGCAACGGCTGTTCGATCAGCGGGGTCGCCGACACGACGCCGGGCGTTGCCTTCGCCTGCTTCAGCACATCGCGCCAGTCGTCGAGCCGCCCGCCAAAGCCCTGCACCACCGCATGGCCGTTCAGCCCGACGATCTTGTCGAACAGGTCGGCGCGCACGCCGTTCATCACGCTCATCACGATCACCAGCGCCGCGACGCCCAGCGTCACCGCAACAAAGCTGAACGCCGCGGCGACGAAGATGAACCCTTCGCCGCGCTGCGGAAGCATATAGCGTTTGAAGATGGTGCGTTCGTAAGGACGCAGGATCATGGGGTTATGGGCCTTTGCGGCGCATGGGGGATGACACGCATGTCGCCGCTTTAAGGAGCGGTGGCGCGGCTGGCAATGGCCGCTGGCATGACGTCATCTTGCGACCGAGTCGCAGAATATGTTGCACATCGGCCACAGCGGGGGTCAAAAGCGCCGCCGAATGGTTTGCACAGCGTGACAAACCGCGCCCTTGCGCCTAGCCCGATGACTTCTGGATCAAGCGGCCCCAAGGCCCGGTTCCAGGGAGTGCAGGCCTTTCGCCGGGTCTGCAACAAAGGGGGATGGCGTGTGTTCGTCACAGGCGCCCGGGTTTCGCAAAGCGAAGCCCGGGCGTTGTGATTCTGACACGAAGCTCAAGCAAAAGAACTGATACCCCCTCCCTCTTAGGGAGGGGTAGCGAGACTTGCGAACTTGTTCGCTAGTCGCAGCTAGGGGTGGGTATGCTGGATAGCGCTGACGCTCGCTGCGCTCGCACCCACCCCCAGCCCCTCCCTTGCAGGGAGGGGAGCAATCACCCCTCGCTCTCGCTGATATCCTCCAGCATATCGGTATCGAGCACCCGCACCCGCCCTTGCTCCAGCGAGATCACCCCCGATTCCTCCCAGCTGCGCAGCTGGCGGTTGATATGCTCGCGGCTCATCCCCGCAAAATTGCCCAGCTCGGTCTGGCTCAGCTCGACACGGTGCGACGCCTCGACATCCTTGCGGATCAGGCGCTTCAGATAGCGCGCCAGCCGCGGACCCGACGCATAGGCGCGGTCGCTTTCGATCGTCTGGTCGGCGGTGCGCAGTCGCCGTGCGAGCTGTTGCATCAACGACCAGGCAAATTCGGGGTGGCTGGCGGCAAAATCGCGCAGCGCATTGCGACCAAGCTGCAGCGCGCTCCCGGCGCTCGTCGCGGTCACCGATGCGGTGCGTTCGCCGCCATCGAGCAGCGCAATCTCGCCCAGCACCGCGCCGGGTTCGGCATAGGCGAGCACGATCTCGCGCCCGCCGCCGGTCAACATCGACACGCGCGCCGTGCCCTGCGTCAGGATCAGCATCATGTCGCCCGGATCGCCCTGGACCAGCAATTCCTTGCCCTTGACGAAATTGACCTGGACCGCGCGGCTGGTGATCTCGGCCCAATCTTCGACCGACAGGCCCGAAAAAATGCTGTCGGGGCCCTGCAACTCGGCGAGTTTCGCGTGATCCATGCCCCTGATACCCCTTTGTCCGAACGGTCAGACCAGCCGGCTCTGCTTCACCGCCGCTTCGATAAAGCCCGCGAACAGCGGATGCGGATCGAACGGCTTTGACTTGAGCTCCGGATGGAACTGCACCCCGATAAACCACGGATGGTCGGGCCGCTCAACGATTTCCGGCAACATGCCGTCGGGCGACATGCCCGAAAACACCAAGCCGCCTTTTTCCAGCCGGTCACGATAGGCGTTGTTGACCTCGTAGCGGTGACGGTGCCGCTCGCTGATGTCGTTGGTGCCATAGACGGCCGCGACATGGCTGTTCGGCGACAATTTCGCGTCATAGGCGCCCAGCCGCATCGTGCCGCCCAAGTCAGTATCGGCGCCGCGCTTTTGCAGCCCTTCGGCGCTCATCCATTCGGTGATCATGCCGACGACGGGTTCATCGGTGCGCCCGAATTCGGTGCTCGACGCGTCCGCAATCCCGCTGGTGTTCCGCGCCGCCTCGATGCACGCCATCTGCATTCCCAGACAGATGCCAAAGAACGGCACATCCCGTTCGCGCGCAAAACGCACGCTCGAAATCTTGCCTTCGGACCCGCGTTCGCCGAACCCGCCGGGGACCAAAATGCCATGCAGCGGCTCCAGATTGGCGGCCAGATCCTCGTCGCGCTCGAACATTTCGGCGTCGAGCCAGCGGATATTGACCTTCACCCGGTGCGCCAGACCGCCATGGACCAGCGCCTCGTTGAGCGACTTATAGGCGTCGGGCAGCGACACATATTTGCCGACGACGCCGATTGTGACCTCGCCCTCGGGATGCTGCTTGCGGTCCATGATGTCGTACCAGCGCGACAGGTCGGGCGCCGGGGCATCATCGAGGCCGAAATGCCGCAGCACTTCATTGTCGAGCCCTTCGCCATGATATTGCACCGGCACCGAATAGATGCTGTCGGCGTCGAGCGCCGGGATCACCGCCTCTTTGCGCACGTTACAGAATTGCGCGATCTTGGCGCGCTCGCCGTCGGGCAGCGGCCGTTCGCAGCGGCACAGCAGGATTTCGGGCTGGACACCGAGCGAGGCGAGTTCGCGCACGCTATGCTGGGTCGGCTTCGTCTTCAACTCGCCCGCTGCGGCAATATAAGGCACCAGCGTGACATGGACCGACAGCGTCTTGTCGCGTCCCTCTTCGTTACGCAGCTGACGGATCGCTTCGATGAACGGCAGCGATTCGATGTCGCCCACCGTGCCGCCGATTTCGCACAGGACGAAATCCAGGTCGTCGAGTTCGGCACGCGCGAATGCCTTGATCGCATCGGTCACATGCGGCACGACCTGCACCGTTGCGCCCAGATAATCGCCGCGGCGTTCCTTGGTGATGATCTGCTGATAGATGCGGCCCGAGGTAATGTTATCGCTCTGCCGCGCCGCGACGCCGGTAAAGCGTTCGTAATGGCCGAGGTCGAGGTCGGTTTCGGCGCCGTCGTCGGTCACATAGACCTCGCCATGCTGGTACGGCGACATCGTTCCCGGATCGACGTTCAGATAGGGATCGAACTTCCGGATCCGGACGCGATAGCCGCGCGCCTGCAACAAAGCCGCGAGGCTAGCCGCCATCAAACCTTTGCCAAGCGAGGAGACCACGCCGCCGGTGATAAAAATGAACCGCGCCATGGGAGGAAAGACTTACTCAACGGGAGGGGGACGGCGCAAGCCGTCGAATCGCAAACGGCGGAATTTATTTCCGCCGCGCGGGCTGCTGTATCGGCCGGGGCCGATGCTTATTGCTTGGCGGGTGCCTGCGCCGGGGTCGGAGCGGCGTCCTGCGTTGCGGCGGCGGCCGCTGCCGCGAGCGGATCGTCGCTTGCGGGGACGGGCGCTGCGGCCGCGGGCGCTTGACCGCCCTGCGCGGGCTGCGCCGGACCGGTCAGCGACGACGCCGGCGCGGCGCCGCTCGTCTGCGCGGTTTTCGACAGCGAGGTGTCGATCGTCGAACCGCCGCGGCCAACCGATGCCATCGCCGCAAGAACGATCGACAGGCCGACAAACAGCGTCGCGAGAACGGTGGTCGCCCGGGTCATAAAGTCCGCCGCACCGCGCGCCGAGAGCAAGCCCGCGGGGCTGCCGCCAACGCCCAAACCGCCACCTTCGGACTTCTGCATCAAAATGACGCCGATCATCGCCGCGGCAACAAGCGCCTGCAGGACGAGAATGAAGGTGAAAAGGCTGGACATCATATTTTCCCGAACTTGCGCTGCCTCACACGGACCACGCCCGCGGCGCACATAGAGACGAAGCGGCTTGGCTTCAAGCCGTAAGGACAGGCCGCATGGCCGCCGCGCCAGCCTTCCCCCTCGATGGGGGAAGGATACGACGCCTTATCGCGAAGCGATTAGGCGAAGTTGGATGGGGGTGATGGTGCGTCCTTGCGCTGTCCTCTCGGACCGAGGCCGCAGCCCCTCCGCTGCGACTAAGCCAGCAAGCTGGCAAGTCTCACTGCCTCCCCCATCAAAGGGGGAGGACATATCCCGTTTCACCCCAACGCCGCGGCCGCCGCCACAATCGGCACAAATTTCGCCGCGGTCAGACTGGCACCGCCGACCAGCGCGCCATCGACGTCGCTTGCATCCAGCAGTTCGGCGGCGTTATCGCCATTGACCGACCCGCCGTACAGGATCCGCATGTCGTCCGCCGCGCCGCCAAAGCGCGCCGCCAGCGCGCCGCGGATCGCGCCGTGCATCGCCGCGACATCGGCGACCGTCGGCACCAGCCCGGTGCCGATCGCCCAGATCGGCTCATAGGCGATCGCCAGCCGGTCGGCGGCAAAATCGCCCGGCACCGACCCCGCAATCTGCGCCAGCACATAGTCGATTGCGCCGCCCGATTCGCGGATTTCGCGGGGTTCGCCGACGCACAATATGACCGACAGCCCGGCGGAAAGGCCCGCCTCGGCCTTGGCGCGGACATCGGCATCGCCCTCGCCGCACCCTTCGCGCCGCTCGCTATGCCCGACGATGACCAGCCGCGCGCCGGCATCGGCCAGCATCGCCGCCGCGACCGATCCGGTAAAGGCGCCCGACGCGGCATGATGACAATCCTGCCCGCCGATGGCCGCACCCGGCGCCGCCGCGACCATCGCACCGATCAGCGTGAACGGCGGGCACAGCGCAACATCGACGCCGGGATGCTCCCCCGCCGCCGCAAAAATCGCCTGCGCATCGCCGATCGCCGCCGACAGACCGTTCATTTTCCAGTTGCCGACCACATATTTGCGCCGTGCCATTGCCCTGCCTCTCCCGTTGTTCGAACGATGTCGGTGCCCTAGCGGGGGGCGGGGGCGATAGGCAAGCCGTGTCGGACGGCGACGAAAAGCCTGTTTCGCGCCTTGATGCCGTGCCGCCGCGCCTCTAAAGCATCGCCCGACCGCGCATCCCCGCGCCCCGCCGAAAGACCGCCCGTTCCATGATCACCGCCATCCGCCGCATGTTTTCCTCGACGATCGGCAAGTTCCTTGCGCTGGCGTTCGTTGCGCTCGTCGGTGTCGCCTTCGCACTCGGCGACGTCACCGGCAATTCCACCTTTGGCGGGATCGGCGGCGCCAATGTCGCCAAAGTCGGCAACGAGGAAATCGGCGTCGGCGAGCTGCGCGATCGCGTTCGCCTGGCCTATAATCAAGCGCGCCAGAACCAGCCCGGGATGACAATGGCGGCTTTCGTCGAATCGGGCGGGCTCGACCAGGTGCTCGACCAGCTGGTCGAAGGGCTGGCCTTTGACCAGTTCGCCACCGAAATGGGTTTTGGCGTCAGCAAACGGCTGATCGACGGCCGCATCGCCGACATCCCCGCCTTTGCCGGGGTGTCGGGCAGCTTCGACCAGACCCGCTTTGAGGCGTTCCTGCGCGAAAATGGCATGACCGAGGCGCAGTTGCGCCGCGACTTGCGCCAACAGCTGCTGATCGAACAGATCGCGGCGCCGATCGCGACCATGCCGCGCATCGGACAGGGCATGGCGCAACCCTATGCGGCGCTGCTGCTCGAACAGCGCCGCGGCCAGGCCACCTTCATTCCGTCCAGCCCGTTCGCGCCCACCGCCGATCCGGGGGACGCGGCGCTCAAGACCTATCTGACCCAAAATGCCGCGAAGTTCACGGTGCCCGAACGGCGCGTGATCCAATATGCCGTGTTCGACCGCGCCGCGGTGCCGGTCCCGGCGGTCACCGACGCCGAAATCGCCAAGGTCTACAAGGACAATGCCAGCCAGTTCACCGCCAGTGAAACGCGCCGTTTCGCCCAGGTGATCGTTCCCGATCGGGCGACGGCGAATGCGCTTGCCGCCAAGGTACGCGGCGGGACCGCGCTGACCGCCGCGGCGCAGGCTGCCGGCCTGTCGGCGTCGACGACCGGCGACCTCACCCAATCGGCCTATGCCGCAACCAGCACCGCCGCCGCCGCCAAGGCCGCCTTTGCCGCCAAGCGCGGCGACCTGATCGGCCCGATCCAGACCGGCCTTGGCTGGAGCGTGGCGCGGGTCGAGGATGTCACGACGCGTCCGGCGCGCGGCCTTGCCGACGCCAGCGCCGAAATTCGCACCGAACTTGCCAAGAACAAGGCGAATGAGGCGATCGTCGATTATTACAATGCGATTCAGGATGCGGTGAACAGCGGCGCGTCGATCGAAGAAATTACCACCGACCGCAAGCTCACGCTGGCGACGACGCCGGCGTTGCTGCCCAGCGGCCGCGTTCCCGGTCAGCCCGGCTTCACTCTGGCGCCCGAACTCGCCCCGCTGGTCGGCCAGGCATTCCAGGGCGGATCGGAGGGCGAAGGCCAGCTCGCGACGTTGGTTGAGAACGAAAAATTCGCCGTCTATGCGGTGAAATCGATCGTCGCCGCCGCGCCGCCGCCCTTCGCGCAGATCCGCGCCGACCTGCTGACCGACTGGCGGTTCGCGCAGGGGCAAAAGATCGCCCGCGACAAGGCGCGCGCCATCGTCAAGGCGGTCGAGGGTGGCAAGAGCCTGCCCGACGCCGTCGCGGCGGCGGGGCCGAACATTGGCAACGTCCAGACGATCGGTGGTCGCCGCGCCGAACTTGGCGCTGGCGGCAAGCCGGTTCCGCCCGAACTCGCGCTGCTCTTTTCGATGGCCAAGGACAGCGTCAAGACGCTCGAAATCCCCGGCAATCGCGGGTGGATGGTGATCGCGCTCGCCGACGTCCAGCGCCCCGATCCCAAATCGATCGACCCGGCGCGCGTCGCCGGCATCGCCCAGCCGCTCGCCCCCGCCTTTGGCAACGAGCTGATCGAACAGCTCGCCGGTGAAGCCAAGCGCCGCGCCGGGGTGACGATCAACAAGGAACTCGTCGACCAGCTGCGCAAAGAACTCACCGGCACCGCGCCGGTCGCCGAATAGGGGTGAGCCTCGAAGGCAGAGCAGCCGCGCTCGAGGCGCTGGCCCAGGGGCGCGGCGCGGTCGTGTGGCAGCGGCTGATCGCCGATGTCGAAACCCCGGTGTCGGCAGCGCTCAAGCTGATCGAGCCGGGACGCGGCGACTGGGTGCTCGAATCGGTCGAAAGCGGCGAAACGCGCGGGCGCTACAGCCTGATCGGGCTCGACCCTGACCTGATGTTCGAGGTCACTGGCGATGCGGCGCGGATCAACCGCGACTGGCGCCGCAACCGCGATGCTTTCGCGCCGCTGGCCGCCCCCGCGCTCCAGGCGCTGCGCGACCTTGTCGCCGAATGCCGCTTCGACGTGCCGGAGGGCTTGCCCAAGGCGCTCGCGACGCTCGTCGGCTTCTTCGCCTATGAAACGATCGGCCTGGTCGAGCGCATCCCGCGCGCGCCGGGAACCGGGCTTGGTCTGCCCGACATGATCTTCGTGCGCCCGACGACGATCCTTGTCTTCGACCGCCTGACGGACGAATTGTTCCTGATCGCGCCA
The DNA here is from genome assembly GCF_005502465.1 of Sphingopyxis sp. L1A2A. Classification (GTDB taxonomy): domain Bacteria; phylum Pseudomonadota; class Alphaproteobacteria; order Sphingomonadales; family Sphingomonadaceae; genus Sphingopyxis. The sequence goes on from NZ_SCOT01000008.1 coordinate 104,345, forward strand.
ATCTGGCCCGACGCGAGCGGCGCGATCGACCGGATGATCGAGGCGGCGCAGGACCGGGTCGAAACCATCGCCGCGCGCCTGTCGAGCGTCAGCGCCCACGCCGACCGCGCCGCCACCGCCGCGCTGCCCGCCGACATCGGACCGCACGCCGCAACCACCCCCGCGCAGTTCGCCGCGATGGTTGCCGCCGCCAAGGATTATATCGCCGCGGGCGACATTTTTCAGGTCGTGCTGTCGCAGCGTTTCTCGACCCCCTTCGACTTGCCGCCGTTCGATCTCTACCGCGCGCTGCGCCGCATCAACCCGTCGCCCTTTCTGTATTTCCTCGACCTGCCTGGCTTTGCGCTGATCGGCTCGTCGCCCGAAATCCTGGTGCGTGTGCGCGACGGCGAAATCACGATCCGGCCCATCGCCGGCACCCGCCCGCGCGGCCGCACCAGCGCCGAGGATGTCGAGAATCGTGAAAGCCTGCTCGCCGACCCCAAGGAACGCGCCGAACATCTGATGTTGCTCGACCTTGGCCGCAACGACGTGGGGCGCGCCGCGGTGGGCGGCAGCGTCGCCGTCACCGACAGCTACACGGTCGAATTTTACAGCCACGTCATGCACATCGTGTCGAACGTGGTCGGCCGCATCGCCCCCGACAAGGACGCGATCGACGCGCTGTTCGCGGGCTTCCCCGCGGGCACCGTCAGCGGCGCCCCGAAAGTCCGCGCCTGCCAGATCATCGCCGAGCTCGAGGCCGACGCGCGCGGGCCTTATGCGGGCGGCGTCGGCTATTTCGCCCCCGACGGCAACATGGACAGCTGCATCGTGCTGCGCACCGCGATCGTCAAGGATGGCGAAATGCATGTGCAGGCGGGGGCGGGCATCGTCGCCGACAGCGACCCCGCCTATGAACAGCGCGAATGCGAGGCCAAGGCCGGCGCGCTGTTCGCCGCCGCGCGCGAAGCGGTGCGGCTGGCGGGAACGCCAGGATATGGGCAATAGCTTGACCTGATCGGGACGTCCGCTAGCGTCCCGCCATGCACAAAATCCTCGCCCCGCTCGCCCTGCTGCTCGCCAGCCTTCCCGCCCACGCTCAAACCCCTGCGGGCGCCGTCGAAGGCGACGCCATCCTAAAGGATTTTGCCTTCGCCAGCGGCGAAAAACTGCCCGAGCTCAAGCTGCACTACACCACGCTCGGCACCCCACAGCGCGACAAAAAGGGCCATGTCACCAACGCCGTGATGATCCTCCACGGCACCGGCGGCACCGGCAAGCAGTTCTTTCAGCCGCAATTTGCCAGCGAGCTGTTCGGCCCCGGCCAGCTGCTCGACACCGCGAAATATTACATCATCCTGCCCGACAATATCGGCCATGGCGGCTCGTCGAAGCCGAGCGATGGCCTGCGGATGAAATTCCCGAAATATGACTATGACGACATGGTCAGCGCGCAGCACCGGATGCTCACCGAAAAGCTGGGGGTGCATAAACTCAAGCTGATCCTCGGCACCTCGATGGGCTGCATGCACGCCTTTGTCTGGGGCACCACCCGCCCCGGCTTTGCCGAAAAGCTCGCCCCCTTCGCCTGCCTGCCGGTCGAGATCGCGGGGCAAAACCGCATGTGGCGGACGCTGACGATCGACGCGATCAAGGCCGACCCGCTGTGGCAGGACGGCAATTACACCGATCCGCCGCGCGGCGGGCTGCGCACCGCGGCATCGCTGACGCTGATCGCGGGCGCCAACCCCTATGCGCTACAGGCACAATATCCGACCCGCGCCGCCGCCGAGGCCTATAAGGACGAGGCCTTTGCCCGTATGTTCGGTCGCAACGATGCCAATGACACTATTTATCAACTCGATAGCTCGCGAACCTATAATCCGTGGCCACTGCTCGAAAAGATCGATGTCCCGACCTTGTGGATCAACTCGGCCGACGATTTCATCAACCCGCCCGCCTATGGCATCACCGAAAAGGCGGCAGCACGGATGCCGACAACGAAATTCATTCTCATCCCCGCAAGCCCGGAAACCAAGGGCCACAGCACCCACACCTGGGCGAAATTCTGGAAAGCCGATCTGGCAAAGCTGATGGCGCAATAGAACCGCCATCGTCATTCCCGCGAAAGCGGGAGCCCAGCGAGCCGGCGTGGCAACTGGGTTCCCGCTTTCGCGGGAATGACGAAGGTGAGTTTGCTTCTCGAATAGCTTCTATCCCTTCCCCCTTTCGCGCAAAATCGTTACGGCGACCCCCATGATCCTCGTCATCGACAATTATGACAGCTTCACCTTCAACCTCGTTCATTATCTGATCGAGCTAGGCGCCGACGTGCGCGTCGAGCGCAATGATGCGCTGACCGCCGCCGAGGCGCTGGCGACCGGCGCCGATGCGATCCTGATCTCGCCCGGCCCCTGCACCCCGAACGAGGCCGGGATCAGCCTCGACCTGGTCGCCGCCTGCGCCGCAGCCCGGCGCCCGCTGCTCGGTGTCTGCCTTGGTCATCAGGCGATCGGCCAGCATTTCGGCGGCACCGTCCAGCGCGGCCATTTGATGCACGGCAAAACCTCGCCGGTGTGCCACGACGGCAGCGGGCTGTACGCCGGCCTGCCCTCGCCGTTTCAGGCGACGCGCTACCACAGCCTCGAAGTCGTCGACATTCCGGATTGCCTGATCATCAACGCGACCAGCGACGACGGCGCGGTCATGGGGTTCCGTCACGTCGAGCTGCCGATCCATGGCGTCCAATTCCATCCCGAAAGCATCGCGACCGAGCATGGCCATGCGATGCTGGCCAATTTCATGACCGCCGCGGGCCTGTCAGTCGGCGCGCGCCAGGCCGCATGAACCGTTTCGGCCCGCTCCCCGATCCCGCGCATCTGCTCGACCATGACGAGGCGGCGCAGGCGTTTGCCGATATCCTCGACGCGCGAACCAGCGAGGATGAGATTGCCGAGTTTCTCATCGCGCTGTCCGATCGCGGCGAAACCATGGTCGAAATCGCCGCCGCGGCGCAGGCGCTGCGCGACCGGCTGATCCCCATCGACGCCCCGGTCGGCGCGATCGATGTGTGCGGCACCGGCGGCGACGGCCATCACACCCTCAACGTCTCGACCGCCGTCGCCATTGTCGTCGCGGCATGTGAGGTTCCCGTCGCAAAGCACGGAAATCGGGCTGCCTCCTCAAAATCCGGCGCCGCCGACACGCTCGAAGTCCTCGGCCTCGACATGGAGCGCGCCGGGCGACTTGCCGAAGCGACGCTCGCCGATCTTGGTATCTGCTTTCTCTTCGCCGCCAACCATCATCCGGCGATGAAGCGCATCCAGCCGATCCGCACCCGCCTCGCCCGCCGCACCATCTTCAACCTGATGGGACCGCTCGCCAACCCGGCGCGCGTCACCCGCCAGCTGATCGGCATCGCGCGCCCCGGCTATGTCCCCGTCTATGCCGAGGCGCTGCACCGGCTGGGCACTGATCATTCGCGCGTCGTGTCGGGCGACGAAGGCATCGACGAACTCTCGCTCGCGGGCGGCAACGAGGTCGCGGTGGTCAACGCCGAGGGGGTGTTCATGCAGCGCAGCCAGGCGAGCGACGCCGGGCTGCCCACCCATCCCATTTCCGCGATCCGCGGCGGCGACGCTGCCGACAACGCCAAGGCGCTGCGCGAACTGCTGCAGGGCGCCCCCGGCGCCTACCGCGACGCAGTTTTGTACAATGCCGCCGAGGCGCTCGTCATCGCGGGCGCCGCTGAAACGCTGACCGCAGGGGTCGAGGACGCCGCCGAAGCGATCGACAAGGGGCTCGCCAACGCGCTGCTCAACTGCTGGATCGCCTATAAATGAGCGCCGCGCGTTCCACGTCATTGCGAGGAGCCGGAGGCGACGCGGCAAACTCCAGCTTTCGTCCATCAAGATCGCTAGCTGGAGATTGCTTCGCTACGCTCGCAATGACGATGATGTTGAGCCCGAAATGAACAAACTAACCCAAATCCTCGCCACCAAAGCCGAAGAGGTCGCCGCGCGCCGCGCGCTGCGCTCGTTCACCGACCTCGACGCGATCGACGCCGGCCCGGTGCGCGGATTTTACGCCGCCTTGCAGGCGAAAATCGACGCGGGCGGCTATGCCCTGATCGCCGAGATCAAGAAGGCATCGCCATCCAAGGGGTTGATCCGCAACGACTTCGATCCCGCCGATCACGCCCGCGCCTACGCCGCGGGGGGCGCCGCCTGCCTGTCAGTGCTGACCGATGCGCCGTATTTTCAGGGCCATGAGGATTATCTCGTCGCCGCGCGCGCCGCCTGCCCCCTGCCCGCGCTGCGCAAGGATTTCATGATCGACCCCTGGCAGGTCGCCGAAGCCCGCGCCATCGGCGCCGACGCGATCCTGATCATCGTCGCCGCGCTGACCGACGGCGCGATGCGCGAGATCGAGGCGGCGGCGACCGACCGCGGCATGGATGTCCTCGTCGAGGTCCACGACGAAGCCGAACTCGACCGCGCGCTGACCCAGCTCAAATCGCGCCTGATCGGCGTCAACAACCGCGATCTGCGCACGTTCGAGACCGATCTTGGGGTGACCGAACGCCTCGCCAAACTCGTCCCGCCGGGGACGTTGCTGGTCGGCGAGAGCGGCATAACGCGCCATGCCGACTGCGAAAAACTGGCGCAAAGCGGCGTCCGCACCTTCCTCGTCGGGGAAAGCCTGATGCGACAGGCTGACGTCACGGCGGCAACCAGGGCGCTACTGACAGGCAAAGTCGCATGACCCGCCCGACGCACCTCGACGAAACCGGGGCTGCGTCGATGGTCGATGTCGGCGCCAAGCCCGCGACCCAGCGTCGCGCGGTCGCGGGCGGGCGGATCACCATGTCGGCGGCCGCGTTGGACGCAATTCGCGGCGGCAACGTGCCCAAGGGCGATGTGCTGTCGACCGCGCGGATCGCGGGCATCATGGCCGCCAAACGCACCGCCGACCTCATCCCACTCTGCCATCCGCTGGCGCTGACCAAGGTCGGCATCGACTTTGAATGGGAAGCCGATGGCATTTCGGTCCGCGCGACCGCCGCGACCAATGGTCCGACCGGGGTCGAGATGGAGGCGCTGACCGCCGCGTCGGTCGCGCTGCTTACCCTCTACGACATGGCCAAGGCGCTCGATCGCGCGATGGTGCTCGGCGACATCCGTTTGCTCGAAAAGAGTGGCGGCCGTTCGGGCGACTGGCGCGCCTGATGGCGGCGCTGCTGCCGGTCGAGGATGCACAGGCCCGCTTACTGGCGCTGCAGGGGGCGTTGCCTTCCAACAAAATCGCCTTTTCCGAATGCTTTGGCTGCTATATTTCAGACGATGTTATCGCGCAGCGCGACCAGCCCGCGGCGCCCTTGTCGGCGATGGACGGCTATGCAATTCGGTTCGTCGACCTGCCCGGGCCTTGGACCGTCATCGGCGAAAGCGCTGCGGGCGCCGCGCCCGATCGCGCGGTGGGCGCGGGCCAGGCGATGCGGATCTTTACCGGCGCGATGCTTCCCGACGGCGCCGACACCGTGATCGTTCAGGAGGATGTCGCGATCGATGGCGCCGCGCTGACGATGACCGGCGACGGCCCCGGCGCGCACGGCCGCCATATCCGCGCCCGCGCCGCCGATTTCGCCGCCGGCGATCGCCTGTTGCCCGCGGGCACCCGCCTGACGCCCGGCGCTATTGCCGCCGCGGCAATGAGCGGCGCCGGTCAGCTTGCGGTCGGGCGCCGCCCGCGCGTCGCGATCCTCACCACCGGCGACGAACTCGTCCAGGCGGGGCGCTCCCTGACGGCAGGACAAATCCCCGACAGCAACAGTCCGATGCTGACGGCGATGCTCGCGGGCGAGCCTGCCGAGGTCAGCCTGCCGCATCATGCCCGCGACGACCGTGCTACACTTGCCAAGGTTTTGAAGGAGTTGGCGCGACGTCATGATGTCATCGTCACCGTTGGCGGCGCCTCGGTTGGCGATCACGATCACGTCCGCGGCGCGCTCGCAGACGCCGGTGGCCGGATCGATTTCTGGAAGATCGCGATGCGTCCCGGCAAGCCGCTGATTGCGGGCACAATCGGCGATACCATCCTGCTCGGGCTGCCCGGCAATCCGTCGTCGGCCTATGTCACCGCGATCCTGTTCCTGTTGCCGCTCATCCGCCACCTCGCCGGGGCGCGCGATCCGCTGCCGGCGGTTCATCAGGCGCCGCTGGCCGCGCCGTTGGCCGCCGGGGGCACGCGCCGCGATTATCTGCGCGCCCGGTTCAGCGCGGGGCAGCTGACTCCGCTGATCGGGCAGGAAAGCAGCATGACCCTGCCGCTCGCCGCGGCCAACGCATTGCTGATCCGCGAAATCGGCGCGCCACCCCGCGCGGCGGGGGCGATGGCCGACTATATCGTCATCGCTTGACAAGTTCCGCTCTGTTCCACTATCGTTCTCATTATGTCCGGTTCTGGTCCTGACGGAGGATGATCGATGTTGACCGCAAAGCAGCATGAACTGCTTCACTTCATTCAGCAAAAGCTCGACGCCAGCGGCATTTCGCCGTCGTTCGAAGAGATGAAGGAGGCACTGGGACTGAAATCGAAATCGGGCATACACCGCCTCATAAGTGCTTTGGAAGAAAGGGGTTTTCTTCGCCGTTTACCCAACAGGGCGCGCGCACTCGAAGTCATCAAGGTGCCCGAGGCCGCGAAGTCCGCCGTGCGCAATGATCGCGACAATATCGTCCCGCTGCGCAAGCCCGCCCCCACGATACGGCCGATCGCCGCAAACGACATCGTCGAGGTGCCGCTGCACGGCAAGATCGCCGCGGGCGTACCGATCGAAGCGTTTGAAGAGCATAACAACCTCGCCGTCCCCGCCGCGCTGCTCGGTTCGGGCGAACATTATGCGCTCGAAGTGTCGGGCGACTCGATGGTCGAGGCCGGCATTTTCGACGGCGATTATGCGCTGATCCAGAAAGCCAGCACCGCGCGCGAGGGCGACATCGTCGTCGCGCTCGTCGACGGACAGGACGCAACGCTCAAATATTTCCGCCGCGAAGGCCCGATGATCCGGCTCGACCCGGCGAACAGCGCCTATGAGCCGCAGCGTTACCCCGCCGATCGCGTCATCGTGCAAGGGCGCTTGTCGGGACTGCTTCGTCGTTACCACTAAGCTGCTGCGGCCGCCGCCACGGATGCGCGTCGCCGACGCGCAGCGTGGTGACCGCCGCGGGCCGCTCGCCCAGATACAGCGCCAGCCCGCCGGTCTGGATCAGGCTGTCGCGATCGATTGTCATCCAGCGACCGACACATTCGCGCGGTAGCCAGCGGTCGCTGATCACGACATCGGCGGCGGCGCACGCAGCGGCCATATCGCTGCCCTCGATCTTGTCGCGGCCGCGCGATGCCAGGATGGTGCGGCGATCGGCGCCCTGCCGCTGGCTCCAGCGGCAGAAATCGCGGTTACATTCGACATGGTCGAGATCGGCGAGCGCCGCCAGTGGGGTATCGATCCCCGCGGCTTCGGACAGCGTATCGCGGATATAATCGCCCGCGCGGTCGCGCAGCAGCGCATAGCTGCCATCGGGCATCGCCGCGGCGATATGGCGGCCATCGCCAGTCACCAATATGTCGGGACGCGGCTGGGCGAGCAGCGCGGCCATGCCGACGACCAGCGGCACCGCCCCCCAGCGGCGCCAGCGCGTCTGCCACAGCAGCAGCCACAGCCCGCCGAATATCGCCAGCCCAAAACCCCAGGGCGGAAAGACCGGCAGCGTCGCCACCGCGCCCGGGGCATTGGCGACCGCATGGGCCAGCGCGATCAACGCCTTCAGCGCCTGTTCGGCCACCCACCAAAAGGGCGCGCCGAGCCCGACCGAATCGAACAGCAATGCCAGCGCCTCCATCGGCATGATCACAAAGGTGGTCAGCGGAATCGCGACGACATTGGCGAGCGCCCCGTACAACCCGGCCTTGTGAAAATGGAACAGCGCGATCGGCGCCAGCGCGACCTCGACGACCAACCCGGTCACCAGCAGCCCCGCGATCGCGCGGCCGAACCGGAGCACCCACGCCTCGTCGCGCCGCGCCAGAAAGGCGCGCATCGGGCGGCTTTCGTGGAGCGCGATGATCGCCGTGATCGCCGCGAAACTCAGCTGGAAACTCGGTCCGGCGAGCGATTCGGGCCGCCACAGCAGCACGATCAACGCCCCCGCGGCGACCAGCCGCAACGTCAGCGCCTCGCGCCCCATCAAAAACGCCACCAGCACCAGCAGCGCGGCGATGAACGAGCGCAGCGTCGGCACTTCGGCCCCGGCGAGCAACGTGTAGGCGCCCCCCGCGAGCGCCCCGGCGGCGGCGGCCAGCGGCAGCACATAACCGGCCAACGCAATCCGGCGGCTCAGCGCGAACAGGCGCGACGTCAACAGAAACGCAAAGCCGACCACCGCGGTGACGTGCAGCCCGCTGATCGACAACAGATGCGCCAGACCGCTGCGCCGCATGGCCTCCTCGTCGGCCTCGCTGATCGCGCCGCGGTCGCCGGTGACCAGCGCCGCCGCGATGCCGCCCGCCGACCCGTCGATCTGCCCATGAATATGCGCGCTCAGCCGCGCGCGCAGCGGCGGCGCGGCCACCCCCGAACCCGGCGCGCGCGACACATCGCCCAGCACCGTGCCGACCGCGCCGATGCGATCGAACCACGCGCGCTGCGCAAAATCATAGCCCCCCGGCAGACTCGCGGTCGGCGGCGGCATCAACCGCGCCCGCACACCGATCGTCTCGCCCCCGGCCAGCCCCGCCGCCTGTTCGCTGCCCAGCGTCAGGCGGATACGCGGCGGCAGGTCGGCGCGTGCCTGCGGACGCGCGATGATCCGCACCTGCGCCTTGGCCGGCAACGGCTCGACGCGCTCGACAACCGCCGCAAAGCTGGCGCTGACCGGCGCCGCGAGCACCGGCGCCGCCACCCACAGCGCCCGCCCCCAGATCAGCAGCAGCCCGGCCGCCGTCACCCCGCACCCGATCGCGACGGCGCGGCCGAACCGGCTTTGCCAGCCGATCAGCAGCCCGCCTAGCAACCCGCCCGCCAGCAGGAACAGCAGCCCGACCCAGTGCGCCGCCGCGGGCAGGATGAACCACGCCGCAATCCCGGCGCCAAGCGTGACCGGCAACCACAGCCCGATCCGCTCGCGCTCGGCCTCGAGCCGCGTCTCAACGGTGTCGGCCAGCGCCCGCCGGACGCGGGGCCAGCGCCCGGTAATCGGCGTTTGAAGCTGCCTTGTCGCCATGCTAGGGGCTCCCCGATCGCCGCCGCGCTGCGCGGCAAAGTGAGTGAAAGAGGCCTGGGTGGCAACCGATATTCAAACCAGTTTGACAGAAGCAACCGGCACCGACGTGGTGACGCGCTTCGCGCCCTCGCCCACCGGTTTCCTGCACATCGGCGGCGCGCGCACGGCACTGTTCAACTGGCTGTTCGCGCGTCACCATGGCGGCAAATTCCTGCTACGGATCGAGGATACCGACCGCGCCCGGTCGACCGACGCCGCGATCGACGCGATCATCGACGGGATGCAATGGCTGGGCCTCGACTGGGACGGCGAAACCGTGTTCCAGTTCGCCCGCGCCGACCGCCACGCCGCCGTCGCGGCCGATCTGATGGCCAAGGGCGAGGCCTATCGCTGTTACCTGACCCAGGACGAACTCGCCGCAATGCGCGCCGAAGCGCAGGAAAAGCGCCTGCCCTTTCGTGTCCGCAGCCCGTGGCGCGACCGCGACGACGGCGATCCGTCGGTGCCGCACGTCGTGCGCCTGCGCGCGCCGCAGGATGGCGCCGCGACGATCGCCGACAAGGTGCAAGGCGACGTCACCGTCCAGAACGCCGAACTCGACGATTTCGTGCTGCTGCGCAGCGACGGCACCCCGACCTATATGCTCAGCGTCGTCGTCGACGATAATGACATGGGCGTCACCCACGTCATCCGCGGCGACGATCATCTCAACAACGCCTTCCGCCAACTGGCGTTGATCCGCTCGATGAACTGGCGCGAGCCCGTCTATGCCCATGTGCCGCTGATTCACGGCGCCGACGGCGCGAAGCTGTCGAAGCGCCACGGCGCGCTCGGCGTCGATGCCTATCGCGACGAAATGGGGTATCTGCCCGAAGCGGTGAACAATTATCTGCTGCGCCTCGGCTGGGGCCATGGCGACGACGAGATCATCAGCCGCGAACAGGCGACCGAATGGTTCGATCTCGCCCATGTCGGGCGCTCGCCCTCGCGTTTCGACTTCAAAAAGCTCGAAAATCTCAACGGCCATTATCTGCGCGAGGCCGATGATGCGCGGCTCGCCGGGCTGGTCGCGCCGCGCGTCGAAACGCTCGCTGGCCGCGCGCTGGACGACGCCGAACGCGGCACGCTGACGCGCGCCATGGAATCGCTCAAACCCCGCGCCAAGACGCTGGACGAGATTGCCTACGGCGCGATGTTCCTGTTTCAGGTCGATCCGTTGCCGGTGGACGAAAAGGCTGCCGAGGTGCTAAAGGCCGCGCCCGAAGGCTTGCTGGCTGCCGTGACGCAGCGGCTGCGCGGGCTGAACCAATGGACGATAGAAGAGCTGGACGCCGCCGTGCGGGCCGAAGCCGAAGCCGCCGAACTGGGGCTCGGCAAATTGGCTGGCCCTTTACGCGCTGCCCTAACCGGCCGGACCGTTTCCCCAGGGATTTTCGACGTGCTGTTGCTGCTCGGGCGTGATGTCAGTCTGGCCCGACTTGACGCAGCGCAACAACATCCGGCAGGGGCGTAGCCACGCTCTCTCCTCGCCGCCAGAACAGGGAAAAATATATGACCGACCAGCCCGCAAAAATCACCCTGGGCGACAAGATCGTCGAAAGCCCGGTCTTGTCGGGCACGATCGGTCCCGATGTCGTCGACATCCGCAAATTCTATGCCCAGACCGGTGCCTTTACCTACGATCCGGGCTTCACCTCGACCGCGAGCTGCGAATCGCAGATCACCTATATCGACGGCGACGAGGGTGTGCTGCTCCACCGCGGCTACGCGATCGGCGACCTCGCCGAAAATTCCAGCTTCATGGAAACCTGTTACCTGCTGCTCAACGGCGAACTGCCGAACGCGGCCGAACTGGCCGATTTCGACAACACGATCACCCGCCACACGATGCTGCACGAACAGCTCGCAACCTTTTACCGCGGCTTCCGCCGCGATGCGCATCCGATGGCGATCATGTGCGGCGTCGTCGGCGCGCTCAGCGCTTTTTATCATGATTCGACCGAGATCCACGATCCGCACCAGCGGATGATCGCCAGCCACCGGCTGATCGCCAAAATGCCGACGATCGCCGCGATGGCGTATAAATATTCGGTCGGCCAGCCGTTCGTCTATCCCGACAATTCGCTCAGCTACACCGGCAATTTCCTGCGCATGACCTTTGGCGTTCCCGCCGAGGAATATGTCGTCAACCCGGTCGTCGAGCGCGCGCTCGACCGCATCTTCATCCTCCACGCCGATCATGAGCAGAACGCGTCGACCTCGACCGTTCGCCTCGCCGGTTCGTCGGGCGCCAATCCCTTCGCGTGCATCGCGGCGGGCATCGCATGCCTGTGGGGTCCGGCGCACGGCGGCGCCAACGAAGCGGCGCTCAACATGCTGCGCGAAATCGGCCGCCCCGAACGCATCCCCGAATATATCGCGCGCGCCAAGGACAAGGACGATCCGTTCCGCCTGATGGGCTTTGGCCACCGCGTCTATAAGAACTACGACCCGCGCGCGACGGTGATGCAGAAGACCGTGCGCGAAGTGTTCGAAGCGCTCAAGGTCAACGACCCGGTGTTCGAAGTCGCGCTGCAGCTCGAGGAAATGGCGCTCAGCGATCCCTATTTCGTCGAGAAGAAGCTGTTCCCGAACGTCGATTTCTATTCGGGTGTCATCCTGTCGGCGATCGGCTTCCCGACGACGATGTTCACCGCGCTGTTCGCGCTGGCCCGCACCGTCGGCTGGGTTGCGCAGTGGAACGAGATGATCTCCGACCCCGCCCAGAAAATCGGCCGCCCGCGCCAGCTGTACACCGGCCCGGCACCGCGAGACTATGTGCCGGTGGGTCAGCGCTGATCGGGCCTAAAACTAAAAACGAAAAAGGGGGCCTAAACGGCCCCCCTTTTTTTGTGATGCGCGGTTTCGACCAGTTGCAACCCTACACTGTCGTCTTCCCGGACTTGATCCGGGATCCATCCGCCCTCGCAGTATAGGGCAGTGCAAGGGGTCACGGACCCCGGATCAAGTCCGGGATGACGAAGATATGAGAGCAGTTCAACACCCTTAAGTCGCCGCCTACCCCACATCCCGCGCCGGCAGGCTCAGCGTAAACCGCGCCCCCTGCCCCGGCGCGCTATCCACCGTCAGATCGCCGTCCATCGCCCGCGCCAGCCGCCGTGCAATATACAGCCCCAGCCCCGAACCGCCGCTGTCGGTGCGGCCCAGCCGCTCGAATTTCTCGAACACCACCGCCTGTTGTTCGGCGTCGATCCCCTGCCCCTGGTCGGCAACCGTCACCATCGCCCGGTCATCCTCGCGGTCGACGCGGATCCAGATTTGCGAATGGTCCGGCGAATAGCGGATCGCGTTGCCCAGCAGGTTGAGCAGCACCTGCAACACGCGGCGGAACTCGCCCGTCGCGGGCGCCTTGTCGTCGGTGCGCGGGGCATCGATGCGGATGCCCTTTTCCTCGGCCTTCATGCCGAGCAGGCCGACCGCGCGGCGCGCCAGATCGCCCAGATCGATTTCGTCGGCGGCGGCCTTGAACCCCGGGCGCTCGATATTCTGCAGATCGGCCAGATCGTCGACCAGTCCCAGCAAATGCCGTCCGGCATGGGCAATGTCGCCCGCGTAGCGGGCATAATCGGCGCGGATCGGGCCATCGAACTGGCCCGAGATCGTCTCGGCGGTCGCGATGATCCGGCTGAGCGGCCCGCGCAGCGCGCCGTCGATGCGGCGACCGAATTGCGGGTCGGACAGCGGCAACGAGCCGAACGCGGGATCGACCAGCACGGCGGCGGGCACCGAGTCGGCCGCCGCGTCACCGTCGGCCACCACCGCCGCACCGCGAAACCCGGTGAAGCGCCCGACCGCATCGAACAGCGCGTCGCCCGACAGTGTCATCGCCAGCCGTCCGGCGGGGGCATCGGCCTGTACATGCTGGCCGTCGAAACGCGATTGCCGCGCCAGCGCGCGCAGCACCGGAAAACGGCCGTCGCCGTCGGGTTGCAGCTCGAACAATTCGGACAGCGAGCGCCCTTCCCAATCGGCGGGGACCGGCGGCGTGTCGGGCGCGGCGCGCAAGGCGACCACCCGCAATTGCTGGTCGCACTCCCACGTCCAGCCGTGCGGGATCACGATATTATCGGCGATCGCCGGAATCTGCGGCTGCGCCACCGGGCGCGTGCGCCAGTCGCTGATCTCGAGACTGGCGCCATCGGCGTCGGGGATGATCCGGACAAGCGCGTGAATATCGCTATGGTCGTCGGCGGCGTGCAGCGGACGGCTGATATCGCGGTGCAGCCGCTGCGCCAGCGCGACCAGCCGCGCCAGATGCGGCAGCGCCAGCGGCTTGCCCAGCCCCGCGCCCGCGCGCTGTTGCAACCGCAGCAGCGGCGCGTCGGCGCTGACCAGCGCGCCGGACCGGTCGATCCGGCCGCGGACGACCCGCTCGCTCATCGCGTGATCCGCCCCGGAGCCAGCATCTCGCCATAATCGCGCGCGCTGTCGTCGGAGACCGCGCGCGACGGCAACATCGCCAGCGACGCTTCGAGCGGCGCCAGCGCGGTGCGATCGAGGTGCAGCGGCGCGAGCAGCGACGGCAGTGCGGCGGTCTCTGCCGTCAGCAACGCCAGCGCCATATCGTCATAACTGCGGCGATGCGCCGCGGCGGCGAGCGCGATCAGCGTCGGCCAGTCGTGCCGCGCGATCGCCTGTCCTGCGGCCTCGGACAGTCCCGCGCCCAAAATCTTGTGATAAGCGGCGCCCGCGTCGGCAATGCCGCGCCCCTCAGTCTGGCGTTCGGTAGCAACGCGCACCGCTTCGCCCAGTTCGGCTGCGCGTGCTTGATACTGGCTGACCTCGGCCAGCCGCCACGCCGCGATGTCGAGCAGCAGCGCGCGAAAAACCGCGCCGTCAAGATCGGCAATGGCCAGCGCGGGGTGGCCTAGCGCATCGAAGCGGCGGCGATCGGCGATCTGCAACGCCAGATAGGCGCGATCGATGTCGGATAGCGGCGTACCGACCGACGGCGCATCGGCGCCCGCCTCGTCAGCGTCGGGCAGGATCGGCGGCGGGCTGCTGCGCTGCGCCGACAGGTCGCGCCAGCGATGCTCCTCGGCGCGCGCGAAACAGAGGCGCGCCAGCCGATCGGCGCCTGGCAATCCGCCGCGCAGCCATTCGCGCCACAAACCCTCGGTGTCGATGCTGCGATCGAGCCGCTCCGCCACATCGACGACCAGCCGACGCGCGATGCCCAGCGACAGCGCGCGCTGCTCCTCGGTCAACCGCCCCACCGCGGGCGCCGCCAGATAGTCGGCAAGCTCGCGCAAACGCGCGGACAGCGGATCGATGCCGGACGAGGAGACGGAGTCAGTCATGCACGATCGCGGATAGCAGGATGGCGTTAATACGCGCTAAACCTTGAAGCGCTTTGTTTTAGCGCGCTTCCGGGCGCCGCGCCAACCGCAGCCAGACCAGAATCTGGAGCAGCGCGAGCAGCGGCAGGATCGCGAACATCAGCGACGCAAAGCCGAACAACAGCGCCGGTGCCAGCATGATCCACGCCTGATCGGCATCGGGCAGCAGCCAGTGGAAGCGCCGCCGCTCGCCCGAATCCTCGTACAGCGCCCGCGCGAGCAGGATCGTCGCGGCCAGGCATGGCGCCAAGGCGGCCTCGGAAAACAAGGGCATCCGATGCCCCGGCCCCGCCAGCGACACCAGCCACGGGAAAACTGCAAGCAAGACCCACGCAAAGGTGCGGATGACGTCGCGCACCCGGTCCTGCGCCGCGCTTTCGGCGCGGAAGGCCGACAGGAAGCGCATCGCGGTCAGGCCAAACCCGCCGACGATCGCGACCAGCGCCCCCGCCGCCGCCAGCCCGCTCGCCGCCAGCGCCGCTACCGCCAGCCACAACGCCGCGGTGATATAGGGGAGAGTCCGCGCCGTCGTCGGCGATTTGACCAGCAGCGGTCCGGCAAGCCGGATCAGCGGCATCATGATCGCCGACCGCCCGAACCCCATTCCGCCATATTCAACCTGTTGCAGGCTCGATTGCTCGATCAGCGCCGCGGTTGGCCGATCGGTGACGATCGCGATCTCGCCCTGTTCGAACAACGCCGGTTCGCAATAGAGCCGCCGCGCGCCCGATTGCACCGCCAGCCGCAGCAGGGTGAGCATCATGTCCCATTCGCCCGGCATCGCCGCGAGTTCGGCGACCATCGGCTCCGAAATGCTAGCCAGCCCGCCCCAGCGCCGCGTTGCATCGATGCGTTCAAAGCCCTGCGTCAGCGGCGTGTCGCCGGTGACGAGGATCGCGGGCGCCCCAGGCTTGGCGATCGCAGCATAATGCGTCCCGCCCGCCCGCAGCCCGTCGGACACCAGAATGATGCGGTCGTCGCCCTGCACCAGGCCCATCAGGTCGGCGGCGGCGCGCACCGGGGTCACTTTCAGCCCGCGGCGGCGGATCCGGTCACAGGTGGCGAGCAGGTCGGCGGGAAGCGCTGCGACCGCGACCGCGACATGCGTCACCCCGACGTCCGCGAGCCGCGCTGCCTGCCGCTCGATCAGCGTTTCGCCGGCGACGGTGACGAGCGCGCGCAGCCCGCCGTCGGGCAAGACTTCGCTGGCGCCGATCAGCGCAATCAGAGCCATCGGCGGGCGCGATGATGTTGAGACGTCACGGCTCACCGTCATATGGCGCCGCACCGGTTTGGCAAGCATGCTTGTCGGGCCGCGGCGGGGCGTGATACGCCGCCCGCGTGACAGATCGCGGATCGGCCATCATCATCGGCGCTTCGGGCGGCATCGGCGCCGCGCTTGCCGGCGCGCTGCAAGCCGAGGGACGCCATGACGTCATCCACCGCTTCGCCCGCGCGCTGCCTGCCCCGCACCACATCGACCTCACCGACGAGGCCTCGGTCGCGGCCGCCGCGGCGTTCGTCCGCGATGGTGGCCCGGCGCCGCGATTGGTAATCGTCGCCACCGGCCTCCTTCACGCCAGCGACCACCGCCCCGAACGTGCGCTGGCCGACATCGATCCCGACTGGATGGCGCGCAATTTTGCGGTCAACACGATCGGCCCCGCCCTGATCGCCAAATATTTCCTGCCGCTGCTGCCCCGCCGCGGGCGCACGGTATTCGCGGCGCTGTCGGCGCGGGTCGGCAGCATCGGCGATAACCGCAGCGGCGGCTGGTACAGCTATCGCGCCGCGAAAGCCGCGCTCAACCAGCTGGTGCGCGGCTTTGCGATCGCTGAGGCGCGGCGCAACCCCGATGCGGTCGTCGTCGCGCTGCATCCCGGTACCGTCGACACCGGCCTGTCGGCGCCCTTCCAGCGCGGCGTGCCCGCCGAAAAGCTGATCGCGCCGCCCGCCGCCGCCGCCAATCTGCTGCGCGTGTTGGGCGCGCTGACACCCGCCCAAACCGGCCGGATTTTCGCGTGGGACGGCAGCGAAATCATTCCCTGAAAACCCACCGAATCGCTGGCATTTCCCGCCACCGTCGGCTAGGTAAAAATCACCTCCCGAAAAGCAGAAAAAAGGCCGGGTCTTGACCGAAGAAAATACGCCGACGCCGCCGTCCGAAGACGGTATTTCGCCGATCAATATCGTCGACGAAATGAAGACAAGCTACCTCGATTACGCGATGAGCGTGATCGTCAGCCGCGCGCTGCCCGACGTGCGCGATGGCCTGAAGCCGGTGCACCGGCGCATCCTCTATTCGGCGTTTGAAAGCGGCTATGTCGCGGGCCGCCCCTATCGCAAATCGGCGCGTATCGTCGGTGACGTCATGGGTAAATATCACCCGCACGGCGACAGCTCGATCTACGACGCGCTGGCGCGCATGACGCAGGACTGGTCGATGAGCGTGCCGCTCGTCGAGGGTCAGGGCAATTTCGGCTCAATGGACCCCGATCCGCCGGCGGCGATGCGCTACACCGAATCGCGCCTGGCCAAGGTCGCGAACACCCTGCTCGGCGATCTCGACAAGGACACCGTCGACTTCCAGCCCAATTACGACGGGTCCGAATCCGAACCGACCGTCCTGCCCGCGCGCTACCCCAATCTGCTCGTCAACGGCGCCGGCGGCATCGCGGTCGGCATGGCGACCAACATCCCGCCGCACAATCTGGGCGAAGTGATCAACGCGACGCTCGCGACGATCGACAACCCCGAAATCACCCTCGACGAACTGATGGCGATCATCCCCGGTCCCGATTTCCCGACCGGCGCGCTGATGCTGGGTCAGGGCGGGGCGCGCAATGCTTACGCCACCGGCCGCGGCTCGGTGATGATGCGCGCGACGCATATCATCGAAGAAGGCAGGAACGACCGCCAGTCGATTGTTTTGACGTCGATTCCGTTCCAGGTCGGCAAGTCGGGACTGGTCGAGAAGATCGCCGAAGCGGCGCGCGACAAGCGCATCGAGGGTGTTTCCGACATCCGCGACGAATCGAACCGCGAGGGCGTCCGCGTCGTCATCGAACTGAAGCGCGACGCGACCGCTGAGGTCGTGCTCAACCAGCTGTGGCGCCACACGCCGGCGCAGTCGAGCTTCCCCGCCAACATGCTCGCGATCCGCGGCGGCCGCCCCGAAATGATGGGGCTGAAAACGATCCTGTCGGCGTTCATCGACTTCCGCGAGGAAGTGATCACCCGCCGCTGCAAGTTCGAACTGAACAAGGCGCGCGACCGCGCCCACATCTTGCTCGGCCTCGTCGTCGCGGTGAGCAATCTCGACGAAGTCGTCCGCATCATCCGCGGTTCGTCCAGTCCCGCGGCGGCACGCGAAGCGCTGCTGACGCGCGAATGGCCGATCGGTGACATCGCCCCCTATATCCGCCTCGTCGAAGCAATCGACGGCGAGCTCGACGCCAGCGCGAGCTATCGTCTGTCCGAAGTGCAGGTGAAGGCAATCCTCGACCTCCGCCTGCACCGCCTCACCGCACTCGGCCGTGATGAAATCGGCAAGGAACTTAAGGAACTGGCGAACGAAATTGAGGAACTGCTGAGCATCCTCGCCAACCGCGACAAGCTGATCGCGGTGATGCGCGACGAGCTGATCGCGGTGCGCGACGAATTCGCCAAGCCGCGCCGCACCCTCCTCGCCCCCGCCGCCGACGGCATCGACGACGAAGATCTGATCGAGCGCGAGGAGATGGTCGTTACCGTCACCCTCGACGGCTATATCAAGCGCACCACCCTCGACAGCTTCCGCGCCCAGCGCCGCGGCGGCAAGGGCCGCGCCGGCATGGCGACGAAGGACGAGGATGTCGTCACCGAAATGTTCGTCACCTCGACGCACACCCCGGTGCTGTTCTTCTCGACCCTCGGCAAAGTGTACCGCATGAAAGTGTGGCGCCTGCCCGAAGGCGGCCCCGCGACGCGCGGCCGCCCGATGGTCAACCTGCTGCCGCTCGGCAAGGACGAGACGATCTCGACCGTTCTTCCACTGCCCGAGGACGAGACCGAGTGGGGCAAGCTCCACGTCATGTTCGCAACGGCGAAGGGCAGCGTGCGCCGCAACAGCATGGACGCCTTCACCAACGTGCCTTCGAACGGCAAGATCGCGATGAAGTTCGAGGGCGAGGACGAGGATGACCGGCTGATCGGCGTCGCCTTGCTCGACGAGAGCGACGATGTCCTGCTCGCGACGCGCCAGGGCAAGGCGATCCGGTTTGCCGGCGACGACGTCCGCGAATTCCAGAGCCGCAATTCGACCGGGGTGCGCGGCATGCGCCTCGCCGCAGGCGACGAGGTCATCTCGCTGTCGATCCTCCACCGCGTCGGCACGACCGGCGACGAGCGCGAAGCCTATCTGCGCGCCGCGCCGTGGAAGGATAATGAGAACGCCCCGACCCTGCCCGCCGACCGCATGGAAGAGCTCGCCGCGCGCGAACAGTTCATCCTGACCGTCTGCGCCAACGGCTATGGCAAGCTGTCGTCGGCCTATGAATATCGCCGCACCGGTCGCGGGGGTCAGGGCATCACCAACATCGACAATATCGCGCGCAACGGCCTGGTCGTCGCCAGCTTCCCCGCCACCAAATTGCATCAGCTGATGCTGGTCACCGATCAGGCGAAGCTGATCCGCATGGGGCTCGATTCGATGCGCGTCATCGGCCGCGGTTCGGCGGGCGTCCGCCTGTTCGACGTGGCGAACAACGAACATGTCGTGTCGGCGGCCCTGATCGAGGACAGCGACGAGGAGGAAGTCGAAGGCGTCGAAAACACCGCGGGCGAAGGCAGCGCGGGCGACACCCCCGACGCCGAAACCCCGACCGAGGCCCCGTCCGAATGACCGCCTCGACCGCCTTCAAGGTGCTGACCCAGCAGCAATGGGCCGATTTCGAACGCGAACGCGTGTTCCGCGGCGCCCCGGTCGACATCGCCGACGGCTATATCCACCTGTCGACCGATGAGCAGCTAGAGAGCACGATCTCCAAGCATTTCGCGGGCCAGTCCCCGCTGATGATCGCCGAGGTCGACCTGATCCTCCTCGGCGACGCGATCCGCTGGGAAGAAGCGCGCGGCGGCGACCTGTTCCCGCACCTGTATGCCGAACTGCCGATCCACGCGGTGGTGAGTTTGCAGAAGCGGGACTAGGCCCAAACCCGTCCGTTCTTCGTCACCGCGGGCTGTAGCCGTAGCCCCGGAGAGGCGTTGCCGAGCGGATGTCTGCTTTGGGGTGAGGAGCCGCCGCCGACTTCCCCACTATCGTCATCCCGGGCTTGACCCGGGATCCATGACGACAGCGCGGCTATGGATCCCGGATCAAGCCCGGGATGACGATGAAGAAGATATCCCCCCCCTGCGGCGAAGCCATGGGGAGGATCAAAATCCGATCAACGGCGCTTCGCCTTCCACGCCCGCACCGCCGCCATCGTCTTTTCGATGTGGGCCTGCGGCTTGGGATCGGTATAGCTCAGCAATATGGTGCCGTTCGGCGCGATGACATAGGACGTCCGGCTGGAGAGCATCGTCTGATTGGCGCCGCGCACCGCGGTGTCATATTTTGCCGCAACCCTGGCGCCGGGGTCGGCGGCGACGGCGAATTTGTCGCGGCATTCGGACTTGGAAAATTCGGCGACGCGGTGGATATTGCCCGCGGTCACCCCGACGACGCGTGCGCCCAGCCGACCGAAATCATCACTCGCTTCGGCGAACAGATGCGCTTCCAGCGTGCACCCGGGGGTAAAGGCGGCGGGGAAGAAGTAGAGGACGAGCGGCCCCTTCTTCAGCGTCTGTTTCAGCGACAGGCTGAACGGCTTGCCGCCCTGCGCAGCGTTCAATGTGAAATCGGGCGCCTTCGCGCCTTTTTGCAGCGCGGCGATTCCTGGAACCGAAAGCGACGCGAGCACCACGCCAATTCCCAGCGGCATCGCAATCTTGATCAGGCTTTTCATCGTCTGTCCTCCACGCGGCAGGTCGCCAGAATGAGGAAAAAAGAGGGGCACGTCTAGGGCCCGTACCGAATCGCCCCAATTGACGCCGCCGCCCAACCGGCGCACCTTCCCCCATGACCCTCGGCATCACCCCCAGCGGCCAGTCCTGCGGCGCCCGCGTCACCGGCGTCGACCTGACCCAGCCGCTCGCCCCCGACACCGTCGCCGGAATCCGCGCCGCCTGGCTCGACCACCATGTCCTCGCCTTCCCCGACCAGCGGCTGAGCGACGATGACCTTGAGCGTTTCACCCAATGTTTCGGTGGCTTCGGCGGCGACCCTTTCATCAAACCGATTCCCGGGCGCGACCACATCATCGCGGTCAAGCGCCGCGCCGATGAAACCTCGCCGCTGTTCGCCGAAAACTGGCACAGCGACTGGAGCTTTCAGGCGCGGCCGCCCGCGGGCACCTGCCTTTACGGGATCACCATCCCGCCGGTTGGCGGCAACACCGATTTCTCGAATCAGCACGCCGCGCTGGGTGCGATGCCCGATGCGCTCCGGGCAAAAATCGAGGGTCGCAACGCGATCCACAGCGCGCGCGGCGGCTATGCGCCGTCGGGGATGTATGGCGCGGGCGACAAGGATCGCAGCATGGACATCCGTTCGGGCGAGGAAGCGCTGGCGACCCAGACCCATCCCTTTATCCGCCAGCATCCCGAAACGGGGCGCGAAGGCCTGTTCGGCTGTGCCGGTTACATCATGGGTATCGAGGGCATGGACGATGCCGAGGCGCTGCCGCTGCTCTATGAACTGCTGCAATGGCAGGGCCGCGAGGAATTCCGCTACAGCCATGTCTGGGAGCCCGACATGCTGATCCTATGGGACAATCGCTCGCTGCTCCACCGCGCCACCGGCGGCTACGACGGCCACGACCGCCTGCTCCACCGCACGACGATCGCGGCGTGGGATGGGTAAGGACGCGGGCCGAGGTGCCTGCTCTGGGATGGGGAGCGGACATTGCCGTCTTTGGTTATCCCGGGCCGGGGCCGCGATCCGGTCGGGCCTGCGCCGAGCCATCATGCCAAAGTTCAGCAAAGTTCAGCCTAGTGCAGCGCCCGATTTGTCGTGTTCGGCGGACAGAGGGCGGTCGGATCCTGGCCGTCTCCGGAATCCGGGCGGCGACCGCCTTTGCCTACAAATTGAAAGAGCTGCGATGAAGGCTGGCACAGCGGAATAATGTAGGACAGCGTTTTTTTGAGCGGCGGATGGCAGCTTTGGGGTGGTTACCTGTCATTCGTCATCCCGGACCCTTCGACACGCTCAGGACAGGCTTGATCCGGGATCCACCGCGGCGTTGAAGTCATGGACCCCGGATCAAGTCCGGGGTGACGATCATGGAGAGGTCGCCTTGCGGTCGAAAACGGTCAACCGCGCGCTTCCTTCGCCAGCGTGCTCACCACCCCCCACGCGATCAGCGCCTGCCCGCCGAAATAGAGCGGCCACACCAGCCACAGCGTGACATCCTTGCTCAGCGTGCCGCCCTCACCGGCAAAGATGAACAGGTCGCTGGCGAGGAACGCCATTGCACCGATGCCGGTGCGATAGCGCGGAAAACGGCTGGTCCACGCGGTCGCCGCCATGATCGCCACCCCGCCGGTATAGGCGATCGCCGCGCCCATCAGCGCGGGCTCGGCGCCGCGCGTCAGTCCCCAGGCGATGACCAACGCCAGCGGCACCAGCAGCCATGCCAGCAGCTTTTGCGACCACGTCAGGCGGGGCCGCCGGTTGCGCAGATACAGGATGATCGCGATCAGATGCCCGGTCGCGAACGCCGCCGCCCCCGACAGCATCCCGACCGCGTCGAGCAACCAATCGCCGAGCGCCCCGAATACCAGCACCGCCGCGATCAGCCGCCCGTCGCCGCCGCGCGCATTTACCGCGGCCCAGATTGCGAGCAGGCCGACCCCCGACGCCTTCCACGCCCAGATCGTTGGCCCGTCGAGCCGCATATAGACCGCCGCAAAATAGCTGATCCCGCCGGCCAGCGCCGCCAGCCATAGCCAGCGCGCGCGATCCCAGCTGCCGACCACACCCTGTTCCGTCATGCCCCGCCTCTTTGCATCTTGCCCGCAACGCGCCTACTGCGCGGCGAATTGGTCGCAAGTCAACGGATAGGGTAAATGGCGGAATACGACGTGCACATCATCGGCGGCGGCCTCGCCGGATCCGAAGCCGCCTGGCAGCTCGCCGAGGCGGGCTTTCGCATCCGCCTGTCCGAAATGCGGGGAGGCGGTGACATGACCCCGGCGCATCAGGGCGACGCGCTCGCCGAAATGGTGTGCTCGAACAGCTTTCGCAGCGACGATGGCGACAGCAACGCCGTCGGCCTGCTCCACCGCGAGATGCGGACGCTCGGCTCGATCATCATGCGCGAGGCCGATGTTTACAAGGTGCCCGCGGGTTCGGCGCTTGCGGTCGATCGCGACCTGTTTGCAGGCGGCGTCACCCGCGCGCTGGCCGATCACCCCAATGTTAACATCGTTCGTGAACGCATCGATACGCTGCCCAGCGAAGGCCTGACGATCGTCGCCACCGGCCCGCTGACCGCCGCGGGCCTCGCGTCGAGCATCGGCGCCGCAACCGGCAAGGACGCGCTCGCCTTTTTCGATGCGATCGCCCCGATCGTCTACCGCGACAGCATCGACATGGACATCGCCTGGATGGCCAGCCGCTGGGACAAGGTCGGGCCGATCGGCGACGGCAAGGATTATATCAACTGCCCGATGGACAAGGATCAGTACCACGCCTTCGTCCAAGGGCTGGTCGATGGCGACAAGACCGAGTTCAAGGAATGGGAGACGAGCACCCCCTATTTCGAAGGCTGCATGCCGATCGAGGTGATGGCCGAGCGCGGCCCCGAAACGCTGCGCTTTGGCCCGATGAAGGGCGTCGGGCTCGACAACCCGCGCACCGGGCGCTGGCCCTATGCCGTGGTCCAGTTGCGCCAGGACAATGCGCTCGGCACGTTGTGGAACATGGTCGGTTTTCAGACCAAGCTGAAACATGCGGCGCAGGTCGAGCTGTTCCGCACCATCCCCGGCCTGGAAAAGGCCGAGTTTGCGCGGCTGGGCGGGCTTCATCGCAACAGCTTCATCCGCTCACCCGAATTGCTCGATGCGCAGCTGCGCCTGAAATCGGCGCCACATATCCGCTTTGCGGGACAAATCACCGGCTGCGAAGGCTATGTCGAGAGCGCCGCGATCGGCCTGATCGCCGCGCGCTTTGCCGCCGCCGAACTCGCGGGCCGCGACCTGCCACAGCCGCCGGGCGAAACCGCGCTCGGCGCGCTGCTCGGCCATATCACCGGCGGCGCCGATGCCGCGAGCTATCAGCCGATGAACGTCAACTTCGGCCTCTTCCCGCCGCTCGCCGATGATGTCCGCAAGAAGGATCGCAAGCTGGGATATACGCAGCGCGCGGGTGCGGCGCTCGCGGAGTGGGTGAAGACGGCGGAGGGTGTCGCGGCCTAGCTCCCTTCCCCCTTGATGGGGGAAGGATACGCAGCCTTATCGCGAAGCGATTAGGCGAAGTTGGATGGGGGTGAGGGTGCGTCCTGGCACCGTGGTTTCAGGCCGAGAGCGCACCCCCACCGCTGCGACTAAGCCAGCAAGCTGGCAAGTCTCGCTGCCTCCCCCATCAAGGGGGAGGAAACCTCAACAACTACACTTCGGCCTTGCCGCCCGCTTCGGCGCCGTCGTTGCAAATTCGGCGCGCGTCAGATCGCCCGACCGGTCGCCATCGGCCCCGGCAAATCGCTCGCCGGTTGCCGCCGCCCACTCCTCAAAGGTCAGCAGATTATTGCCGTCCTTGTCGAGCTTGCGAAATGCCGCGGTGCGCGACGCCATCAACTCGACGCGGCTGATCCGATCGTTGCGGTCGCGGTCGAAGCGGTTGAAGCGCCGCTCCTCGCGCGAGGCTTCCTTGGCGGCGGGCAAGACGGGCGGCGGGGCGCCGCGTTTCGGCGCATTCGCGCCCGCCACCGGGATTGCCGCCAGCGCGGGCGGCGGTTCCGGCAGCGCCTCCTCCTCGGCGATCTGGGTATAGCCCGCCCACATGAACAGGCCGCCGGTCAAGAGCAGCGCGCTCGCCACACCGCCGATCAGAAAACGGGAAATCGCCATTCACGCCCCTCCGCCATCACTTGGTGGGACTGGCTATCATAGCGTGATCGATGCCAGCAACAGACGTCACCGATATGGTGACGAATATTTATTGACAGGATTGTTCAAAACTCCGGCCGTCATGGCTATATCCGATCAATGCAAAACTACCTGCCGACCCTCAAGCAGATGCAATATCTTGTCGCGTTGCACGAACATGGCCATTTCGGCCGCGCCGCCGACGCGTGCAACGTCACCCAGTCGACGCTGTCGGCGGGCATCCGCGAGCTTGAGACTTTGCTCGGCCAGACGCTGGTCGAGCGCACCCGCCGCGTCGTGCGCTTTACCGGGCTCGGCAATGCCATCGTTGAAAAGGCGCACCGGGTGCTGCGCGAGGCCGAGGAGCTCGCCGACATGGCGGCGGCCGCCGCGGCGCCGCTGGTCGGTGACCTTCGGATGAGCGTGATCCCGACGATCGCGCCCTTCCTGCTCCCCGGCATGTTGCGGCTGCTGCGCCGCGAGCGACCGGCGCTCAAGCTGTTCCTGCGCGAGGAACCGAGCGCGCAGGCGTGCGAATCGCTGCACCATGGCACCGTCGATTGTGTGCTGCTCGCCCTCCCCTATGGCTGCGGCGATGTCGAAAGCGAGGCGTTGTTCGATGACGCGCTGTTCGTCGCTTTCCCCGGCGACCAGTCCGAAGACCTGCCCGCGATGGTCAGCGCCGACCAGATCGACCCCGCGCAGATGCTGATGCTCGAGGACGGCCATTGCCTGAAGGATCACGTCCTCGCCGCGTGCAACCGCCCCGAACTGCGCGCCGGGGCGCGGATGATGGGGACGTCGCTGCACACGCTGGTCCAGATGGTCGACAACGGCCTTGGCATCACCATGCTGCCGCAGATGGCGATCGAGGCCGGGATCCTCGACCACACCGACATCGACACCCGCCCGCTCGATTCGGACCATGACTGGCGGACGATCGCGCTGGTGTGGCGCAAGGGCAGCCCGCGGGCGGATGAGTTCAAGATGCTGGCGGATATTTTCCGGAAGCATCGGGGGGATTAGTCTTCTCGCCTCCCCCTTTATGGGGGAGGCAGCGAGACTTGGCAGCTTGCTGCCTAGTCGCAGCGGTGGGGGTGCGGTCTCGGCCTGAGATGGACGGTGCAAGGACGCAGCCTCACCCCCATCCAATTCCGCCTAATCGCTTCGCGATAAGGCTCCATATCCTTCCCCCATCAAGGGGGAAGGAGGCTTACCCCCACCGCGCCGCGCGCGCATCGTCCCCCGCCCGCGCCTCGAC
>NZ_SCOT01000009.1 GCF_005502465.1 Sphingopyxis sp. L1A2A
CGCCGACCCCGACCCCGACCGCAGTGACTCCCGCCGCCAATTGCCCGACCATCGCCGGCCCCGACCAGCTGTCGAACCTGGGCACGATCAGCGGCCCCGGCGGCGAATGGCGCAACTGCGGCTTCCCGACGCGCTTCACCGCGACGACCGCGATTCCGAAGGTCGCGGGTGTGCTCTATTCGCTGCCCGGCCGTGTCGATGTCGGCACCGACCAGGGCGCGGCGACCTCCAACAATGTCGTGACGCTCACGATCGATCCGGGCGTGACCATTTTCGGCGCCACCGGCGTGTCGTTCCTGACCGTCAATCGCGGTAACCGCATCGACGCGGTCGGCACCCCGACCCAGCCGATCATCTTTACCGGCCGCGGCAATGTCGTCGGTTCGGCCAACGACCAGACTTCGCAGCTGTGGGGCGGCGTCGTTCTGCTCGGCCGCGCGCCGATCACCGATTGCCTTGCGCCGGGTGCGACGCCGGGCACCGCCGCGTGCGAACGCGACACCGAAGGTACGTCGAACGCGCTGTATGGCGGCGCGCAGCCGGGGGACAATTCGGGCCGCCTGTCCTATGTCCAGATCCGTTACTCGGGCTTCGTCCTGGCGTCGAACAGCGAATTGCAGGGCCTGACTCCGTCGGGCGTCGGCAACAACACCCAGATCGACCATATCCAGATCCACAACAGCTCGGACGACGGTGCCGAAGTGTTCGGCGGCCGCGTCAACATGAAGCATCTGGTGATCACCGGCGCCGAAGATGACGGTCTGGATACCGACGTCGGTTATCAGGGCAACATTCAATATGTCATCGGCGTCCAGCGTGCCGGCGGCGCGGTTGGCGATTCGATGATGGAAATCGACTCGGACGGTAATGAAGACACGACGCCGCGCCAGCGCGTGAACCTGTCGAACTTTACCTATGTTCAGCGCAACAATGCGGCGGGCAATGGTGCGGCGATCCGCATCCGCGGCGGTGCCGATTACACCTTTGCCAACGGCCTGATCGTGGCGCCGGGCCTCAGCTGCCTGCGCATCGACAGCGCTACGACGGTTCAGACCACCGGTCCCGACGAGCAGGGTCCGCCGCGCTTCTTCTCGATGTCGCTGCAGTGCAACGCGACGCCGTTCCGCGGTTCGAACGGCGTGACCGCAGCGCAAGTTCAGGCGATCTTTGAAAGCGGCACGAACAACCGCTCGACCTATACCCCCAGCCTGACGAACCTGTTCGTCAACGGGGCGACCGAGACGGCATTCACGCCGTTCGATGCCAAGACGCTGAACGCCTTCTTTGACACCACCGCCTATGTCGGCGCCGTCCGCGACGCCAACGACACCTGGTATCGGGGCTGGACCTGCAACTCGGCAACCGCGGATTTCGGCACCGCCAGCGGCAGCTGCACCGCCATTCCGACGACCTGATCGCTCGCGATCCACTTTGGGGAGCGGGCACGCCGAAAGGGCTGGCCCGCTCCCTTCCTACATAATCCTGGGGACATTCCACATGACCAAGCGGCCGATCTTTGCCAGCCTGCTCCTTCTTAGCTCGGCGCTTGTCGCGCCTGCGGCGCTCGCCCAGGCCGTCGGCAGTGAACCCGCTGCCGATGCACCGCCGGTGGCAACCGACGCTCCAGCCCCCACTGATGCGCCCGCGCCCGACGAAGTGCCCGCAGAGGAAGAGGCCGACATTTCGATCCCGGGCGGCGCCGATGCCGAAATCGTCGTGACCGGCCGCTACACCCCCAACATTGTCCGCGCGACGCCTGAAGTCGTTTCGGTGCTGTCATCGGCAGATATCGCGCGCACCGGCGAGGGCGATATTGCCGGATCGTTGCAGCGCGTCACCGGCCTGTCGGTCGTCGGCGGCGGTTTCGTCTATGTCCGCGGTCTTGGCGATCGTTATTCGCTCGCGCTGCTCAACGGTTCGCCGCTGCCCAGCCCCGAGCCGCTGAAGCGCGTCGTGCCGCTCGACATTTTTCCGTCGAATGTCATCGATTCGACGCTGGTCCAGAAAAGTTATTCGGCGAACTTTCCCGGCGAATTCGGTGGTGGCGTCATCAACCTGACGACCAAATCGATCCCGCGCGAAAGTTTCCTGACCCTGTCGGGCGGGATCGGATGGGACAGCGAGACGACCAATCAGCTTGGTTACACCTATTATGGCAGCGACACCGACTGGACCGGCTTTGATGACGGCACCCGCGATGTCCCGCCGTTGCTGAAGGCCGCCTTTGCCAGTGGCAAGCCGATCCTCGAGGGCGCCGATTTCACGCAAGGTGATCTGGAAGCCATCCAGATGGAACTGGTGAACGCCGAAACGACGCTGCTCCAGCAGAACAACAATATCCCGGTCAATTGGTCGGCCGGACTGACCGGCGGCCTCAACATCCCGCTCGCCGACGGCGAACTGGGCATCATTGCGACCGCCGGGATCAGCAACAAGTGGCGGACCCGCGACACGTTGCAGCAGACCTCGCTCAACCAGGATCTGTCGGGCGATCCGCAGACCAGCTATAACCGGGTCATCACCGACAATCGCGTCGTCGTGAACGGCCTGCTCGGTTTTGGTCTGGAACTGGGCGATCACAAATTCCGTTGGACCAACCTGTACATTCGCGACACGTTGAAGCAATCGCGCCTGGGGCTGGGCACTGACCGCAACCAGTCGGAACGCGATATTCTGAAACAGGACACCGCCTGGTACGAACGTCAGCTGATCAACACCCAGCTGGTCGCCGAGCTGGACTTCGACCGGTTGCAGGTTGACCTGCGCGGTGCTTACGCCAATTCGCAGCGCGAGGCGCCTTATGAGCGCGGCTTTACCTATGTCCGCACCAACCTGCCAACGACACAGGATCCAACCGGCGACAAATTCGTCAACGATCTGGGCGGCAATCGCGGCGATGCGACGATTGCCTTTTCGGACCTGAACGAGGATCTGTGGTCGGGCGGCGTCGATCTGTCTTATGAGCTGGCGCCGCAGATCACGGCGACGGTCGGCTATGCCTATACTGACACCAGCCGTACCGCGGTGCGCCGCGCGTTCCAGTTCCGCGCGCCGGGGCTGCCGGTCGCGGTGCAACAGCTGCGCCCCGACTTTCTCCTCTCTGACGCCAGCATCCAGCTGTACGATATCGCGCTGGTCGAAACATCGGCGCAGGACGGCACCGCCGCTTTTGATGCCGGACTGACCACCCACGCGGGCTATGCGCAGCTGCAGGCCGAAATCGTATCGGGCATGAACGTCAATGTCGGCGTGCGCTATGAAGACGGCAAACAGACGGTTGTCCCGATCGACCTGTTCGGCACTGGCGGCAGCGCGATTGCCCAAACCAATCTGAAGAATGATTACTGGCTCCCCGCCGTCACGCTGACCTGGGAAGTCGCACCCGATATGCAGGTGCGCATGAATGCGTCGAATACGATCGCGCGTCCGCAGTTTCGCGAATTGATCGCGCAAATCTATCAGGATCCCGAATCGAACCGTCAGTTCCGCGGCAACCCGTCGCTGACCGACAGCGAGCTGTGGAACGCCGAGCTGCGTTACGAATGGTATTTCGCGAAGGATCAGCGGCTGACCGCGGCGGGTTTCTTCAAGAAGATCGAGAATCCGATCGAAGCCTATACCTCGCTCAGCACCGATTCGGTCGCCAACACCAGCTTTGCCAACGCGCCCAAGGCGTTGCTCTATGGCGGCGAGATCGAGGTGCAGAAATATTTCGCGCTCGACACGCTGTCGGACTCGACGTTCTGGGCGAGCCGCCGTCTGGTGCTGATCGGCAACTACACCTTTACCAAGTCGGAGATCCAGGTCGGCGCGGGTGACACGACCGTCATCAACGGGGTGGTGCAGGATGCGCGCAACTTCTTCTTCGACGGCGCGCCGCTGACCGGCCAGTCGGATCATCTGATCAATTTCCAGATCGGGCTCGAAGATCAGGACAAATTGTCACAGCAGACCATTCTCGTCACCTATGCCAGCCCGCGCGTCACCAGCCGTGGTCCGTCGGGCCAGCCCGACATTCGCGAAAAGCCGGGCATTTCGGTCGACTTCGTGGCGCGGCAGGGGATCAACCTGCTGAACAAGGAAATCGAGCTGAAGTTCGAGGCGCGCAACCTGACCGGGCGTAAATATCAGGAAGTGCAGGAAAGCGGCGACAACCGGATATTTCTCAACCGCTACAAGCTCGGCCGCACCTTCTCGCTGAGCGCGTCGCTGAAGTTTTGATTGCGTAATCCTCCCTGCCGCGAAGCGGTGGGGAGGGGGACCGCCCGCGTAGCGGGTGGTGGAGGGGCAAAGGCGGTGCGTCAAAGCCCCTCCGTCAGCGCTTCGCGCTGCCACCTCCCCATCGCTGCGCGACAGGGAGGATCATCGATGGGCCGCGCCGACCGCCAGACTCGCTCGCCCGTCAAAAAACTGTAATCTTCCCGTCAACTGATTGTCACCAATCGCCCCTAGGCGATTCGCGACGGCAACTTCAGCCTCAGGGGGAAACGACGATTTCATGGCGACGCTGATGTCCGGATCGGCCTTCAGGCTGTCGCGCGGCTTGCCGACGTGGCTGCGCGGCGGGCGGCGCTCGCCGCGCGAGATCGGGCCGGTGCTGCTCGCCGGGGTGCTCGGAGCCGTGCTGATCTGGCAGCTGGTTCGCCTGCTGTGGACCGTCATCACCCCGCTGTCGCCGCTCGGCGCGTGGCAGCCGCAGGCCGCGGTCATCGCCTCGCCCGCCGAACGCCGCGCGCTGTTCGCCAGTTTTGATCCGTTCTTTCGCAGCGCTCCGGAGGGTCCGGCGTCGGCGACCGTGACCGCGCTCGGGCTGACTTTGTTCGGCATCAACATCAACGAAGCGACCGGCGGCGGCTCGGCGATCATCGCCGGCGAGGACGGGGTGCAGACCAGCTATGCCGTCGGCGACGAGATTGCCCCGGGCGTGAAGCTCGTCGGCGTCGCCTTTGACCATGTGCTGCTCGACCGCGGCGGTGCGCGCGAAAGCCTGTTCCTCGACCAGAGCGGCGAGGCTGCGGTCGCGACCCCGGCGACGCCGCTGCCGTCGCCCACCCCGGAAGTCGGATCGACGGCGACTGCCGGGGTGAGCGCCAGCGGCGAAATGTCGCCCGCAACGCTCAAGGCCGGGGTCGGCTTTGCGCCGCGCGCCGAAGATGGCCGCGTCACTGGGCTGGTCGTCCAGCCGCAGGGCGACGGCGCGATATTCCGCGCCGCGGGCCTGCGCCCGGGCGACGTCATCCGCTCGGTCAACGGGCGCCCGATCGGGTCCGCAGGCGATGCCGCCGCACTCGCCAACCAGATCGCGCCCGGCGCACGAATCTCGCTCGAAGTCGAACGCGGCGCCAGCGTCGTTCCCGTCGCCATCTTCCTCTCGAAGCAATAGGTTTTATGCGTTTCAAACTGTCCCTGATGCTCGCCGCCGCGCTCGTTTCTGCTACGCCGGCACCCGCGGTCGCCCAATATACGCTCAACGTCCGCGACGCCGACATCCGCGCCTTCATCCAGGATGCGGCGCGGATCACCGGGCGGACCTTCGTCATCGACGGGCGCGTCAACGGCAAGGTGTCGGTCGTGACCGACCGGCCGCTGTCGCGCAGCGAATATTTTGAGATTTTTCTGTCGACCCTGCGCTCGAATGGCCTTGTCGCGGTCCCCGGCCCCAATGGCAGCTACCGCGTCCAGCCGATCGACGGCGCCGCGGCGCAACCGGGCCGCATCGGCAGCCGCGGCGCGGCGCAGAACCAGTTCGTCACCGAAATCATCCGCCTGCGCCACATCGACGCCGTCGCTGCGGTCGAAACGCTGCGCCCGCTGGTCAGCGCGCAGGGATCGCTGACCGCCAACCGCAACGCCAACAGTCTGGTCGTCGCTGATTTCGCCGACAATATCCGCCGCATCCGCGCGCTGGCGTCAAGCATCGACCGCGACAGTTCGACCAGCCAGATCGTGACGCTGAAAAATGCCGGGGCGCGCGAAATCGCCGCGGCGCTGACCGCATTGGTCCCGGCGGCGGGCGAGGGCGCGCGGGCGCCGGTCGCGATCGTGCCGATCGACAGCAGCAACGCGATTGCGCTGCGCGGCGATCAGGCGATGGTCGCGCGCTTCGTCGCGATGGCGACCGATCTCGATCAGAAAGCCGCAGGCGGGACCGAACTGCGCGTCTATTGGCTGGAACATGCCAATGCCGAAACACTGCTGCCAACAATCCAGCAGCTGGTCGGCGGCGGCAGCGACCCGGCGCAAAAGGCGGGCTTGCCGCCTGCGACGGCTTCGTCATCGTCTGGCGGGGGCAGCACGCCGACGCCGGCACCAGCGGCGGCCGCTACCGTATCGACCGGCGGCGCGGGGGGCAGCATCGCCACCCGCGGCCCCGCGATCGTCACCCGTTACGAGGGCGCCAATGCGATTATCGTCGCTGCCAACAGCGACGTGCAGCGGATGCTCGGCGAGCTGATCCGCCAGCTCGACAGCCGGCGCCAGCAGGTGCTGGTCGAGGCGATCGTCGTCGAAATCGGCGACGATGCGGCGAAGCGGCTGGGGGTCCAGTTTCTGCTCGGCGGCAAGAATATTCCGTTTGTCGCCACCAGCTACAGCAATGCGTCGCCCAATATCCTGACCTTGGGCGGCGCCTACGCCGCCAACCGGCTGTCGCAGGAAACGACGACGGTCAACGGTAACACGACGGTGACCCAGACCAACAGCTCGCTCGGCAACAGCTTGCAGGAAGCGGCGGCGGCGTCGCTGCTCACCGCCACTGGCGGTTTTGCCGGTTTTGCGGGCGATATCGGCAAGAACACGATCTTCGGCGCGATCATCAACGCGGTGAAATCGGATACGACATCGAACCTGCTCGCGACCCCGCATATCGTGACGCTCGACAATCAGGCGGCGAAATTCCTCGTTGGGCAGGACGTGCCGATCACCACCGGTGAACAGCTGGGCGATAATTTCGAAAACGCCTTCCGCACCGTCCAGCGCGAAGAGGTCGGGATCAAGCTGGAAGTGACGCCGCAGGTTAACGGCGCGGGCGAAGTGAAGATGTTCCTGCGTCAGGAAGTGTCGAGCGTTGCCGGTCCGGTGTCGTCGCGCAACAGCGATCTCATCCTGAACAAGCGTTCGTTCGAAACGGTGCTGACCGTCGACGATGGCGAAATCCTGGCGATCGGCGGGCTGCTCAACGATGACGAGCGCAAGACGATCGAGCGCATCCCGCTGCTCAGCGACATTCCTTTGCTCGGCGAATTGTTCAAGTCGCGCAGCCGGACGCGGTCGAAAACCAATCTGATGGTGTTCATCCGCCCGACGATCCTGCGCAATCGCGAGGATAATGCGGCGCTGACGGCGCGGCGTTACGGCTATATCCGCGACTTTCAGTTGCAGCGGAACCCCGACGAGGAACCCGCGATCGACACGCTGGTGCGCGACTATCTGGGCGCGGTGCCGCCGGTGCCGACCGAGGCGACCGCCGCCGACATCACCGTCGGCCCGGTCAACCTGCCCGAACTGCGCGGCCCCGATGGCCGCGTGATTTCGACCGACGTTCCCCCGTCGATTTCGAACGCGCCCGCGCCGCCGCCCGGAGACTATCCGTGACCGATCCCGAACCGATCGTCGCTCCCGCAGCGCCGGTCGATATTCCCTATGGCTTTGCCCGCGCGCACGGTGTCGTCATCGCGCCGGGCGAAGGCGGCGCGTGGCTCGCGACCCTGCGCGAGGATGCCGATCCCGCGGTGCTGATCGAAGTGAAGCGTTACCTCGCGCAGCCGCTGCGCGTTGCGACCGCCAGCGTCGCCGATTTCGACCGGCTGCTGTCGGACCATTATGCCGTCGACAGCTCGGCGGCGGCGATGGCGGGGTCGGTGGGCGGCAACGATATCGATTTCAGCCTGCCCAGCGCCGAAGATCTGCTCGACAGCGCCGACGATGCCCCGGCAATCCGCCTGATCAACGCAATCATCGCCGAAGCGGTGCGCCAAGGCGTCAGCGACATCCATATCGAACCCTATGAAAGCGGGCTGGTGGTGCGGATGCGAACCGACGGCGTGCTACGCGAACATCTGCGGATGCCGCCGCACGTCGCGCCGGTCGTGGTCAGCCGCATCAAGGTGATGGCACGCCTCGACATCGCCGAGCGCCGGGTGCCGCAGGACGGGCGCATCGGGCTGACGCTCGCCGGCAAGGCGGTCGACGTGCGCGTATCGACCTTGCCCAGCCGCGCCGGCGAGCGGGTGGTGATGCGTATCCTCGACAAGGATGCGGCGGGGATCGATTTCGACGTCCTCGGCCTGTCGGGCACCTCCGACCAGATTTTGCGCGAGGCGCTGGCCGAACCCAATGGCATCATCCTCGTCACCGGGCCGACCGGGTCGGGCAAGACGACGACGCTCTACGCGGCGCTCAAGCAGCTCAACGATGGCCAGCGCAACATCCTGACCGTCGAAGACCCGGTCGAATATGCCGTCGATGGGGTCGGCCAGACGCAGGTCAACGCCAAAGTCGGGCTCGATTTTGCCGCCGGGCTGCGCGCGATCCTGCGCCAGGATCCCGACGTCGTGATGGTCGGCGAAATCCGCGACCGCGAAACCGCCGACATCGCGGTGCAGGCGTCGTTGACCGGCCACCTTGTGCTGTCGACGGTTCACACCAACGACGCGGTAGGCGCGATCACACGCCTGAAAGATTTGAAGGTCGAACCCTTCCTGCTCGCCTCGACCCTGCGCGCGGTCATCGCGCAGCGGCTGGTGCGCAAGCTGTGCGACCATTGCCGCGAACCGGTGCAGGCCGATAACAGCGTCGCCGCGATGCTGGGGCTCGACATCGGCACCGTGATCTGGCGGCCCAAGGGCTGCGAGCAGTGCAGCGGCACCGGCTACAAGGGCCGGATCGGGGTGTTCGAGGCGATCAAGGTCGACGAAACGGTGCGCCGCTACATCTACAATGGCGGCGACGAGGCGATGATCACGCGCCATGCCTTCCTGAAATCGCCGACGCTGGCATCGGCGGCGCGCGCGATGGTCGCGAAGGGGCTGACCACCGCCGAGGAGGCGATCCGCATCGCGCGGCGCGAGGAAATCGATGCCTGATTATCGCTATGTGGCGATCGATCCGCAGGGCCGCGAGCGCAAGGGACGGCTGACCGCCGCCAACGACGATGCGGCGCGCGCCGACCTGGTGCGGCGCAAATTTCATATCGTCGCGGTCGAGGCGGCGGGGGCGAAGCCCGCCAGCCGGTCGCTGCTCGCGTTCCGGCGGGTGCGGCTGAGTAGCAAAGACCTCGCGCTGTTTACCCGCCAGCTGGCGACGCTTGCCGAGGTCGCGCCGCTCGAAGAGGCGCTGCGCACGCTGACCCGCCAGAGCGAGGCCGAAAGCGCCCGCACGATCATCGGCGACGTCCATGCCGGCCTGCTCGAAGGCCGCCGCCTCGCCGATGCGATGGCGCGCCAGCCGGCCAGCTTTCCGCCGCTGTATCGCGCGATGGTCGCGGCGGGTGAGACGACGGGCAGCCTGGCGACGATCCTCGCGCGCCTCGCCGACCTGCTCGAACGCCAGGCCGAAGTGCGCGGCAAGCTGATCGCGGCGCTCGCTTATCCGATCGTGCTTGCGGTCGTCGCGATCGGGGTGGTCGCGGCGTTGATGATCTTTGTCGTTCCGCGCGTCGTCGAACAATTTACCGACGTCGGCCAGCAATTGCCTTTCTTGACGCGCACGGTGATCGCAATCTCGGGCTTTGCCGCGAACTGGTGGTGGTTGATCGCGCTGTTGCTCGTCGCGTCGAGTTTTGGCTGGGCCGCCGCGATGCGCCGTCCGGCGTTCAAGGCGCGGGTCGATGCGCGGCTGCTGCGCCTGCCCCTGCTGGGCCGCCTGCTCCGCGATCTTTATGCGGCGCGCTTTGCCCGCACCTTGGCGACGATGGTGTCGAGTCGCCTGCCGCTGGTCGACGGGCTGCGGCTGACCCTGCCGACGATCCGCAACGCCGCGCTGGCCAGCGCGACCGCTGCGATCGTCGATCAGGTCCGCGCCGGGGGCAGTCTGTCGGCGGCGCTGCGCGATGCCGGGGTGTTCCCGCCGCTGCTGGTGTACATGACCGCCAGCGGCGAAAGCGCCGGGCGGCTGGAGCAGATGCTGGAACGCGCCGCCGATTATCTGGAGCGCGAATTCGACCGGTTTACGGCGGCGTCGATGGCGTTACTCGAACCTG
This sequence comes from Sphingopyxis sp. L1A2A, assembly GCF_005502465.1. Taxonomy (GTDB): domain Bacteria; phylum Pseudomonadota; class Alphaproteobacteria; order Sphingomonadales; family Sphingomonadaceae; genus Sphingopyxis. Next base: position 10,199 of record NZ_SCOT01000009.1, read on the forward strand.
TCATAATAGTCCTTATGGGGTCATGCGTTGCCCTGATCATCCTCGCCATTCTGCTGCCGATCCTTCAGTTGCAGACTCTTGCCGGAATATAATAGATGTCGCTGATGCAGCTTTTCATCCGCCTGATGCTCGACACCTCCTTTTCGGGGGAGGGCCGCCCGGCGGTCCACCGCCGCCGCAAACGCGACGAGCGCGGTTTTACCCTGACCGAATTGATGGTGGTGATCTTCATCATCGGGCTGCTCGCCACGGTGGTGCTGATCAATGTGCTGCCCAGCCAGGACCGCGCGATGGTGACCAAGGCGCAGGCCGATATTGCGACGCTCGAAACCGCGCTCGAGCAATATCGCCTCGACAATCTGACCTATCCGGCATCGACCGACGGGCTGAACGCGCTCAGCACACCGCCGCCGTCGCTCGCGCAGCCCGAGCGGTATCGCCGCGGCGGTTACATCAAGAAACTGCCTGCGGATCCGTGGGGCCGTCCCTATAATTATCAGGCGCCCGGGCCGAACGGGAAGGCGTTCGACGTCTGGTCGCTCGGCGCCGACGGCGCCCCCGGCGGGACCGACGATAATGCGGACATTCGCAGCGAAGGCTAAGGCGCGCGCGGGTCGCGAGGCGAACGGCTTCACGCTGGTCGAGCTGATGGTCGTGCTGGCGATCATGGCGCTCGCCGCGACCGCGGTCGTGCTGACCATTCCCGGCGAGGAACGCAGCGTGCGCAGCGAGGCCGACCGGCTCGCGGCGCGGCTGGCGGGGGCGCGCGACATTGCGGTGATTGAAGGGCGCAGCGTTGCGGTCAATTTCGCGCCGTCGGGTTACGGTTTCGAGCGGCGGATCGCGGGCGAATGGCAGCCGCTGCCCGGCCGCGCCTTCGCCCAGCGCAATTGGCCCGGCGACGTGCGTTTTGTCGCGGGCGACGGGCAGGGCGCGACACGCATCCTGTTCGACCGCGTCGGCACCAGCCCGACCCCGCAGACGGTGGTGCTGAGCGGCGGCGAGGCGCGCGAAATTGTGCGGGTGTCGGCGACGGGGGAGGTGAGCCGTGGCGAATGAGCGCGTCAATCGCTGCGAGCGCGGCTTCACCCTGCTCGAAATGCTGGTCGCGCTCAGCGTCATCAGCATCGCGGCGCTCACGCTCGTCCGCCTCGACGCCTTTGCGGTGCGCACGGCGGGCGACCTCGACGAAAGCACGGTTGCCGGGATCGTGGCGCAGAATCGCGCCGTCGAACTGTGGACCGACCCGGCGCCGCCGACGATCGGCAATAGCGCGATCGGCGTCGCCAATGCCGGGCGCAACTGGCGCGTTGAGCAGCGGGTGGCACGCACCGCCGACGACAGCTTGCTGCGCATCGACCTGATCGTCCGCCCCGAAAGCGGTCGCGGGCAGGCGGCGCTGACGATTATCCGGCCAAGCCGATGAAGGACGAGAGCGGCTTCACCCTCATCGAAATGCTCGTTGCGCTGTCGCTGTTCGCGGCGATCGCGGCGATCGGCGTGGGCCTGCTGCGCAGCAGTGTCGATACGCAGGATGCGGTGCAGACGCGGTTGAAGGCGATGGGCGGGGTCAACCGGCTGCGCGCGGTGATGGCGAATGATCTGGCGCAGGCGGTCCAGCGGTCGACACGCGGCCCGGCGGGCGAGGCGGTGCCTGCCTTCGTCGGGTCATCGACCGGCTTTGCCTTCGTCCATGGCGGGGCAGCGGCGCTTGACGGGTCGCCGCGACCCGCAGTCGAACGGGTCGCTTATGCCCTCGTCGGCCGCGAATGGCGCCGCGCGACGCAACCGATGCTCGACGGCACCGCGCTAAACGCTGGCGACCGGCTGCTCGGCGAGGTCGCCGCGGTGGCGGTGCGCTATCGCGACGACACCGGCAATTGGAGCGACAGCTGGAACTCCGAACCCGGCGACCGCTTGCCGCGTGCGGTCGAGGTGCGGGTATCGCGCAGCGGGCGCGAGGCGTTGACGATGTTGTTTCTCACCGCGCCGACATTGCCGCCACCACCGCCTGCGGCCGAAAATCCCGCGCCATGACCCGCCGCCCCCCCAATGAGCGCGGCGCCGCGCTCCTCACCGTGTTGCTGCTCGTCGCGGTCATGGCGGTGATCGCGGCGACCGCGCTTGACCGGCTGACGCTGGCGACGCGCATTGCGGGCAGCGCGGCGACGGTCGATCAGGGGCGCGCGTACAGCTTTGCCGCCGAGCAAATCGCGCTGCGCCGCGTTGCCGATCTGGTCGGGCGCGATCCCGCTAAGCTGACGCTCGCGGGTGGTTGGCTCGGACGCGAATTTACCCTGCCACTGCCAAATGGCACCGGCAGTGCACGGCTGACCGATGCGAACAATTGCTTTAACCTCAACAGTTTGGTCGCCGAGACGGTACCGGGACGATTCAGCCAGCGATCGGGGTCTATGCGCCAGTTCGGCGAACTGATGGTCCTTCTCGGCATCGACGCCGCACAGGCGCAGGCGATCGCCGGCGCCACCGCCGACTGGATCGACAGCGACAGCAACGACGGCCCGCTCGGCGCCGAGGACAATGTCTATCGGTCGCTGCCCGGGGCGTATCTGGCGGCGAACCGCAAGATGGCCGATGTCAGCGAACTGCGCGCCGTGCGCGGGGTCGGTCCCAAAATCTATGCACGGCTCAAACCCTGGATCTGCGTGTTGCCCGTGACCGATCCGGTGCGGCTGAACGTCAACACGCTGGCGCCCGAACAGGCGCCGCTGGTGGCGATGTTACTGCCCGGCGAAATGACGCTCGCCGATGCGCGGGCGGCGCTGGCGGCGCGGCCCGCGGGCGGCTATGGCAGCAGCGTGCGATTCTGGGAGGCGGGACCGCTCGAACGGTTCGACCCGCCGACCGAGGTGGCCGAACAGGCAGGGGTGACCAGCCGCTGGCTGGTGCTGACGACGAATGTGACGATGGGGGACGGGTTTTTGACGGCAGTTTCGCTCATCGATGCCAATGGCGGCGCCCCCTCCGCGGGGCAGGCGCCGCCGGTGATCGTGCGCCGCGATTGGGGCGAGAGCGACTGAGATGAGCCGCACTTTGGTTCTGTGGTTGCCCCCGGTGGCGGCGCTGGGCGATGGCGATGCCCCCGATCCGGCGTGGCTGCGTATCGACGACGGCGTGATCGTCGATTCGGGGCAGGACGACGGCTGGGTCGATGCGTGGGAAAAACCGCAGGACGACGGCCCCGACGACCGGCTGATTGCGCTGGCCCCCGCCGCCGACGTGCCGCTGCGCTGGCGGCATTATCCCGATGCGGCCCCGGCGCAGGCGGCATCGGCGGCGCGGCTCGACACGTTGAAGGACAGTCTGGGCGACGGCGCCTTGCTGCATATCGTCGCGGGCCAGCCGATTGAGGCGGGGCAGGCGGTGCCGGTCGCGGTGACGACGCATGCGGCGATGACCGCGTGGACCGGCTGGCTGAAGGCGCGCGATCTGTCGCCGGTCGCGATCATTCCGGCGGCGGCCGCGGTGCCGCCGCCCGAGACCGACAGCCTGTGGTCGGCCGAGGTCGGCGGCGAACAGATCGTGCGGGCGGCGGACCATGCCTATCGCTCCGATCCCGCGCTTGACCCGCTGATTGCGGGGGGCCGCAACATCGCGCCGCTCGATGGCGACCGGATGCGCGAGGCATTGCTCCTGACGCTCGCCGCGCCGCCGCTCGATCTGCTCAGCGGCGGGTGGAAGCCGAAGCGCAGCTGGTCGCTCGATCCGGCGCTGCTGCGGCTGGCCAAGCGGCTGGCGATCGCGCTGCTTGTCGTCAGCCTGCTGATCCCGATCATCCACGCTCTGCGCCTGTCGTCCGACAGCGACCGCGCCGATGACGCGGTGGTCGCGATGGCCAAAAAGGCGGGGGTGACCGCGGACGACGCCACCGCGGCAGAGGCGGAACTCGATCGCCGGCTCGCGGCGGCGGGCGGCGGGCCGCTGGCGTTTTCGGTGCCGGCGTCGGCGCTCTATGATGCGATGGGCGATGCGCCCGGCGTCGCGCTCAAGACATTGTCGCATCGCACCGACGGGACGCTGACGACGACGCTCGCGGCGCCGCGGGTCGAGGACATCAACGCGGTGCTGCTCGCGTTGCAGGCGCGCGGTTACCGCGTCACCGCGCAGCCGATGGCGGGCAGCGACGGTCAGCAGATGGCGAACATCACGATCCGGGCGGTGCCATGACCGAGCGATTGAAAAACTGGTGGCTGGGCTTGTCGCAGCGCGAACGCTGGTTGGTCGGCATCGCGGGCGTGTTGGCGCTCGGGGTCATCCTGTGGGGACTCGGGCGTCCGGCCTATGCCGCCTTTGTCGATCTGGAAAACCGGCATCGCGCCGCGATCGAGCGCGAAGGCCGGATCGCCGCGAAAGTGCAGCTGTTGGCGCAGCGTCCGGCGAAATCGGTCGCGACAACGGTCGATGCGGTGGCGATCGACCAATTTCTGGCGCAATCGGCGAGCGAAATTGGGCTGACGCTCGACCGCAACGAGGCGCGCGGCGCGGAGCAGGCGACGATTGCGATCTCCACCGCGCGCGCACCGGTGCTGACCGACTGGCTTGCCTCACTTGAGGGACAGGGTTTTGTCATCGACCAGCTGACGATCACCCCCGCCGCCGACGGCACCGTCGGGCTGACCGCCGAACTGCGAAAGGGCGGCCAATGAGCGCGCGCAGACGTTGGGGGATCGCGGCGCTGGGGCTGGCGCTGATCCTGATCATTGCGACCTTTCCGATGCGGCTGGCGCTGGCATGGTCGGGCGCGACCAACGCCGGGGTGACGGCGCGCGAGGTGCGGGGGTCGGTGTGGTCGGGCGAGCTGGTCGAAGCGCGGCTGGGGGCGCTGCCGCTCGGCACGGTGCGCGCCAGCTTATCGCCGCTGGCGTTGCTCGGCGGGAACACCGAACTCGCCTTTTCGCGCACCGACCAGCGGCTCGGCGCGCTGGCGGGGCGGCTCCACGGCAGCAACCCGCGCGGAGTATCCGAGGTCAACGGCACGACCGCGCTGGCGGGCGGGCTGGGGATGATACCGGTCGATACGATCCGTTTTGAAGGCGCGACGCTGCGGTTCGACGCCGCCGGGAAATGCGCCAGCGCGAGCGGGCGCATCCAGTTGGCGGTGACCGCGCCGATCGCCGGGCTCGACCTGTCGCGCGGTCTGTCGGGGCCGCTGCGGTGCGCGAACGGGCGCGCGCAGGCGGTCCTGGCCAGCCAGTCGGGGATGGAGCGGCTGACCCTGTCGTTCGACGGCAGCGGCGCGTATCGCGCGCAGTTTGCGATCAATGTCGATCGCGACCCGGCGATGGCGGCGGCGCTGGCGGCGCTGGGGTTCCGCGCCGGTTCGGGTGGTTTCGTGCTGGCGACCACGGGCCGCTTCTGACGTGGCGATCCTCGATGCCTTGCCCTTTGGCATGGGCGTCACCTTTGCCGCGCTGATCGGGCTGGTCCTCGGCAGTTTTATCGCGACATTGGTGTTGCGCTGGCCCGCGGGGCGATCGGTGCTTGGGCGCTCGCGATGCGACGGCTGTCAGCAGCAGCTGGGGCCGTTGGACCTTGTCCCGCTGGTGTCAGCGCTCTGGCTGCAAGGTCGCTGTCGCCGCTGCGGCGCACCGATTGACCGTTTCCATAGCATTGTCGAGGTCGGCGCCGCGCTGATCGGCGGCCTAGCTCTTGCGGCGATGCCGGGGACACAGGGATGGCTGTGGGCGCTCTTCGGCTGGCTGTTGCTGCCGCTCGCGCTGCTCGATGCGCGGCATTTTTGGCTTCCCGACCGGTTGAGCGCAGTGCTGGCGGTGGTCGGCCTACTGCTCGCGGGTCCGCTGCTCGGGGCGCCGCTGCTCGATCGCTGGATCGGCGCGCTCGCTGGAGGGACGGCGCTGGCGCTGATCGCCTGGGCTTATTGGCGCGCGCGCGGCGGTGACGGCATGGGGGGCGGCGATCCCAAGCTGGTCGCGGCGATCGGGTGTTGGCTCGGCTGGCAGGCGCTGCCGCTGATGCTGTTGCTCGCCAGCCTGGGGGGCATCGTCTGGGCGCTGCTGATCCAACGAAAAGGGGACCAGCCGCTCGGTGAGCGGCCGGTCCCCTTCGGTGTCTTTGCCTGCACCGCCGCTTTCGCCGCGGTGCCGCTGTGGCCGCTGCTTATTGCCCGATAACGACGGTCACCGCGCGGCGGTTCTTGGCATAGGCGTCCTCGGTCGACCCGAGTTCGGCGGGGCGTTCCTTGCCATAGCTGATGACGTTGATCCGCGACGGATCGATGCCGAGCGAGGCGAGGTAATTTTTCGCCGCATTGGCGCGGCGTTCGCCCAGCGCGATATTGTAGTCGCGCGTGCCGCGTTCGTCGGCATGACCTTCGAGGGTAACGCGGACCGCGGGGTTGCGTTGCATCCATTGCGACTGGCTTTGCAGCGTCGCCATGTCCGCGCTGTCGACGTTATACTGGTCGAAGTCGAAAAAGATGCGGTCGCCCGAGAGACCGACGCTGGCGAGGAAATCTTCCTGCGATCCGGGAACGACCCCGGTTCCAGTGCCAGCGCCGGTATCGGTGCCAGTGCCTTCTGGAACGGGGGGCAGCGTGTCAGGGGCCTTTTTCGCGCAGGCGCCAACAGCAAGCATGGTGATCGCCGCGATCATCGCGGTGCTTTTGCGTATCGTCATCTTGTCTGTCCTCTTGTTGTTGCTGGAAAATTCTCTCGTGCGGCCGATTTGGCGGCGTTAGAACCTGCTATGGGAACCCGAATATCGCTTTTTGGTTCCGTTTTTGTCACGGCAGCACCGGCCCCCAGCTGGGGTCCGATCCATCCTGCGGGGTCGGCAGGCGGCGCAAATTGACGCCGGTCAGGTCGACCTGCCACAGGCTGGACTTGCCCTCGCGCCCCGGGGTGGTGCGGAAAAACTGGATGACGCGGCCGTTCGGCGACCAGGTCGGCGCCTCGTCTTGCCAGCTGTTGGTCAGCATCCGCGCGCTGCCGCCCGAGGGGGTCATGACCCCGATGCGGAACTCGCCGCCGCCCAACCGGGTGAAGGCGATCAGGTCGCCGCGCGGCGACCATTCGGGGGTTGCCGACCGCCCACCGCCAAAGCTGATCCGCTGCTGGTTCGACCCGTCGATGTTCATCGTATAGATTTGCTGGCTGCCCGACCGGTCGCTTTCGAACACGATCTTGCGCCCGTCGGGCGAGAAGCTGCCGCCGACGTCGATGCCGGGGGTGCTTGTCAGCCGCACCGGGGTGCCGCCGCCCGCCGAGATACGATAGATGTCGGTGTTGCCGCCGACCGCCATCGAATAGAGGATCTGGGTGCCGTCGGGCGACCAGCGCGGCGCAAAGGTCGTGTTGCGGCTTTCGGTGACCAGCTTCTGCGATCCGGCGGCGACGTCATAGATGAAGACGCGAACGCGATCGTTCAGATAGCTGACATAGACGATCTTTTTGTAATCGGGCGAGAAACGCGGGCTGATGGCCAGTGCCTGGCCGTTGGTGATGAAACGGTGGTTGCCGCCGTCGCTATCCATGATCGCCAGGCGTTTGATCCGGTTCCCCTTCGGACCGGTTTCGGCGATATAGGCGACGCGGCTGTCAAAGAAGGGCGCTTCGCCGGACAGGCGCGAATAGATGGCGTCGGCGCATTTGTGCGCGGCGCGGCGCCAGTCGCCGGGCTGGATTTCGAACCCCTTGCGGACCAGCTCGCTGCCGAGCGCGGTGTCGTAAAGATAGCAGCCGACGACGAGCCCGCCGGTGCCGCTGGCATCGACAAAGCCATGCACGACATTTTCGGCGTTGCGCGCCTGCCAGTCGGCAAAGCGCGGCGCTTGCACCTCGGCGCGGGTGATCGCGCGCACGCCGCTGGGGCCGACCGGGTCGTAAAGGCCGCTGCGTTCGAGATCGGCCGCGATGACTTCCGCGATCTGGCGGCCCAGACTGTCAGTGCGCAGTCCCGCGACGGTCTGCACCGACGAGGTTGCGAGCGAGGGGATGGCGATGATCGTGCGGTTGTTGGAAATCGTCGCCACGACTTCCGGCGATTCTGCCGAATTTTCCGTCTGCGACGATGCCGTAACGGTTTGCGCTAGTGCTTGACCCGAAGTGAGGGACAGCAACAAGCCGAACGCAGCAACAACTGAGGTTTTCACAATTAATTCTCCATGCGAAACGGCTGCGTGATAACTTTCCAGCCGTCATATTGATCGGGCGGCAAATTGAACGGCGCTGCTTGACGGATGGAACGAACCGCCAACTCGACGAAGCGCTTTTGCTGAGGCGCGTTGCTTTCTGTCTTTCCAGTCATCGACCCATTCTGGCGGATGTCGGCGATAGAGCCATCGCGATTAAGATGAATATCCAGTCTCAACCGCAACTGATCAAGTTCGACGCCGCTGATCGCATTCGCGTTCCGCTGCCAATGTGGTCTGATTTCCCCATCGACGGCCGCTGAAAATGCGCGCCGGGTTTCCGCCGATACTGCCGATGCTGGCGCGCCTTTCGCCTGCGTCGATTTAGTTGGAGATTTGCTCTGGCCTAAATCTATGCCGTCGAGACGGCCCGTCGGTCGAACCGAAGCCTGCTTCTTTGGTGTCGCTTTCGGCGCTGCTTTTGGCTGCGCTTTGGCTGCGGCGGGCGGGGTCTGTTTGGGCTGCGCCTTCGGGCGTGCAACCTGCTTCGGGGTCGGCGCGGGCGTCGGGCGGACGATCGGTTCGGGCAGCGGCGGCGCGGGCATCGGTTCGGGCGCGGCGATGTCGACCGCTTCCTCCTCGCCCAGCCGCGCCGCGGGCGGATTTTCGCTGATCACCGGCGCGGTCGATTGCACCGCGGTTTCTGCGATCAGATCGACCTCCATCGGCGGGTTGTCGAAGCGGCGTTCGCCCGCGGTCCATTGGACGGAGAGGAGGCCGATGATCACGACATGCGCCGCCACCGCGATGGCGATGCCGCGTCCTCCTTTCCCCCTCAATGCCCGTGTTGCGGCCATGATGTGACCCTATTGCCCCGTTTCTGAACCGTCGGTGACCGCGGCCGCAGCGGTCGGCGCGCTGTCGGCGGCACCTTCGGCGCCCGTGGTGACCAGTGAAATCCGCGTCAGTCCGGCCCGGTTGAGTTCGCCCATCACGCGCATCACGCGGCCATAATCGAGCCCCTTGTCGGCGCGCAGCATGATCTGGCGCGGCTTGTCCTCGCCTTGGCGTTCGCGCGCGATGGCGTCGAGCCGCGCCGGTAGCTCGGCCTCCGGCACCACCTCTTCGCCGATATACAGCGTGTCGTCGGCGTTGATCGACAGCTGCACCGGTTCCTGCTCTTCGGTCTCGATCGGTTTGGCGCGGCTTTCGGGCAGATCGATCGGCACGGCGGAGGCGAGCAGCGGCGCGGTGATCATGAAGATGATCAGCAGCACGAGCATGACATCGACGAGCGGGGTGACGTTGATGTCGGCGATCGGCGCGCGGCGATGGCCGCGGCCGCGTCGCCCGCCGATGCCGCCCGAGGGACCGGACATCGCCATCAGGCTTCGACCTCAAGCTCGCGGCTGAAGGTCGCGTGCAGCCCGTCGGCGAAGCGGCCGAGGCGCGATTCGAGCCGGTTCAGGCGATGCGAAAAGGCGTTGTAGGCGATGACCGCGGGGATCGCGGCGAACAGGCCGATCGCGGTCGCGAACAGCGCCTCGGCAATGCCGGGGGCGACGACCGCCAGGCTGCTGTTGTTGCTCGCCGCAATCGCGGTGAAGCTGCGCATGATCCCCCACACGGTGCCGAACAGGCCGACAAAGGGCGCGACCGAGCCGATGGTGGCGAGTGTGCCGATCTTTTCGGCGAGCCGATCGACTTCGCCCGCGACCGCGCTGTTCATCGCGATGCCGAGACGCTCGCGCGTCCCGTCGCGGTCGATGATCTTGCTCTTGGTCGATCGGCGCCATTCGCTGATCCCCGCGGCCAGCACCTTGGCGCTCGGCAATTCCTCGCCACTGTTCTTGTCAAAGAATTTGTCGATATTGTCAGCGCGCCAGAAATCGCGTTCGAAATTTTCCGACGCGCGCATCAATTTGCTGACGCTGCGGCCGTGCGTGAAGATCACCGCCCAGACATAGATCGACGCCAGCAACAGCCCGATCATCACCGCTTTCACGATGATATCGGCCTGCAGAAACAGCGCGACGGGGGAAAGCGTCGCCGCGTCGGCGGCCAGCGAGATATTGTCTAGCAAGGGATTTTCTCTCCATTCATGATGGCGGTAAAGCGGTCGGCCCAGCCCGTGGGCTGGCGGCGCGGCCGACCCCCGGGCGACAGGAAGGCGGCGGTGACCCGCCCGTCGGTGAGTGTCTCGCTGGTTAACGTGTCAGTTCCGCGAAGGATGCGCTGGGCGATGATCACGCTGGCGCCGCGCACCGCTTCGACGGTGCTGACGACGAGCAGGTCATCGTCGAGCCGCGCGGGGCGGCGGTATTTGATCGTCAGGTCGGTGACCGCCCAGCTGCCGTCGCCCGCGTCCATCGCGGCGCGCTGGTCGATACCCGCGATCCGCAGCATGTCGGACCGCGCGCGCTCCATATAGCGCAGGTAATTGGCGTGATAGACGATGCCCGACAGGTCGGTATCCTCGAAATAGACACGCGCCCGGTAATGATGCGCCGCCCCGACGAAGGCGCCGGGGATGAAGGGGGGCGGGGCGTTTACCATGGGGTTGATCGATAGCGGGCCTTCGACTCGTCGCAAACCCCTAACCAACGGTTCGTCGCAGATGGGGGCCGTTTGGTGGGAGATGATGGCGGATTTTCGCTACATTCTTCCGAGGCTCGCAGGGGCACAGTCACTTGCCGTTATCGAACAACCCATCCTGCGATCCCGCGGGCGGATTAAGCCCCAGATGCTTCCACGCGCTGGCATTCAGCATCCGCCCGCGCGCCGTCCGCGCGATCAGGCCGACTTGCAGCAGATAGGGCTCGATCACATCCTCGATCGTGTCGCGCGGTTCGGACAGGCCCGCCGCCATCGTCTCGACCCCGACCGGGCCGCCGCGGTAAATATCGGCGATCATCGTCAGGTAGCGCCGGTCCATCGCGTCGAGCCCGAGCGCATCGACTTCGAGCCGGTTGAGCGCGGCGTCGGCGGCCTTGGCATCGACGATGGCGTGCCCCGCAACGGTCGCGAAATCGCGCACCCGGCGGAGCAGCCGCCCGGCGATGCGCGGCGTCCCGCGCGACCGCTTCGCGATCTCCAGCGCGCCGTCGGACGCGATGGGGAGCGACAGCAGCCGCGCGGCGCGGGTGATGACCTGCTCAAGCTCGCCGTGGGTGTAGAAATTGAGCCGCACTGGGATGCCGAAGCGGTCGCGCAGCGGCGTCGTCAGCAGCCCCTGCCGCGTCGTCGCGCCGACGAGGGTGAATTTGGGCAGGTCGATGCGGACGCTGCGCGCCGACGGCCCCTCGCCGATCATGATGTCGAGCGCGCGGTCCTCCATCGCGGGATAGAGGATTTCTTCGACCGCAGGCGACAGGCGGTGGATTTCGTCGATGAACAGCACGTCGCCGTCCTCGAGATTGGTCAGCAGCGCGGCAAGGTCGCCCGCTTTCGCGATCACCGGGCCGCTGGTCGAACGGAACCCGACGCCCAGCTCGCGCGCAACGATCTGCGCCAACGTCGTCTTGCCGAGGCCCGGCGGGCCATAAAAGAGCACATGGTCGAGCGCATCGGACCGCGATTTGGCGGCCTCGATAAAGATGCGCAAATTCTCGCGCGCCGCCGCCTGCCCGACGAACTCGCCGAGCGTCTTGGGGCGCAACGCCGCGTCGGCGTCCTCGGGGGTGCGGATTGGGGTCGTGAGGGCGGGCTCAGTCATAAACGTTCTATTGCCTTGCCAACGATACAAACCCAAGGTTCCTGACGATCCTCATAGACCGAAAATTGGATTTCGAAATCATGGCCCGGTTCGAAATTGCCGATCGGCACTGCGTAACTGTCCATCTCCGGACGGTTCAGGAACCAGAGCGTCGAGCCGCAATTACCGCAAAAATAGAAATCCGCGAGAGTGCCGCTGCCGCCGACATGTTGGTACAACTTCGCTTCGCCTTCGGTGCGCACATTTGCGGCGGGAAAACGCGCCTGCGCGGCAAAGGCGCTGCCGCTTCGCGCCTTGCAGTTGCGACAGTGACAAACCGAAACGCGGATCGGCTCGCCAGTGCATGCAATGCGGATCTGGCCGCAGCGGCAGGATGCGTGGCGGGTGGAGTTGGCGAGGTCTGTCACCGCTCTGGACTCTCAACCTTGGGAAGTGTCGAGATCGCCTTGAAATCCGTTAAGACGCGTTCAATCGCTTCCTCTCTGGACCGTGGGTCGAGTACCTCTTGGATGCAGCTGACGAAATGTCGCTGGCAGGATACAAGTTGCTCTCTAGCGCCTACAGTATTCTGCTGGTCGGCGAAGATATCATAAGCGAATACAACCCAGTCCAGACAGGGCTGTCTCACGCCGCGATAGGCGGGTTCCTTGTTCTTGCCCTTCTTGTCGTGATCTCGGTTAGGGAAGTACCACCGCCCCATGTCAATGCATGCTGAGAGTGTCGACAATACGTCCCTATGCGAATCTGGGTCATTGACGCCTACAAGATGAATTGCTCGCGAAATGGCCGTGGCCACGTTGCACGACCATGATGTAATTTCGCGAAAATACTCATCGGACCAGCTTTGATGGGCGAGAACGCTTTGTATTCTTGTGAGTTCGGCATTTTGTATTTCAAGGGCATCCGTTTTCTTGCGCGATTTTTCAGCAGAACGATGTGCCCACACCGAAAACATGATGGCCACAAAAGCTGCGACCGCTGAAATCCAATTTGGATCGATGGATACGGATGTCATTTTCCGGCCTTCTTCAGCGCCACCCGAACTAGCGCGTCGAGGCTCGCACCCGCGCCGAGTTCCTCGTTGGCGGCCGCGACCGCAGCGCTCGCTTCGCCGGGTTTGAAGCCGAGGCCGGTGAGGGCGGTGACGGCGTCGGCGAGCGGGCCGGGGGTGGCGCATACATAAGTCGCGCCGCTGCCCGATATGCCGCCCAGTGCGCCCGCCTTGTCCTTCAGTTCGTGCGTGATCCGCTGCGCCAGTTTTGGGCCGACGCCGTTGGCGCGCGCGATCATCGCGCTGTCGCCGCTCGCCAGCGCGCGTTGCAGGTGGGTGATTTCGAGCGCCGAGAGGATCGCGAGCGCGACCTTGGCGCCGACGCCCTGGACGCTGGTGAGCAGGCGGAACCAGTCGCGTTCCTCGGCCTTGGCAAAGCCGAGCAGGCGCAGGAAATCTTCGCCGACCAGCATTTCGGTGTGGATGGTGACCTCGCCGCCGATGGCACCGAGCGCGTCCAATGTGCGTGCCGATGCCTCGACCAGATAACCGACGCCGCAGACGTCGATCACCGCATGGCCTGCGCCGCTGGAGTCCAGTCGTCCGGTGAGTTTGGCGATCATGGGCCGTGCGTAGCGCGGGGAGAATGAAAAGGGAACAGTTTCCCTGCGCTTGCAAAGCCGCCGCTCATTTCGTCATGCCGGACTTGATCCGGCATGCCGCTTTTTTCCGGGCGCCGTGCTGGAAGTCTGCGGGACCCCGGATCAAGTCCGGGGTGACGAAAGGTTAGTAGCGCGGGCGATGATTCGCATGACAGATCGCGACCGCCAGCGCATCCGCCGCATCCGCCCCGACGACCTTCGCACCCGGCAGCAGCACGCGCAGCATTGCCTGCACCTGTTCCTTCGCCGCGGCACCAGTGCCGACAATCGCCTTCTTGACCAGCCGCGGCGCATATTCGCCGACGGTCAGCCCGGCGCGCGCGCAGCCGAGCAGGACGACGCCGCGGGCGTGCGCGAGCTTCAGCGTCGATTGCGGATTGTCGTTGACGAACACTTCTTCGACCGCGGCACAGATTGGCGCATGGTCGGCGATCACCGCCGCGAGCACGGTGTCGAGATGCGCGAGGCGGTCGGGCAGGGGGGCTTTGGCATCGGTCTTGATCTGCCCATTGGCAACATGGCTGATCCGGCTGCCCTCGACGCGGATGACACCCCAGCCGGTGCAGCTGAGCGAGGGGTCGAGGCCGAGGATAATCATTGCGGACCCTCTCCCCTTGGGGGAGAGGATAGGGAGGCTTGCCAGCTTGTCTGGCTAGCCGGACTTGGTGAGGGACTGTGACCTGGCCATGCCCTCACCCAGCTGCGACTAGCGGGCAGAGCCCGCAAGTCTGCGCAACCGATGCTGGGTCGTTCGTGCCCCCGGCACGAACTTGAACTGCCCGGGGGGCAGTTCAACCCTGCATCCCCCCAAGGGGAGAGGGATAAATCAACCCAATTTCTCCATCACCGCGTCGGGGATTTCGTAATTGCCCCACACGGTCTGGACATCGTCGTCGTCGTCGAGCGTGTCGATCAGCTTGAACAGGCTTTGCGCGGTCGCTTCGTCGGCGATTTCGCTTTTCAGCGTCGGGCGCCACGCCAGCTTCACGCCTTCGGCCTCGCCCAGCTTGGTTTCGAGAGCCTTGGCGACTTCGTGCAGGCTGTCGATGCTGGTCCAGATGTCGTGGCCGTCCTCCGACGATTCGACATCGTCGGCGCCGGCGTCGAGCGCGGCTTCGAACACCGTGTCGGCGTCGCCGGCCTTGGCGGCGTAGCTGATCATGCCGAGCCGGTCGAAGCCGTGGCTGACGCTGCCGCTGGTGCCGAGGTTGCCACCATTCTTGCTGAATGCGGTGCGCACGTTCGTCGCCGTCCGGTTGCGGTTGTCGGTCAGTGCCTCGACGATCAGCGACACGCCGCCGGGGCCATAGCCTTCATAGCGGATTTCCTCGTAATTATCGCCTTCGCCGCCGGTCGCCTTGTCGATCGCGCGCTGGATATTGTCCTTGGGCATCGACTGCGCCTTGGCGGCGTTGACCGCGGCGCGCAGGCGCGCGTTGGCGTCGGGATCGGGCAGGCCCATTTTTGCCGCGACGGTAACTTCGCGCGCGAGCTTGGAAAACAGCGTGCTGCGTTTTTTGTCCTGCGCACCCTTGCGGTGCATGATGTTCTTGAATTTACTATGGCCGGCCATGGCTCTCTTCTTTTCGGCTGGAAGGAACTGGAGGCGCGCGCTTACATCAGGATCGAATGTCAAAGCAACCGCTGCCACCACCCGACATCGCGCCAGGCGCCCATTTTCCAGCCAACCTGACGGTAGATGCCGATCGGCGTGAAGCCCATCGCCCGGTGCAAGCCGATGCTGGCGTCATTCGGCAAGGCAATCCCGGCAAAGATTGCGTGGACATTGCGATGCTTCAGGATGGGAAACAGCGCCTCATAAAGCCGCCGCCCAATTCCGGCCCGCGCAAATGCCGCATCAAGGTAGACCGCGACATCTGCCGAGGTCGCATAGGCTTCGCGCGTACGGTGCGGGGAGCCATAGGCATATCCCGCAGTTTTGCCGTCGACCTCTGCAACCAGCCAGCCGTGACTGGCCCCATAATATTCGATCCGGCGCGCCATTTCCGCCGCATCGGGCGGATCAAGTTCAAAACTGACCCAATTGTCCGTGACATAGGGTGCGTAAATCTCGGCACAGCGCGCGGCGTCGGCCGACGTGGCTGGGCGGAGGTCAACCCTCACCCCAGCGTCACCGCCGTCCCCGACGCGCTCACCATCAGCATCGATCCGTTCTGGCCGAGCACTTCATAGTCGAGGTCGACGCCGACCACCGCATTGCCGCCGAGGCGCACCGCTTCGGCTTCCATCTCGCTGATCGCTTCCTTGCGGGCGCGGGCGAGGACATCTTCATATTTGCCCGAGCGGCCGCCGACGATGTCGGTGATGCTCGCGAACAGGTCGCGGAACAGGTTCGCACCGACGATCACTTCGCCGGTGACGATGCCCAGATATTCGCGGACCGGACGGCCCTCGACGGCATTGGTGGTGGTGCTGAACATCGTCACTCTCCTGTGCTGAAAATTGCGGGGGCTCAGTCGATGCCGAGCGCCGATTTATAAACGTCGAGGATCGCTTCCATTTCCTTGCGGTCGTTGATCGGCAATTTGCGCAGGCGAACGATCTGGCGCATGATCTTTGGGTCGTAACCCTGCGATTTCGCTTCGTTATAGGTGTCGCGAATGTCGTCGGCGACGCCCTTTTTCTCTTCTTCCATCCGTTCGATGCGCTCGATGAAAAGGCGCAGTTGTTCGTCGGATACGGTGGCTTCGCTCATTTTATGCTCCGGTGATTGGGATGATGCGGCGCGAGAATCGCGGTTGGCGCGTCCCTAAAGCCCCCGAGGATTTTTGGCCATGCTTTCTTGGCCGCGCGGCGTCACTCGGGCGGAAAGGCCTGGCGCTTGCCGTCCAGTTTGTGGACGATGCCGCGCCGCATCACAAAATCGACCTTTTCCAGCACGGTGACATCAGCGAGGGGGTCGCCGCCCACTGCGATGATGTCGGCTTCGCGCCCCGGCAGGATCGCCCCGATCGGCCGGTCCAGTTCGGCGGCATTGTCGATGGTCGCAGCCTTGATCGCCTGCGCCGGGGTCATCCCGGCCTTGACCATCAGCGCAAATTCCTTGGCATTATCGCCATGCGGCGCGACGCCCGAATCGGTCCCGAACAGGATGCGGACATTGCCCTTGATCGCACGCGCCATGCTGGCGGCGTGCGATGCCGCGGCTTCCTCGGCCTTGGCGAGTTGCGGACCCGGCGCATCGCCGCGGCGCGCCTGCGCCAGCGCGGCGATCGGCGCGACCGCGGTCGGCACCAGCGCCGCATTCGACGCCTTGAACAGCTTGACCGTCTCATCGTCGATAAAGCTGCCATGCTCGATCGAATCGACCCCGGCGCGCAGCGCCGCGTCGATGCCCTCCTTGCCATGCGCGTGGGCGGTGACCTTGCGGCCAAAGCTGTGCGCAGTGTCGACGACCGATTTCATTTCGGCATCGGACATCTGCTTGCCCAGCCCGCCGGCGACGTTCGAGCGCACCCCGCCGGTGGCGGCGAATTTGATGACTTCGGCGCCCAGCGAAATCTGCGCACGGACGGCGCTGGCGCAGCCATCCGGTCCGTCGCAGACGTTGGTGCGCTCAGCGGCGACCGCATGGGTCAGGGTGCGGTTGAGACCATTGACCCCGCCATGGCCGCCGGTGACCGAAATCATCGTTCCGGCGGGGATGACGGTGGGGCCGACGATGACGCCATTGTTGATCGCATCGCGCAGTGTGGTCGTGGTCCGGCCATCGCCGCCGAGGTCGCGCACGGTGGTGAAGCCGGCTTCGAGGGTGCGGCGTGCGTTCCCCTGGGCGATAACGAAAACATCCTCGACGTCGCGCCCCGATGACTCGAGGCGGCTGCGCAGCAGATTGTCGTCGCTGGAAATATGGACGTGCATGTCGATCAGGCCGGGCAGGACAAAGGCGGTCTTCAGGTCGACAACCTTTGCGCCGTCTTCGGGCGTGGCAAAGCCGTCGCGCACGTCGGCGATCTTGCCGTCGCGGACGATGACCGTCGATGGCCCGCGCGGTTCGCGGCCCGGCTGGTCGAGCAAACGCCCGGCATGGATATAGGTGGTGGTGGACGGTTGCGCGGCAAGCGGGCCACTGGCCAAAATTCCCGCGCCCAGCACAGCTGCGGTCCATATCATGCGCATTGCCCAACTCTCCCCATTTTCCGTGCCTCAGCGGCGGTTGTCATCCTCATGTCCGCAAAGCGCAGTCGGAGCAAGATCAGTGACGCGGGTTCTTCGCCATGCTGGCTTCCATCCGTGCGAGCTGTTCGGGCGTGGCGGCGGTGTGATGCAGCGCTTTCCAGTCCGCGGTCGGCATGCCGTGGACGATCGCGCGGCCCGCTTCCTTGTCCATGCCGCCCGCCTCGGCGATCCAGTCGCCCAGGCAGTTGCGGCAGAAACCGGCGAGCCCCATCAGATCGAGGTTCGCCGCGTCGCTGCGATGCTGGAGCAGTCGGACGAGGCGGCGGAAGGCCGCGGCGGCGACCGCATCGTCGAGGGTATCGAGCGCGTCGTTCGGAGCGGCCTGATCGTCGCTGCAGGACATGGCGGATTTCCTTCTGCTGATGGCATGAATAGCTATACGTTGCTTGCCTTGCCGGGGGCAACGCGCCTACGCAAGCGGCCCCAGCTTTTTATCGGTTCGGAGCATTTGTGGTCCAGAGTTTTACCCCCCGCCAGCGCAAGGTGCGCATCCTGGCGACGCTTGGTCCTGCGAGCGCGAATCCCGCGATGATCGCGGCGCTGCACCGCGCCGGCGCCGACGCGTTTCGCGTCAATATGAGCCATGGCGACCATGCCGGCCATGCCAAGGTGATCGCCGCTATCCGCGCACTGGAAAAGGAAACCGGGCGTCCGACGACGATCCTCGTCGACCTGCAGGGGCCGAAATTGCGCGTCGGCACCTTTGCCGATGGACCGGTCGAACTTAGTAAGGGTGCACCCTTTGCGCTCGATGCCGACACCGCGGCGGGCGACGTCGCGCGCGTTCACCTGCCGCATCCCGAATTGTTCGCAGCGCTGGAAGCGGGCACCCGGTTGCTGATCGACGACGGCAAGTTGGTGCTGCGCGTGCAGGCGGTGTCGCCGACGCGGATCGACACGGTGGTCGAGGTCGGCGGCAAGATTTCGGATCGCAAGGGGGTCAATGTCCCCGACGTCGTCGTGCCGCTGGCGGCGTTGACCGAAAAGGACCGCAAGGACCTGACCTTCGCGCTCGAACAGCAGGTCGACTGGATCGCGCTGTCGTTTGTGCAGCGGCCCGAGGATGTCGCCGAGGCACGCACGCTGATCGGCGGCAAGGCGGCGCTGCTGGTGAAGTTTGAAAAGCCGTCGGGGGTGCAGCGGATCGAGGAAATTCTCGAGCTCGCCGACGCGGCGATGGTCGCGCGCGGCGATTTGGGGGTCGAATTACCGCCCGAAGCGGTGCCGCCGCTGCAGAAACGGATCGTCGCGACGGCGCGGCGGATGGGCAAGCCGGTGGTGGTCGCGACGCAGATGCTCGAATCGATGATCGTGTCGCCGTCGCCGACGCGCGCCGAAGTGTCCGACGTGGCGACCGCGATTTACGACGGCGCCGACGCGATCATGCTCTCGGCCGAAACCGCTGCGGGCGCTTGGCCGATCGAGGCGGTGACGATGATGGACAGCATCGCGCGGTCGGTCGAAAGCGATCCCGATTATTTCCGCCGCCTGCATTTCACCGAAACGCTGCCCGATGCGACCACCGCCGACGCGCTGGCCGAAGCCGCGGGCGGGATCATATCGACGATCGCCGCCGATGCGATCATTTGCTTCACCGCATCGGGATCGACCGCGCGGCGGGTGGCGCGCGAGCGGCCGAACGCGCCATTGCTGGTGCTGACCCCGAAAAAGGAAGCGGCGCGGCGGCTCGGGTTGCTGTGGGGCGCGCATGCGGTGCCGACGAAGGACATCGGCAGTTTTGAAGAGATGATCGCCAAGGGCAAGCGCATGGCGCTGCGCCACGGCATTGGCAAGGCGGGCGCGAAGCTGGTGATGATGGCGGGGGTGCCATTCGGCACCCCGGGATCGACCAACGTGCTCCACGTCGCGACGCTGACCGGCGACGAACTGCGCGGCTATAGCTGAGCACGGCTTCCGCGACCCGTTCTTCCGTCATCCCGGCTTTCGCCGGGATGACGATTGGGAGATTGCAGTCGGATTGTGATTCAGTCCGGGACAATAGTTACCCCGCGATTCAGAAAATTTTCGGCCTGATTCAGATCGGGACGACTAAAAATGGTAAACAGACTTTGCACCATTGACGCCGCGCGGCATAGTTGGTGGGTGGTGCGCGTCGGACCCGCGTCGGGGGGCTCCGCATCGCATAGCTGGAGGTCCAAGCCGCGTGTCTGCACCGTTTCGTTTTCCGCGCTTTTTCGTCACCAGCCCGGCGCCTTGCCCGTATCTGGCGGGCAAGACCGAGCGCAAGGTATTCACCGAGCTTAGCGGCAATACGGCGAACGAGCTGAACGACGCGCTCGGCCGCATCGGATTTCGGCGCAGCCAGTCGGTGGCCTATCGCCCCAGCTGCGCCGATTGTGCGGCTTGCGTGTCGGTGCGCGTCTGCGCGAGCGAATTTACCCCGAGCAGCTCCCAAAAGCGCAACATGCGCCGCAATGGCGACCTGGTGGCCACCGCGTGCAAGCCGTGGGCGACCGAAGAACAATATGCGCTGCTGCGATCCTATCTGGGGTCGCGCCACCCCAATGGCGGCATGGCCGACATGGACGAGCAGGATTTCGCCGACATGGTCGAACAGACCCCGGTTGATTCCTACATGATCGAATATCGCGAACCGACGACGGACGGCAGCAAGGGCCGCCTGATCGGCTGTTGCCTGACCGACCGGCAGGGCGACGGATTGTCGATGATCTACAGCTTCTTCGACGCCGCGCATCCGTTGCGCGAGGGGCTGGGCACCTATATCATCGCCGACCATGTCCAGCGCGCGGCGCGCGCCGGGCTGGCCTATGTCTATCTGGGTTACTGGATCGAAGGGTCGGCGCGCATGGCGTATAAGGCACGCTTCCGCCCGATCGAGCGGCTCGGCCCCGATGGCTGGTCGCGGTTCGAACCGGCCGCGTCGACCGGTCTGGCGGCGATCTTCGAACTCGCCTGACCCGTTGCCGCCCGGCGCGGCGATGTACTGGTTGTGATTTTGGTCACAGTGGCTGCCTCACGGGCGGCTACGGTCGGTCGCATGGACTGCAACCGGACGCCATATCGCACTGGCTTTTCACAACATTTTGCTGTGCCCGGCGCTATTGACCCGGGTCATGTGAACCGATGACCCGCGATCCGGAGGCCATTAGAGCTATGGCTGGCGAAGTTTCGCTCGCGGCTCGGCAACGGAAGATAAATGGATCGCGGTTGGGATGATTTCGGAGTGACCATGAAATATTGTTTTCGACCTGCGCTGCTTGGCGTGGCGACCGTTTTGGCACTCCAGCTTACTGCGCCCGCGCAGGCGTGCACCGACTTGCCCAACATCTGTGCCCAGCAGCAGGCGATGGAGGATATGGCGGGGCCGCCGCCGAAATCGACCGGCGTCGATGGCGAGCCGGCGTCGCCCTATTTCGATCCCGTCGCTTCGCGCCTTTCGGAAGTCGGCAGCCTTGCCGAGCTCATGAGGACGAAAGGCAAGAAATACGAGGAGAGGATGAAAGACCCCAAATTTGCGGCCGCGGTCGAGCGGTTCGACAAGGGCGGGTGGGAGATGCTGCCCACACAAGCCGGCGCAAAGCCGGGGGAATATTGCGGCGCTTTTTACATGAAGGGCAATTGGGTCATTTTGATTTCCGGGCCGGGCGGCGATTACAAAGGTGCCATGCTGATCTTCTGGAAAGACGGCATTCCGACGCCGGGGACGATGAAGAAGGTCAGGGTCACATTGGATCAGGGCGACGGGTCGCCGCAGACCGTCCAGGTGTTCAACCAGAAAATGCCCGGCTTTGCTCTGGGCTCCTTCGCTTTTGCGGTTCCGACGATCGGCGATCTGCTGACCGGGATGGAAGATGAGGCGGTCTTCACCATCGAACAGGAGGGCTATGGCAGCGCGAGGTTCGAATGGCATGACGGCCTGACCGCCCGCAAGGAACTGGAAAAATGCATGAGTGCGGGCGCCAAGGGCTAGTTGCATGACCAGTATATTTGTTCACCCCGACGCGGCTGATCTTTCGGCCGTCCCGATGAAGCGGAGGCTGGATATGGCTGTTTCCCATGTTCTGCACGACGGAATTGTTGCACGTTGGAATCGATTTGGTACTGCGCGGCGCGCTCTTGGCATCGGCCTTTTTGCTGCGCTTGGCAGCATGTCGAGCCCCGCGCTGGCCTGTTCCGATCTGGCCAATATTTGCCAGATGAACCAGCAGCATCACCAGAATATGGTCGATTACGGCCGACAGGCGGCGGAGTCCTATGGGGGGTGGAGCTCGGACCAATATGACGAGCCGGAATCCCCGCGCGCACCGCCGCCGCCACCATCGTTCACCGCCTTCATGGCCATTGCCACGCATGTCGACACGTCGGCGGTCTGGATCACCCGCGCGCATTGGAAGCAAAAGCCGGCCGAGCAGCATGTGCTAAGCGCTTGCAACGCCGCCATGGGCGGAGGGTGTACGCTCGGAGGGACGGGAGACAGCTGGGCCACGATCGTTGTTGTCTATGATGCGATGGGCATTCCCTGGGTAAAGGGTGTCCCCCAAATTAAAGGCGACCTTGCTGACCGCCAGCAAGCCAAGAATGTCGCCTTGCGGCTTTGCAACGCCAACTCCTTTGGCTGTTATCAGTCGTTCCATTTTCCCGGCACCTTCATCCACTATAGTGCCGACCCGGATGCCGACTATTCGAAAGATATCTTTCCGAACTACACTGTGAGACGTCACCACTGGGTCGTGGTCGCGCGGCCGGAAAACGCGCCGCCGGCGTTCAAGTCGAAAAGCTGGCTGATCAGCGGCAAGCAGGGGGCCGACGCGGTCCGCAAAGAGGTTCTCGACCGCTGCCGTGCCGATACGAAAATGCCGTGTGTCATCAGTTCGTTCGCAGCAAACGGCATGCTCGCCCACTATGTCAACGCCAAGGGCGAAAGCCGCTGGATCAGCGCCAGCGGCGACCGAATGCTGGAGCAGCGCCTCTATCGCGCCTGCCAGGGCGCAGAGAAGCCGTGCCGGGTGGTTGCGAAATATGATGCGGTGACGCCGCGCCTGCAGACCGTCGATGACGCCGGATGACGATCACCCGCTGATTGTGATGCGCCGTAATTGAAAACGGGCGCCAAGGCCCGCCGCACCAGTGGCCCTGCCGATGGACCCGCCGCGCAACGATTGTCCGCGGCTACCGGTTGACCTTTCCCCGCTTTCAAGGGCATAGCTTTGCGTCCAGGACATTAGTCCGGGTCGCATCCGTTATGAGTTCGCCGGGGGGCTGGCGAGAGGGGGAAAGGATGCCCGTGCGCGCGTTCGTCAGCATCACGGCCAGCGACTGGGTGAGCGGTTGTCGCCGCGGGTTTGTGCGCCCATGAGCGAGCCGGTCAAGGTCGCGATCATCGGGTCGGGGCCGGCGGGGCTGAGCGCCGCATCGCGCGCCGCGCAACTGGGCCTCAGCCACATATTGCTCGAAAAGACCGACCATCTGTCGGACACGATTTTCAAATATCAAAAGGGCAAGCGCGTCCTCGCGACGCCCGAGCGGCTCGACCTGCGCTCCGACTGCCGATTTGCCGAGGGTGCGCGCGAATATATCCTTGGCAATTGGGACGAGGATGCCGCGAACAACAAGGTGCAGGTGGCCTATCATGCCGAGGTTGCCGAAGTGACCGGCGAAAAAGGCGCGTTCGCGATTCGGACCGCGAAGGGTGATATCTTTCACGCCGAAAATATCGTGCTGGCGATCGGCACCCAGGGCAATCCGAACCGGATGCGCTGCGAAGGCGCTGACCTGCCGCACATCATCTATCAGGTCGACGATCCCGAGGATTTCAAGGACAAGCATATCACCGTCGTCGGATCGGGCGACGCGGGGATCGAAAATGCGCTGGGTGTCGCCGAGGAAGCCCTGGAAAATACCGTCACCATCCTCAACCGATCGAAGGATTTTGCGCGCGCCAAGGCGAAGAATGTCGCTGATATGACCGAGGCGGGCGAGAATGGCTTTATGTCGATCCGCACCGAAACCCAGCCGAAGCTGGTTGAGGCCGGGTGGCTAACGCTGGAAACCCCGACCGGCGAGGAAAAGATCGAATGCGACGTGATCGTCGCGCGGCTGGGGTCGGTGGCGCCGCGCGGCTTCGTCGAATCAATGGGGATCGAGTTTACCGGACCCGACCGCGAAGCCTTTCCGAAGCTGTCGCCGACGTTCGAGACGACGGTGCCGGGCCTCTATGTCATCGGCGCGCTTGCGGGCTATCCGCTGATCAAGCATTGCATGAACCAGGGCTATGACGTCGTCGAGTTCATCAACGGCAACCAGGCGCTGACTCCCGCCGACGAAAAGGATCTGGCGGCGATCTTTGCGGGGTTGCCGCAGCAGAAATCGGTTAGCGAATGGCTGGACTATCTGCGCACCCGCATCCGCATCTTTGCCGACGTGTCGCCGCTGCAGATGCGCGAGTTCATGCTCGATTCGAAGGTCGCCTTTTACGGCAAGGGCGATGTCGTGTTCGAGAAGGGCGAGCCGGGGTCATCGCTGTTCGCGATCGCCGACGGCCATGCGGTGGTCGAGGTCGGTCCCGATGTGACCGTGCCGATCGAGCAGGGATCGATCTTTGGCGAGGTCGGATTGATTTCGGGCCGCAAGCGCGGCGCGACGATCCGGGCGGGTGAGGATGCGATCTTTGTCGAAGTGTCGCGCACCGCGGCGCTGAAGCTGATGGCGGCAGTGCCGGGCGCCAAGCGGGTGATCAACCGCATCTCGCTCGAACGGCAATTGCTCCAGATTTTCAAGGGCGGGCTGACGGTCGAGGATCTGCAGCCGATCGTCGAGGATCCGGCGATCGAACGGTTTCCGGCGGGGAAAGTCGTGCTCGCCGAGGGCGATGCGGGCGACGATGTTTATGTGATCAGGTCGGGCTCGATGGTGGTCGAGAAGGACATCGGCGGCAAACCGATCTTCCTGCGCTACCTGCCCGCGGGCAGCTTTTTCGGCGAAATGGCGGTGCTGAGCGGCGCGCCGCGCAACGCCACCGTCAAGGCCGCGGTCGCCAGCGAAGTGATCCGGCTGAAGGGCGAGCAGTTCAAGGACATGCTCGCCAAACGGCCGCAGGTGCGCGCCGCGACCGAGGCGGCGGTCGCCGAACGCGCGGCGATGAACGACTTCATCGAATCGCGCAAGGCGAGCTATTCGAGCGCGGTCGACCTGTATTCGGACACCGCGACCTTCATCATGAAGGAGGGGCTAGGCGAGGCGACCGACGCGCTGCTGATCGACGAGAATCTCTGCGTCGGCTGCGACAATTGCGAAAAGGCGTGCGCCGACAGCCACGAAGGGCTGTCGCGGCTCGACCGCGAGGCGGGCAAGACCTTTGCCCATCTGCATGTGCCGACGAGCTGCCGCCACTGCGAGCATCCGCATTGCATGGCCGATTGCCCACCCAACGTGATCCACCGCGGTCCCGACGGCGAGGTGTTCATGGAGCCGGGCTGCATCGGGTGCGGCAACTGCATGCGTAACTGCCCCTATGGCGTGATCCGCATGGAGGCGGCACCGCCCGAGAAGCCCAGCCTGCTGCGCTGGCTGCTCACCGGTTTTGGTCCCGGTCCAGGCGAGCCGTCGCCAAAATGGACCAAGAAGCAATTGGGTGACGAGAAGCCCAAGAAGATCGCGGTCAAATGCGACATGTGCAAAGGCATTTCGGGCGGCCCGGCATGCGTGCGGGCGTGCCCGACCGGCGCCGCGATCCGCGTGTCGCCCGAGGAGTTTCTGTCGATCGCGCGGCTCGAAGAGGACGCCGGTTGATGGCGAGCCTGTTTAAACGGGGTCGCACAAAGGCCACCCAGACCGAGCGCGTCCGCGAGCGCAAGCATGAGGGGTTCCTGCGCTACGCAGGCTTTCGCTGGGCGAAGATTTCGGGCGGGCTGTGCCTGCTGATTATCGTCAGCTATGCCATGGTCGACGTGACGCCACGGCACAATGGCGGCAGCTGGTACGGCTATACGCTCGGCACGATCGGCGCCGCGCTGATCCTGTGGCTCACCGCGCTCGGCTATCGCAAGCGCAAGATGACGAGCACCGCCTGGTCGCTGAAGGCGTGGACGTCGGCGCATGTCTATCTGGGGCTCAGCCTGATCGTCATTGGCACCTGGCACACCGGGTTCCAGCTGGGCTGGAATGTCCATACGCTGGCGTGGGCGCTGATGCTGCTGGTCATCCTGTCGGGGCTGTACGGCGTGATCGTCTATGCGACGCTGCCCGCGGCGCTGTCGAACAACCGCGACGAAATGACGCAGATGCAGATGCTCGAGGCGATCCGCGCCTTTGACCGCCAGCTGCATAGCGCCGCGCAGCCGCTGACCCCCGCCGATACCGCGCCGGTATTGGCGGCGCTCGATGAAGACCCGTTCGCGGGCGGCATCGTGGCGCGCCTGGGCGGACGCTATCCCAATTGCGCGACCGCGGCGGCGCTGCGCACGCTGGCGGCGTCGCTCAGCAGCGATGCGGCGGCGCGCGAGAAGGTGGTCGGACTGCTGAAGCAGAAGGTCGCGGCACTGGCGCGACTGCGCGCGCATCTGCGGCTGCGCGCGCTGCTTGAAATCTGGCTTTATGTGCATGTGCCGCTGACCTTTGCGTTGATCGCGGCGCTGTCGGCGCACATCATCAGCGTGTTCTTTTACTGGTGAGGCGGGGACGATGAGCTTCATCCTGCGCCGCATTTCGACGACCAAGACGGGCAAGCAGATCATCCGCGATCAGCCGCTGCCGGGCGACATGATCACGCTGGGCCGCGAGGGCAGCAACATCATCCACATCGCCGATCTGGCGGTGAACCCGCAGCATGCGACGATCGGCAGCACCGATGGCCGCCACGTCCGCGTCACCGCGAGTGAGGGACTGGGTTTCGACCTGAACGGCCGCAGCGAGGCCGTCGCTGACATCGACAGCGCCGCGGGCGGCGAGCTGCGTTTCGGCGGCCACCGGCTGACGATCGCGCGCGAGGGGGAGAATATCATCCTGCTCGTCGAGCGGATCGACGAGCTGTCACAATCGTCGAAGGATGTCGACGAGGCGAAGGCGTTCTCGCTGCAAGGTGTCATGCTCGGCAAACGCGTGGGGGCCTGGGCGTTCGGACTGTTGATGCTGGCGGCGTTCCTGATCGGGCCGATCTGGGCCTGGTATAGTTACAGGCAGGTCGACGAGCGCCCCGATGGCTTCCACGCCGACAGCAGCTGGTCTTCGGGACCGCTGTCGAGCGCGCACGCCAGCCTGAAGGACGATTGCCAGTCGTGCCACGTCGAGCCGTTCGTGGCGGTGACCGACAAGGCCTGCGTCAGCTGTCACACCGGCGAGCATGAGGCGATGAGCGCCGCGCACGCCGGGGCGCCGACCGCGATGCTGCTCGCCGCGCGCGCGCGCGACGGCGGGTTCGACAAATTGCTGGCGAATGTCGGCGAGGCGTTCAACCGGCCGCAGGGGCGCTGTGTCGATTGCCATACCGAGCATGAAGGCGCCGGGCCGATGCCCGCGACGCCGCAAAAATTCTGCGCCGATTGCCACGACGGGATGCAGGGCAGGCTCAAGGCCGCGGGGCATCCGACGACGCTGGCCGATGCCGCCGACTTCGGCACCGGCCACCCCGAATTCCGCCCGCTGGTCCGCGCCGTACCGGGCGCGAAGCTGGCGCGTGCGGCGCCGGGCAAGGGGACCGTCGATTACAACGGGCTGAAATTCCCGCACGACATGCATTTGCAGGCGACGGGCGGGGTCGCGCGGATGGCGGCGAGTTTTCGCGGGCGTTATGATTTCGGGCAAAAGCTGGCGTGCGAAAACTGCCACCGGGTCGAGGCCGACGGGGTGCGCGTCAAGCCGGTCGAGATGGAGCGCGATTGCGCGATGTGTCACAGCCTGGCGTTC
The DNA here is from genome assembly GCF_005502465.1 of Sphingopyxis sp. L1A2A. Classification (GTDB taxonomy): domain Bacteria; phylum Pseudomonadota; class Alphaproteobacteria; order Sphingomonadales; family Sphingomonadaceae; genus Sphingopyxis. The sequence continues at coordinate 37,759 of NZ_SCOT01000009.1, forward strand.
GAGACCGTCGGCGGCACGACGCGGACGCTGCGCCACGGCGAACCCGATCAGGTCGTCGCCGACCTTACCGCCTATTACCGCGCGACCCCGCCCGCGCGTCCGCTCCAGCTGGGCGGGATGCAGCGGCGGCGGCCCGGCGCCTATGCCGAGGGGCAGGTGTACAACATCTATTTCCGCGAGGTCGCGGTGCGGCCGGGCCGCGCCGAGGATGCGGTGCGCGCGGTCTTTTCAAAAGGCGGCGCCTGTTACGACTGCCACACGATCTTTGCGCCGCAGGCGGGCAACAGCTGGCGGGTCGCGGCGGTCAGCCAGACGCCGCGCTACCTGCAAAAGGGCTGGTTCGACCATGACGCCCACCGCGAGACCGACTGCGCCGACTGCCACACCGCCGCGCCCGCGTCGAAAGCATCGAGCGACCTGCTCGTCCCCGGTCTGCGCCAATGCCGCGATTGTCATGTCGGTGAGGGCGGGGCGCGGATCGTCAAGGTCGAAACCGCAACCGAATCGCCCTGCGCGATGTGCCACGAATATCATTCGGACGGCGGCCAGCCGTGGGTTCCGAACCGTCAGCGGAAGGGCAATGCCGCGGCAATCACAAATAAACCCCTGCGTGCTACCTATGGTGTGAGTGGGATCACAGGCATCGGGACACGGGGTCTTTACAATGTGACGTGGCGCACATCTGCCTTGCACGGGGCAAGGCGGGGCGGATAGGTTTAGAACCGGGGCCGATAACGGGCCGGAGCAGGGGACGGATGTGCTGGTCGCGCAGATCACCGATATCCATTTGGGGTTCGATCCGGACAATCCGGCCGAGTATAACCGCAAGCGCCTCGACGAGGTGCTGGACCTGCTGATCGAGGGGCCTAACCGCCCTGACCTGTTGCTCGCCACCGGCGACATCACCGATCGCGGCGACGAGGACAGCTATCGCCGTCTGGCCAACGCCTTTTCGCGCTGCCCGTTCCCGGTGTGGCCCAGCGTCGGCAATCATGATTTGCGCGATAATTTCCACGCCCAGTTTCCGGGCTTCGACGATGGCAACGGCTTTGTCCAATACACGATCGAACTGCCCGAAATGCGGCTGGTGACGATCGACACACTGGAGGAAGGGCGCCACGGCGGGGCGTTTTGCGAGGCGCGGGCGGCGTGGCTCGACGCCGAACTGGCGAAGGACGCCGCCAAGCCGACCTATATCGTGATGCACCATCCGCCGGTCGAAAGCGGCATCGAATGGATGAACACCCATCCCGACGAGCCGTGGGTCACGACCTTCACCGATGTGATGAGCCGTCACCCCCAAGTGCGCGGGTTGATCTGCGGCCACCTTCACCGCAGCGTCACCGTGGCGTGGGAGGGGCGCACCGTCGCGATCTGTTCATCGACCGCGCCGCAAGTCTCGCTCGACCTGCGCCCGATCGATGCGGACCGCCCCGACGACCGGCCGATGATCGTCGCCGAAGACCCGGCCTATGCGCTCCACCGCTGGAACGGCCGCGAACTGGTGAGCTTTTACGATTTTGCCGGGGCGCATACGATGCTGGCGAAATATGACGCGCATCTGCAGCCGCTGGTGCGCGAGTTGAAGGCCGAGCGGCCGGGCTAATACCCCAGCGTCAAATCGACCCGCGGCTCGACCGCCTCGCCCTGCTTCCAGCGCGCCAGATTTTCCAGGAACCGCTGCGCCGACCGCACGAACATCTTGTCCTGCGCGCGGCCCGACAGGTGCATGGTGATGTGGGCATTGTCGAGGCTCCACAGCGGGTCATCGGCGGGCAGCGGTTCGGGGGTGGTGACGTCGAGGAACGCCGCCGCGATCTGCTTTTCGTTTAGCGCCGCGACCAGCGCGTCCTGATCGACGACGCTGCCGCGCGCGATATTGATCAGCGTCGCGGTCGGCTTCATCGCCGCGAGCTCAGCGGCGCCGATCATGCCATCGGTCTCGGCGGTTGCGGGGACCGCCAGGATCACCCAGTCGAAATCGCCAAGCCGCGCGCGCCACTGATCGGGGGTTAGCGTGTTCTCACCCGGCGAACGGCGCACCACGGTAACGTCGACCGCGAACGCCTTCAGCCGTTCCTCGATCAGCTTGCCAATCGCGCCATAGCCGAGCAGCAGCGCCTTCGATCCGAACAGCTCGACCTTGCCCGGCGAATCCATCAGCCATTCGCGGCGTTCCTGCGCGCGGACGACGTCGCGATAGCCCTTGGCGACGGTGAGCATCCCCATCACGACATATTCGGCGATGGTGATCGCGTTGATCCCGGCGCCGTTGGTGACGACGGTGCCGCGCTGCCCGAGCAGGTCGAGCGGCATGCCGTCGACCCCGGCGTAGATCGAGTTCAGCCATTTCAGCTTCGTCGCGGCGGTGATGACCGCGGCCATATCCTTCTTGTCGTACATGTCGAACCAGCCGATCTCGGCCGACGGCGCGAGTGCGAGCGCGTCGTCCTTCGACTGGAAAAAGCGCGGTTCGACCCAGTCGGGCAGGCGGTTTTCGACAAGCGGCCGGATGAGGCCCGACAGGACGGTAACGGTTTTGGTCATTCAGATTCCTTCTTGATCCTCCCTATCGACTTGCGATGGGGAGGTGGCATCGCGAAGCGATGACGGAGGGGCTTTTCCGAACGCCGCCAAGCGGCTCTCGATGATTTCCACGATAGATTGGGCTACGGTTTCCACGCTGTCCAGCACATCTCTTGCCGGAATGCGAAGCGTGTCGACGCGATGTTCGCGCAGGAAGTGATCGCGACGTTCATCGCGAGTGGGGCGGTCGCCCATGTCGTGCGAGATACCGTCGATCTCGATCGCGAGATTGGCGCGCGCGCAGAAGAAATCGAGGACATACGGGCCAGCTGGGTGTTGTTTGCGGAACTTATGCCCATCTGGCGACGTGCGCAGAATTCGCCAGAGCATCGCTTCGGGAAGGCTGAGGTCGCGGCGGAAGCGTTTTGCGCGGTGAACGGATTTCGCCGGTTTGTCTGGCCGCATCGTCGTTGCCCCTCCGTCAGCCCTGCGGGCTGCCACCTCCCCATCGCAAGTCGATGGGGAGGATATTCTATGCCTCCAGCCGCCAGTCCCAGCCGAGCGGGTCGCCATCCATCACCTCGACGCCCGCGGCGATGAGCTCGTCGCGGAGCTGGTCGGAGGTTGCGAAGTCCTTGGCCGCGCGCGCTTCCTTGCGACGGGTAAGGGCGGCTTCGATTTCGGCTTCGGTGATGGTGGCGGATTTGGGGCGGATGCGGAGAACACGCTGAGCCGAACCCCAGAAGAGCTCCAGCCCAAGAACCTCGTCCATCTTGTGGGCAGCGCGAACAACCTGACGAGGGTCGAGCTTCTTATTGCTGAGAAGCTCTTCGAGAGTAACGAGCGCAGTTGCAGTGTTTAGATCGTTACTGACGGAGGCATCGAAGCGTGCAAGGAACTGTTGGACTTCAGGGCCAATCACCACTTGCTCATCGGATATTGGCCCGCCGTTCGGCGCCTGAACGTGCATTTGTATTTGCGCATTTTTCACGGCCAAATTTAATCGCTTTAGACGCGTGAATGCCGCGCCCAAGCCCTCCCACGAAAACTCCAGCTCGCTGCGATAATGCGCCTGCAGGCACATTAGGCGGTAGGCGAGGGGGTGGTAGCCTTTGTCGATCAGCAACTGCACGCGCAGGAATTCGCCGCTTGATTTCGACATCTTGCCGCTGCGTTCGATCAGGAAATTATTGTGCATCCAGACGCGCGCGCCGCTGGCGTCGCTGCAGCTGTGCGCCTGGTTCTGCGCGATTTCGTTCGGGTGGTGGATCTCGCGGTGGTCGATGCCGCCGGTGTGGATGTCGAACGGAAAGCCGAGCAGGGCTTCGGACATCACCGAGCATTCGAGGTGCCAGCCCGGCGCGCCGCGGCCCCAGGGCGAGTCCCATTCCATCTGGCGTGTCTCGCCCGCAGGCGTCTTGCGCCAGATCGCGAAGTCGGCGGCGTGGCGCTTGCCTTCGACTTCGCCGATGCGACCTTCGCCATCCTCGGTTTTCGCGCGTGCGAGGGCGCCGTAGTGGGCGACGGTCGAGGTGTCGAAATAGAGGCCGCCGTCGAGTTCGTAGCAATGCTTGTCGGCAATCGCCTTCGCAAACTCGATCATCTGCGGCACGTAATCGGTGGCGATCGACCAGTGCGCCGGCTGGCGGATGTTGAGCGCCTTTACATCCGCCCAATAGGCCTCGGTATAATGGCGCGCGATGTCCCAGATCGACTGCGCTTTCTCCGCGGCCATCTTTTCCATCTTGTCCTCGCCCGCATCGGCGTCGTCGGTCAGATGGCCGACGTCGGTGATGTTGATGACGTGGGTGAGCTGATAACCCTTGAACGACAGCGTACGGCCCAGCGTGTCGGCAAAGACATAGGCGCGCATATTGCCGATGTGCGGATAGTTATAGACCGTCGGTCCGCAGCTATAGACGCGCGCCTCACCGGGGTGGACGGGCTGGAACTCTTCCAGCTGGCGCGTCAGGCTGTTGAACAGCTTGAGCGGGGTTGGGGCAGGGGCGTCGGTCATGTTGCCGCCCATGCCTTGCGGCTGGGTGAGGCGTCAACCCGCTTGAAGGACCGTAGCCCTGAGCCTGTCGAAGGGCGCTTCTCGGATAGGCGCCCTTCGACAGGCTCAGGGCTACGGTTTTGTTGCAAAGCCCGCTACGGCCCCTCGGTCGGCGTCCACAGGTCGTCGTTGCCGGCGCCGGTCACCGGATCGTCGAGCAAAGGTTCGCCGCTCAGCGGATCGAGGCCGCGCATCGTGATCAGCGGCACCGGCAGGCTCTGGCCGCTGCCGTCTTCATCCTCGGCATCGGCCTCTTCCTCGATGACGTCCTGGACCGGGAAGCTGTTTTCCAGACCCACGAAGGCGCAGCTTGCGGCACTGGCGATGACGCAGCCGTTGAAGGTCGAGCGCGGGTCAAAGCTGCCCGCCGATGGTGCCGACCCACCGATGGTGAGCAGCGGGATGGTGTCGAGCCCGGTCACCTGGCCGGTCGCCCCGATCTGGACCCCGTTGATAACGATCCGTGAGCCGCTTCCTTCGGTGAGGACGTCGATCCCGCCTGCGCCAAAGGTCAGCCCGCGGCGGCTGGCGAAATCGGTCCCGGCGCCGCTGTTCTGGACATAGAAGCCGCCGATGACCTCGGCGCGGATGCCGCGCGCGAACAGCGATCCTTCATCGATGACGATCCCGTCGTTCTGCGCGAGGCGCGTTTCGATTGCGTCGGTCGTCGTCGCGGCGCCGACATCGCCGATCGCCGCGGTGGTGGCGACGATGATGTCGTCGGACACCATGTTGAGCTGTCCGGCCGCGTTTGTGCCGTTGACCAGCCGCACTGTACCCTGGCCCAAAATGACCTCGAGCGCGTCGTCGGCGAACAGGTTGAGCGCATTGGTGTCGGACAGGCCGGTCAGCTGGACATTGCCGATCACCCGCATCTTGCCGGGGGTGCGAATGGTCAGTGCGCCATTGGCACCAAGGTTCGACCCCGCGGCGCCGCCAGCAAGCGTGAAGCTGTCGACGATGATGTCGGGCGGCGCGCTGCTGCCGACCGAAGCGTCGTTGACGGCCTCGACCTCGGGCGCGAAAACTTCGATGTCGGTGCCGAACAGGCGTGTCAGTTCGCTGGCATCGAGATGGAAGCCGCTGCGCGTCCCGGTGCCGCCGACGAAGGTCTGGCTGAACACGTCGTTGTTCTCGATCGACAGCCTCTCGGTGCTGCCCGCGGTGCCGACGCGGGCGCCGCTGGCGATGATGATGTCGTTCGATCGCAAGGATATATTCTGCGCCGTCAGCACGCCGTTGACGACGATATCGCCCTCGGCCGAAATGTTCGCGGCGTTCGCGGCTAGCTGCGAAATGATGATGTCATTGCCGTTTTCAGAGGTCAGCGTGGTCCGGCCCGCGACAATGCTGGAGGTGATCGTCAGCGTCCCCGACCCGTTGGTCACCACCGCGTCGCCGACATCGGCGTCGAGGACGGCAAAGACGATATCGCCTCCGGTGCCCAGGTCGATGCTGTCGCCGGCAACGGTAACCGGGCCGGTGGAAATCACGCCGTTGGAGGTCACCGCGCCGTTGCTGGCATTGAGCAACGTCGCGCCGCCTGCCTGAATGTTGGTGGCGTTGACGCCGTTCGTGCCGGTCAGCGTCAACGGACCCGTACCGGTGGTCTGGGCGCGGACGATGTCGATGCGCCCGCCGGTCAGGATCAGGTCACCCCCGGCGCGAAAGCGGCCGCCGACGATGGCGCCCACGGTGACGAGTGACAGATTGCCACCCGCATCGAGGGTGTCGATGACCGCGCCGCCGGGGCTGGCGAGCGGCGCCAGATTGGCCGCCGCCGCGGTGATCGCGATATGGCGGCCCGCCGTCACCGGTCCGGTCGCGTCGAGGGTGCCGGTTGCCGTGACGAGGACGTCGGTGAAACTATTGATCCCCGCCAGCATAGTGTCGCCGCCCTGGGTGCGAATGTCGCTGCTGCCGCCCGTTACCCCCTGGCCCAGCGTCGTCGCGCCGTTGATCGCGAGGGCGCCGGTTGTGGTGACCAGAATGTCGTCGGCGGCCGACAAGGTCGATGCGGTGATTGCGCCGCCCGCGGTGAGGAAGACGTCGGCGCCATTGGTCGCCGAGACACCCTCGCCCTGGCTGATCGTGAAGCCGTTACCGGCCATATAGCCGAGGGTGGCGGTGTCGGCGCCGGTTCCGGTGGCGCTGACGCCGGTGGCGGTCAGGGCGCCCGCCGCGCGCACCTCGACATCGTCGCCCGCGGTCACGCCGCTGAGTGCGGCGTTGGTGCCGGCGAGGACGAGCATATCCTCACCCGCGCTGGCCCCGGTCAGCGTCGCCGAGCCGCCGGCATTGACCCCGAACATGCGCGCCGCGCCGCTGTTGGTCAGCGCGGCGTTGCCCGCCGCCTCGACGAACACATTGCCCTGCGCGATGCCGCCGTTGAAATCGACATAGCCGCCATTCGCCGTCGCCGATGCGGTAATGTTGGCGTTCGAATTCAACCTGACGTCGCCGCCCGCGACAAAGGCGCCGGTCAGGTCGCCATCGGCGAAAATCGAGATCGTCCCCGCCACGTTTGTCTGGTTCACGGCCACCGGGCCGCCAAGGCCAAAGGCGAAGAAGGACGCATCGCCGGTAACGGCGCCAGTCAGCCCAATGCTGTCACCGAAGACGGTGATGTCGCCGCCAGCCGCGATGTTGATTCCGCTGATCGCGTTGGTGGCGGACAGGTTGACCGTACTGCCTGCATCGATTGCGGCGAAGGCGATGCTGTCGCCATTGATGCTGGTCGCCTGCCCCGACCGCAGGGTACCGGTGGTCGTCACCGCGCCCGAAGCGGTCAGCGTCAGATTGTCGAAGGCATTGATATTGCCGCCGCCGATATTGCCCGCCGATGCGGTCAGCACGATGTTCGACAGGTCGGGGGAGGATGCGTTGATCTGGAAGCCCCCCGGTGCCACGGGGCTGGGCAGCCGATAGGTCAGCGTCGCGGTGTCGGGTCCGGCCCCGGTGGTGGTCAGGCCATTGGCAATGATCCCGCCCGCGGCGATCGCCGTCAGGTCATCGCCCGCGGTGAGATCGGTCAGCGTCGCGGTCGTCGCCGCCAGCACCAATATGTCTTCGCCGGCGTTGATTCCGCTGAGTGATGCCGATCCGCCGGCGTTGACTCCAAACATGCCCGTGGCGCTGCTGTTGGCGAGGGTGACGTTGCCGACAGCATCGGCGAAAACGCTGGCGGCGATCGGTGGGCCGCTGCTCGAACTTTCAAAGCCGGTGGCGTTGGCCGACGCATTGATGTTGGCGCTCGACCGCAGCCGGATATTGCCGACTGCATTATAGGTGCCGGTGACGTCGCCGCGGGCCGAGACCGCGATATCATCGCCGATGTTTGCCAGGTTGATCGCCACCGGCCCAGCGCTGCCGATCGCGAACAGCGACGCGGCGCCGGTGACCGTGCCGGTGATCGCGATGCGCGTCGCGGTCAGGTTGACGTTGCCGTCGGCATTGATCGATCCGCCGCTGATCCCCTCGGCACCCGCGACATTGCCGCTCGCGGTCAGCGATACCGACGCGCCGGCGTCGATGTTGTTGAACAGGATCGACTGGCCATCGACCTGGACAAAGCCGCCTGCGCTCGAATTGCCCAGATCGACGGCGCCGGGCGAGGTGACGATGATGTTGCCGCCGGTGATGATCGAATTCAGCCCGGTGCGGAAACTGGCGGCGCTGGCGATGAAATCATTCGCGGCTTCGGCATGTTCGACCGATGCCGCGCCCGCGGCGGTGATCAGGATGTCATTGCCATTGAGGCGATCGACCCCGATCGCGCCGAGCGTCGAGGTGAGCGCCAGCGTGGCGCCCGCGTTCAGCAGGCTGCCCGGCGCGCCGCTGATGCTGCCCGCGCTCGCGGTCAAATTGCCGCCCGCCGCCATCGTCGGGGCGATGCCTTCGCGATTATCGTGGCGGATGTCGATCTGGTCACCCGCATCGATAGCCAGGTTGCTGCCGGCGTTGACGGTGCCGTTCGACTGGGCATAGGCGCCGAACGAGCTGTCGGTGGTCAGCGTCATGGTGCCGGTGGTTGCGATCGTGCCGCCGTTTGCGGTAAAGAAAATGCCCGCGGGCGCTTCGTCGGTGTCGTTGTTGGTCGGCGGTGCGTCACCCAGGGCTTCGGCGGCGAGGCTGGTCATCCGGACCGCGCCGTCGCCCGAGGTGCGGATTTCTATCCGCCCGGCGAGATTGCCATTGGCGGCAACCGTCGTCACCCCCAGGTTGACCAGAGCGGCGGTTTCCCCGCCGGTCGCCTCGATCAGCGCCCGCCCGCCGGTGGTTTGCAGCGCGGCGCCCGCCGCGCCGTTGCCGCTGGTTCCGGTGCCGCCCGCGCCGCCGGTGCCCGCGATGCCGCCCGCCGCGATGCTGACCGGACTGCCGCTGGAACTGATCGTGCCGCCATTGGAGAACAGGCGCACCGTGCCGCCGGTCGCGGCGCCGCCATCACCGCCGTCGCCGCCAATGAATCCGGCGCCAAAGCCGTTGAACGCGCCATCACCGCCGATGCCGCCGGCCCCATCGCTGCCGAGCGAGACGAGCCCCCCGGCGTCCGAATCGAGGAAGATGGTGGCGCCGCCGCTGGCCAAAATTTCCAGCGTGCCGCCGCTGCCCGATCCACCGCTGCCGCCTGCGGCGCCGACGGTTTCTGCGCCGAAAAAGGACGATCCCGCGCTGCCGCCGTTGCCGCCGGTGCCGCCGGTCTGGAAATTGGCCTGGCTGAGCGTGGCGCGCCCGCCGCCGCCGGTCGCTTGGATCCGGCCGGTGCCGCCGGTTCCGTCGCCGCCGTCGCCGCCCGCGCCATTGTTGCCGAACGCGCCATCGCCGCCGCGCGCCGAGGCATCGACATTCACGAACAGCGGATCGGCGCTGAAATCGGTGACGATGATCTGCGCCAGCCCGCCGGTCGCGTTGCCGCCGCTGCCGCCGATCAGGCCAAAGCCACCATTGCCGCCTTGGGCCGCGGCGGTGCTGATTACCGTTCCCGTCGCGTTCACCGGCGCGGCAAGGTCGAGCGTTGCGGTGCCGCCCTGGCCGTTGCCGCCGTTACCGCCGATGCCGATGCCGGTGACCGATCCCGAGCTGCTGGAGGCAAACACATTGCCGCCGGTGCCGCCAAAGCCGCCCGCGCCGGCGATCAGGTCGCCGGTGTTGAGCGTTCCCGAGACCATTTCGATGGCCGCGGTGCCGCCTTGACCGTTGCCGCCCAGGCCGCCGGCGTCGGCAATGCCGCCAAAGGCGCTGAAATCGCCGCCGGCGCCGCCCTGACCCTCGGCATAAGCGGCGACGGCGCCGGTCGCGGTGACCGTCGCCCCGTCGATCACGATCGTCGCGCTGCCACCGACGCCGGTGCCGCCGGTGCCGCCGGGAATTATATTCGCCGCATTGTCGTCGCTGCCGTTGGGGCCGCGGCCGCCGGTGCCGGTCGCCGACACCGTCACCGAGCTGCTGTTCAGCACCCCGCCGAGCAGGTTGATTGTCGCCGTCCCCCCGGTGCCGGTGCCCGCGGTTCCGTCGGTCCCGACGCCCGCTTCGGCATCGGCGGCGACCGACAGATCGCCAAGCTGTACGGCGCCGCCGGTCATCGTGAAGGATGCGGTCCCTGCGGTGCTGCTGCCCGTCGTCGCGTCGATCTGGCCCCCGGCAAGCACTGCCAGCATGCCGCCGGTCAGCAACTGGCCCCCGTTGACGTTCATCGCAGCGTTGCCGCCTGCGCCATTGGCGCCGCCCGACGCCAAAGTCAGATTGCCGGTCGCGCCAATGACCTGCCCAGCGCCAAGGTTGAACGTCGCGCTGGCGTCGCCGATGAACAGGCCGTCACCCTGGACGACCACGCGCCCCAGGTGCGGCGGCGGCACGAAGCTCGACGGCCCGCCCGACGGCACCTGGAGCAAGGGCTGGCCGAGCAGCGCGCCGCTGGCGCGCGCGACGGTGTTGCTGCGAAACAACGTGTCGTTGATGGTGATATTGGCGGCCAAAGCGTTCGCCGGGGCGCCGTCGAGTTCGCCATTGAAGATATTATACCCCGCCGACAGGCGCACCGCGCCATCGGGGTCGGTTGATGCCGATACGGCATCGTCATAACCGATCGAACCCGAAACCAGCATCGTGACCGCGTCATTTTTGGGGATGGCGACCATATACATGCGGCTCTGATCGACGTCGCCATCGACATGCGCCGGACCGGTCGTGCTACCCGTGTGGGTGATGACGTTGCCGCCCTCGGCCCCGACCAGCACATTGATGTCGAACAGTCCGCTGTTGATGCGGATGTCGGTCTGTTCCGCGGCGACATAGGCCGCCGAGCCATCGACGCGCACGGCGCCCGCCTGGACAATGCGCGGCGCGACGATCGCGACATAGCTGCTGCCCGGATTGAACGCATTGTCGGCGTTGAGCGCCGCACCGTTCGCGATGGTGACTGGCGCGATATTGCCCGACGCGCCGCGAAAGCGGATTTCGCCTGCCGGGCCCAGCAGGCCGCCGGTCGTGATGACATCGTTGGTGGTCAGTACCAGGCTGCCGACGTTGATCGCGGCGCCATTGCCGATCAGGATGCCGCCGGCGTTATAGAACCAGATATGGCCATTTTGCAGCGTCGGCAGGCCCGCGATCGACACGACGCTGTTCACCGTCCCGTTCAGCGCGATCTGGTCTGCAATCGGGGTGCCCGACGCCGCGATAAAGCGGTTGAGCACGATATAGTCGACCGTGTTGCCGACAAAATTGAGGGTGTTTCCCGTCGGCAGAAAATCGATGATGCCGCCGACGGGCGCATTGGACGGCGTCCAGTCGATGATGCTTTGCGGTCCGTTCACATTGACCGTCGAAGGGTTCACGCCGGTACCGGTCGTCGTCCCGGCGGGCAGGGTGGTGATCGTCCCCGACCCCGCCACCTGCGCCAGCGCCGGTCCGCCATGGGCCAGCGCCATCATGCCCGCGCCGATCGCGCAGCTGGTCAGCAGGCGCCGTTTGCCGTGGTGGTCGGGCGCGGAGGTGGCGGTGGCACGCATGGCGTTGGTCCTCGATACGAAAAGCATCAGCGCGCCTTCACGCCGAATTGGGTGGTCAGCGACACCAGCAGTCGCGGGTCGGGCTTTTGGGTCAGGAAGCCGCCGCGGTTGAGCGGCACCGCCATCGTCACGTCGAGCCGCGCGACATCGCCATATGCGACGCGCATCCCGCCGCCCGCCGAATAGAGTTTCTGGGGGTTCAGGCCGTCGAACGCACTGTCCTTGTTCCACACCCATGCCGCGTCGAAAAAGGCAAAGGGCTGGAGCGCGAACGCTTTGGTATTGGCGGGGACGAACGAGCCGTAGCGCGCCTCGAGTGCGACGCCGACGCCGCTGTCGCCGATGATGGTGCCGGGATCGAAACCGCGCCCGACGGTAAAATTGCCGCCCGAAAATTCTTCATAAGCGAGCAGCGGATCGCTCGCCCATTGCGCGCGCGGCGCGGCGGACAGGGTGAACAGCTTGTGCGGCCGCCATTCGGCGAGCGCGTTGGCGCGCAGCAGGAACGCATCGGGTTTGCCCTCGACGCGGGTCAGCGGCACCGCGCCGGGCAGGAAACAGGTCGCCCCGGTGGGGCCGCAATCGTCGCTGGCCCCCAGGAAGCTGGCACCCTGCCGCGCTTCGAGCGAGGTCGATAGCGCCCAGCGCGGTTCGCTGGGGCTGAACCCACCGCGGCCGGCGACCGACGCGGGATCGATCCAGCTCGCATCGGCGCGCAGGTTGAACACCCGCAACCGGTCGCGGTTGATCGGCACCCCGCCCAGGCCGATGTCCTGATCGATCAGGTCGAGCCCGCCGCCGATCGTCAGACGGCGCGCCTGCGTCAGCGTTACCGGATAGGACGCAAACAGGCTGGCGATCTGGGTTTTCGACTTGATCGGAAACGCCGCGATGTCGGGGCGCGTCCAAGCGTAGGTGTAGCTGGCGCCGAAGCGCAGCCCTTCGCCGCCGACGCGGAACTCGTGCGCCAGCTGGACGACCTGTTGCTCGTCGAAATCGGGGGTCGAGTAAAAGCTGGCGGTGGTGAGGTCGCCCATGCCGGTCAGCCCGGCAAAGCGGACGCGCGCGACGCCGCCCCAGCGCCCGACGTCGCGCGATCCGAAATTCTGCGCGTTGAAATCGAACAGCACCGGGGTGCGCGCCACCACCACTTCGCCGACAACTTCGCCCGGCGCGGCGCCCGGGCGCAGGGTCAGCCGCGCGTCGAGCCCGGGGATATCGCGCGCGAGCAGCAGATAGCGTTCGGCATCGACGATGTTGAACACCGGCTGGTCGTCGAGCCGCGACAGATAGCGTTGCAGCAGCGGTTCGTTGGCGCCGGCATCGCCGCGCACCTCGATCCGCGCCATCCGCGCCGCCAATATGTCGAGCCGCACGACGCCGTCGGCGATCGTTTGCGGGGGCACCCGGACCGCCGCCAGATAGCCTTTCGATCGCAGCATCGTCGCGGCGCGATCGCGGATGTCGCAGACGACCGAAATCGGCAGATCCTGTCCGACCTTGTCCGACCAGCTCGGCATCAGCATCGCGGCATCGATGCCCTCGACGCGCGAAAATTCGACCCCGCGCAGCGTGATGCGGACGGTCGCAAATTCGGGATTAGCGAGCGGGCAGGGCGCGCGCTCGATGGCATCGTCGGCCGACACGACCCGCTCACTGGGTGGGGTCACCGGGGCCAGCGTCGGTTGCTGAATTTCCTCACGCGTGGGGATCTGCGGGGTCGCCTGGGCCAGTGCCGCCGCGGGTAAAGCGGCAGCGATCAGCGCCGCCGAACCGCACAACCTGTCCCGAAGGACGGCGCGTTTCGGCCGAACGCCCGCATAAATTCCCTGAACCCCCGTGACCATCACCACCCCTTGTGTACGAACGCAGCCGCGAAATCGCGGTGCGGCAATTCATCAGGCTCTGCCAAACACCGGCAGCGCGAATTTTTCGACCCAAGGAAAGGTTCTGCCGACGGATCGGCAGATTTTCTTCTTATCGTTATCAGATGGTCCCGAACGGTTCAATATTTCCCCGTTTCGGTTAACCTTATCCCGCCTCGCCTTCCGACATCGCATCGACCAGGCGATTGAGCTGCGGTGTGCAGCCCTTGGCCATCAGCATATCGACCGATCCCTCGATGGTATCGGGGGCATTCCCCAGCGGCGTGAAGCGCACCTTGACCGGCGCGGGCAAGCCGCCGCCGGACAGGCGATAGTCGACGCCATATTGGACCGGCAATGTATCGGTCGGCCATTTACGGAAATTGGCGCCATCGACAATCGCGACGGTCGTTTTTTTGCCGGTGCTTTCGATTTCCAGCGCGGTGTCGCCTTCCATGTTGGGGCGCCACAGCATCAGCGTTGCCGGATCAGCGACGCAGAAGGTGCCGGTTTCGCGATAGTCGAGCAGCCACAAATTGGGCGCGCGGGCCTCGGCGGGCGCCGGGTCATTGGGACCGCGCGAAAATCCGCCGCGTGACCGCATCGTCGGCCCCTTGGCGAGCATCCGCGTCACCGTGCCGCTCATCGACTGGCTGGCCTGAATCGTGCCGCTGGCGCCAAAGGTGCCGGGGCCGGACAGGGTGCGAGTCTTGCCCGCCTGCATCAGCACGACCTTGTCGCCCGCGACCAGGGTCAGCTTGTCGGCCGACTTCAGCTTGGCGCCGGTCGGATATTTGCTCGCCGACGGTCCGGTCGAGCGGACGACCATCGATTGCGCGGCGGCGGTGCCGGCGACGGCCACCGCCATGACGGCAGCGGCGGCGGCAAGGCTCAGGCGGCGCTTCGGCAGATCAGGAAAGAACATAGCTTTCTCCTTTTTCGGTATTGTTCAGACGGTCTATCAGAAACATGATGGCTGGATCCTGACCGAATTCGCGCGCCAATGCTGTGGCGCCCGTCACATAGGTGCCGGTATCGCCCGCGGCGTGCGCGGCGACAAGCGCCGCGATGCGGGCGCGTCGTTCTGGGTCAAGGTCGGGGCGCGGCGTAAACACGTCGACCGGCTGGGCGCGACCACGCAATGTCACCCGCCCCATCGGCATCAGGTCGTCGCGACCCGATCGCGCCGCGGCCTCGGCCGAGATCAGTACGCCGGTTTTCAGGCTCTTGTTCGCCGCTTCAAGCCGCGAGGCGGTGTTCATGCTGTCGCCCAGCGCGGTATATTGGATGCGGCCTTCGCCGCCGAAATTGCCGACGATCGCGTCACCGACGTGCAGCCCGACGCGGGTCATGCCCAGTGGCGGAACGCCCTCGGCCAGGTCGACGCGGAATTTCTCGCCCGCCTCATACATCGCCAGCGCCGCCGCGGCGGCGCGCGGGCCATCGTCGGGGCGGTGGAGCGGCGCGCCCCAAAAGGCCACGATCGCGTCGCCGACGAATTTGTCGATCGTCCCGCCATGGTCGAGCACGATGTCGGACAAGCGATCGAGATAGGCGTTGAGCAGGCGCGCGACGGTTTCCGGGGTCACCGCATGGCTGAGCTTGGTAAAGCCTTCGAGGTCGGTGAAGACGCAGAAGATGTTCCGCCGTTCGCCGTGCAGCGACAGCTGGTCGGGATCGCGCATGATCTGTTCCGCGACGTCGGCGGGCAGATATTTGCCTAGCGCCGATTGGGCAAAGGCGCGCTGACGCGACCCGATGGTGCGCGCCGCGGTGCCGACCGCCGCATAGCCGAACAGCCAGCCGATCGCCCAGCCAAAGGTGGGCAGGGTGGTGGTGTCGACGCCGCGGCCTTGTAACCAAAAGGGGAAGGCGATGAAAAACGCCATCTGCCCGAGAAACGCGAGCGCCACCCAGCGGGCGCGCAGGTCGATCAGGCTGGTCAGCCCCCCCGCGAGCACGATCAGGACGGCGAGTATCCACAGCACGGGCGCCGACAGCGGGCGCGACCAGCCATTGTCGAGCTGTTGCGCCAGCATATGGGCGTGAACCTCCAGCCCGATCATCGTTTCATGCTGGCCGGTGATCGGATCGGTAAAGCGGCTCAATGGTGTGTTGAACTGGTCGTTGTCGATGATATCGCCGCCGATCAGGACGTAGCGATCCTTCACCAGCTCCGAAAAGCCAGCGCGCATATCGGCGTCCATCGGCATGGCAAAGGTGTCGATCGGAATATTGGCAAAGACCGGTTCTTCCTGGCCGGCGGCGGCGCGCGCTGGCACGAGGAAGCGGATATTACCCTGGAAATCCGCATGCGCCGGATCGACCGGCGCCATGGCGTTGGACATCAGCGGCGGCAGGTTTTTCGGCCGGTCGGGCCAGTTGCGGATCACGCTGTCGTCGTCGGTGCGGAACAGCACGCTGGTGGGTTTCGTCTTGTCGGTCGCGACCGCGGCGATGAAGGCTTCGAGAAACTTCTGCTGTTCGTAAAAGATCGTGTTCGGATTGCTCGCCTGCTCGGCATAGGCGAGCCAGGTCGGCGTCGTCATCGCGCGCAGCTGGGTTTTCAGCGCCTCGTCGTCGGGGCGCGGCGAATCAAAGGCAATATCGATGCCGATCGCCTTCGCCCCCATCTGGTCGATATTGCCGAGCGCATTGGCGAGCAGGGTGCGGTCGAGCGGCGAGCGGATGCCGGTGTTGAACAAGGTTTCGTCATTATAAGTGATCAGGACGATGCGTTTGTCCTGTTCGACGTGCGGCGCCATCAGCGTCGCGCGTGCGTCGTACAGCGCGCGTTCGGCGGCATCGATCAACGGCATCTGCCAGCTGAAGCGTGCGATCAGGACCGCGACGATCAGGAACAGGATTGTCGCCGCCATCCGCGACGGGCCAAGCTGCATGACCAGTCGGCGCACCTGCTTGCGCAGCGGCACCGCGGGCCGCTGACCGTCCGGCGCGGACGTTTCGGCCGCGGGCGTACTGGTGTCAGGGTCGGTCATCGGATCAGCGGGCAGCGCGGCCGGCACCTTCCAGGGCGGGTGTGACCGGTGCGGGCGCCGCATCGGCGGTGGCCGCGCCGCTGTGCAGCAGGGCCTGACCGCCGTCGCCGATGATCGCGAACCCGGCCCAATAATAGGGATGCGACGTCTGCTGATCATCCATCAGCCGCATTTGCGTTCCCCACATTGCATCGGCGACGCTGGTGCCCCGCCCGGCGGTGAAGAGGCCGCCGATCAGCCGCTTGGTCGCGTCGAAATCGTCGGGGGCGGGCCAATGGCTGGCGATCACCGAGCGGCCGCCGGCGCCGATGAAGCTGCGCACCAGCCCGTCGAGCGCGTTGCCGCCGCCTGACAATCCCGCTTCGCGCGTCGCCGCGACCGACGCCGCGCCGGCCGTGTCGCACGCCGACAGGATGACGAGGTCGGCGTTGATCTTGAGGTCGAAGATTTCCTGAAAGGTCAAAAGCCCGTCCGAATCGCCGCCCCCGAACGAGGTGACCAGCGCCGGCCGCGCCGGGCAGGCGGGGCGCGGCGCGGTGACGAGCCCGTGGGTCGCAAAATGAATGATGCGATAGTCGTAGAGGTCGGTGCGGGTCTTGACCGCGCTGTCGGTAAAGGCGCCGCCGGTGAGCAGCGTCCCGGCGTCGTCGCCCATCGCATTGCGTGCCGTCACCAACTCGTCGGCGGAAATCGGCCGCGCCCATTGCGACACGTCCCACTGGCAGTCGCCGTCGATGGTGCTGGCTGCGCCGCCGCGGGTGCCGAGCGACGGCAAAGTCGTGCCATTGATCGGCAGGTTCTGGCCCAGCCCGAAATATTGGTTCGCTGCTTTCGACGGCGCCGCCTGCCGTGCGTTGCGGAAGGCGAGGGTCGAGACCGCGGTGCTGGGCCGCGTCGTGCGCCCCAGCCAGGCGACCTGGCGCATGTCGAACGGATCGGCGTCGGGGTCGAGCAGCCGCTGTTCATAGGCCGCAAGGCCGGTGTCGGCGGTGACGAGCAGGTTGATCGGCAGGCGCAGCATCGCGCCGTCGGGTTCGAAAATCAGATGCGCGACCGACGGCAGCTTGGCCGCAACCGGGCCGAACAGCTGGCCATAGAGTTTGTAAGCGGTCGCGGCATCGAAGGGATAAGTGACGCGGCGGCCGTTTTCGACGATCGAGATCGTCGAGCGCAGCGTATCGACCGCGGTGTCGAGCGCCGCGGCGCCAATGTCCGATTTCCACAGCTGCGCGCCGCCCGGCTCGATCAGCATTGCATAGACGGCATCGCCGACAACGAGCATCTTCAGATAGGCTTCGTCGGGGCGCAGCACCTGTTGCAGTTCGGCAAGGTCGAGCTTGCCCGGCGCGACGACGCGATATTGCGGGAAGGCCGACAGCAGGGCGATCGATTCGGCCTGCTGGAACGCCAGATTGTCGAGTTGCGTCTTCAGATCGGCGCGCAGTGCGCCCACTTCGGGCGACACCGGCAGCTGCGCGAGCCGCGCATCCTCGATCCGCGCCCGTTCGATGTCGCGGTTCAGCGTCGTCGCCTGACGGAACAAGCGCGCGCCGTCGTCGCTGCCGCTCGACAATTCGCGCGCCAGCACCGCCTGGGTGTCGGCGACGCCGGGGCGGACCTGCAGCTGGCTGGCGACAAAGAAATCGCTGACCGCGGCCGGGTCGGTCGCGGCGCGGCTGGCAAGCAGCCGGTAATAGGGCGCCATCATGTTCGCCATCCCGGTGGTCGAGCGCTGCGAATTCGCCAGCGCGGTGACCACCTCGCGATAGATGGTGAGCGCCTTGTCGTCCTGACCATGACGGGTCAGAAAGGCGGCGTAGCGCGCGCGCGCCGAGGCGAGCGCGTTGGTTTCGGGATATTCGATCGCGAGCGCGTTCATCGATTCCAGAAAGCGCGCGTCGGCGGCGGCGGTGTCGCCCAGCGCCTCTTCGGCCAGCGCGAGTTCGCCCAGCATCTGCGAGCGCAGCCGCACGATCGAGGTAACGCGGCCCTCGCGCACCGCGACCGCATCGGCGAGGCCTTTGAGCTGCGCCGCCCTGGCCGCGGCGCCGTTGCCGCGCAGCCGTTCGACGGTGCCGAGCAGGTGGACCGCCTGGGCATCGATGATCTGGCCGCGCTCGATCGGGGTCAGCCGTTCACGGTCCGACCCTTGCTGGACGGCGCGGGCATTGCTGCCGCTGTTCACCCCGGCGACGATCGTCGGGGTTAATGTGACGCTGGCCCCATCGACGGTGACCGCGCTGGTCAACGGCGGGATCGCCCGCTGCAATAGTTCGGCGGCGGCGTCGTAATCGCGCTGGTTCAGCGCATGGATGGCGCGGAAGTTGCGGCGCAGGCGCAGTTGGACGGGGTCGCTGGTCGGCACCGCCTCGGCCTCGGCAAACAGCCGTGCGGCCTCGCCGAACTCGCCCAGGTTCGAGCGTTGCAGCGCACGGTTCAGGGTGAATTCGGTCGGATCGATGTCGGCCGCCGCCTGGTCGCCCTGGGTGCGCCGCGACAGGGTTTCGAAAAATTCGGCGGCTTCGGCATAGTCGCCGCTGTGGTTGCGCCGGTATCCTTCGGCCAGCGCCTTGTCGACGTCGATGGCCCCGGCGAGCGTCCGGGCGAAACCGTCGTTGCCGCCGACCGATGTCGTGGCGACCTTGATCACCCCGGGGACGACCTTGCGCTCGCGGATCGAATCGAGCGCGATGTTCAATGCATCCCCATAAGCGGCGAAACCCTCGACGACATAAGCGGTGTCGCCATCGGTCTCGATCCGCGTCTGCCAGACGACGCTGCTGTCCTTGACCGTGCAAGTTCCATCGGCGGTGCAGGTGACGGTCCCGGCGCGGCCGCGCTCGACCCGGGCTTTCGCTGCGTCGGGGCCGGCGCGGAGCATGCGAACATAGCCGACCGGTTGGCTGGTATCGCGGCACAGGATCACCCAGGCGCGGTCGAACATCCCGTCGATGACAGCGTCGCGCACCGTCGCCTGCACAGCGCAGAGCGAACCGCCCTGATCGCCGATCGAGAAGCTGTCACGAAGCGTGGGGTCGGTGCCCTGCGCCTGCGCGGTTCCGGGCGTCGCGAAAGCGAGCGCCGCCAGAATCGGCAGGCAAAACGGACGTCGTAAGGTCATCACCAATCCCCCAAACACAAGCCCAGAGGCGCCGTGCCGACGATATTGCGGCAAGGCGCAGTCTTCATTGCTGCGGTACGACCCATTCCCTGACCCGAACCCTAACCCCTTCGCCCGTAAAAGGGAAGTGATCAGCGGCACAGGCCGCTTGCACCCGTGGGACGCGCAACCTATCTGCAAGGCGACAGTTTCAAACCCATGAGGACAATATGAGCGGATTCGACGACCGAGAACGCGCCTTCGAGGCCCAGTTCGCCCGCGATCAGGAAATGCAGTTCCGGATCACCGCGCGCCGCAACCGGCTGGTCGGTGAATGGGCCGCCGAACGCATGGGGCTGACCCCCGAGGAAACCGATGCCTATGCCAAGGCGGTGGTGCAGGCCGATTTCGAGGAAGCGGGCGACGAAGACGTCATCCGCAAGCTCGCGGGCGACCTGACCGCGGCGCAGGTCGAGATCAGCGACGCCGAGATCCGTGCGGCGCTGAACGACAAGTCGGTCGAGGCGCGACGCCAGTTCATGGACAGCCAGAGCTAAGCCATGGGCATGCGCGAGGATGATTTGCGGGCGATGATCGTCGCGGCCTTTCCCGATGCCGATGTCGCGATCACCGATCTGGCGGGCGACAATGACCATTATGCCGCGCATGTGATCAGCGAGTCCTTTCGCGGGATGACGCGCGTCGCGCAGCACAAGGCGGTCTATGCCGCGCTCGGCGGGCGCATGGGCGGCGAACTTCATGCCTTGCAATTGACCACGGCCGTCCCTTCATAGGGGGATCACCCAATTTATGGCGCAATGGCGCCGCCGGAGACGATTATGACCGAACCCACGCATGACCGCATCGCCAAGCTGGTCGCCGACAACCCCGTGCTGCTGTTCATGAAGGGCACACCGCTGTTCCCGCAATGCGGCTTTTCGTCGCGTGCGATCGCGATGCTCGACCGCCTCGGGGTCGAATATGACACCGTCGACGTCCTGCAGGATATGGAAGTCCGCCAGGGCATCAAGGAATTTTCCGACTGGCCGACGATCCCCCAGCTGTATGTGAAGGGCGAATTTGTCGGCGGCAGCGACATCATGATGGAAATGTGGGAAGCGGGCGAGCTCCACACGCTGATGACGGGGATTCCGGCGCGGGCCGAGTAAGTCCTCGGGCGAATGATCGCTAGTGATGGATATTTAAAGGGTGGCTTAGTGCCGCCCTTTTTGTCGATGCGGATCGGCGTTTTGGGGTGGTGGACGGAGGCTATGATCCTCGGCATTCACCTGGGAACGGCTGGTTTCGTTCGCAAACCATCGCTTAGCCTAACCACTCGACCCACGCGCCATGGGCGTGGGCGTGGCCCAGTTTCACCGGTTCGGCGCCGCCGGGCCAGTGGCGCACCACCAGTTCGTGATGATGCACGGTGCGATTGGCCTCGAGCGCGATCCAGGCCAGCGGCCGTTCTGCGGTGGCGCGTGCGCCCGCGGCTTCCATCGCCGCGGTGATCCGCGCCTGCTGGTCAGCGGGGACATATTGCCAGACGATCGAATGCATCAGCACCCGCGTCGTCGCATCGGCCTGTGGGCGCGCCAGTTCGGCTTCGACGAAATCGGCGGCGTTGGCATGGATCAGCTGCGGCGGCGCTTCGGTCGCTGCGGCAATCGCCGCCGCCATGCGCTGGAAACGGATATGATGTTCGGGCCAGATATAGGCTTTCAGCCGCAGCGCCTGCGCCGGGTCGCTGAGGTCGACCGGCGCAACGTCGCAGCCCTTCAGGCTCGCAAACTCGATAGCGTGCTGCGGCGGATGGTTGCCGCGCCAGTCGGGGGTGAAGGCCATGGCGCCGGGCCGCGGCCCGACATGGACCCCGCCAAGATCATAATGATAGCGATCGATCATCAGGTTGATCCCGGCGCTCGACCCGATTTCGCGGCAGTCGAAGCGCGGCGGCAACCCCTTGTCGGCGAGCCACAGCATCGCGGCGATGAAATTTGACGAGCGCCCCGCCTCGTTGGTCTGCGGCGGGCCGTCGAGCCAGGGGAGAAGCGCCGCTTCGTGGCGCGACACCACCCCGGCGACGATCGCGGCGTCGTTGATGTCGTCGGCGTCGGCATAGATCGGCGCCAGTTCATGCGCGCTGCCCGCCAGATGCAGTGCGTGAATGCCGCCCGCCGCCCGCAGCGGCAGCGCATCGGCGAGCGGGGCGCCTTTCCAGTCGGCGATCCGGCGGGCAAAGTCGCTTGAGGGCTTGTTGAGCAAGGCGCCGAGCGCGGCGACGATGCGCGCGGTGATCGGCGCATCATTGGCGCGGCAATAGGCGACCTGATTGGCAAAAGCGGTGCGGACCGCCGCGGGTCCGGTTTCGGCCATGTCAACGAAGTCGTAGCGCTCGCTCATTGCCCTTTTTCCCTCCGCCGCCTATGTGCGCGACGCTTATGCCCGAACCGATCATCTTTGCCATCCCCAAGGGACGCATCCTCGACGAGGCGCTGCCGCTGCTCGCGCGCGTCGGGATCGAGCCCGCGGCGGATTTCTTTGACAAGAACAGCCGCGCGCTGGTGTTCGCGACGAACCAGCCGCATATTTCGCTGATCCGCGTGCGCGCGTTCGACGTGGCGACCTTTGTGGCGCATGGCGCGGCGCAGCTGGGCATCGTCGGGTCCGATGTCGTCGACGAGTTTGACTATAGCGAGCTGTATGCGCCGGTCGATCTGGGCATCGGCCATTGCCGCCTGTCGCTCGCCGGGCCTGCCGACGCACCGCCGCCGGGGCTGGGTGAAAGCCATATCCGCGTCGCGACCAAATATCCCGCGACGACGCGCCGCTGGTTCGCCGCCCAGGGCATCCAGGCCGAGTGCATCAAGCTGAACGGGGCGATGGAGATCGCGCCGAAGCTGGGGCTCGCTTCGCATATCGTCGACCTGGTTTCGACGGGGCGGACGCTGGTCGAGAACGCACTCGCCGAGCAGGTGATCATCAGCGACGTGTCGGCGCGGCTGATCGTCAATCGCGCCGCGTTCAAGCTGCGCTCGGCCGAGGTTCCGGCGCTGGTCGAGCGGTTCCGCATGGCGGTGGGGCAGGGTGATGCGGCGGTTTGATGCCTCCGAACCCGGCTTTGCGGCGGCGTTCGACGCGCTGGTCAATGATCGGCGCGAAAGCGATTCGGATGTGTCGAGCGACGTCGCGGCGATCATCGCGCGGGTAAAGGCCGACGGCGACGCCGCGCTGGCCGATTTTACCGCCAGGTTCGACCGCTTCGATCTCGACGCGAGCGGGTGGAGTATTTCTAAGGAAGACTGCGCCGCGGCCTATGAGGCGCTGGCGCCCGAATTGCGTGACGCGCTCAATCTCGCCGCGGACCGCATCCGTGCCTATCACGCTGCGCAGCTGCCCGAAGACCGCGACTATCGCGATGCGACGGGAGCGCGCCTCGGCGCGCGCTGGAACGCGGTCGATGCGGCGGGGGTCTATGTTCCCGGCGGCCGCGCCGCTTACCCCTCGTCGGTGCTGATGAACATCCTGCCGGCGAAGGTCGCGGGGGTCGGCCGCATCGTGATGATGACCCCGACGCCGGGCGGCGAAATCAACCCAGTGGTCATGGCCGCGGCGCATATCGGCGGGGTCGATGAAATCTGGCGGATCGGCGGGGCGCAGGCGGTTGCGGCGTTGGCCTATGGCACCGACCGTATCGCCCCGGTCGACGTCGTAACCGGCCCCGGCAACGCGTGGGTCGCCGAGGCGAAGCGGCAAGTCTATGGCGTCGTCGGCATCGACATGGTCGCGGGGCCGAGCGAGATCGTCGTCGTCGCTGACGGGCAGAACGAACCACATATCATCGCCGCCGATCTGCTCAGCCAGGCCGAGCATGATCCGACGAGCCAGTCGATCCTGTTCACCGACGATGCGGATTTTGCCGACGCCGTGGTGGCAGCAATAGAGCATCAGATTCCTAATCTGACGACCGCCGCGACGATGCGCGCCAGCTGGGACACCAATGGCGCCATCGTCATCGTGCCGACGCTTGCCGACGCGATCCCGCTCTGCGACCGGCTCGCGCCCGAACATCTCGAACTCGCGGTCGATGCCGCCGAGGCCGACGCGCTGTTTGCCAAAGTGCGCCACGCCGGGTCGGTCTTTCTGGGCCGTCAGACCCCCGAAGCGATCGGCGATTATGTCGCGGGTCCGAACCATGTCCTGCCCACCGGCCGCCGCGCCCGTTTTTCGAGCGGGCTGTCGGTCAGCGATTTCATGAAGCGCACCAGCTTCCTCGCGCTCGACGAAGCCAGCCTTGCCGCGATCGGTCCGGCCGCGGTCGCGCTCGCGGGGGCCGAGGGGCTTCCCGCCCACGCGCTTTCGGTCCGCCAGCGTCTCAGCTAAGAAAAGAACCATGAACAAACGCTCTCAGTCTCGCTCTGCCGCCCGTCTCGCCGCCGTCCAGGCGCTTTATCAGCATGAGATGGAAGCGACCCCGGTCGCCAAGCTGATCCACGAATTTCACCAGCACCGCATCGGCGCGACGATCGAGGACGCCGAATATGCCGGCGCCGACACCGAATTTTTCGACGATATCGTGAAAGGCACGCTGGCGCGGTCCGAAGAGATTGACGCGGCGATCATCACGCGGCTGGCGAGCGGCTGGTCGATGGAGCGGCTCGACCGCACGATGAAGGCGATCCTGCGCGCCGGCGCCTATGAACTGATGGCGCGCGGCGACGTGCCGGTCGGCGCGGTGGTCAGCGAATATGTCGATGTCGCGAAAGCGTTCTTCGACGCGCGCGAGGCGGGGTTTGCCAATGGCCTGCTCGATGCGATCGGCAAGGATGTGCGGGCGAAATAGTGAAATATCCTCCCCATCGCAAGTCGATGGGGAGGATCGCACGGTGTCTATTATACCGCTGCGGTATCCCCTAAGCTCAGCCCATGTCCGAAGCCGATTTCATCGCCCGCCTCCGCGCCATAGCGACCGACCCCGCCGCGCGCGGGCTCGCCGATGACGCTGCCGAGTGGGAGGGGCTGGTGCTGACGCACGACATGATCGTCGAGGGCATCCATTTTCTGCCCGACGACACGCCGCAGGACGTCGCGTGGAAACTCGTGGCGGTGAATCTGTCGGATATGGCCGCCAAGGGCGCGGCGCCGATCGGCGTCCTCGTCGGTTACACCCTGGGCGACGATGCGTGGGACGCGGCGTTTGTCGACGGGCTCGATCTGGTGCTGCGCCGCTTTGGTATCATCCTGCTCGGCGGCGATACGGTGCGGGTGCCAGCGGGGGCGCCGCGCAGTTTCGGCCTGACCGCGATCGGCCGGGCGCCGCCGGGCGGCGCGCCCTCGCGCAGCGGCGCGCGGCCGGGCGATCAGCTGTGGGTCACCGGTTCGATCGGCAACGCTGGGCTGGGGCTGGCGATGCGGCTGGGGCAGATCGACCCGAACGAAACCTGCCTGGCCGCCTACAGCCGCCCGCAGCCGCAGCTGACGTTCGGACAGGCGCTGGTGCCGCACGTCCATGCGATGATGGATGTGTCCGACGGCCTGTTGATCGACGCGCAGCGGATGGCGGTCGCCAGCGGATGCGAGTTTGTGTTGATGCTCGAGGCGATGCCGCTGTCGGCGGCGCTGCTCGCGGTGCGGCCCGATGTGGTCGACACCCGGCTCGCCGCCGCGAGTGCGGGCGACGATTATCAGCTGCTGTTCGCGGCAGACCCCGGCGCCGCGGCGGCGATCCGCGAGATCGCAACCGGGTTGAACGTGGCGGCAACGCCGATCGGTCATGCCGGGGTGGGCGAGGGAATCACGCTGACACACCGGGCTCAGCGGCTTGCGCTGCCCGAGCGTCTTGGTTTCACGCACTGACGCGAAATCGTTACAAAAGTGCCGAAAAACCGGGGTTGCCCTTGGCTTTCTTTCTTCCCATAACGCGGCGTCCAAATTTAGGGGCGGTCGCATCAGGGGAGAGGGCGAACCGGCAATATAAGTCGGACGTGCTCGACTGTTCACCTGACTCCGCCCCGCTCAATGGGGAAGGAAATTCATGATTGATCCGGTTATGATCGCGATAGCGTGCGGCCTTATCGCCGTGCTCTATGGCTTCATTACCTCCCGCCAGGTGCTCAGCGCCTCGCCGGGTAATGAAAAGATGCAGGAAATTGCCGCCGCCATCCAGGAAGGCGCCAAAGCCTATCTGGGCCGCCAATATCGCACCATCGCCATCGTCGGCGTCGTCGTCGCCATTCTCGTCGGAATTTTCCTCGGCGCGATTTCGGCGACGGGCTTTGTCATCGGCGCCGTCCTGTCGGGGGTTGCCGGTTTCGTCGGCATGAACATTTCGGTGAAAGCCAACGTCCGCACCGCGGCCGCGGCGCAGACCGGGCTGCAGGCCGGTCTGACCATGGCGTTCCGCGCCGGGGCGATAACCGGCATGCTGGTGGCGGGGCTTGCTCTGCTCGCGATCTCGGTCTTTTTCTGGTATCTGATCGGTCCCGGCGGCTTCACCGTTGGTGGTGAGGATCGCACTGTCGTCGACGCGCTCGTTGCGCTCGCGTTCGGCGCCTCGCTGATCTCGATCTTTGCGCGTCTGGGCGGCGGTATCTTTACCAAGGCCGCCGACGTCGGCGCCGATCTGGTCGGCAAGGTCGAGGCGGGCATCCCCGAGGATGACCCACGCAACCCCGCGGTGATCGCCGATAACGTCGGCGACAATGTGGGCGATTGCGCCGGTATGGCCGCGGATCTGTTTGAAACCTATGTCGTCACCGTCGGCGCCACCATGGTGCTGATGGCGCTGCTGCTGAAGGGCGCGGGCGACATGTTGTTGCCGCTGATGAGTCTGCCGCTGTTGATGGGCGGCGTCTGCATCATCACCTCGATCATCGGGACTTACTTTGTCCGCCTCGGTGGCGGCAAGAATGTCATGGGCGCGATGTACAAGGGCTTCCTGGTCACCGCGGTCCTCTCGGTCCCGGCGATCTGGTTCTCGACCAGCTATGTCCTGAAAGGCGACATGGCGACCGACATCACCGGCCAGACGTTCAATGGCAACGACCTGTTCTATTGCTCGCTGCTCGGCCTGATCATCACCGGGCTGATCATCTGGATCACCGAATATTACACCGGCACCAACTATCGCCCGGTGCGCTCGATCGCCAAGGCGTCGGAAACCGGCCATGGCACCAACGTCATCCAGGGTCTGGCGATCAGCCTGGAATCGACCGCGGCGCCGACGCTGGTCATCTGTGCCGGCATCATCGCCGCGTTCCAGATCGCGGGCATCGTTGGTATCGCCTTTGCGGCCACCGCCATGCTGGCGCTCGCCGGCATGGTCGTCGCGCTCGACGCCTATGGTCCGGTCACCGACAACGCCGGCGGCATCGCCGAAATGGCGGGGCTCGATGATTCGGTGCGCGAAAAGACCGACCTGCTCGACGCCGTGGGCAACACGACCAAGGCGGTGACCAAGGGCTATGCGATCGGTTCGGCGGGTCTGGCGGCGCTGGTGCTGTTCGGCACTTATACGGCCGACATCACCGAATATTCGGCCAAGCTCGGGTTGACCGAGCCGCTGACTTTCTCGCTGTCGTCGCCTTATGTCATCGTCGGGCTGCTGCTCGGCGCACTGTTGCCGTACCTCTTCGGTGCGTTCGGCATGACCGCGGTCGGCCGCGCGGCGGGCGAGGTGGTCAAGGATGTTCGCGACCAGTTCAAGAACAACCCCGGCATCATGACTTATGAGAGCAAGCCCGACTATGCGCGGACGGTTGATCTGGTGACCAAGGCGGCGATCAAGGAAATGATCATCCCGTCGTTGCTTCCGGTGCTGGCACCGATCGTCGTGTTCTTCGTGATCCGCGCTGTTGCGGGTCCGGCTGCGGCGCTCGAAGCGCTCGGTGCGCTCCTGCTTGGTGTCATCGTCAGCGGCCTGTTCGTCGCCATCTCGATGACCTCGGGCGGCGGTGCATGGGACAATGCGAAGAAGTATATCGAAGACGGCAACCACGGCGGCAAGGGCAGCGAGGCCCATAAGGCCGCGGTGACCGGCGACACCGTCGGCGATCCGTACAAGGATACCGCGGGTCCGGCGGTCAACCCGATGATCAAGATCACCAACATCGTGGCGATCCTGCTCCTCGCGGCGCTGGCGAACGGCGCGGTTTAGGCCGCACCGCCTGCGGGCAATAGAAGGCCCCGTCGGAGCGATCCGGCGGGGCTTTTTTATGCGACGGCTTTGGGGCGGGCAGCGGCTCGTTCGGTCGTGAACGGACATCGTCCTCGTTTCGCTTTGATTGGGCGAACGTCCGATGCGATTGGCGGAACGAGCGTCCGGGGGGCGGGGCCTTTCGGCCGCTCCGCCCCCCGTCTGCATCGGGGGTAAGTGAGGATTTCCCGGTGGGGGCAGGGGGCATCAGGGACCAGACCGATGCCCCCCACCGCTCCATTGAGCGGAACACTCGGGAACATCTGATACTATTCAATTGCCGTGCCAATTTGCCGCGGCGATGGATATGCGCGAGTCACGGTGGTTAGCGATTCCTTACCGCTGGCGCCGCTTGTCAAAAATCCCGACACTTTCCCGTTCAGCTTCGTTCATCGACCATTCAGCCCATTGACTACATTTGTAGTCGCATCGCAAATCGGCGGTGCCAATGGGAGGGGTTCTGATGGCGGAACGAGCAAGCGAGTCGGAGATGCAGGTGCTGTCGGCGCTGTGGGACGACGCCCCGCAGACCGCGGCCGACCTGACCAACCGCATCGGCAAAACCAATGGCTGGACGCAGGCGACGGTCAAGACCCTGCTCGCGCGGCTGGTCCAGAAGGGCGCGGTGACCGCCGCCGCCGACGGCCGCCGGTACCTCTATAGCCCCGCGATCGAGCGCGCCGACGCCGTCGGGGAGGAATCGCAGCGTTTTGTCGACCGCCTGTTCGGCGGCCGCGTCAGCCCACTGATCGCCCATCTCGCCGATCGCGAGGCGCTGACCGACACCGACATCGCCGAGATCGAGGCGCTGCTGCGGAGGCTCAAGTCATGAGCGCCGCGACATGGATGCAGGTGTGGAGCGACACGCTGCTCACCACCGGGCTGCTCGTCCTGGCGGTGCTGCTGGTCCGCAAGCCGTTCGCGCGCCATTTCGGGCCGCGGCTGGCGTATAGCCTGTGGCTGATCCCGGCGCTGCGGCTGGTGCTGCCGCCGCTGCCGTTCGCCGATCCCGTGGCGGCGCCCGACAGCGGCGAAGCCATGCTGGTTGCGGTCGATATGGCAATGACCGCCCCGGTGATCCCGGCCTGGTCGATCGCCGATGCGATGCCCTATGTCTTTGTTTTATGGGCGATGGGCATGGCCGCAGTGCTCGCGATGGCGCTGCTGTCGCACCGCCGCTTCCGCGCCGAGGTGCTCGCCGAAGCGGTCGAGCTTGCGCCGATCGGGACGATCCGGCTGGTGATGACCGACGCGGTCGACGGCCCCGTCGCCTTTGGCCTGTGGCATCGTATCGTCGCGGTGCCGCAGGATTTCTTTGCCCGCTATGCCGCCGACGAGCGCGCGCTCGCGGTCGATCATGAGCTGGCGCACCACCGGCACGGCGATTTGTGGGCCAATGCCGCGGCGCTCGTGCTGCTGGCGTCGCAATGGTTCAATCCGTTCGCGTGGCGCGCGATCCGCGCCTTTCGCTTCGATCAGGAGGCGGCGTGCGACGCGCGCGTGCTGACACTGGTCGATGGCGGGGCCGACCAGGACGCGCGCGGCGAGCGCACCGCACGCTATGCGACCGCAATTGCCAAGGCAGCCGTCGGTTCGCGGCTGTCGCTGGCGGCGCCGATGGCGGTTCACGATAATTTGCAGGAGAGGCTGACGATGTTGATGCGGAGGGATATTTCGAAACAGCGCGGGCTGGCGGGCCGGGTGCTGATCGGTGGGGCAACGCTGGCGGTGCTGGCGACGACCGCGACGCTGGTGCCGGCGGGGATCGTCACGGCGACGGCGCAGACGGTCGATATGGGCGAGCCGCCCGCGCCGCCACTGCCGCCCGAGGCACCGCTACCCCCCGAAGCGCCCGACGCCCCGGATGCCCCCGCCGCCCCAGAGGTCACGGTCTTCACCGACCACAGCGAAGACGTCACCACCGACAAGGATGGGAAAAAACGCGAAGTGCATCGCATCGTCATCCGCCGCGACGGCGATGGTGAGGGCAAGGCACCGATGGTGATGTTTGCGCCCGCCGACGGCAAGGACAAGCTGCGCCGTATCGACGTCCGCATGCCGGGCAGCCTGTCGCGCGACGATGTGCTCGCGACGCTGAAGGAACAGGGCATCACCGGCCAGCAGGCCGAGGCGATCGCCGACAAGCTGGAAGCGAAACGCAAGGAACGGTTGCGCACGGTGCTGGCCCCGATGCCGCCGATGCCCCCCATGCCGCACGGCGCCTGGTCGTCGGTGCATGGTCAGACGATGGTGCTGGGCAAGTGCGGCGACAGCAAAAAAGCGGCGCCGATCGTCAACCGCGACGAGAGCGACGGCAACAAGCGCAGCCGCGTCGTCATGTTTGCCTGCAACGACAGCGCCGAAGGCAAAGCGGCGCGGCTGTCGGCGCTCAAGAAAGCGCGCGAAGCCTTTGCCGAGGGCGAGCGTGCGCGCGGCCTGTCCGACGACATGCGCGCCAAGGTCGCCGCCGATCTGGACAAGGCGATCGCCGACTTCGAGAAATCGGACCACTAGGCCCGAACAGCTTCCGCGCCAGCCTTTGCTCCCCGGTGGGGCTGGCGGCAGGGGCGGGAAAGGGAGCGGGCGACCGCTCCCTTTTTCGTGTGGGTGGTCGAAATATTGTGCTTTGGGGTGGGGATCGAACATCGCTGATCCTCCCCATCGACTTGCGATGGGGAGGGGGACCGCTCGCGAAGCGAGTGGTGGAGGGGCAGCAACGCTGCGTCGTTACCCCTCCGTCAGCGCTTCGCGCTGCCACCTCCCCATCGCAAGTCGATGGGGAGGATCGTTAGGTCTGCGATCGCCCGCAACCGGCCATTATCTGAAATGATCGCCGCCACCCCTTTCGTTCCGCCCCCCGCAATGCCACATGAGGTCCATGAGCGAAGAAAAGCCCTGGCCCGACAGCATCCGCGCCGGCGATTGCGAGCAGCATGAGCCGCTCGTCCGCCGCGTGCTGGCGCCGAACCCGTCGCCCTATACTTTTACCGGCACCCAGACGTGGATCGTCGGCGCGGGCAGCGATGTTGCGGTGATCGATCCGGGGCCAACCGGATCGGGGATGAGCATCGGTGATCCCGCCGACATCAATGGCATCGGCCATGTCGATGCCATCCTGCGCGCGACCCGCGGCCAGCGCGTCACTGCGATCCTGTGCACCCACACCCACCGCGACCACAGCCCCGCCGCGGCGCCGTTGAAAGCCGCGACCGGCGCGCCGATCATCGGCTGCGCGCCGCTGGCGATCCGCGACGACGGTCCGCGCGCCGATTCGGCGTTCGATCCCGATTACGCCCCCGATCGGGTGTTGACCGACGGCGAGCGGATTTCGGGGGGCGGGTGGACAATCGAGGCGGTGGCGACACCGGGCCACACGTCGAACCACCTCTGTTTTGCGCTGCTCGAAAGCGGCGCGCTGTTCACCGGCGATCATGTCATGGCGTGGTCGACCAGCGTCGTCAGCCCGCCCGATGGCGACATGGCGGCCTATATGGCCAGCCTGTCGAAGCTGTATGAGCGGGGCGACCGCATCTATTATCCCGCGCACGGCCCCGCGGTGACCAAGCCGCGGCAGCTTGTCCGCGGCATGCTGGGGCACCGCAAGCAGCGCGAGCGGCAGATTGTGCGCGAGCTGGAAAAGGGAACCCGGGTCATCCCGGCGATGGTCGCGCATATGTACAAGGGGCTAGACCCGCGGCTGACCGGCGCCGCCGGACGTTCGGTGCTCGCGCATCTGTTCGACCTGCGCGCGCGCGGCGTGGTGCGCGAACGTGATGACGAATGGGAACTTGCCTGACATGCTTTTGACGATGCTGCTCGCCGCCGCGCAGCCCGCCGCCGACACCGCGCCCGCCGCCGCGCAATCGCGCATTATGGACCTGATCGCCCGCGAAGGCGGCCAGCATTGCCTGCCCGAAGGTCAGCTATGTTTCGAACTGTCGAACAGTGCCGACACGGGTGAGGGGCCAGCCAGTCTGATTGTTTCTTTCCCGGGGTCAGGCGATACCGGAAAAACCTCGCTGCCGCTCCCCGCCTTTGCGGATGATCCACAAGGGTTGCGGCTGTGGCCGCAAATCGTCTCGGTGCGCAGCGGCGACGAAGCTGACGGGCGGGAAGGGCTGGAGATGCTGGTCGGGGTGATCGGTGAGCAGCGCGCGATGTATTCGGGTGGCGGCGGTTCGGGCGCGCGGCTTCACCTGCTGCGCTTTGGCATGGCGCCACACGCGATCGGGCTTAGCGGCGAAGTGCTCGATGTTGTCTGGAACAGCGCGCTGATGATCCGCGCCTGTTTTTCCGAGCAGGACGCGAAGGACCGGCTCGACGCCTGCCACGACGAATATGAATTCAAAGCGGTGCTGAAACCCGGTCCGGACGATGGCGGCGAATTGCCGCCGCTGACCTATCGCAGCTTTGCCACCGCCTATCCGCAGACGTCGCGGCGGAGCGAGGACAATAGCGGGCAGAAGCTCAAGAAGAGCGATCTCGCGCATTGGAAAGACGCCGAGTGCAGCTATGAACGCGTGCTGCGCCACAATCCTGCGACGGGCCGTTACGAAATGGATCGCCCCGCGCCCGATTGTTCGGTCTATACAACCCCATGACCTCGACTCCTTCCTCGCCCGCACCGCGCCTCGCCGGGCGCCTGATCCTGCTCGCTGCGGCGGCGATGCTCCTTCTTGCCGTGTGGTGGGCGGTATCGGCGTGGCGCGACTGGCAACGGGGCTATGACCCCGAAACCGTCGTGGCTGCGAGCCTGCAGGGTTTGCAGGAACAGAATATCCTCGTGCCGTTCACCGCGCGCTACGTTGCGGTTGTCACCTCGACGCAGAGCCGACTTGGGCTGAGCGCGAAAAAGACGCTGATCATGCCAGGCACGGTGCGTTATGAGGTCGATCTGGGCAAGCTCAAGCAAGCCGATCTCGACTGGGATGCCGCGACCAGGGCGCTGACCGTTACCCTGCCGCCGCTGCGGCTCGCGGGCCCCGAAATCGACCTCGATGCGATCAGCGAGTTTCGCGATGGCGCGATCCTGCTGACGCTGACCGACGCCGAAGCCTCGCTCGACGCCGCCAACCGCAAGGCGGCGCAGGCCGAACTGATCAAGCAGGCGAAGGGGGCGACCCCGATGCGGCTGGCCCAGGGCGCGGCGCGGGCGGCCATCGAGCAGAGTTTCGCGATGCCGCTCAAGGCCGCGGGCATCGACGCCACGGTCACCGCGCGCTTTGCCAATACCCCTGCTGGCTAGGCGGGCTTTCGCGCGGCGTCATCCTTCGCTAGTCTGGCCCCAATTCCGGCCGACTGGGGGGTGTGGCATGGCAACGACGGCAGCGGGCGCAGAGCGCGCCGAACTTTTCTGGCAGCGCATGGCAATCGGCCTCGCGCTTTTCATCATCCTCGGCTTCCTGCAATTCGCGTTGCGCGGTTTTGTCGATCCGGTCGCCGCGCCCTTCTGGGTGCACCTGCACGGCGGACTGATGCTCGCCTGGCTCGGGCTGCTGGTGGTGCAACCGACGCTGGTATCGCGGCAGAATATGGCGCTGCACCGGCGGCTCGGTTGGACCGGCGCCACGCTCGCGATCATCATCACCGGGCTGGGGATATTCACCGGGATCGCGTCGCTGGTGCTCGGCCGTTTTCCGCCCTTTTTCTCGCCGCCCTATTTTCTCGCGCTGACCTTCATCGAATCGCTGGTGTTCGGCTTGATGGTGTGGGCGGCGGTGCGGCGGCGCCACACGACGGCGTGGCACCGGCGGTTGATGATCGGGGCGACGATCATCATCCTCGAACCCGCGCTCGGCCGCATCCTGCCGATGCCGCTGATGATCGGCTGGTCCGACATTCCGATCGGGCTGATCCAGCTGGGCGTGGTCGGCATTATCGTGATGTATGACCGCCGGACGCTGGGCAGCGTGCATCCCGCAACAAAGGCGATCGCGGTGATTGTCATCGCGGTGCGGCTCACCATCTATCTGGTGGCTTTGACACCCCCTGTCATTGCGCTCGCGGACCGGCTGGTTGGCGGCTGACGCCGCGTTGCCCTGTCCGGGGTCGCGGTGTAGGGGGGTGGCCAAGGCAAAAGCCAGATAAGGAAAAGCGATGACTGCTCCCATCCGCGAGAATCTCTCGGGCGTTGACCTGCGCGCCGAAATCGAACGCCTGCGCAAGGACCGCAACGCGGTAATCCTGGCGCATTATTACCAAAAGCCCGAGATTCAGGATCTGGCCGATTTCGTCGGCGATTCGCTGGAGTTGTCGCGCAAGGCCGCCGACACCGACGCCGATGTCATCGCGTTCTGCGGCGTGAAGTTCATGGCCGAGACGGCAAAGATCCTGAGCCCCGAAAAGATCGTGATCCTGCCCGACATGGATGCCGGGTGCAGCCTGGAAGACAGCTGCCCGCCCGAACAGTTCAAACGCTTCCGCGAAAAGCACCCCGACCATATCGCGCTGACCTACATCAACTGCTCGGCGGCGGTGAAGGCGCTGAGCGACATCATCGTCACCTCGTCGAGCGCCGAGACGATCATCAGCCAGATTCCCGAAAACCAGCCGATCATCTTTGGCCCCGACCGCCATCTGGGCGGTTATCTCAACCGCAAGTTCGGGCGCGAGATGCTGCTGTGGCCCGGCGTGTGCATCGTCCACGAAGCGTTCAGCGAGACCGAGCTGATCAAGCTGAAGGCGCAGCACCCCGGCGCCCCGGTCGCGGCGCATCCCGAATGTCCGCCGCACATCGTCGACCATGCCGACTATGTCGGATCGACCAGCGGCATCCTGCAATTCGCCAAGAGCTTTCCCGGCGACACGCTGATTGTCGCCACCGAGCCGCACATCATCCACCAGATGGAGCTGGCGATCCCCGAAAAGACCTTCATCGGGGCGCCGGGCGCCGACGGCAACTGCAACTGCAACATCTGTCCGTATATGGCGCTCAACACGATGGAGAAACTCTACCTCGCGCTGCGCGACCTGAAACCGCAGATCGAGATGGAGGAAGGGCTGCGGCTGGCGGCACGCAAAAGCCTCGACCGGATGCTGGAGATGGCATCGGGGACGATCGGCAAGGGTGATCTGGGACGGGCGTGATCGCTGAAGCGAGTCGCGTTTTCGACTCGCTACCACGAGTCGGCGGAACGTCGACGGCTCGATAAGCGGCAAATTCGAATCCGAAAATGCTGCATGCTTGTTACAAAAATGCTGCACCGAATCCGCTTGTTGCTAATACCGGACTTATCCACAGCAGCCGACGTTCGGGAGGGGCATTTGGGCGTTTTTCGGTTGGCTGCCCGAATGCTTCATGTCAGCTTCAAATCATCGGACGACAGAGACGAAAGACCGCCGGGACATCAAGGGTAGTTGCAAGACTAGCCAGAAGAGAACGGACTGGTTTTACGAGGAAATCGACCGATAGCCTGGTCACGGAACGTAGCGATTCCCACGAGTTGATGCGGACCCGATCGGGTACAGGAAATGCAGTCCATCGCTTGGAACGGCGACTGCTTCGGCAGAGACCCGGAAGAGATGATGAAGGGCTTTCCAGGTGCGGCCGGCCCCCGAAAGGGGGCCGACCAAACCGTCGCCGGATTGTTCCGGCGTGCGCCGCAACGCATCGTTTTGCGGGCTGCTGATCGCAAGAGAAGCGGACCGGGATGGAGTGAGGCGGAGTACGTGGGGCAAAGCCGGATAGTGGGGGTTGGCAGCGATGTCGGCCCCCATTTCGTTTGGCATTTCGTTTGGGTGCAGCGCGCGGCGCCGCCCGGCCCCCCGATTTTCTCCACCCCATTTTCCGAGTTTATTTCCGCATCTGTGACGTCCGTCACATCGCGGTCAAACAAGGCTGCTTAACCCGGTCGTTGCGACCCGGAGCAGTTCTTGATCTGGAACTGATCCCACTTTCCCGGCCGCGCCCGTTCGGGCCGGCCGGGAACCTTTCGCTCCCCTTCCGCATTATCTTCGCATCGTTGAAACGATGTCCGGGCGCGACCGGACGTTTGAAAATGCTTCGCCGGGTGTCGGCGTCTGCCCGGCGGTTCAGGAAGGGATTAACATGGGTTTGATTATCACTTTGATCGTCGGCGGCATCATCGGTTGGCTGGCGAGCATCGTCATGCGCACCGATGCGCAGCAAGGCATCATATTGAATGTCGTCGTCGGCATTGTCGGGGCGTTCCTCGGCAATTTCCTCGGCAGCTTTTTCGGTATGGGCGCCAGCCTCGACACCTTCAGCCCGATCGGCCTGTTGTGGGCGTTCATCGGTGCGGTGGTACTGCTCGGCATCGTCAACCTGGTTCGCCGCGGCAGCGTTCGTTAAGTAAAACGGCATGGCGGCGGTGCGGGGTCGCACCGCCGCCATTCTGCCGCGCCTATCCCGCCGAGCCATAGTGCTAGGCGATTTCAAATATCTGGGTTACCAAAGACATGCCCGCAATGTCGGGCGACACCAATGATCGTAGGGGGTCAATATCATGGATTTCATTATCGCAATCGTCATGGGCGGCGTTATCGGCTGGCTGGCCAGCATCGTGATGCGCACCGATGCCCAGCAGGGCATTTTCCTGAACATCATCGTCGGCTGTATCGGCTCGATCCTCGGTCGCTTTCTGTTCGGCCAGTTTCTGGGCGGCGGTCACCTGCGCGGTAACGCCTTTGACCCGATGACCCTGCTCACCGCCTTTATCGGTGCGGTCGTGCTGCTCGCCATCGTCAACCTCGTGCGGCGCGGTCGCGTTCGCTGAAACGATCGACAAACCGGCCTTTGATCCTTTGGGATTGGCCGGATCAAAGGGTGGCGGGCCGACAGGCGCGCCGCCCTTTTTCATGTCCGCAACCACTGGAAATCGCGGCGATACCCGCTTATGAACCACGCGCCGAGGGGGCGGTGAGGCGGCGAAGTTTGACCTCTTGCCAGCGGTGGTTTAATTAGGTAATACACCTCATACGGGATTTCGGTCCTGTCGTGCGGGTCTGAGGGGGCGAAGCGCTGTCGCGCTTGCCGCATCGGCTGCCGCACCGGGCAGGAAGGCATTCGGCGTGAACTACGAGCGGAAAGTGGATGTGATGGACAGCCTCGCGGGTTCGACCCAGAGCTATTATGAAGAGGCGGACAGCCGCCGCAAGCGGACGTGGCTGATCATTGCCGTGGTGCTGATGGCATTGGCGCTGGCGGCGACCTGGTACGCGTTCAGTTCCAGCAAGGATGGCGCCGCCGGAGCAGATGGCGCGGCGGGCGGCGCGGGCGCCGCAGCCGTCCCCAGCATCACGGTCGTCATTCCCGGCCGCCAGTCGGTCCAGTCGACGATCTCGACCAACGGCACGATCGCGGCGCGCCGCGAAATGCCGGTCGGCGTCGCCGGTGAGGGCGGACAGGTTGTCCGCGTTCTGGTCGAGCCCGGCCAGTGGGTCGGTGCCGGACAGCCGCTCGCGGTCATCGATCGGTCGGTTCAGGCGCAGCAGGCCGCCAGCCTCGCCGCCTCGATCCGCGTCGCGCAGGCCGATGCCGACCTGGCGCAGGCCGAATTGACCCGCGCCGACGCGCTGGTGGCGCGCGGCTTTATTTCCAAGGCCGACATGGACCGCAAGCGCGCGACCCGCGACGCCGCCAATGCGCGCGTCCGCGTCGCGCAGGCCCAATATGCCGAGGCGCAGGCGCGCAACGGCCGGCTCAACATCGTCGCGCCCGCGGCAGGCCTGGTGCTGACGCGCGGCGTCGAGCCCGGGCAGATTGTCGGCGCCGGCAGCGGTGTCTTGTTCCGCATGGCGCGCGGCGGCGAAATGGAATTGCTGGCCCAGATGGCCGAAGCCGATCTGCAGCGGGTGCGCGTCGGTACACGCGCGACGATCAGCCCGGTCGGCACCAATTTGCAGATCGCGGGTCAGGTGTGGCAGGTTTCGCCGGTCATCAATCCCGACACGCGGCAGGGCATGGTCCGCATCGCGGTGCCGTATAGCGCGGCGCTCCGCCCCGGCGGCTTTGCCGACGCGCGGCTGGTGTCGGGGACCGAAGAAGCGCCGCTGCTGCCCGAAAGCGCGGTGCAGAGCGGCCCCGAAGGCAGTTATGTGCTGATCGTCGATGGCAAGAACATAATCCAGCGCCGTGCGGTCAAGGTCGGCACGATCACCGACGACGGCGTGTCGATCGCATCGGGTCTGGCAGGCAATGAACGCGTGGTTGTGCTCGCCGGTGCCTTCCTGAACGTCGGCGACAAGGTGAAGCCGGTGGTCCAGAAATCGTCGCAATAACTATCCTCGGTCGCGTGCGCACAAAAGGCGTTTGAATCATGAGCTTTCGCAACATTTCCGCCTGGTGCATTCGCAATCCGGTGCCGCCGGTCGTCATGTTCGTACTGTTGATGCTGGCGGGGATCGTCAGTTTCAACCGGATGGACGTCAACGACAATCCCGACATCGAATTCCCCGCGGTGCAAGTCATCGTCGTTCAGCCGGGTGCGGCGCCGACCGAACTCGAGACGCAAGTCACCCAGCGTGTCGAGGCGGCGGTGCGCGGCGTCAGCGGCGTCGACGAAATGTCTTCCTATGTCAGCGAAGGCAGCAGCCGGACGATGGTGCAGTTTGCGATCGGTACACCGATCGACCGTGCCTATAATGACGTCAATCAGGCGGTTCAGCAGATCCGCAGCGACCTGCCCGACGGCATCCTCGAACCGCAAGTCGTGCGTGTCGACATCGCCGGCGGCCCGATCACCTATTTTGCGGTCGAAGCGTCCGACATGACGCTCGAGCAGCTGTCCTGGTATGTCGACAATACGGTGGCGAAAGAACTGCTGGCGATCCCCGGCATGAGCCAGGTGCGCCGTTCGGGCGGGGTCGATCGCGAAATTCGCGTCATCCTCGATCCGGCGCGGATGCAAAGCTATGGCCTGACCGCGAGCCAGGTGAACCAGCAGCTGCGCCAGACCAACGTCAACGCCGCCGGCGGTCGCACCGAAATCGCGGGTAGCGAACAGGCGGTGCGGGTGCTCGGCAACGCCGCCAACGCGCTCGATCTTGGCAATGCGCGCCTGTCGATCGGCAATGGCCGCACGGTGCGCCTGTCCGACGTCGCCAAGGTGACCGACGGCTATGCCGAACAGCGCAATCTGGCGAAGATCAAGGGCCGCCAGGTGCTCAGCTTCTCGATCGAAAAGGCCAAGGGTGCGTCCGACGTCACCGTCCATGACGAGACGATGAAGAAACTCGCGGAGATCAAGAAGGCGAACCCCAAGGTCGATTTCAAGATCCTGTTCACCCGCACCGAATATACCAAGGAACAATATCGCAGTTCGATGCTGGCGATGATCGAGGGCGCGGTGCTTGCCGTCGTGGTCGTGTTCCTGTTCCTGCGCGACTGGCGCGCAACGCTGATTTCGGCGCTTGCGATCCCGCTGTCCGCCATCCCGACCTTCTGGTTCATGGACATGATGGGCTTTTCGCTGAACAGCCTGTCGCTGCTTGCGCTCAGCCTGGTCGCGGGGGTGCTCGTCGACGACGCGATCGTCGAGATCGAAAATATCGTCAGGCACATGCGGATGGGCAAGACCGCCTATCAGGCGTCGATCGACGCCGCCGACGAAATCGGCCTGGCGGTGGTGGCGACGACGATGTCGATCGTCGCGGTGTTCCTGCCCGTCGCGCTGATGCCGGGTATTTCGGGGCAGTTTTTCGTCCAGTTCGGGATGACCGTCGTCTTTGCGGTGCTCGTCAGCCTGGCGGTCGCGCGCATGATCACGCCGATGATCGCCGCCTATTTCCTGTCGGCGCAGGGCGAGCAGGACCATGCCGCGGGACCGTGGGTCGATCGTTACGAGCGGCTGCTCGCCTGGACGCTCGACAGCACGAAGCAACAGGCGGTGCGGGCGCGGTACGACGGCACGTCAACCAAGATTGCCTATCTGGCAGTGCCGCTGGTGCTCGCCGGGCTCTATGTCCTGTTTTCGATCTTCTTTTATTTTCAGCCCGTCCCCGCCGGGCAGGATGGCCCCAATCCGGCGGTCCATTTCCTGGTGTTGACCCCGGTCATGGCGATCGTGACGTTCCTGGCGACCAGCTTGCTCGCCATTCTGGTCGGCGCGCTCGCTTATGTGATGGGTATGCGCCAATGGGCGTTCACCCATTGGGCAAAGTTCATGATCCAGCGTTTTTGGGCGCGCCTTCACGATCATCGCGTCTGGATTGTCGGGGTCGGGCTGCTCGCGTTCCTGTCGAGCATCGGCCTGTTCATGGTGCTGCCGCAGCAGTTCCAGCCGACGACCAACAGCGATTACAGCCAGGTGCGCTATGAGCTGCCGCCGGGTTCGACGCTGGCGCAGAGCGAGAATATCGTGCGGCAGATCGGCGACGTCCTCGACAACAGCCCGGTCGTCCAGACCGCTTTCTATGACGTCAATGTCGGCGGCGGCAACGCCTTTATCACGCTCAAGAAAGAGCGCGATTTGACCAGCGTCGAATGGGAACGCAGCCTGCAGCCGAAACTGGCGGCGATCCCCGATGCGCGGGTGTCGTTCCAAAGCCAGTCGGGCGGCTTTTCGGGCCGCGACATTACGATGGTCATCGGCGGCGACGAT
Source organism: Sphingopyxis sp. L1A2A (assembly GCF_005502465.1). Taxonomy (GTDB): domain Bacteria; phylum Pseudomonadota; class Alphaproteobacteria; order Sphingomonadales; family Sphingomonadaceae; genus Sphingopyxis. Next base: position 78,069 of record NZ_SCOT01000009.1, read on the forward strand.
CCCGTAGCGCTGGAAAAACATGCCCGCACGATCGTCGCCCAGATGGGCGGGGTGAAGGAATTGCGCGCACCGCGCATCGAAGGCGATATTCCGCGCCCCGAAATCATCGTCAATCCGCGCATGGATCTGGCCGCCGAGCTTGGCGTGACGACGGCGGCGCTCAGCCAGACGATCCGCATCGCGACATTGGGCGACATCGATCAGAACGCGGCGAAATTCTCGCTGTCCGATCGCCAGATCCCGATCCGGGTGCTGCTGTCCGAAGATTCGCGCCGCAGCCTGGCGACGATCGAAAATCTGCCGGTGCCGACATCGCGCGGGACGACGGTGCCGCTGAAATCGGTCGCCGAGATCGGGTTCGGCGCGGGACCGACCGAATTGCGCCGGTACAACCAGACGCGGCGCATCGTCATCGGCGCCGACCTGGCGCCCGGGCTGGTGACCGGCGAAGCGCAGAAAAAGATCGATGCGCTGCCCGCGGTCAAAAATATGCCGCAGGGTATCCGCAAGGTCATTCAGGGCGACGCCAAATGGCAGGCCGAGCTGATCATGAACTTCATCATTGCGGTGGTGTCGGGGCTGCTGCTCGTCTTCTCGACGCTGGTGCTGCTCTATCGCCGTTTCCTGTCGCCGCTGGTCAATATGTCGTCGCTGCTGCTCGCGCCGCTCGGCGGGCTGCTGGGGCTGGCGATCACCGGCATGGAAATCTCGATGCCGGTTTACATCGGTCTGCTGATGCTGCTCGGCATCGTCGCCAAAAACTCGATCCTGCTCGTCGATTTCGCGATCGAGGAAATGGACCATGGCGTCAGCAAGATGGATGCGCTGCTCGATGCCGGGCGCAAGCGCGCCCAGCCGATCGTGATGACCACGGTCGCGATGGTCGCGGGCATGGTGCCGACGGCGATCTCGCTGTCGGGCGACGGGGCGTGGCGCGCGCCGATGGGCGTCGTCGTGATCGGCGGCCTGATCCTGTCGACGCTGCTGACGCTGCTCATCGTTCCGGCGGGCTTCAGTCTGGCCGACAGCATGGAAAAGCGCATGGGCCGCTTCTTCTCGCGCAATCTGCTCACCTATAAAAAGGGTGACGATACGAAACCGCATGGGGAACCGACGCCGCAGCCTGCCGAATGAGGCGACCCGCGCAAATGTGCTGCTTTGGTTGCAACTTTTGCGTCGCGTCGCCATTTTAGGCGGATGATCGACAATAATTCGACGCCGGCGACCGCCGGACGCGCCCACCCTATCGGGGTGGGCGTTGCCGTTCCGACCGGCGGATTGAATATCCGCGTCGTCGCGACCGGGATGCTGGTGGTGATGGCGTTCGTGTTCATCACCGCCAAATTTTATCAGGACGTTCACCCCGCGGTCGGCTTCATTCGCGCTTTTGCCGAGGCGGCGATGGTCGGCGGGCTGGCCGACTGGTTCGCGGTGACCGCCTTGTTTCGCCACCCGATGGGTATCCCGATCCCGCACACCGCCATCGTCCCGCGCAACAAGAACCGCATTGGCGATACGCTGGCGCGTTTCCTGCTCACCAACTTCCTGTTGCCGCGGCTGATCGCGCGCAAGATGCAGACGCTCGATGTGGCGGGCGCGGTCGGCGCGTTTCTGTCGCAACCGGCCGAGGGGGGCGGGCGGCTCAAGATCGGCGCGTCGCGGATCATCGCCGACGCCCTGGGCGCGCTCGACCAGCAACGGCTGGGCGGCATGGTCAAATCGGCGATCGCCGATCGCCTGCGCGAACTTGATGTCGCGCCGCTGTTGGGGCAGGCGATGCAGGCAGCGCTGGCCGAGGGACGGCATCAACCGCTTTTGGATGCGATGGTCAAATGGGGGTCGAAGACGCTCGAACTGAACGAGCATCTGATCCACCAGATGGTCCATGATAATTCGAACGCGATCGTCCGTTTCACCGGGCTCGACGAAAGCATTTCCAATCGGATCGTCGCCGGGCTGTCAAAGCTGCTGAGCGAGATGGCGGTCGACGAAACGCACCCGCTGCGCATCCGCGTCGAGGAGGGGCTGGCCAAGATGGCGCTCGACCTGCAGCACGACCCCGAGGTGCAGGCCAAGGTCGCCAAGGTCCGCGACGAACTGCTCGAAAACAAGGCGGTCAAACGCTGGCTCGACGGTCTGTGGGAGCAGGGCCGCGGTGCGCTGCTCAAGGCGGCGCGCAATCCCGACACGATGCTGGCGGGACGGATCGGCGAGCTGGTCACGCAATTTGGTGCGATGCTGGGCGAAGATGTCGCGATCAAGCGCACGCTCAATCGCTATGCGCGCCGCGCCGTCGTCGGCATGGTCGATAGCTATGGCGAAACCGCGCTGAAACTGGTGTCGGACACGATCCGCGGCTGGGATGCCAAGACGATCACCGACCGGCTGGAAAATGCGGTCGGCGACGATTTGCAATATATCCGCATCAACGGGACGCTGGTTGGCGGGCTGGTCGGGGTGTTGATCCACACGGTCGATGTGGTGATTTAGAGCCAACCCATTCGTCATTCCCGCGAAAGCGGGAACCCAGTTGCAACGCCTGCTCGCTGGGTTCCCGCTTTCACGGGAATGACGAAGTTAGGTTTGGATTATGCTAGCAAGCCCCTCCCGATAACTCGGATAACGCGGCGCCCAGCCCAACAGCCGCTTGGCCTTGCCATTCGCAACGCGCCGGTTCTCGGCATAGAAGGCGCGCGCCGCGGGCGACAGGCCCGCCTCGTCGAGCGTTTGCAGCGGCGGCAGCGGCGCCCTCAGCATCGCGCAGCCCCATTCGACCAGCCGGTTCTGGTGGCAGGGGTCATTGTCGGCGAGATTATAGACCCCCGCCGGTCCCTTGAACGATGCGATCACGCCGCGCGCAATGTCGTCGACATGGACGCGGCTGAAGACCTGGTCGGGCAGGGCGATCCGGTGCGCGCGGCCCTCGCTGATGCGATCGAGGATCGAGCGGCCGGGGCCATAGATGCCGGGGAGGCGAAAGATCGACACATCGCCGCGCAGCGCCCCCCACGCTGCATCGGCGGCGTTGCGGTCGGCGCGGCGGCCCTTGATCGGGGCGCTTTCATCGACCCACGCACCGCCGGTGTCGCCATAAACGCCGGTGGACGACAGATAGCCGACCCACGTCGCCGGGGCGACCGCGATCGCATCGCCATAATGCGCAAGCACCGGGTCGGCACCTGCGACCGGCGGCACCGACGAGAGGATATGCGTCGCCGAGCGCAGGGCGGGGAGCACCGCGCCCTCGTCGGCAAACGCGATGCTGTCGCCGCGCCCGTCCTGCGTCGTCCCGACCACGTCCCACCCGCGTGCGCGCAAGCGGCCCGCAAGGTGGCCCGCGGCATAGCCCATCCCGAAAATCAGCATCTGTCCCATCGCCCGCCTTATTGCGCGCCCCGCGCCCCGCGCCTAGACCCGAAACATGACCGATGCCTCTTCCACCCCCGCCATCCCCGTCACCATCCACCGCGGCGATTATCGCCCGCCCGACTGGCAGGTGCCCGACGTGGCGCTCGATTTCGCGTTGGCGGTCGAAGCGACGCGCGTGGCCGCAGCACTGTCGGTCGTGCGCCATGCCGACACGCCGGTACCGCTCGTCCTGCGCGGTGACGGGCTGACCCCGGCGGCGGTGCGTGTCGACGGCGAAGGCTGGAACGACTGGCGGCTGGACGGCAGCGATCTGGTGATCGATCTGGGCGAGCGGTCCGCGGCGACGGTCGAGATCGATACGCTGATCCATCCGGCGTCGAACACCCAGCTGATGGGGCTCTATGCCTCAAACGGGATGCTGTGCACCCAGTGCGAGGCCGAGGGGTTTCGGCGCATCACCTTTCACCCCGACCGCCCCGACGTGCTGAGCCGTTACAGGGTCCGCATGGAAGGCGACAAGGCGGCGTTCCCGATCCTGCTGTCGAACGGCAATTGCATCGGCAAGGGTGACGGCGCGGGCGGCAATCATTGGGCGCTGTGGGAAGATCCCTGGCCGAAGCCCTCCTATTTGTTCGCGCTGGTCGCGGGCGACCTGGTCGTCAACAAAGGCAGCTTCACGACGATGTCGGGGCGCGAGGTGGAGCTGGGCATCTGGGTGCGCGACGGCGATCAGGGGCGCACCGGCCATGCGATGCAGGCGCTGAAGGACAGCATGGCGTGGGACGAGCGCGTCTATGGCCGCGAATATGACCTCGACCTGTTCAACATCGTCGCGGTCAGCGATTTCAACATGGGGGCGATGGAGAACAAAGGGCTCAACGTCTTCAACACCCGCTACATTCTGGCCGACCCCGACACCGCGACCGACGTCGATTACGATGGGGTCGAGGGCGTCGTCGCCCACGAATATTTCCACAACTGGTCGGGCAATCGCGTCACCTGCCGCGACTGGTTCCAGCTGTCGTTGAAAGAGGGTTTCACCGTTTATCGCGATCAGAGTTTTTCGGCCGATATGGGATCGCCGCCGGTCAAACGGATCGAGGATGTCCGCCTGCTCCGCGCCGCGCAATTCCCCGAGGATGCGGGGCCGCTAGCGCACCCGATCCGCCCCGACAGCTTTCAGGAAATCAGCAACTTCTACACCGCGACCGTCTATAACAAGGGGGCCGAGATCATTCGCATGATGGCGACGATGGTCGGCGCCGAACGCTTCCGCAAAGGCACCGACCTGTATTTCGACCGCCACGACGGCGAGGCCGCGACGTGCGAGGATTTTGTCCGCGCGATCGAGGCGGGCGCGGACATCGATCTGACGCAATTTCGCCTGTGGTACAGCCAGGCGGGCACGCCGCGGGTCACCGCGCGGATCGACACCGATGCGGCGACGGGCGAATGCACGCTGCGTCTGGCACAGACCGTCCCACCGACCCCGGGCCAGCCCGACAAGCAGCCGATGCTCATCCCGCTGCGGATCAAGGCGTTCGACCGCGATGGAGGCGATGCGGCGGCGGAGCAGCTGGTGCTGCTCGACCGCGCCGACATGGCGGTGCCGCTGGGCGTCCATCGCAGCCGCCCGATGCTGTCGCTCAATCGCGGTTTTTCGGCGCCGGTGATCGTCGATTTCGCGCGCGAAGACGGCGAACTTGCGTGGCTGGCGGCGAATGATGACGATCCTTTTGCGCGCTATGAGGCGTTGCAGCAGCTGATGCTCGATACGCTGGTCGCCGCGGTATCGGGCGAGGCGCGCGATAGCCGGGCGGTGATCGACGCGATCGGCCAAACGCTCTCCGGCGCAGCGAGCGACCCGGCGTTCGTCGCCGAGGCGGTGCTGCTGCCCAGCGAAGCCTTTATCGGCGACCAGATGGTGACGGTCGATCCCGACGCGATCCGCCGCGAACGGCTGGCGCTGCAGGCGGCGATCGGCACCGCGCTGGAAAGCGAGTGGCGCGCGATCCTGACGGGCGCCGCGCCGCCCGCGACCGACCTGTCGCGCAAGGCCAAGGGCGGCCGCCGCCTGCGCGGCGTCGCGCTCGCCTATCTGGCGGCGACGACAATGGACGACGTGCCCGCGCTCGCGTTCCGGATTTTCTCCGACGCCGACGGGATGACCGAACGGCAGGCGGCGCTAGCGACGCTGGCGCATGGCGACAGCGACGAACGTGTCGCGGCGCTCGACATCTTTTATCAGCGCTATCGCGACAATCCGCTGGTGCTCGACAAATGGTTTCAGGTGCAGGCGTGGTCGCTGCGCGCCGATACGGTCGCTGCGGTCAGGGAGCTGGCGCAGCATCCCGACTTCACGCTGGCCAATCCGAACCGGGTGCGGTCGCTCTATGGCGCGCTGTCGGGCAATCAGGCGGCGTTTCATCAGGCCGACGGCGCCGGATACCGGCTGATCGCCGATCTGGTCATCGCGCTCGATCCGAAAAACCCGCAAACATCGGCGCGGATGATCCCGCCGCTCGGCCGCTGGAAACGCTTCGACGATGCGCGCGCGGCGATGATGAAGGCCGAGCTGGAGCGGATTTTGGCGCAGCCGGGGCTGTCGCGCGATGTGACCGAACAGGCGTCGAAGAGTTTGCTGGGGTAGGGCGTTGGGGCAGTTTTTTTGGGGTGGGGAGCGGACATCACCCACCTTCGTCATTCCCGCGAAAGCGGGAACCCGGCAGCAACGTCGGACTGGGTTCCCGCTTTCGCGGGAATGACGAAGTGATGGGGAATCGAATGTCGTCTGCCGGTCGAATTCAGACCATCGTCATCCCGGACTTGATCCGGGATCCATAGCTGCACCGTCGTCATGGATCCCGGATCAAGTCCGGGATGACGATGAAAGGACGGGGAACTGGTCGCACGCGGACATTCCCCGAGCGGCACTCAGCCCCCCAGCCACCCTGTAACTTCACCCGCCACCTTGTTCGCCGCGCGCGTCAGCGCTTCGCCCACGGGCTTGGCTTCGACCGCGCCGCCGATCGCCTCGCGTGCCTCGAACCGGCGCTGGCTGACGGTCTTGCCGCCCGCGGCGACCAGCATCGCCTGATAGACGACGACGGCTTCGTTCGTCCGCGCGTCGACGCCGAATTCCATCAGCTGGCCCGCGAGCTGTTCGCCCGGCGCGGTCAGATATTGGCCTTCGTCGAGAACCACCCGCGACGTGCTGGCGGAAACCGTTTCGGATATCAGGCGCTGGAACAGGCGATTCGGCGCCTCGACCCATTGCGCGTCCTTGACGTAGGTAACGCTGCTATTGTCCTGCTGCACCGGGATGCGCGTCGTGCGCAGTTTCTGCGGCGCGGTCGGGATCAGGATCGTCAGCGTCGAGGCATCGGCGGCGGTGCGGGCGGCGCCCGCCGGCGGTGAGGCCGCTGCATCGAGCGTCAGCAGGAAGGGCGGCGTCTTGCCGCCCAGGCCGATGCACGCTGACAGCGAGACGGCGGCGGCGGCGGCGAGCAGCGGCGTGCGAAAGCGGCGGACGCGGTTGGGCATGGCGGATTTGGTCCTCATTGCTTGTAATCGGGCAGCTTGCTGCCGCCCAGAACGGCGCCGGCGCCCTGCTGGTCGAGCTTGTCGGTCAGGCTGGACAGCGACGCCGAGGTGCGGCGCAGGTCGCGGATCAGCGCATTGGCTTCGGGGATCGTCGTTTCGCTGAAGGTCTTGAGGCCGGGGCGCGCATCGGCGATCGCGCCTTCGAGCGTGGCCATCGATTCGCTTGCCGAGCGCAGCGTCTTGCGCAGATCCTGCATCGCCGGGTCGACGTTGCGGTCGATCGTCCCCTGCGCCGAGGCCGCGAGGTTGCCGATCTGTTCGGCGGCGACCCCGGTCTGCTGGATGGCGATCCGCGTGTCGGCGAGCGCCTTTTCGATTGCGGGGCCGTTGCGGGCGAGGATCGCGGTGCTCGCTTCGACATTGTCGAGGATCGCAGCAAAGCTCGCCTGATTGCGGTCGTCGGCCAGTTCGGCGAGGCGTTCGGTCAGCGTCGACAGCCGCTGGAGCAATTGCGGTGCGGTGTTGAGCAATTCGCCGAGGCCTCCGACGCGCGTCGGGATGACGGGTTTGCCCGCCGGCCCCTTGTCGGCGATCGCGGGCGCCCCCTTGACCGCGCCGTCGAGCGAAATCTGCGACACGCCGGTGAAACCGACGCCTTCGAGGGCCGCGGTCGTGCCTTGCAGCACGGGCACGCCCTCGTTCACCTCGATGCGGACACGGACGAACTGCGGATCGTCGGGCCACAGCGCGATTTCGCGCACCTGACCTGACGGTACGCCGGAGAATTGGACCGCTGCGCCCTTGTTCAATCCATCGACCGACTGTTTGAAAAAGATGTCATATTCGCGCTTCTGACCACCGCTGTCGTTCGCGAGCCAGACGATGAAAAAGGCGAGCGCCGCGGTAAAGAAAAGGACGAAGGCGCCGACGAGGACGTTGTTCGAGCGAGTTTCCATCAGCTTTTCCTATCCTGCCGCTCGGTGGCGATATTGCATCCTGCCGCTGCCCGGCCGCGGGGTCCGTTGAAATAATCCTGTATCCAGGGATGCTCGGTGGCAAGCAATTCCGGGATGGTGCCGACCGCAATCACCTTCTTTTCGGCGAGCACCGCGACGCGATCACAAGTCGCATAGAGCGAGTCGAGATCGTGGGTGATGAGGAAGACGGTGAGCCCCATAGTATCGGCCAACTCGCGGATCAGTTCGTCGAATTTGGCGGCGCCGATCGGGTCGAGTCCCGCGGTCGGTTCGTCGAGAAACAGCAGCGCAGGATCGAGGGCGAGCGAGCGCGCGAGCCCGGCGCGCTTGACCATGCCGCCCGACAGCTCGGCGGGGTATTTCGGCCCGGCGTCGGGGGGCAGGCCGACCATGGCCACCTTGTACGCCGCAATTTCGTCGAGCAGTTTCTGGTCGGTGCGCGGATAATATTCACGCAGCGGCACCTGGATGTTTTCGGCGACGCTCAGCGTCGAGAACAAGGCGCCGCCCTGAAACATCACGCCCCAGCGGCGGCGCAGGTCGCGCGATTCCTCTTCGTTGGCGATGGTGTCGAGCGTCTTGCCATAGACCTCGATCTCGCCCGCCGACGGGGTCTGGAGGCCGATGATCGAGCGCATCAGCACCGACTTGCCGGTACCCGAGCCGCCGACGACCCCCATGATCTCGCCCGAGCGGACGTCGAGGTCGAGCCTGTCGTGGATCACCGCGTCGCCAAACTTGTTGACCAGCCCGCGGATCCGGATGGCATAGTCGAATTCGTCGGGGCGCACCGCGTCGGCGGCGGCAAGCTCTTCGGCGACCTGTTCGTCGATCTCGTCGCTCATCAATTCCATCCGATCGAGGAAAAGAAGACCGCGAACATCGCGTCGAGAACGATGACCAGGAAGATCGCGGCGACGACCGCCGAGGTGGTACGCTGGCCGACTTCCTCGGCATTCTGGCGCACCTGCATGCCCTCGTAACAGCCGGTGACCCCGATCAATATGCCGAACACCGGCGCCTTGATCAGCATTGCCCAGAAATCGGTCATCGGGATGATGTCGCGCAGCAGCTGAACATAGGTGACCGGCGGAATGTCGAGCCCGATCCAGCAGAACACCCCGCCACCGATGATCGCGCAGATGCTGGCGTAAAAGCCGAGCAGCGGCATCAGGATCGTCGCCGCGGCGACGCGCGGCAGCACGATCGCTTCCATCGGCGAGACGCCGATCGTGCGCATCGCGTCGATTTCCTCGGTCAGCTTCATCGTGCCGATCTGGGCCGCGAACGCCGATCCCGACCGGCCCGCGACCATGATCGCGGTCATCAACAGCCCTAGTTCGCGGATCGAGGCGCGGCCGACCAGATTGACCGTGAACACTTCCAGCCCGAACTGGCGCAGCTGGACCGCGCCCTGCTGTGCAACGACGATGCCGATCAGAAAGGTCATCAGGCCGATAATCGGCAGGGCATCGACCCCGACCGATTGGAAGCGGGTGATGATGGCATGCCAGCGCAGCCGCCGCCGGGCGCGTAACTGGGTGCCCAGCGCCATGATCATGGCGCCGAAAAAGCCGATGATGCCGAGCAGTTCGTGCCACACCGCCATGCTGGCGACGCCGATCTGTTCGAGCATGCGGACCAGCGGCGGACGGCGGTCGCGGTGGACGCGATATTCGCTCTTGTCGCTGGCCAGCGCGTCGAGCAACCGCTGCGCTTCCGGGCTGGCGCCGACAATTTTAGCGCCATGGTCGTTGACGGTGCGGGTGACGATCCAGGCGCCGACGGTGTCGATCCGTTCGAGCGCCGACAGGTCGAGGGTCGCGATCGGGCCGAGCGCATCGAGCCGCGCCGGCAAATCGCCGAGACGCGCCAGCGTCAGCCGGCCGGTGAAGCGGATATCGGTGCCATTGGCACCCTCGCTTTGTTCGAAATCCGCCCTGGCCACCATCGTGCGGAGGACATTGTATTATTTGCCCGATCACGGCAAGCGAATCCCGCCCCCTTGGCCGCCGCGCGGCAGCGTTCTATGACGGGCGAATGGAAACGCCGCCGATCGCCCCGCCCACCGATTACGCACACCGCGTGGCGATGTACGATATGGACCGGACGATAACCCGATCAGGGACTTACAGCGGGTTCTTGATGCATGTTGCGCGGCGGCGGCAGCAATGGCGGCTGCTGTTGTTGCCGCTGGTGGGTCTGGCGAGCCTGGCCTATGCGCTGCGCCTGATCGACCGGTCGCGGCTGAAGGCGATCAACCTGCGGCTGCTGGTCGGACAGCGTTTCGCGCGCGCCGAGATCGCCCCGCTCGCCGAAAGCTATGCCGACAAGGTGGTGGCGCGCGGGCTGCACCCCGCCGCGCTGGAACAGATCGCCGCCGATCGCGAAGCGGGATACCGCCTGTTGCTGGCGACGGCGTCGTTCCATCTTTACGTCGATTCGATCGCCAAGCGGCTGGGCATGGACGATGTGCTGGCGACCCGGCTCGACGAGCCCGACGGCACCGATCATATCCATGCGCGATTGTCGGGCGACAATTGTTATGGCGACGCCAAATTCGCGCGGATCGACGGCTGGATGGCCGCCAACGCGATCACCCGCGATGCCGCGCATATTCGCGCTTATTCGGACCATGTGTCCGATCACCCGATGCTGCGCTTTGCCGACGAGGCGGTCGCGACGACGCCGTCGCGCGGACTCAAACGGCTGGCGCCGCAGATGGGCTGGTCGGTGGTCGATTGGCGCCGCCGGAAATAGGCTTTCAGAACCCCGTCATTGCGAGCGAAGCGAAGCAATCCAGGGCGGTTTACGCCACCTCTGGATTGCCGCGTCGCTTCGCTCCTCGCAATGACGGATTAAACCGCGTCCAAGGCCTGCGCGAAATCGGCGATCAGGTCGTCGGCGTCCTCGATGCCGATCGAGATGCGGACCAGATTGTCGGTGATCCCCATCAACGTCTTGCGCGCGTCGGGCACCGACAAATGGGTCATCGCGGCGGGATGGCTGGCCAGCGTTTCGGTGCCGCCCAGGCTGACCGCGAGCTTGGCGATCTTCAGCGCGTCGAGAAAGCGGAAACTCTCGGCCTCGCCGCCCTTGATGAACAGCGAAAAGGTCGATCCGGCGCCGGTGCAGTGGCGGTCGAAGATGTCCTTCTGCGATCCTTCGGGCAGGAAACCGAGGTAACCCAGCCCATCGACCTTGGGATGATCGCGCAGCCAGGCGCAGACCTTTTCGGCATTTTCGCCGGCGCGGCTCATCCGCAGCTCGACGGTTTCCATCGAGCGCAGCAGCATCCACGCGGTGTGCGGGTCGCAGATCGTGCCGATCGTGTTGCGCATCATGCGGATAGGGCCGAGCCAATGTTTCGCGCCCAGCACCCCGCCCGCGACCAGATCGCTGTGGCCGCCGGCATATTTGGTCAGGCTGTAGAGGACGATGTCGGCGCCATGCGCCAGCGGCTTGGACCACAGCGGGCCAAGGAAGGTGTTGTCGATCGCGATCGGCGGCCGCGCGCCTTCGGCAAAAGCCGCGTCGGTCGCGGCGCGCATCGCCTGAACATCGACCAGCGCATTGGTCGGGTTGGCCGGGCTTTCCAGATAGACCATCGCGACCTTGCCGCCCTGATCGTCGGCCATCTGTTTGGCGCGGACGAGGATCGCGTCCATCTCTTCGCGTGAGGCTTCGGCAGGGAAATCGACGTAGGTCGCGCCGAAGCGCGACAGGATGCGCGCGATCAGCGTTTCGGTCGCGGCGTAGAGCGGGCCCGAATGGACGATGACGTCGTTCATGCTGACATGCGCGAGCAGCAGGGTGGCGATCGCCGACATGCCCGACGAGAACACCAGCGCGTCCTCGGCCTTTTCCCACACGCCGAGACGTGCTTCGAGGATTTCCTGGTTGGGGCCGTTGAAACGTGAATAGACGAGGCCGTCGGCGCCGCCGGGGCGTTTGCCGGTGATCCCCTCGAAATGATGCTTGCCCGCCGCCGCGCTTTCAAACGCGAAGGTCGAGGTCAGGAAGATCGGCGGCTTGAGCGATCCTTCGGACAGCATCGGGTCATAGCCATAGCCCATCATCAGCGTTGCCGGTGACAGTTCGCGCCCACCGATTTCGGTGACGTCCTGCTTCGGCTTGCGGCGCGGGGTGGTGCCGGTGAGGTCGCTGTTGTCGATCGGGGGCATATAGTTTTCCTTGGGGTCAGATTAGTTTCGATTGCAACTAGCGCCCTTTGGTCCGCGCGTCACCCCAGCATCGCAACGGTCCAGATGACCCCGATCAACAGCGGCACCCCGATGATGTCGAGCGCCAGCCCCGCCTTTAACATACGCGGCAGCGCGATATGGTCGGTCGCCCAGGCGAGCGCGTTGGGACCGGTCCCCGACGGCAGCATGAAGCCCCAGCTCGCCGCCATCGCGACGGGCAGCGCGAGCAGGACCGGGTCGACCCCGGTCGCGGCGATCAGCGCCGCGAGCACCGGCATGATGCCGCTGGCGGTCGCGACATTGCTGGCGAATTCGGTGATCAATATGGTGAGTGCGACGATGATCGCGGCGAGCGCGATCGTCGGGATGCTGCCGAGCGGGGCAAGGACGGCGCCCAGCCATGCGGCCAGCCCGCTGGCGGTGATCGCCGCGGCGAGCGCGAGGCCGCCGCCGAACATCATGATGACGCCCCATGGCGCGCGGTCGGCCTCTTTCCAGACGAGCAGCGGGCGGCCGGTTCCGTCGGGCAGGACGAACAATAGCAGGCTGCCCGCCACCGCGATGGTGCCGTCGGTCAGCGCGCCCTTGGGCAAGAAGGGTTCGAGCCAGGGCTGCGCGATCCAGGCGATCAGGACGAGCAGAAACACGGGAACGACGCGGCGTTCGGCGGTCGACCAGATCGCCTGTTTGCCCAGCGCCGACGCCGCCGCGACGCCGTCGAAGGGATGCGCGGCAAGGCGCTGAACCCGCGTGACGATGATCATCGCGGCGGGGGTGCCGAGCAGGACGACGGGGACGCCGTAAATTGCCCAATCGAGAAACGAGATGCGTAGGCCCAGCGCCTTTTCGATCAGCCCCGCGGCGATCGCGTTGGTCGGGCTGCCGACCAGCGTGCCGAGCCCGCCGATCGACGCGGCAAAGGCGATCCCCATCATCACCGCGCCGGCAAAGCCCTCGGTCTCGCCCTCGCGCACCCCGCCGGCGCGGACGACGGCGAGCGCGATCGGGATCATGATCAGCGCGGTCGAGGTGTTGGAAATGAACATGCTGAGCAGCGCGGTCGCGGCCATGAAGGCGAACAGCAGCCCGGTGGCGGTCGGCGCGGCGCGCTTGAGCAAGGCGAGTGCTAGGCGGCGGTGCAGCCCGACGCGTTCGATCGCGAGCGCCAGAAAGGCGCCGCCGAGGATCAGGAACAGGATCGGCGAATAATATTCCTTGGCGATGGCATTGGCGTCCATCACGCCAAAGGCGGGGACGAGCAGGAAAGGGAGCAGCGCCGTGACGGTCAGCGGCAGCGCCTCGGTCATCCACCAGACCGCCATCAGCACGGTCATCGCCGCGACGTGCCAGGCGGTGGTTTCCATGCCCGCGGGGGCGGGCAGCGCGAGCATGACGATGAAGGTCAGCAAGCCGCCGACCAATCCAAACAGGCGCGTGCGTGTCATCCGTCCCCCATTGGTGTCAGTTCAGGCCGATCACCGACAATTGGCGGCCATAGGTATTTTCCCCTTTATGGCATGCGCGGCGATAGCTGAAATAATCCTCCGCCTCGACATAGGTGTCCTGCCCGCCGATGGCAATTCGGGTCACCCCCGCCGCAGCGAGGCGGGCTGCGACATAGGCGGCGATGTCGAACATCGCATGACCGGGTTTGCCCGCGGAAAAGAAGCGTTCGTTGGCGGGATCGTCAGTAGTGAAGCGCTGCACAAATCCGTCGTCGACCTCATAGGAAGCGCGCGCAATGCACGGGCCGATCGCGGCGGCAATGTTGGCGCGGTGCGCGCCAAGGCTTTCCATCGCGGCGAGCGTGGCGTCGGTGACCCCGGCCAGCGCGCCTTTCCACCCGGCGTGGGCCGCGCCGACGACCCCTGCGTCGCGGTCCGCAAACAGCACCGGGACGCAGTCGGCGGTCAGTATACCGAGCAATATGCCGCGGGTGCGGGTGGCGAGCGCGTCGGCATCCGGCCGCGCGGCAAGGTCGGTCGCGTCATCGACGATAAGGCAGCGGTTGCCATGAACCTGATAAACGCCGGTGAGCGCCCCGCCGGGGAGCACGGCATCAGCGACGCGGCGCCGGTTCTCGGCGATCAGCGCCGGGTCGTCGCCCGAGCCGAGGCCGCAGTTAAGTGAGGCCAGTTCGCCGCTCGATACGCCGCCGCGGCGGCCGAAGAAGCCGTGCGCGATGTCGCCCAGCGGTTCTGCGGTGACGAACGGCGCGGTCATAGATCGAGCCTGAAAAAACGATCTTCGTCGACATGATTGCCGACGCGAAATTCGTTACGGCCGACGTCGTAAAAACCATAGCGCCGGTAAAAGGCCTGGGCGCGGTCATTTTCGGTGAACACGGTGAGGTAGAGGATCGACGCGCGCGCGCGCGCCCAGGCGATGCCCCATTCCATCAGCGCCACCGCGACGCCCGTTCCCTTTGCCGCATCGGCAACATAGAGCTGGTGCAACTCGACGGCATCGCCGGTCGGCTGCTCAGTGGGAAGGTCGAAATCGACCGGCCCCATCTTGATATAGCCGAGGATGGCCGCCGCCTCGTCGCGGACCAGCGCGATGGCGTAGCCGGGGTCGGCGAGCTGCGCGCGCACCCGTGCGGGCGGGTTCCAGTCGGCGAGGAAGGTTGCAAGGTCGGCTGGGTCATAGATATGGCCGAAGGTGTGGGTGAAGGATCCGTTGGCAAAGGCGGCGATCGCCTCGGCGTCACCGGGCGTTGCCAATTGTATCGCGGTCATGCGGCGCCTCCTGTGAAGCCGGTGGGGTGGGGCCAGCCCGGTGCGGTGATGGCCATCACCTTGAACAATTCACCCATCGCATCGGCGGCGACAAGCCGGTCGCGCTGGCCCTGCAATTCGGCGGCGCGGGTCGGCGCGGCGGTGGCCAGCGATTGCAGCCGCGCATCGATGCCCAGCCGTTGCAGCCAGTCGCCCTGGATGGCAACAGCAGTGACCGCCGCCCCGGCGGGCCGCGCCGCGTCGGCGAGCGCGGTGAAATCGACGTGGGTGGTAAGGTCAACCTCGCCCGGATCGGCAAAGGGGTCGGCAAAGCGGTGCGCCTTGACCGCTTGCAGCGTGTCGCCGACCACGGGACCGGCATGACCATAGTCGATCACCAACATTGCCCCGCCCAGCCGCGCAAGACGAAAAGCGCAGCCCTGCATGATCGCTGCCGCCGCCGGGGCGGTTTCGACGATGCTTCCCACGGCGGCGGTGCGGAGCGCCGCGGGGACGATGTCATCGGCGGGCGTTTTCCCCGGCATGGCGGCGAGCTTGTCGCCCCGCCGTTCGACCATATGCTCGCGCCACCCGTCTGCGGTGCGGATATATTGGTGGATCGGCAGGGCATCGAAAAACTCGTTGGCGACGATGATCAGCGGCGCGTCGTCGGGGAGGGTATCGACGTCGTCGTGATGCGCGGCCGTGGGCAGGCGGGTGCGCTGTGCCGCGCGCAGCGTGGGGCTCGTCTCGACCAGATGGATGCCGATCGGCGTGCAGCCGAAGCGCGCCATGGTGCGCAAGGCATCGGCGGCGAGGGTGCCGCGTCCGGGGCCAAGCTCGACATAGCGGAACGCCGGATTGCCCGCGCGCGCGCACAGGTCGGCGATCCAGATGCCGATCATCTCGCCGAACATCTGGCTGATTTCGGGCGCGGTGGTGAAATCACCCGCGGCGCCGAGCGGGTCGCGCGTCGCATAATAATGGCTGTTCGCCGCGGCCATGAAATCGGCGACCGTCGTCGCCCGCGCCGCGGCGATGTCGCCGATCAACTGGGCAGGCGTCGGCGGTCCGTCACGCAACGCTGTCGGGTCCGGCGACCGGCTCGATCCGCTGGCGGCGGCCTTTGGCGGTCGCGACGAGCCAGAAACCGATCAGCAGCATCGGAATGGTCAGCGTCTGCCCCATCGTCAGCCCCCACGACAATGTACCCAGCTGCACATCGGGTTCGCGCACAAATTCGACAGCGAAACGGCTGAGGCCATAGATGATCGCCGCCATGCCGAACAGGAATCCGGGTTTATAACGCGCATCGGTCCGCCAGAAGAGGAAGGTCAGGACCGCCATCATCAGCAGTCCTTCGAGACCGGCTTCGTAAAGCTGGCTCGGGTGGCGCGCTTCCATCGATCCACTGTCGGGAAAGATGATCCCCCAAGGCACCTTGGTTTCGCGGCCCCACAGCTCACCGTTGACGAAATTGGCCATGCGGCCAAAAAACAGGCCGAACGGGATGACGCAGGCGACATAATCGCAAAAGCGCAGGAAGCTGAGCTTCTCCTTGCGCGTCACATACCAGATCGCGATCAGCACGCCGATGACGCCGCCATGCAGCGACATGCCGCCGTCCCACAGGCGAAAGACACCGAGCGGTTCCTTGATATATTCGCCCAGATTATAGAACAGCACATAGCCGAGCCGCCCGCCGATGATGATCCCGAGCATCGCGTAAAAAATCATGTCGTCGGCATGGCGCCGCGCCATCGGCGCGCCCGGCTGCGCAATCAGCTTGAGCAGATACCAATAGCCGACAAAGATGCCGGCGAGATAGGCGAGCGCGTACCAACGGATCGGCAGGCCGAAAATGCTGAACGCAATCTCGCTGTTTTCTCCCATCAGGTCATGGAAGTTCACATATTGCGTTGCTTCGGCTAGGGTTGCAAAAAGAAACATAAAGTCGCGCGGTCCTTCCCCAGGAGAGGCCTCCCCATAAGGGGTTAGGCCAGCGAGACCAAGAGGAGAGATACAAGATGCCATCAGCGCTCGATTTGCGCCTGGAAGCCGCCTATAATCTGATCACCGGTCCGGGCGGACCGATCCAGGTCGGGTCGGTCGAACGCTTCGGCCGGCAGCTGCCCTTTATCACCAACGCCCCGACCAATCTGGCGGATTATGTTGCGTTTTTTGCGGCGCAGCATGGCGACGCGACCTTTCTGGTCGAGGGCGACGAACGGCTGTCGTTCAAGCAGGTCTATGTCGCCGCCCGGCAGGTCGCGGCGGGATTGATCGACGGCCATGGCGTGCAGCGCGGCGACCGCGTCGGGCTGGCGATGCGCAACGCCAATGCGTGGTGCGTTGCTTATATCGGCATCCTGCTGGCGGGTGGCTGCGCGACCTTGCTCAACGGCTGGTGGCAGGGGGGCGAGCTGGCGGCGGGAATTACCGACAGCGAAACCAGGCTGGTGATTGCCGATGAACAGCGCGCGGCGCGGCTCGCAGAGGTCGAGCATGGCGCCAAGGTCATCACCCTCGATATCCGGCAGCCGATCGATCAGGCGATCGCGCCGCTCACCGGTGCGGGGGGCAGCGCCGCGACCACGCTGCCGGTGCTGACCGGGCAGGATCTGGCGACGATCCTGTTCACCTCGGGCTCGACCGGCCAGTCGAAGGGCGCCTTTTCGCGCCACGAGGCGATATGCCAGGCGATCTTCAACTATGTCACCCAGACCGCGAGCATCGTCCATCTGCTGACCGAAGACGGGCTGATGTCGGACATTCAGCCCGCGACCTTGATCTGCACCCCGCTGTTCCATGTCACCGCCGAAGTGCCGGTGTTCCTGCAAAGTTTCGCGCTGGGCCGCAAACTGGTGCTGATGCCGAAATGGAACGCCGATGAAGCGATGCGGCTGATCCAGGACGAAAAGTGCAATTATTTCGTCGGCGTGCCGCTGATGAGTTACGAGATATTGGTCAGCCCGAACCGCAAGAATTACGATCTATCGACGTGCAAAAGCTATGCCGGCGGCGGCGCGCCGCGGCCGCCCGAACATGTGCGGCGCCTGGCGTCCGAAATGGGCGAGGCCAAGCCGCTGCTGGGTTATGGCCTGACCGAAACCAATGCGGTCGGGTGCGGCATCATCAACGAAAATTATGTCGCCAAGCCGCTGTCGACGGGCCCGGCGTCGAAGCCGCTGGTCGACATGGCGATCCTCGACGACAATGGCAACGCCCTGCCGCAGGGCAGCGTTGGCGAAGTGTGCATCCGATCGGTCGCCAATTTTTCGGGCTATTGGAACAATGAGGCGGCGACCAAGGCGGCGTTTTTCGACAATGGTTATTTCCGGTCGGGCGATCTCGGCTATGTCGATGAGGACGGTTATCTGTTCATCGTCGATCGCAAGAAGGACATCATCATCCGCGGCGGCGAGAATATCAGCTGTCAGGAAGTCGAAGCCGCGATCTACGAGCATCCCGACGCCAATGAATGTGCGGTGTTCGGCCTGCCCGACGAACGACTGGGCGAGGTTGTCGGTGCGGTTGTCTGGGTCAAGCCCGGCAGCAGCGTGACCGCGGAGGACATGTGCTCGTTCCTCAGCGCGCGGCTGGCGCCCTATAAGGTGCCGTGCAAAATCTGGATGGCGAGCGACGCATTGCCGAAGCTGGGCAGCGAAAAGATCGACAAGGTCAGTTTGCGCAATCACTATCGCGCCGAATATGCGGCGGAGGTCGTCGCGTAACTTTTTGCGGTGAAGGGGCGAACCGGGATCATGGCCGAGGCTGAAACTCCCGTTGCTCCGTCGGCGCCGACGTCGTTGGCACCGGTGCGCGTGTATCGCCACCGGCTGCCGACGCGGGTCTGGCACTGGGTCAACGCCGTCACGCTGTTGATCCTGCTGATGAGCGGGCTGACGATTTTTAACGCGCATCCGCGGCTTTACTGGGGCGAATATGGCGCCAATTTCGACCGCGCCTGGCTGGTGATCGGGTCGACCCCCGACAGCGGCTATCTGCGCGTCGGCGATTGGCGGGTCGACACGACCGGGGTGCTCGGCCGCTGGACCAACGCCGAGGGCGTCGAAAAGACCTGGGCCTTTCCGGGCTGGGCGACAATCCCGACCAGCTATAGCCTGGCCGACGGGCGGCGCTGGCATCTGTTTTTCGCGTGGGTGATGGCGATCGGGCTGACGCTCTATATGCTGTGGACCGCGGTTGCTGAGCATCTCCGCAAGGATTTGCATGTGCGCCGCGGCGAATGGTCGCCGCGCCACATCTGGCACGATGTGAAGGATCACGCGCGGCTGCGCTTTCCGACGGGCGAGGCGGCGGCGCGTTACGGCATCCTGCAAAAGCTCAGCTATATCGGCGTGATCTTCATCCTGCTGCCGCTGATGATCGCGACCGGGCTGACGATGTCGCCGGGGCTGAACGCCAGCGCCCCATGGCTGCTCGACCTGTTCGGCGGGCGGCAGTCGGCGCGGTCGATCCACTTCATCGCGGCGTGGGCGCTGATCGCGTTTTTTGTCGTCCATATCGTCATGGTGTTATTGGCGGGGCTGTTGAACGAGGTCCGCTCGATGGTGACCGGCTGGTTCCGCTTGCCGCCGGAGAAAGACGCATGAGCGAGTTCATCCTGCCGCGGCGGCAATTGATCGCCCGCGCCGGGGGGCTGGCGGCGGCGCTGCCGCTGCTCTCGGCCTGCGATGCGATCAACGACGCGCCCGCGGTGCGCAAGATATTGTCGATGGGCGAAGAGATGAACCGCGCGAGCCAGCGGGCATTGACCGATCGGAATGCGCTGGCGCGCGAGTTCAGCCGCGCCGACCGGTCGCCCTACTTCCGGCCGAACGGGACGCGGCTGCCCGCGGGCGCCGCTTATGCCGCGCATGCGGCGAGCGGCTTTGCCGACTGGCGGGTCGCGGTCACCGGGCTGGTGGCGCGGCCGCTGTCGCTGTCGATGGCCGACATCCGCGCGATGCCGCAGCGCACCCAGATCACCCGCCACGACTGCGTCGAAGGGTGGAGCGCGATCGGGCAATGGACCGGGGTGCAGCTCAGCCGCATCCTGGCCGCCGCTGGGGTCAAGGACAGCGCGCGCTACATCGTGTTTCGCTGCGCCGACCGGCTTGGCGATGCGCTCTATTATGAAAGCTGCGACATGGTCGATGCGCGGCATCCGCAGACGATCATGGCGTGGGCGCTCAACGATGCGGTGCTGCCGATCGCCAATGGTGCGCCGTTGCGGCTGCGGATCGAGCGCCAGCTTGGCTATAAGCACGCCAAATATGTGAACGCGATCGAGGCGGTCACCAGCCTCGACGCCATCGGCGCGGGCAAGGGCGGCTATTGGGAAGACCGCATCGATTACGAATGGTATGCAGGGATTTGAACCGCCTTCTCCCTTGATGGGAGAAGGATACGCAGCCTTATCGCGGAGCGATTAGGCGAAGTTGGATGAGGGTGATGGTGCGTCATCGCGCCGTCGCGTCAGGCCGAGAGCCCACCCCCTCCGCTGCGACTAACGAACAAGTTCGCAAGTCTCGCTGCCTCCCCCATCAAGGGGGAGGATTTAGCGCGGATAAAGCTCGTTCATGCTGTCCCAGCTGAGCGCGACCAACTGTTCCAGCACATCGACATCGACGTCGGCCAGCTTGTTGATATACAGGCAGGACTTGCCCGTCTTGTGCTTGCCGAGCCGCGCGAACAACGCGTCGGCTTCGCCCTGCCGATTGCAGTAATTACCCATCAGATACAGCGTCAGCGCCGCCTTGCGCGGGCTGAACCCGGCGCGGCACATCGTTCCCGAATGGCCGCTGTCATATGTATAGTCATAACTACCGTACCCGATGATCGACGGCTCCCACATTTTCGGTTCGAGCCCGGTCACGCGGCGATGGATCGCATCGACCACCGCGGCCTCCTTGCGCCGTCGCGCTTCGGGCACCGCGGCGATGAAGTCGGCGACGCCGACTTCAGTGGCTTTGGTCTTGATTTCGGTTTTGGCCATCGCGTGTCTCCCGCGATCGAAATAGCGGTTTGGCGGGGAAAATCCAAGTCCAGCGGGGTCGCGCGCAGCGAACCCGCTGGACTTGCCGCGCGGTCAGCGCCGCGGGCGCTTGCCTGCAAGTTCGGCCACCAGCGCCGGGGCGGGCCAGATTTTCTCCAGCGCCTGCTGCACCGCCGCGCTCGACACGACGACGGTGCGGTTCAGCGTCGCGTCATAGCCGAAATTGCCGCCGAGCGAGTGGATGTTGCCGTCGAAGGCGGCGCCGATCACGCTGCCGTCGCGCGCGATCACCGGCGATCCCGAATTGCCGCCGATGATGTCGTTGGTGGTGACGAAATTATACACCGCCGCCTTGTCGATCCGGCTTTCGGCATCGACGAAGCCCTTGGCGAGTTGATAGGGCGCCTGACCCGTCGCCCGGTCATAGGTGCCGCCCATCACCGTCGTCGGCGCGACCGGCTTGCCGCGCTCGTCCCACCCCTTGACCTGGCCATAGGACAGCCGCAGCGTGAAGGTCGCGTCGGGATAGAGGCTGTCGCCATAGGCCGCGAAACGTGCCTTTGCGAGCCGCGCCTGCGCCGCGGTAACCGGCGCGTCATAGTCGCGGTCGAACGCCGTTTTGATCGCGCGGGCGCGCGGATCGAGCGCGGCAAAAAAACGGATCATCGGATCGTCCGACGCCGCAATCGCGGCCGCGCCGCCCTCCCACAATTGTTTGCGGTAAGCGGGGTCGGCCAGCTTCGTTCCGGTCACCAGCCGCTTGCCGAGGGCTTCGGGGCTTTCCTTGCCCAGCAGCATTTTGACGTCTGCATTGTCGGCGCCCAGATATTCGCGCGCCTTGCTGGCCCAGAAGCTGACCCCCAGTTCTTCCAGCCAGGGATAGGTCGGCACCGGATCGGTCAGCCGCTTTTCGGTCAGCGGCAGCGCCGAATCGGTAAAGCCGGGCAGGCGTTCATTGTTCGGCTTGCCGCGTTCGGCCGCGGCGCGCACCAGCGTCTGCGCGTAACCCGCGAGTGTCGAATAGCTGGCGGGGCCGCTTTGCAGGAACACGCTGTCGAAATAGGTGTTGCGCCGTTCGGCCATCGCTGTGCCGATTTCGGACCAGGGATCACCGATTTCGGCATTGCCCTTTACCCGCGCGCGCAGATCGGCTTCTTCGGCGGTCAGCTTGGCGGTGAAGGCCGGATCGTTGAGCGCCCGGAACTGCCCCGACAGCGCCTTGAAGCTATTTTCATAACCGAACAGCTCGTCGCCGCCCTCGCGTGTCTTTGCCGGACTTTCGTCCATCTCGGCGATCAGGCGGCCGCGGAACTCGGACAGCAGGATCAGGGTCAACGGCAGGCGTTCGCTGCGCTGGAATTCGCGCTGGGTTTCGGTCAGCAGGCGCTGGGTCGAGCCGGGGTTGCCGACGACGAAGGTGATTTCGCCGGCTTGCGGCGCGCGTGGGTTCCATTTGAGATGCACCGGCGTCGCCACCGGCTTGCCGTCTTCATAGGCGCGCAGGAACGCGGCATCCATCGCATAGCGCGGGAAGTTGAAATTGTCGGGGTCGCCGCCAAAGAAGGCCGCCTGGAATTCGGGCGCCCAGGCGATGCGGACGTCGCTGTACTTGCGATATTTATACAGCTTGTACTGGCCGCCGCCGAACAAAGTCACAACCTGACAGCGCGTCTTATCGCGATCGGTGCAGCCCGCCGATTCCAGTTCGGCGATCCGCGCGTCGCGCGCCTTGACCAGTGCTTCGCCGGTCAGCGTGCCGATCGCGCCCTGAATGTCGGCGGTGGCGTCGGTGATCGACGTGACGACCTCGGCCTGTTGTCCCGGGCATTTGCGTTCGCGCGCGCGGTCGGCGGGGTTGAACCCGCCGGCAACCAGATCGCTGTCGGCGGTCGATAGGTTTTGCAGGCAGCCGATGACGCAATGATGGTTGGTCAGGATCAGCCCCTCGCTCGACACAAAGGAGGCCGAGCAGCCGCCGGTCAGCCGCACTGCGGCCGCCTGAGTCCGCGCGAGCCATTGCTGGTCGGGCGCCCAGCCATAGGCCTTGCGGATCGCGTCGGTGGGAACGCCGTCAAAAGTCCACATGCCCTCTTCGGCGGCGGCCGGGCTGACGGTGTTTAAGGCGGCGAGAGCGGCGAAGGTCAGGGCAAGGGTCAGGCGCATGAGGATCCTCTTCGGCGTTATAAGGTATCATTTGATACTAGCGGCGGCGGCGAGGGCGGCCAAGCGAATAAAGCACGCCGGAGCGGTACCATACAGGCGCCGGTTGCGCGCTGCGCGGCGGGCTGCTAGCCGCGCCCGCGTCTGTCCTCATACGCCAAAGGTGTCATCATGTCCGAGTCCTTCAAGCGCGTCGTCCTCGCCTATTCGGGCGGTCTCGATACCAGCGTCATTCTGAAGTGGCTGCAGGTCACTTATGGCTGCGAAGTGGTGACCTTTACCGCCGATCTGGGGCAGGGCGAGGAACTGGAACCCGCGCGCGCCAAGGCGGTGATGATGGGGGTCAAGCCCGAACATATCTATATCGATGATCTGAAAGAGGAATTTGTCCGCGACTTCGTCTTTCCGATGATGCGCGCCAATGCGCGCTACGAGGGCGATTATCTGCTCGGCACCTCGATCGCGCGGCCGCTGATTTCCAAGCGGTTGGTCGAGATTGCGCAGGAAACCGGCGCCGACGCGGTGGCGCATGGCGCGACGGGCAAGGGCAATGATCAGGTGCGGTTCGAGCTGTCGGCCTATGCGCTGAACCCCGACATCAAGGTGATTGCGCCGTGGCGCGAATGGGATTTGGCGAGCCGCACCGCATTGATCGAATTTGCCGAGCAGCACCAGATTCCCGTGCCCAAGGACAAGCGCGGCGAAAGCCCGTTTTCGACCGACGCCAACCTTCTCCACACCTCGTCGGAGGGCAAAGTCCTGGAAAACCCGTGGGACGAGACCCCCGACTATGTCTATTCGCGCACCGTCAATCCCGAGGATGCGCCGGACACCCCCGAATATATCACCGTCGATTTCGAGCGCGGCGATGGCGTCGCGCTGAACGGCCAAGCGATGTCGCCCGCGACCTTGCTCGCGGCGCTGAACGATCTCGGCCGCAAACATGGCATCGGCCGCCTCGACCTGGTCGAGAACCGCTTCGTCGGCATGAAATCGCGCGGCATGTACGAAACGCCGGGCGGCGAAATCTATGCGCGCGCCCACCGCGGTATCGAAAGCATCACCCTCGACCGCGGCGCCGCGCATCTGAAAGACGAGCTGATGCCGAAATATGCCGAGCTGATCTACAACGGCTTCTGGTTCGCGCCCGAGCGCGAAATGCTGCAGGCGGCAATCGACCACAGCCAGGAAAAGGTCAGCGGCACCGTGCGGCTCAAGCTCTATAAGGGCAACGCCAGCGTCGTCGGCCGCAAGTCGCCGAACAGCCTGTACAGCGAACGCCATGTGACGTTCGAGGATGATGCCGGCGCCTATGATCAGAAGGACGCGGCGGGGTTCATCAAACTGAACGCGCTGCGCCTGAAACTGCTCGCCAAGCGCGACCGCTGAGCCGGGGGCCGACCGCGGCCCCGACGTCATCGTCACCGACCGAATCGTTCCGGGCTGAACAGGCCGGGATCGCTTCGTCGCATATTCGGTGCGACACCGCGCCGGGACGGGAACCGGCCGCGCCGTCCCGCGTGATGGCGTCATGACTTTGCCACATGGCGATGATAGCCATAGAACGGTAAGTTAGTGAGAATATGTAAGAAAATAGCCAGGGGCGGGCATATAGCGAGTATGAAGCGATGCAGAATCAACCGACCTTGGACAATCCCGACTATGAATGGCGCCCCTGCCGGGTGGCCTTTCCGCGCGTCGGTTTGCTGATCAATCGCGACGGCGTGCGGACCGGGATGATATGGCCCGGCCGCTATCTTGTTCGCAAGTCGCGCACGTTCAGCAAATGGATATATCGGCAGCCTTCGGCGGATCAGCAGCTGTAAAGTTTGGGCACGATCCGCCTGACGAAACGCGACCACAATGTAGCATTAGCATGGCGCCCGGACCTGCGCTAAGGGGCGAGTCGTGACCGCGACCCGTTTTTTCTCCGACAATGCCGCCACGGTTCATCCGGCGGTGATGGACGCCCTGGCGGCGGCCAATCATGTCGACACGGCCTATGATGGCGACGCGCTCAGTCAATCGCTCGACGCGGCCTTTTCCGAGCTGTTCGAATGCGATTGCGAAGTCGTGTGGATTCCCACCGGGACCGCGGCCAACAGCATCATTCTCGCCCATTTTGTGCGGCCGTGGCAGGGCATTCTCTGTTACGAAGAGGCGCATATCGAGGTCGATGAATGTGGTGCGCCGACCTTTTATTCGGGCGGCGCCACGCTGATGACGCTGCCCGGGCGCGGCGCCAAGATCGACGCTGCGGCGTTGAAAGCCCGGATTGCGGGCATCCGGCAGGATGTGCATCAGGTCCAGCCGGCGGCGATCAGCATCACCAACGCGACCGAATATGGCTTGGCCTGGCGGGCGCAGGAAATCGGCGAGATCAGCGAGATTGCCAAGAGCAAGGGCATGAAGCTGCACATGGACGGCGCGCGCTTTGCCAATGCCGTCGCCTATCTGGACTGCGCCCCCGCCGACGTCACCTGGCGCGCCGGGGTCGATGCGCTGTCGTTCGGCTTTACCAAAAATGGCGCGATGATGGCCGAGGCGATCGTGTTCTTTGGTGGCAGCGGCGGGCCGGGAGTTCGCGAACTGAAGAAGCGCGGCGGGCACCTGCTCAGCAAGGGGCGCTTTGTCGCGGCGCAGATCCGCGCGATGCTGACGAACGACCTGTGGCTGACCAACGCGCGCGCCGCCAACGCCGGGGCGGCGACGCTGGCGATGGCGTGCGGCGACCGGCTGATGCATCCGGTCGAGGCGAATGAATTGTTCGTGCGCCTGACCGCGGCCGAGGCGGCGAAACTGCGCGGCGCCGGCTTCGATTTCTATGACTGGGGCGAAGGCGCGGCGCGCCTGGTCGTCAGCTGGGATCAGGATGCGAAGGCGGTCGCGCCGCTGGCGGCCGCGATCGCGGCGCTATGAGCGCGCAGCCCGGCCTGCTGACGCCGCGCGTCCTTTTTCCGTTCCTGTTCGTCACCCTGATCTGGGGATCGACGTGGATCGTCATCACCGGGCAGCTTGGTGTCGTTCCGCCGAGCTGGTCGGTCGCCTATCGCTTCTTTGTCGGGGCGGCGGCGATGTTTGCCTATGCGGCATGGCGGCGCGAGCGGTTGACGCTGTCGGGGGCGGGCTGGGGCTTTGCCGCGCTGCTGGGCCTCGCGCAGTTCGCGCTCAATTTCAACTTCGTCTATCGCGCCGAACAGCACATTACATCGGGACTGGTTGCGGTGCTGTTTGCTTTGCTGATCGTCCCCAACACATTGCTCGGCCGCGCTTTCCTGAAGACGCGGGTCGAGGGGCGCTTTCTGCTCGGCGCCGGGATCGCGATCGTCGGGGTCGGCATGATGATCCTCCACGAATATCGCGCCGCCAATGTCGGCGCGGGCGAAGTGCTGATCGGGACCGTACTGACCCTGTGCGGGGTGATGAGCGCATCGGCTTCGAATGTGATGCAGGGTTCGAGCATCGCGCGCGAGCAGTCGATGGCGGTGATGATCGCGTGGGCGATGCTATTCGGCGCGCTGGGCGATGCGCTGTTCGCTTGGATGACCGTGGGGCCGCCGACGATCGAAATGACCCCGGGCTATCTTGGCGGCGTGTTCTATCTTGGCGTGATTGCCAGCGCGGTGACCTTCCCGCTCTATTTCAATATCATTCGCGCCGTCGGCCCGGGGCAGGCGGCATGGTCGAGCGTCCTGATCCCGATCATCGCGATGGGGTTTTCGACGTTGTTCGAGGGCTATCGCTGGGCGCCGCTGTCGATCGGCGGCGGACTGGTCGCGCTGATCGGGTTGGTGATTGCGGTGGCGAAACGGCCAGACCGGCCTTCGGTCAGCGGCAACACGGTGTCGGTTCCCGTGGAGCGCGAGACTTAGGTTCAGCTCAGGTTGTCACCGGTGCGTCGTTTCGATAGGTCGGCGACATGAAACGTCTCGCCACTACGCTCGTCCTACTTGCCACCCTCGTGTCCGCCCCTGCCGTCGCCCAGACCGACTGCCAGCCCGGCACCTATGCAGCGCCCGATGGCGATTTCGTTGTGCTCGTGCCGCTGCCGTCGATCCCCGCTCCGGGGCTTCGTTACCTGTTTCGCGACGGTCGCCGCGGCGCGACGTCGGATGCGGGCGCGCCGCTGGCGTGCGGCACCGGCAAGGTGAGCGTCCAAGGCCGGACGTGGAAACCGATTGCGTTTCGCGAAACGCCGACGACGTTCGACAGCGTGGGGTCAAAGATATCGGGCGTGCTGATCGAGCCGCCGGGCGCGGCTGATGCCAAGCGACCGCTCGTGGTGATGGTACACGGATCGGAGCGCACGTCGCCAATCGGCGGTGTCTACGGCTATGCGATGGCGGCGCAGGGCGTTTCAGTGTTCGTCTATGACAAGCGCGGGACGGGCGCGTCGGAAGGTGAATATACGCAGAATTTCGAACTGCTCGCCGCCGATGCGGCGCAGGCGCTCGATCAGGCGCGGAGCATGACGACGGGGCGTGTGGGCCGCGCCGGGTTTTTCGGCGGCAGCCAGGGCGGCTGGGTCGCACCGCGCGCTGCGACGTTGACGAAGGCTGATTTTGTCGCGGTCGGTTTCGGCCTTGTCGCGTCGCCGATCGAGGAGGATCGCGAGCAGCTGGTTTCGGAAGTACGGGCAGCGGGGCGGGGCGATGATGCCGTGCAGCTCGTCAACCGGCTGTCTGCGGCGACAAGCAAGCTGCTGCTGTCGAATTTTGCCGCGGGGTATGACGAACTCGACGCCGTGCGCCGCGACATGGCGGGCAAACAGTGGACGGCGACGATTGCGGGCGAGCATAGCGGCGCCATACTGCGCATGTCGAACGACGAACTGCGCCGCGTCGGCCGCGCGCGCTTCGACAATCTGGAACTGATCTGGGACTATGATGCGCTTGCGGCGCTCAAAAAGCTCGATACCCCGCTACTGTGGGTGCTGGCCGGAGAGGATCGCGAGGCACCGATCGAAACGACGCGTGGCGCGCTGCTCGGGCTGGCGAAGGACGGCAAGCCGGTCGATGTCTATCTTTTTCCTGAAACCGACCATGGCATGTTCGAGTATCGAACCAATGCCGACGGATCGCGCAGCGGTACGCGGATTACCGACGGCTATTTGAAGCTGCTCGGCGACTGGATCAAAGGCACGGCGCACGGTCCCTATGGCCGCGCCGAGCATTTGACGAAAAGCGTCACCCCGCGCTGATCCGCTCGATGTCGGCGCCGACCGCCTGCAATTTCTCTTCCAGCCGCTCGTAGCCGCGATCGAGGTGATAGACGCGGTTGACCTCGGTCGTTCCCTCTGCCGCCAGACCCGCAATGATCAGGCTCATCGAGGCGCGCAGGTCGGTCGCCATCACGGGCGCGCCGACGAGGTGATCGACCCCGCGCACCACCGCGCTGCGGCCGCGCACATCAATGTCACAGCCCATGCGGGCAAGCTCGGGAACGTGCATGTAGCGGTTCTCGAAGATCGTTTCGGTGAACAGGCTGGCGCCCTTGCCGAGCGTCGCCATCGCCATGAACTGTGCCTGCATGTCGGTCGCAAAGCCGGGATAGGGTGCGGTCGACAGGGTGACGGGTTCGGCGCGGCCCGACATCGCAACGCGGATGCCGGTCTTGGTTTCCTCGACCGTCGCGCCAGCCTGGCGCAGCGCGCTCAGCGTCGCTTCCATCTCGTCGGCCTTCGCGCCGACCAGTTCAACGTCGCCTTCGGTGATCACCGCGGCGCAGGCATAGCTGCCCGCTTCGATCCGGTCGGCCATGACGCGGTACGTCGCGCCGTGGAGCCGATCGACGCCCTCGATGGTCAGCGTTTCGGTGCCGATGCCGTCGATATGCGCGCCCATCGCGACCAGGCAGTTGCACAGGTCGACAATCTCGGGCTCGCGCGCGGCGTTTTCGAGGACGCAGGTGCCCTTGGCGAGCGATGCCGCCATCAGGGCATTTTCAGTCGCGCCGACCGACACCACAGGAAAGGTGAACTTGCCGCCCGCGAGCCGTCCGCCGGGTGCGACGGCCTTTACATAACCCGAGGTCAGCTCGATCTGAGCACCAAAGGCTTCCAGGGCTTTCAGGTGAAGATCGATCGGGCGGTTGCCGATCGCGCAGCCGCCGGGCAGCGACACGGTCGCCTCACCCGCGCGCGCCAGCAGCGGGCCCAGGACGAGGATCGACGCGCGCATCTTGCGGACGATGTCATAGGGCGCGACGGTCGAGGTCAGCGTAGTCGTGCGCGCGGTCATCACGCGGCCGAAATCCTCGGGCCGCGATCCCTCGATCGTCGTCGAGCAACCGAGCTGGTTGAGCAGATGGCCAAAGCCGTCGACGTCGGCGAGCCGCGGCAGGTTGCGCAGCGTCAGCGGCTCGTCGGTGAGCAGCGCGCAGGGCAGCAGGGTGAGCGCCGCATTCTTGGCGCCGGAGATGGGGATACGGCCCTTGAGTCGCTGGCCGCCGCGAATGACGATTTGATCCATCGGCTGTCTTTAGCGCACGGGCGCAGGGGCGCAAGCGGGGCTAAACGCTGCCATGTCCGTCAGACCGTATTCGCCGTGGCTTTCCGGTCCCGAATATGAAACTATCCTCCGCGATATCCGGGTTCGACCAGGGCAGTGCGAACTGAAGCGGCTTTTCACAGGGGAGAAGGTCATGCGGAATAATGTCGTCACGATCGTTACGTCAGCGGGGTTGATCGCCAGCCAGCTGGCCGTCCCGGCGATGCCGCAATCGACCTATCCCTATCCACCGCCGGGTGGTCCGCAGATCCAGCCGCCGCGGCCCGGTTATGATGGTTATGCAGGGACGATCCGCTGCGAATCTCGCAGCAACAAGACCCAGCGTTGCACGGTGCGCACCGACAATCGCGTCGACTTGCTGCGCGTGATCGGCGGGCGCTGCTCAAAGGGGCGCGACTGGGGCTGGACCGCGAACCAGATTTGGGTGTCGGGCGGTTGCCGCGCCGAATTCGCTTATGGTTATGCCAATAGCGGCGGCTATCCGACCCCGTTGCCGCAGCCGGTCGACGATTATGCGGGGACGCTGAACTGCGAATCGTGGAGCTATAAATATCAGCAATGCAATGTTCCGACGAACGGCCGCGTCGAATTGCTGCGCAAACTTGGCGGCAAGTGCAACGCTGGGCGGCAATGGGGTTATACCAGCGATTTCATCTGGGTGGACAAGGGCTGCCGCGCCGAATTCGCTTATGGTTATCGCAACTTGGTGCCGTTGCCGCAGCCGGAGCCCGAGAAAAAGAAAGGGCCAAGCACGGGGCTGATCATCGGTGGCATTGTCGTCGCGGGCGGGTTGATCGCGCTGCTCGCGAGTCAGAAAAAGAAGAAGCCCGATGGCACCGCCGACGACAGCGCCGCGACGACGCATCCGGCACGCGGACCGGCGACGTTGAGCGCGAACCTCAGCGGGCTGCCGAGCGCTGCGCGGCCGTCGGTGCAGAATTGCATGACCGACGCGGCGCGGCAGATCGGCGTCACCGGCGGCACACGGCTGTCCTATGACAAGCTGGTGTCGCTCGAACAGGGCAATGGCGGCTGGCGGATCCGCGCCGCGATGACCGCGACCTATCCCGACGGCGCGCGCGCGATCGAGATGTATTGTCGGGCGACGCCGCGCGACATCATTCAGCTGGATTTTTCGTAGGCGACGATTTTGGTCGCTGTCATTGCGAGGAGCGTAGCGACGAAGCAATCTCCAGCTGCCGGAAAGCCCGACATAGCTGGAGATTGCTTCGCTTCGCTCGCAATGACGGAAGTGTTTACGTGAGCAGCGCTGCTTCGACCTGACCAAGCCTGTCCTTGCCAAAGAACATCTCGCCATCGACGAAAAAGGTCGGGATGCCGAACACCCCGCGGGCGACCGCGGCCTCTGTGTTGGCGACCAGCTTCGCCTTGATCTCGGGCTCCTGCGTTCGAGCGAGCAGCGCCGGGCCGTCGAAGCCGTTGGCCGACAGGAACGCCGCGATCACCTCCGGATCGTCCATCTTCAGCCCGTCTTCCCACATCGCGCGGTTCACCGCGTCGATATAATCGTCGAGAACGCCTTCGTCGTCGGCGACGATCGCGCCGCGCATGATCGTCAGCGTGTTGACGGGGAAATGCGGGTTGATGCGGAACTTGTTCAGGCCATGCTTTTCGATGAAGCGCCGCATTTCCAGATTTTCATAAGCGAGCTTGGCCGGGGCGTCGGCATATTGGATCATCGGCGCCTTGTTGCCCGTCGCCTTGAAAATGCCGCCGAGCAGGCAGGGGGTGATGATCAGGTCGGCGCCGGTGCGGTCAAGCAGTTCGGGCAGCGCCTTCATCGACAGATAGGCGTTGGGGCTGCCGAAATCGAAGATCAGTTCGAGGGTTCTGGTCACCATTTTTCTCCCCAGGGGCGCAGGTCGAGTTCGTGCGTCCAGGCGCTTTTCGGCTGCTGATGAAGCATCACATAATTGGCGGCGATCGCGGCCGGGTTGAGGATCAGATCCTGCGCCTTGGCGTTATCAAAATCGGGATGGCGGCCCTTGATGAAGTCGGTGTCGATCGCGCCGTCGATGACGGTGTGG
Source organism: Sphingopyxis sp. L1A2A (assembly GCF_005502465.1). Taxonomy (GTDB): domain Bacteria; phylum Pseudomonadota; class Alphaproteobacteria; order Sphingomonadales; family Sphingomonadaceae; genus Sphingopyxis. The sequence goes on from NZ_SCOT01000009.1 coordinate 109,598, forward strand.
GCAACGTGGATGCCCTGCGGCCCGAGTTCGCGCGCCATCGCCTGCGCGAGCATCCTGAGCGCTGCTTTCGCGCCCGAGAAAGCGGAAAAACCCGATCCGCCGCGCAACGATGCGGTCGCGCCGGTGAAGATGATCGTGCCGCGGCCGCGCGGGGTCATCCGCTTGGCCGCTTCGCGCCCCATCAGGAAGCCGCCGAGGCACGCCATTTCCCAGACCTTGGTGTAAACGTGCACCGTCGTTTCGCCGATCGGGAAATTGACGTTGGCGCCGATGTTGAACACCGCGACCTCGATGGGGCCAACCTCGGCCTCGACCTGATCGAACAGCGCGATCATCGCCGCTTCGTCGCGCGCGTCGGCGGGGAAGGCGCGGGCCGCCAAGCCGTCGTCGCGGATCGACTGCGCCAGCGCCTCGAGCTGATCGGCGTTGCGTGTCCGGCGGTTGACGCAGGTGGTGAGGCCTTCGGCGGCGAAGGCGCGGGCGATGGCGCCGCCGGTGGCGTCGCCGGCCCCGATGATGACGGCTGCGGGATTGGGCATGAGTGACTCTCCTCTTGCGCTTGATAGTAACTATGATAATCATAGTGACAAGGGAAATTTTGATCGGTGAAGGGAGCGTAGAGTGCCGAGGCTAGGCAAAACGTCGTCATTGCGAGCGAAGCGAAGCAATCCAGAGTGGCGTAAACCGCTCTGGATTGCTTCGCTTCGCTCGCAATGACGGGAATGAAGGACGGTCGATGCCCAAACGCACCGATCTGTCAGCGACCTTTTGCCCCGTCGGCCGCTCGGCCGAGCTGCTTGGCGATCGTGCGGTGCTGCTCATCCTGCGCGACCTATTCTTTGGCAACCGGCGGTTCGAGGTCATCGCCGCGAACACCGGGCTTGGCCCGCAGCTCGTGTCGGCGCGGCTCAAGCTGCTCGAGAGCGAAGGCGTGGTCGAGCGCCGCGCGTATCAGGAGCGTCCCGTCCGCTACGAATATTGGCTGACCGACAAGGGCAAGGATCTGTTCGACGTGCTTTATGCGATGCGCGGCTGGGCCGAACGCTGGGCATATCGCGAAGGCGAGACCGGCGGCGGGCCGGCGATGCGTTACATCCACCGCGCCTGCGGCACCGATGTCGGGACGGCAATGGTGTGTCCGGGCTGCGGCGAACCGCTGGGTTATGGTGATCTGAAAGGCGAGCCGTCGGCGGCGCTCAAGGCCGAGCAGGCGCGGCGGAGATCGAACTGAATCCCCCACCCGGTAAGGGAGGGGTTAGGGG